>CAMEVC010000001.1 GCA_945939115.1 uncultured Eubacterium sp.
TGGCACTGCTTTCCGGGGAGAATCCATTTATTTTCCAAGGCACACTGAAAAAGATGCGTATCGTATCCAATAATATCTGTTACGGTCCCATGCCGGATTCTGATGACGAGGTGGAACAACACCTTACAATAAACGATGAAGGTCGTGTTTGGTTTTCCGGATATAACTTTGGTCACGGTGGCGAAAGATATGAAAAAGCACGGAGTAAGAATTTCAAAATTGAAAAAATTGCTACTGACAGATTACTCGGTGCGATTGCAGCTTATTTTGGCAACGAATACGATGAAATCATTGCTACAGATATTGGCAATTGGGAGATGGAACTAACAAATACTGAGGGAACAGTTTATAAATTCCGTGGTTCGTTGTGTGCTGATTTTGACTATGAGGGCATCGATTTATCTGACCTTGTACGTGATACTGTTGGTATGGATGATTTGTATGCCTTTGATGGAAATAGCAAACCGGATGTGATAAACAGACCTAAGCGCCGCAAATCGGAATACATTTTTTGCAGCGTTACCTTTGATGATGGATACAAGAGTTATTATTATCTGACGGACGATGACAGCATCGAAGTCGGTGATTTTGTGCTTGTTCCGGCTGGAAAGGATAATCATGAGGCTGTTGTAGAGGTAGTGAACATCGAATACTTCAGTGAAGAAAATGTGCCACTGCCTATTGAGAAAACAAAGAGAATCATCCGTAAGTGTATCGATGAAGATTTTAACCTGCCAAAATCAGAATAATCTATTAATACATATAAAAAATATTTAGCACATACAATATATCAATTAAGGTCAGCTATTACCTTGGTTTTTACTTCATCATTAGTAAGGGTTGGTGAAGCTTTCCAGATTGCTGCGGCTCTTCCGGTAACATGTGCTGCAGCATATGATGTTCCGGTTACATTAAAAGCATTTCCCTTCATAGTGGCTGCACTAACCTTTTCTCCTGGTGCAAGAACATCAACAGTGTCATTGTACTGGGAAAATGAGGCTCTCTGTGATAAATCTTTGTTAAGGCTTCCTACACACAACACACTCTCATATCCTCCAGGATAGTATATATCAGTTGTTCCTTCATTTCCTGCACACGAAACAATTAGTGCTCCACATTCTTTCGCATATTCTACGCTTTTTCTTAGCTGCTCATTGTTTGTCTTGATTCCCGAACTTATATTGATAATATTGCAATGATATATATCAACAGCATCTCTTATCATCTGTGACAGAACTTCAACATCAACACTTTTTTGATTTCCATCCTCATCTAAGGTGCTGTAAACAAGCGGAACAAGAACGATTTCGTTACAAAGCCCCTCAATACCTGCTATTTCACTACCTGCTATTATACTTGCAACAGCGGTTCCATGACCAATCAAATCAACAGTATCTTCATTTGAATTTACATAATTATAACCAGTCTCAATAAAATTTGAATCAATAGCATTTTCAGATATTCCTGTATCAATTAGCGCTATCCTCACAGGAAGGTCTATTGGCGTTGCCTTTTTTTTATTAGATATTAATATACAAAAGAAAACAAGGAAACCGCAAGCAATAACGCAAGCCAATGATATCAATATAACAATTTTCTTATTAGATTTGTAATTAATTTTCATCGATATTGTCACTCCTGTCACACTGTTAGAATAAAAGTTTGAATTAAAATTATCAGAATAAAGATAATGCTAAACATTTTATATAGTATATAAGATAATGGAAACTGTTTCAAATAATTTTTTTTTGCTATAATTAGATTGCTCTAAAACGCTTATAATGTTACTATCTATTACAGAAAAAATATGTTTGAATACGAGGTGTATAGGTGCTAAATACGGAATATATTACTATTATTTCAAACAGAAACAAAATTGTATTAAGTGTAAGTTCAATTATATACGTTGTTATGATTGGAAAATATATTGAAATACATACTTCTGATTACCAAGTCTATAAGACTAGAATGACACTGTCAGAAATTGAGAATTGTCTTGGAGATGGATTTATAAAGATTCATCGTGGTTGCCTTGTGTCGGTGAAGGCGATTCATACAATTACAGATAAAATTAATCTTAGCAATGGTGATGATTTGGAATACACTGTGCGTAAGAAAAAATTCATAATTGAGCAATTTTATCAGAAGCAGAAGAATTATATTGACAGAATAAAAAAGAATAATATGCAAATTACGGATGAGGATTATAAGGAACACTATCGCAGCTTTGATTATGTTCCATTTGCATTTACTGATATAGAGATGGTATTTAATGACGAGCAGCATGCGGTTGACTGGATATTCAGATATGGAAACCAGAAGCTTGCAGAGCTAGAGGAGCTTCCGTTAGAGAGGCTGATTGGAAATTCATTTGGCAAAATATTTAGCAACATGGATTCTAAGTGGTTAAGAAGCTATGAGAGAGCGACAATGTATGGTGAGGTATTAGAACTTATGGATTACAGCCCCGAGGTTGATAAGTATCTTAAGGTAATATGCTTTCCAACATTTGAAGGACACTGTGGTTGTATTCTCTTTGATATTTCAAATATTTCATTTGTACAGAATGGTAATGACACAGAACAGGTTACAATGAATAAATATTTTGCAGAGATATTTAATACAAAAAATAACAATGGAATAAGATAATTATTCAGGTGGCTGTCACACTATTTTCTTACTTAGTGTGGCAGCCACTTGTTGTTTTGTGACGGTTAAATGTCGTTTCGAGACAGGTTGATTGACAGTGGATTTTTATAGTTTTAACATTATTTATGAGTGGAAATAGGAAAAGTGTACGCTGTTTTTTTACAACACAGAGTTGTTTTACATATATATGCAGGAGGAGAAAGATATGCAGAAAAAGTACAAAATAGTAATAGGTCTTATTCTGGCAATTATACTGATGTTAGGTTCAGTTTTTATATTTATTAATTGGAATAGCAGGGATAAGGATGTTGCCACAGGAGATAATCAGACTCAAACTCAGGCTGATGATATAGGTGATGAGGAGAGGGAAACCTCATCCGAAGTGAAAGAGACTGATAATAATGAGAATAAAGAGACCGAGAAGGGCAATGAGAAAGAAACTCAGAAGGAGACAGAGAAGAAAACTCCCGTGAGTTCCAATAATAATTCAGGAGCTGGTAATTCTACGACTGACAATTCTGGTGCCTCCGACGATTCACAGGAGGATGGCTCTGTAAGCAGGTATTATGAAGTCTTACTTCATTGTGAGGATGAAAACAGCAAGAAAATGGTAAAGGAAAATACTATCGTAAATTCTATTGAAGCTCCTGTTTTGGAGGGAATGGTATTCCTTAAGTGGTACTACGACAGTAACTTTAGCAAACCTGTAGGAAATTCTGATACAGTAACTTCAGATATAGAATTATATGCAAAGTATGGTGATTCATTTCCAATTAATGGGGAAGGTGCAATTAACTATCTTGTAGGAAATGATGTTTCACCTGATTTTAGCTTTATTGTAAAGGCTTCAGATAAAGACGCTGATTTTGTGCTTAATAATCTTTCTTTAAAGAATTATTCCGACAAGACAAGAACAGATGACAGTGACGTAATGGAAAAGGATGAACTGTCAGTACAGTTGTTATCAGACGGTTCTTATAAGGTTTACTGCAAGAATGGATTTAAGGAAGGTCATTCGTATCAGATTGAGAAGCTTAGTGACGAACTCACATTTGAAGACAGCTCAAATGATATAGTTTACTATAATCTTACTATTTCTAAGAAAGAGGTTAAGAATCTTACCCTTAGTGACGATTTAAAGTATTTATCTGTTAATGAGTTATCTGAAAGTGATAGAGCTAAGTTGCTTGAGTATCAGGGATTATTCAAGGCTGAGACTGATTCGCAGACAGGTGAAATCCACTATAGAAGTAATAATTGTGAGAACACATTTACATATAAATCAGGAACATTTTCTAAGGGGGATACAGTTGCCATTTATGAAGGTGAGCGTCCGGATTTAAGAGAGCTTGATTATAACGGAGATAAGGGAACTTCATACGTTACAATTACAGCTGTCAATGGCAATCAGTACACATATAAATCAGCAGATTCTGAGGATGTATTGTTTATCCCGGATATTTTACCGGTTGATATCGATAACAATGATGGTGTCACAGGCTGGCAGGAGAATGGTATGAGCTTCACCATTAATAACGAGAAGCTTGATTTCTCGGAAAATTATGCTGATGTAGGACTAGGAATAGAAACAACTGTTGAAGTAGGTGATTTCATTGCATTTTTCACAGGTACATATGGTGATTCTGATGAAACACTAAAGAGATACGGCAAGATTACCAAGGTTTTATTTGGCGAGGAGACAACATACATAGAGTATGAGACTGTTACATTTGAGCAGATGAAGGCTTGTATGGATTTATTCCAGAAATCTCAGATGACAGATGAACAGTTAGAATCTGCAATTGATAAGCAGTATATAACACAGCTTGTTAATGACCAGCTTGAAGAGAGTGGATTTCTGGAGGAATCTGCCCAGTATTTAAGTGTGATGGCTTTGCAGACAGACGAAGTAAAGGCATTGCTTGGTGAGGATAATTTAAGCCTTGAGAATTGTGAAATTATATTTAGAAATGAAGATGGTACTGAAATACCAATGGATCAGTTAGTACTCCTGGGTGATCAGTTCAATTTCATTGGAAATAACTCGCAGGATAAGGGAACAAAGGTTTCTGTAAATATTTCAACCAAACTTGAACATTTTGCTGACAGAGGCAGAGGCGTTCGTGTTGAAATAGCATTTACATATAAATTTGATATCAGAAAACAGGGTTCAAGACATAAGGTTGAGGTCGAATTAGCTGCTGTATTTGAATCAGAGATATTGTTTGATTTGTCAGTTGATGGAACAGTTATCTGGAAGGTGGCAGGAATCTTCCCATATATCTATGATTATAATCTTACAGGAAAATTTGACAGAGGAGTATATACAGGAATTGCGTTAACTGCAACTGCAAAGCTTGACAACGTAGAAGGACCGTTCCAGCTTCCATTTGAGAAGGGAAGTGAACTTGAGAGTGCAGGAACAGCAATTCTAAATATTGGTAACGCAATTAAGGATAAATTAAAGAACTCACCTAATCCTTTCCCAGAAGCAAAGGGTACAGCTTCAGGAGATTTAGTTGATAAGTATTCTGCATTTGTTGAAGATGCTAGTGACAACTGGGTTGATTTGTTTGAATTACCATTGTTTGAAACATATGGTTCATTCGATTCATTTGGTATCTCTGCTTATGGAATTAAAGGAGTGTTTGTAACCTCTGCAAATGTAAATGTTGCATTAGGAATTACAATTCAGGCAGAAGATTCACAGCGAAATGAATTCTCTATGATGCTTATTCACAGAGAAGCAGGGGCTGAAACATTAAGCACAGGAACGACATGCCTCAGATACGATATGTATGTAATGGGCGTGCTCGGAATCCGAAGTGGCGTGCGAGTCAAGGTGACATTTGGTTTGTTCAGCACAAAGCTTGCAGGAATCGGCTTGCAGGTTGAAGGCGGTGTTTACGCAAAGCTTTATGGATATTTCTACTACACTTATGCGTGGGAGAAGGGAAAAGGCACAGAGAGCTATGCTAAGGGTGCGTTGCTGTTAGATGTTGGTCTGTATGTTGATATAAGATTTGTCGCAGAGGTTTTGGATGGTAAATTCTCATATATGCCAAAGCTTTATGCGAATGAGTGGTCGTTATGGACAGCCGGATATAAATATGATGCTCAGGATTTCAAGTATGATGAGGAGACAGGTTATTGGGAGGAAATGCGTAATGGTCGTAAGATCAGAGGAAATGTTCCTCTCAAATACACGTGGATTAAAGAGAAAGAATTTACGTTGCCATCAGATTTATTTGTTGTTGATGCATTGGATTTAACTAATGGTGAACACAAGTGGTTCGAGATGGATTCTGATAAGGCTGGTGTAGTAAGCGGCAAGGATACGGCAGGAGATGATGAGGAAAGATTCATTATTGATATTCAGGATAATGATGTATTTAAATATGATCCTGCTACTAATAAGATTACAGTAACTCCTAGGGACACCGGGGAGCTGATGTTTGAAACCGATATGACAATTGCATGGAAACAGCCATCACTCTCATTCTCAACACAGACTATTAGCAGGACAATACATTTGAAGTGGATTGACCCGGATTCAGGTAATAGTATTATCTGGGATTCAAGGGGTGGTTCATATGTTGAGCCATTATATTACAGACCAGGCACTAAGATTACTAAACCTGAAGATCCTACAAAGGTAGGATATGAGTTTGGCGGGTGGTATGTTGACGGAAAACCTTATGTATTCCCGGATAGAATGCCGGATTATAATACAACACCTTACGCAAAATGGATTCCAATTCCTAATCAGTATTTTGTATCTCACTATGTTGAAAATGAGTTTGGATTTTTTGAATATGTAGACCAGAATGTTGATACTTCGGTTTATACAGATGACGCCATTACTTTGGATGTGCTTAAGAAGAATTTCAAAGCTATGGAAGGCTTTGAGGTTGATATGGAACGTACTGAGTTGAATAAGAAAGTTGGTGCATATGGTAGTACCAATGTGAAGGTTTTTTATAAGAGAAAGATTCACACAGTAACATATACATACGGCGATTTAGCGAATAAGGGCTATAAGGATATAGTATATGAATACAAGTATGGAAAGTCTGTCAATATGCCTTTGCTGTATGTTGCCGGTTATGTAAATGAGGGCTGGGATGGAGTTATTCCTGCGACTATGCCGGACGAGGATCTTACATACAATTGTAAGTGGTCACCATCTGACGACATTGAGTATCATGTACAGGTATATGTAGAAAAGCCTGATGGTGACGGGTATGTTCAATATATTGGAAAGGGAGCATATGCTGCATATACAGGATGCACAGATGCACCTATAGATGTGGATGCAATTGTATCTGAATTGAAGGGTTATTCTTTAATCAGATATGAAAGTAACTATATGAATGGTTCTATGCCATACATTGATGGTGCGGGATATACAGTTGTAAAGCTGTATATAAAGTCTAATACATATAGTGTAAGACTGGATGCTGCAGGCGGTACATTAACTGAGAATGTTACTTCATATAAGACAGGAGAAGAAGTAATTCTTCCTACACCTGTCAAAACAGGTTACACATTTATTGGATGGTCAGATGGAGTTAATAAAGTGACCTCTATTTCAAGGGATGAGTATGGGGATAAAGTCTATGTGGCAATATATGAACCACAGAAGACAGAGGTATTATTATATGATGAAAACTCAGATATAACCGCTACAATAATTAATAAATATGGCGAATTACCAGCCAAGCTTAAAAAGGTTCCTGAAGTTTATGCATTAGAGTTTATTGGCTACTTTACTGAAAAGGAAGGCGGTGAGAAGTACTATAATGCAGATGGAACGCCAGCTAAGGTATGGAATATTGCAGACAGTAAGATTGCATTATATCCACAGTTTAATAAGATTATGTATGATGTTACATATGATGCAAATGGTGGAGAATGTGACATTACCAGTGAGTCAAAGGCGTTCAACGAGGAGTATGGCGCTTTACCTACACCTGAAAGAACAGGTTACAGGTTTGCAGGCTGGTTTACAAAGGCCGAGTATGGTGAATATATCACTGAGACAACAGTAATGTCTATAGACGGTAACCATACATTATATGCACATTGGAATGCTAATACTGATGTAAAGTATATTGTGGAGTCATATGCAGAGGGGCTTGACGGAACATTCGAACTCTATAAGACATCAACCCATTATGGTGAAAGTGATAAGCAAATAAAAGTTTTATCTGACAATATTCCAGGATTTACATTCGATGAAAAGAATGAGAATTCAATAATAAGCGGAGCAGTTAAAGCAGATGGAACATCAGTATTTAAGCTTTATTACACAAGGAATACATATACAGTCACATATTACAATCCGGCTACCGGGGAAAATGTGACTAAGGCAGATGTATTATTTGGAAGCACATACAAGATTGATGATACGGTAAAGGTTTCTAAGGAACACTACAAGTTTACCGGTTGGTCGCTTGATAACAGATATGTTGAGCAGTTTGAAATGCCTGCTAAGAATGTTGTATTAAAGGCAGAATTTAGAGGTAATGGGTATCTTGTACAATATGATGCCAACGAGGATTCTAAGGGAACAGCACAGGGCTCAATGTCAACAGTAAGTACAGAATATGACTTAGAAATTGAGATTGGCATTAATCAATTTGTATTACAAGGATATGTGTTTGACAGCTGGAACTCAAAGGCTGATGGAACTGGCGATAAGTATTTGCCGGGAATGGTGGTTAAGAATCTGACAGATACTGATGGGGATGTGATAACTCTTTATGCAATCTGGAAACCGGCTACTGATACAGAATACAAGGTAAATGTATATCAGGTTATGTCTGTTAAGGATGGTATCTATGAGGCGCCTACTCTGATGTATTCTAAAAATAAAAAGGGAACCACAGGGGATACAACAAGCGAGACCATAGAAGACAAGAAGGGCTTTACAGCAGAGATTAATCAGGTTGTGATTGCTCCGGATGGAAGCTCGGTAGTTAATATCTACTATGTTAGAAATACTTACATGCTTACATGGAACTTAAATGGCGGTACGGCTGATAATGAGTACACAGAAGGTGAAGTGTATTATAATGACAGAGTTACAATTCCTTCAGTGACAAAGCAGGGATATATACTTTCCTGGGATATGGATATTACTGATGAGTTCTACATGGTAGATAAGGATACAATAATTAATGCAATATGGATACCTGATACAAACACAAAGTACACAGTACATTACTATGGTGAGAATGTTGCAGGTGATGATTATGAGCTGTTAGATACAAAAGAGTACTTTGGAACGACAGATAGTACTGTAAAAGCTCCATTTATTGATGTGGCAGGATTTACAGCTCCGGATTCATCATATATTACAATTGCAGCTGACGGAAGTGCAAGTGTAAGATACAATTACACGAGAAATACATACAAGGTAACATACTCATCTGTTGGAACAAGTTCTACTATAATAGACGAGATTAGGTATGGCGCAGCTTATAGCGCACGTGAAAATACTTTCTTTAGTAGGACAGGTTACACATTTGATAGCTGGGCAAGTTCAGATATACCTGACCTTACGGCATTTACAATGCCGGCAAAGGACGTTACCATTACAGCACAGTGGAATGCTAATTCATATACCGTAAGATTCAATGGAAATGCTGCAGACATTGGAAATGTCAGTGGAACAATGGAAGACCAGGTTTTCACATACAATGTAGCGGAAGAGCTTTCAAAGAATTTATATGAAATTTCAGGATATGAATTTAACGGATGGAACACAAAGGCAGATGGAACAGGTGATTCTTACAATGACTGTGGAACAGTAAGAAACCTTACACCGGAGAATATGGCAGTTGTAGAGCTGTACGCACAGTGGAGTGCTAATACAGATACACAGTATACAGTGAAGCACCATAAGGTTATGGAGGTTAACGACGGAGAATATGTCAATGTAACTCTTATAAGAGAGGATACAAAGTATGGTGTAACCGGAGCACAGACCAATGCTGTAGCTGATACAATGACTGGATTTACGCCAGAATTCACACAGAAGGCAATTCTTGGAGATGGAACAACAGTAGTAGATATCTACTATGTAAGAAACAAGTATAGCATTACATGGATACTCAATGAGGGAATTGCTGACAATGAATATACTTCCGGTGAAATATATTATGGTGATGCCATTGTGTCACCTAATGCAGTTAAGACTGGTTATGTGCTCAGCTGGGATAAGGAAATTCCGGCTGTAATGGGAGCAGAAGACCTTGTAATTGAGGCAATCTGGAAACCTGCTGCTGACACTAAATATACTGTAAATTATTATATCGAGGATATTTCAGGTGAGAGTAATACTAAGCTTGAATCAGTGCCGTACTTTGGAGAGACAGATATGACGGTAGAAGCACCTCGAAAGGATATAGTTGGTTTCACAAAGCCGGATGCACAAAATGTCACTATATTACCAGATGGAAGTGCTGAGGTTAATTACCTTTACTCAAGAAATACATATACAATTACATATACTATGGGGGGAAGTAATGATACCTTTACAGAGTATGTAAAATATGGTGAAGAGCATATGCTTCAGAATCCGGCACTAACAAAGACAGGTTACACAATTGATAGTCTTGTATGTGATGATGTTGACGTTACAAAGAAATTCGAGATGCCGGCAAAGAATCTTACTGTTTCAACTGTTTGGAAAGCAAACAGTTATACTGTGAAATATCTTGCTAATGAAGATAATTTGGTGGGGGATGTATCAGGAACAGTTGATAATCAGATGTTCACATATGATGTATTAGGAATAATCAGCAATAATGGATACAATGTTATAGGTTATTCATTTGCTGGCTGGAATACAAAGGCAGATGGAAGCGGGACAGACTATCAGCCGGGAGATAATGTATCAAATCTTACTGCTGATAATGCTGCTACAGTATATCTGTATGCTAAGTGGAGTCCAAATACTGATACAAAATATACAGTAAATATTTATGCTCCTAAGTTAGTTGTTACCGGTCAGGATGCGAATGGAGTTGATATTTATGGAGTTTCAGAGGAATATGAACTCATTAATTACTGGGATGAATATGGAACGACAGGTGAAACTGCAGAGTATAATAAGGACAATGAGACGGTTGATAGTGAACATTACATTTTTGAAAGAAGCACAAGCGAGAGAATCAAGGGAGATGAAACAACCGAGATTAATGCATACTATGGAAGAAAAGTATATAAGCTTGTATATGATTTGGATGGTGGTGTGTTAGGAGATGGTGCTTATACAGCAGAAGGCTCTGATATTTACTATGGAGCGACTGTCGTTGAACCTACAGTGACAAAACCGGGATATATGGTATATTCCTGGAGCTTGCATTATTCAGATGAGGATAAAACAGTTACATACTCTCCTGATTGGAGAGAAGTAATAGGTAATTATAAATATACATTAAATGTATATAAGGAGAATATTGATGGAAGCGGATATACCCTTTCTCCACAGACTATTACATTATATAATAAAAAGCCTAATACTGTTATAGACATTACACCAGGTACATATGAAGGGTTTACAATATTAGATGAGTATAATAAGAAAGTTCAGCTTACTGTTACTCCTGATAATCAAGCTTCTATTGATTTATATTACTCAAGAAACAGCTACAATTTAACCTATAATTTTAAGGGACTTGAGCCGATAAGTGATGAATATACTAAGCCGGGCTTAGTAAAGTACGGAACCGAGATTGTTTTGCCGCAATTTGAGAAAGCAGGTTATGATGTCTTTTTCGCAACTGTACCCACAACAATGCCGGCCGAAGATAAGAGTATTGAAGTTTCTATAATTCCAAAATCCAATATTCCATACAAATTTGTATATATGGATGAGGATGCTGAGAGGGATGAAAATGGAAATGTGACATATTCTATGAGAGGAGAGAAAGAATGTAAAGGAACCGCGGGAGATTTTGTAGATGGAAGTTTGATTTCCAAAACAGCTCCACAAGGCTTTGAGTATGTAGGGTTTGCCGAAGGAACCACAATCAATGGCGACGGTTCAACAGTTGTAAATGTTTATTTTGACAGAAAGCTTTATGAGTTGTCATATGACTTTGCCGGAGGCATAATAAGAGAAGGCGTTGAATATTCTAAGCCGGGATATTACAGATATGGTCAAAAGATTCATTTGCCGACAACAGGAGGAGATGAGCCTGAGTTAACTTTCCCTGGTGCTATTTCTTATGGTCCTAATAATGGTGGAGACAAAATAATGCCGGCAAGTGATTACGATGTAGAATATCTCGTATATTACCCAGACCTTCATATTATGTATGAAAGTCCTCCGGGAGCAAATTGTAGTAATCTGATAACTCAGTTTAAAGCAGATAAGGAGTTTATATTACCGATTCCTGAGATTACAGATGGTTTTACATTTATACGCTGGGAAATTCTTACGGATGCTGCAAATTATAGTAATATTGAAATATTCGAGAACACTATTATTTTCAAGCGCGGAGCTACTATAGATGAAAGTATCGGTCGTACTATTCAGCTTCAACCGATAGTTGGTATGAATGTCGATCAAATCAATGTGGATCTTAACGGCGGAACTTTAAGAGGAACTAATAATGATGGCGTATATAAGTACATGAAGGAAACAGGTGAAAATATTGGTGCCAAGAAGCTTAAGGACGTGCCTGATCCGGAAAAAGAAGGATACGTATTCGCATACTGGAGCGGCGGACAGAATGACGAGTGGTTAGATGAGAATCTCTCACTTAGCGAGATTAGAACTTCAGGAATAACACCAAAAGCTAATTGGTTGCAGGTGGAATTCTGGAAGGATTACCCGGTATATCCTTTGGTTATTGTAAATACTCAGGAGGAATTAGCGATTGCTTCCAAGGTTGTAACAAGATTATCGGCTAAGCATCCGGATAAGGAATATAATATATGCATAAATTCTGATATTGAACTTAATGATATATACTTTAAACCTGTAATGGAAGAGCTTGACTGTGAATTAGACGGAAGAGGACATACAATTACGTTTAATAGTTCATGTTATGAACCGCTTATTGGTACAATAAAGTCAAATGGCGTGATTAAAAATGTGAAATTCACCGGGAATGTAATCAAACCAGATACATATGAGGGTAATAAGGATACGGCAATGCTTACATATAATAACCAAGGTACAATTGAGTATGTAGACTTTGTGAACATCAATGTAATATCATACTTAAGAGGTATGGGTATGGCGGCTGTTGTTGCAACAGAGCTTAATGGCGGAACAATCAGACACTGTAAGATGCAGAATCTTAAAGTATCTGGTAGTGATGATTATACAGGAGTTGTGGTCGCAAAGGTTAATTCAGGTATAATCTTTAAAAATAATATGACGGGATTGTCTGCAGAGGGAGGTAATTACATAGGCTTACTTGCAGGTGGTGCATATGGCGGTGAAATATATGCAAACTGGATATGGTGGAATGATCTGTTTGATATAGGTAAACCTGCTTGGAATTCTGTAGAAGGTATGATTCATGTAGGCGGATTCGTTGGACATCTCAAAGGAAGTAAGATTGAAAACAACGATATTGAGTGTATTAATGTTAAAGGTTATGACTATGTAGGCGGATATATTGGTACGGCAGAAACACCTTTTGATAATGATGATACCGGAACAATATGGGGCGCTTCTTACTTATGTGCTTATGCATCTTCAACCACATGTGACTATGTTGGAGGAATGGTTGGATATTATAGTTGTGATGAAGAATCAGCAAAGGGTATGTATTTCCAACATATAAGTGTTTCATCCGAGAATATTTGTTATCCGCTCTGCGGAAATCATTCAAAGGTATATTGTTTAAAACCGAGGTTTTTGGACATAACCTACAATGGATTGAAATGGTATTAAATTAAAGTGGTGAAACCGGTATCCCTTGAGAATATCGGTTTCACCATTTTTTAATATGATATTTACATTCTTTTTTCAAATGTTTGATAGTGGATTTTACAAAGCATTCTTATATTAACTATGTTATTTAGCTATATGTTTTGAGCGAAAACATATAGCTTTTATATATGACGCAGAAAGCTTTTGCAGATATCTGGAAGCTTTTATGCGAATAAATCGCATAGGAATGAAAAGGAGAGCTCAGGTACATATCTTGATTATTATGGACAGTTGGTTAAACAGCAGGTTGTTGCAAAGAATCCAAATGTTTTTGCAGTATTAAATGGACATTATCACGGCTCATCATATGAGACAGCAATGTTTGATGACAATGGAGATGGTCAGAATGACAGAACAGTATATCAGATTTGTACAGACTACCAGTCAGGTTTTGAAGGTGGAAATGAATATATCAAATTCCTCTATTTTGACCTGGATAACAATAAGATATATATGAACTCTTATTCTCCAATATTGGATGATTTCAATTTCTATGACACAGAGCTTCATACGTTAAATGTTGAGGGAGCATCTGCAACAGGCGTTGATCAAATGGTATTGGATGTTGAGTTTAATACAAATGCACAGAGTATCCTTCAGAAGAATTTCTCAGCATATATATTGACTGATGAAGAGATTGGAAATGCAGAGTTTGACAAGGACACTAAAACAGCTACAGTTGAGATGGCAAATCTCAATGAGAATACACATTATGCATGGTATGCAGTTGTTAAAAATGCATTGACAGGTATAGTATCAACTAATGTATATGAATTTACAACTGCATCAAAAGCAAGTAATGAAGACGCTTCTATTACAGATAAGTCAGATACCGTAAAAACAGGCGACAACAGATTTATATGGCTTTTAACATGGTTATGTATTGCGGGTGCAGCTGTCTGTGCAGGAATAATGATCGTAATTAAGAAACAAGAGGATTAAAATCTTTATGAAAAACAGGAGATGTTTACTTGAACATACTCTTCGGATTCTGCTTCCCGTGGTGATTCTTATGGGAATCATCACCGGAAGTTGTCAAGTGAAGAGAACACAAATTAAGGCAAGCAATGATGTTATATATGTCAAAGCAAAGGTTATCGAAGTGCTTGAGGATTATTCAGGTGGAAAGCCATATGGAGGGGCGCAAAAGGTATCTTCCAAAATCACAAGTGGGGAATTCAAAGGCCAAATCTGCGAATTAGAGAATTCAAATACTTATCAGAGGGGCGCATATTGTGTCACAGGTACTAAAGTAATTGCTATGGTAAAGAATATAGTTGGAACAACATCAGGTGTTATAATATCAGGTGGCCTGGCAATGATTATAGGGAAGCTGTCAAACTTAAGCGGATATAATATGTCAGATGTCGAATCGATGATTTATATAGCTTATAATTCAAAGCTTCGAGTTTCATATATATTGTATGCAGGAATCTGCAAGATGTATGGAAAGACAGAGAATGAAGCAAGAAAGATGCTTCGTGATGTGGATAGAAGAAGAGCAATAAACTATGCATATTATACTGACGAAGTATGGGGACAGGCGAAAAATTATACCCTGTGCCTGAACAGTTCAAAGCTTGGATTTGACAAATGTGAGGAAATTATTATAGGGCTGTTATAGAAATAGAAATAGTTCGTTATACTTAGTAAAAGAGTAAATATTAATACAATAAAAAGAGGAAATGATACAATATTTTAAAGAATGTCGAGCAGGCAGAGGACATTACTCAGGATGTACCTACTAAATATGATTTGTGATGCAATTTAGTAGGTGATATATGCTGGAAAGTTAAATGTCATACTAGAAAAGACCCACTAAAATGCAGATTACAAAAATTTTGTAGGTCTTTTTACATGTAAATTTATGAAAAATGAAGATGAAAGTGGAAAAGTTGCCTACTAAACTGAAGAAAAAATAAGTTTAGTAGGTATATGCAAGCGCAGAAAGCATTTGGGAGTATAAGAAAGACCCACAAAACAATCGAAAGTAGATGTTTTGTAGGTCTTTCATGTTTATAAGGTGTGTTATCTGTTTATTTATGATTGTTTTCTGGCTTTTTCTTCTTTCATCCGCCCAAGAAAGTCCTTTGTCTCACTGGCAACAACACCGCTTAGCGCAACAAGCGCAATAAGGTTTGGAATTGCCATCAATCCATTAAAGATATCGGCAATCGTCCAGACTGCGGATACAGTCATATAAGGACCGATAAATACGCAGAGGATGTAAAGCCATCTGTAAACCTTAACACACTTTTTCCTGCCGTTCGTTAGATACTCAAGGCATCGCTCTGAGTAATAATCCCATCCAAGAATCGTTGTGAATGCAAAGAAAACCAGGCAGAGCATGAGTATAAATGATGCAACAGCTTCAGGAAATGGAAGACCGAGCTGGAATGCTTTAGTTGTCACTGCGACGCCTTCAAGACCCAGGTCATAAGAACCTGTGACAACAATGGCTATACCTGTGATTGAGCATATTATGATAGTATCAATAAATGTACCTGTCATAGAAACAAGACCTTGTCTTACCGGCTCATTAGTGCGGGCAGCGGCAGCGGCGATTGGAGCGCTTCCCAGACCGGCTTCGTTAGAGAATATTCCTCTCGCAATACCTTTCTGCATAGCTACAATCATGGCACCCAGTGCGCCTCCGGCAGCAGCCTTGATTCCAAATGCGCTCTGGACTATAGTTGCAAGAGCAGCCGGAACATTAGTGATATTGAATATAATAATAAGGATACCTGCAATAAAATATGTTGCAGCCATAAAAGGAACAACAATCTGCGCAACCTTGGATATTCTCTTAAGTCCTCCGATAAGAACCAGAGCGACTGCCAAAGTGAGAATGAGACAGCTTATAACAACCGTCCAGGAATATGTACGTCCCAATATGTTAACAGTCCATGAATTATCAGGGTCGAAGAAATTATTGACTGCTGAAGAAATACCGTTTACCTGAGTAAATGTACCAATTCCAAGAAGACCAACGCCAACTCCGAAAAATGCAAATAATTTGGCAAGCCATTTCCACTTAGGCCCCATTCCGTATTCAATATAATTGAAAGGTCCGCCTACTATATGTCCGTCTTCATCTACTTTTCTGAACTTGACAGCAAGAAGACATTCTGAATATTTAGTAGCAGTTCCAACTAAAGCGGCGAGCCACATCCAGAAGAGCGCTCCAGGCCCGCCTGCAACGATAGCGGTTGCGACACCGACGATATTACCTGTTCCAATGGTAGCTGAGAGAGCTGTACATAAGGCAGCAAAACTGCTGACTTCTCCATTCTTTCCGTCAGTTTCATTGTGGAAAATATATTTGAATGCTCTTCCTAAATTGGTAAACTGGACACCCCTGAGTCTGATTGTGAGGAAGAGTCCCACAGCAAGAATAAAAACAATAAGAGGAATTCCCCACACATATCCGTCGATAGTATTGAGAATATTATCAATTTTACTAAACATTTTATTTATTGCTCCCTTTAAAAAATTAAGATAAATTTTACCATAAATATATACTGTTTTCAAGAAATACAAAAGTTGAAAGTTCCTTATTGACAAATAGAAATGGTTTATATATGATATTAGAAATGAAGGCGTTTTGCATCATAAGGGGCAAGACGCTTTTTTCCTTATAAAGCAGTATTTAAGGATTAATATTCCGGAAGATGTAATCGGGAGAGACTACTAATCATGTAGCGCCGAAGGTGACAGCAGAAACTCTCAGGCAAAAGGACCGGTTGCGGACGGAACTCTGGAGAGCTACTTTTAGTGGCACCGAAGAAGCAATCTGCAGTGCAGAGAATCTTTCAGGTTTTTAACAGAGGCAGGGGTGCACAAAAAAGTGCGTCCTTAGCCTCTTGTTTTATGTATGTAATAATTAAGTACGTTTAACAGACTAATGCGGGGCAAATGCTATAGCAAAGGAGAGAAAACTATGAAAACTGACATTGAAATTGCACAGGAAGCAGTGATGGAGCCAATTAAGGATGTTGCAGCAAGATGTGGCATCAAAGAAGATGATCTTGAGTTTTATGGTAAATATAAGGCTAAGATATCTGATGAATACATTAATAGTATTCAGAATAATGAAGATGGAAAGCTGATTCTGGTTACAGCTATTAACCCTACTCCTGCAGGAGAGGGAAAGACAACTATAACAGTTGGTCTTGGAGAAGCATTTGGAAGACTTGGAAAGAAATCAATTATAGCACTTCGTGAACCTTCACTGGGGCCATGCTTTGGGATAAAAGGTGGAGCTGCAGGCGGTGGATATGCCCAGGTTGTACCTATGGAGGAATTGAACCTGCATTTTACCGGGGACTTTCACGCTATCACTTCCGCTAATAACTTATGCGCAGCCCTTCTTGATAATCATATTCAGCAGGGAAATGAGCTTGGCATTGACACGAGAAGCGTTGTGTGGAAAAGATGCATGGATATGAATGACCGTATGTTAAGAAATATTGTTGTGGGGCTTGGCTCTAAAGCTGATGGCACTGTGAGGGAAGATCATTTTGTAATTACAGTTGCATCTGAGATTATGGCTGTCTTATGTCTGGCTACAGATATGAAGGATTTGAAGGAAAGGCTTGGCAGAATGGTAGTTGCATATAACTATCAGGGCGAACCTGTTACTGCGGCAGATATCAAGGCTGTGGGTTCAATGGCAGCATTGTTAAAGGATGCATTAAAGCCTAATATTATCCAGACTCTTGAGCATACACCGGCATTAGTACACGGTGGGCCTTTTGCTAATATCGCACATGGCTGCAATTCAGTAAGAGCAACAAAGACTGCATTAAAGATGGCAGATTATGTTATAACAGAGGCTGGATTTGGTGCAGATCTGGGAGCAGAAAAGTTCTTTGATATCAAGTGCCGCGAAGCAGGGTTAAAGCCAGATGCAGTTGTTTTGGTAGCTACAGTCAAGGCACTTAAGTATAACGGAGGAGTTCCTAAGACAGAGTTATCACATGAGAATCTTGATGCGCTGAAGAAGGGAATTGTTAATCTGGAAAAGCATATCGAGAATCTTCAGAAATATGGAGTCCCTGTAGTTGTAACACTCAATGCTTTTGTCTCAGATACAGAGGCAGAACTAGATTATGTTAAGAAGTTCTGCGAGGAAAGAGGTTGTGAGTTTGCCCTTGCCAAGGTATGGGAGAAGGGTGGAGAAGGCGGAATTGAGCTTGCCAATAAGGTTCTTAAGACACTTGAGACCAAGAGAAGTGATTTCCACTGCCTTTACAGTACAGATCAGCCACTTAAGACAAAGATTGAGATAATTGCCAGAGAAATATACGGCGCAGAGGGTGTTAATTATTCTCCTGCTGCATCAAAGCAGCTGGAAGAGCTGGAGAAACTCGGATTCGGCAATCTGCCTATATGTATGGCTAAGACACAGTATTCTCTGTCAGATGACCCTGCACGGCTTGGAAGACCAGAGGGATTTGAAATGAATGTGAGAGAGGCGTATGTATCAGCCGGCGCCGGATTTGTTGTAGTCCTTACAGGTTCAGTAATGACAATGCCGGGACTTTCTAAAACACCGGCAGCATACAATATTGATGTAGACGAAGACGGAAAGATTACCGGATTATTCTAATTTGAATATTTACTTTACGGTCTGAAATCGAATTTGCAAATTCATTCGAGAAATGTTAATACGAAAAGGAACTTTTAATATTATCACTAAATGGGGCTGCCGCTTTAACGAATATAAATTCATTCGTGAAGCGGCAGCCCCATTTTATGTAAAACAGAATGTATTATAATTAAAAAATTGGGAAAAATTACAATTAAAGTATATATTTGCACAGATTTAATAAGGGGGCATTATGAACATACTTTATTGTGGTGACAGACCAATGCAGAAGGGAATACTTCTATCAGTATTGTCTATTATTGATAATGTTAAGGAACCGTTAAATGTGTATATTCTTACGGTTGATTACAGTGAACAGGGTAATATTTTTAAGCCAATAGAAAATACATTTGCGGAGTTTCTTGAGGGAATATTGAAGAAATCGGACATAAAGTCAGAGGTTACACTGATTGATATAACAAGGTTTTTTGTGGAAGAATTACCACAGGCGAATATGCAGACCAGATTTACGGCATGCTGTATGTTAAGGCTTTTTGCAGATAAGGTGGATATTCCTGACAGGGTGCTTTATCTGGATACGGATGTGCTGTGTAGAAGGGACTTCTCGCAGTTTTACTATCAGGATATGACAGGTGTAGAGATTGCAGGTGTGTCAGATTATTATGGAAGATGGTTATTTGGGGACGGTTATATTAATTCCGGGGTAATGCTTATGAATATGGAAACAATCAAAGCTACTAATCTTTTAGGCAAATGCCGGGAGCAATGTATGAGAAAGGAAATGTTTATGCCCGACCAGACGGCAATCAATACATTTTCAACAGGAATCAACCTGAGTGGAAGAAGTTTTAATGACCAGAGAAGGCTGCACGATAACACTGTTTTCCAGCATTTTACAACAACCTTCAGGGTGTTTCCGTTGATTAAGACGGTGACTGTAAAGCCATGGGAAATTGAAAAAATGCATAATGTGCTGGGACTTCATGAGTATGATGGATTACTTTCCCGCTTTGAGGAGGCTTATTCACAATACAGGGAAAGGACAAGAATTCCGATTTTCTTTTCTGTCAATGAAGGATATACGCCTTATCTTGCAGTCTGTTTAGAATCATTGGCACAGAATTCGTCTAAGACTGAGCAATACAGGATTATAGTCCTGTACGATGATGTGAAGACCATAACAAGGATAAAGCTTGCAAATGTGGTCAAGGATTACAGCAATATAACTATAGAATTTGTTGAAATAAATAAGGGTATGGAGAGTATTACTGACAGAATGGAAAACAGACTATATTCAGGAGTGTTTACCCTGACTATTTATTTCAGGCTGTTTATTGCCGAGCTTTTTCCAGAGATTGACAAGGGAATCTATATTGACTCAGATACAGTTCTGACAAGTGATATTGCCGAACTTTTTGGGACAGATTTGGATGGAAAAATGTTTGGCGCGGTAAGAGATACATTTGTGGCTAAAGACAGAGTATTGTCCGGTTATGTTCAGAAAGCTATTGGCATTGACAGGGACAGTTATGTTAACTCCGGAGTGCTTCTTATGAACATGAAAAAGATGCGCGAGGAGCATTTGTCGGATAAATTCATAAAATTACTAGACAAATATCATTTTGACAGCATAGCTCCTGACCAGGACTATATTAATGCACTATGTGCCGGGGATATATATTATCTTGACAGAGAGTGGAATGTTATGCCCAATAAGGGCGGAGAATATGTGGACAGACCGAAGCTGTTACATTTTAATCTCTTCGACAAGCCATGGCATTACAAGGATATACCATATGAAGAATATTTCTGGCACTATGCTTTAAGGTCGGGTTTCTATCCGGAGCTTGTAAGGCAGCAGGCAGAATATACAGAAGAACAGAAACGCGAGGACAGGGAAAAGCTTGATGAGCTTCTTGAAAGAGCCGGGGAAATCTCATGTACAGGGGTAAGATTTGCGGATATTCTGGGAAAATCCCACAATGTAAAGAAAGTGGTGTAATCGATGATTTTGGGAGACAGAGAACAGGTTTATGAGAATATCAGGGCTGCAGTTAAACGAAAAGACTTTAATGCCAAAGTGGAGCCAATGGATCCTAAGCTTGGTAAAGAGGATAAAGAGAGGATTCTAAGGAGATACCTGGAATATAGGAACACATTTGGATACAGGGTGAAAAGAAAGATTGCACAGGCCGCATTTAGTATGGGGACATCGGCTGTGGGGCTTATCACACAGGTTTCAGGACTTGAAAACCTTGCCGGGTTACATGGGCCGGCTATTATTACCTGCAATCATTTCAGCCCCCTTGACCCTGTAATTATCAGATACAGTATGAAAAAGGCGGGATTAAAGCGGATATGCATAGTGAATCAGGATACGAATCTTGCTATGAAGGGTGTGATAGGTTATATGCAAAGATATGCGGATACCATGCCTGTAAGCAGTATACGGTGGTTCATGGAAAAGGAATTTCCGGCACAGATTAAGTCAGCTTTGGATAATAATAGTTTTGTACTTATATATCCGGAGCAGGAAATGTGGTTTAATTACAGAAAGCCCCGCCCTTTAAAGAGGGGCGCATATATGTATGCAGTAAGATTTGCTGTCCCCATAATTCCATTATTCGTAGAACAGATTGAAAGCGGGAGTTACAGAAATGGGAGAAAAAAGATAAGCTACAGACTTCATATTTTACCTGTGATATACCCTCCGACGGGTATGAATGAGCGAAGCTCAAGTATAGCCATGATGCAGAAGGATTATGAGCAGAAATGCAGGGCTTATAGTGATGCCTATGGGAAAAAACTTGTATATGATTTTGAAAAGGGAGATGTGGCTGGAAGATAAAGATAAGAATTATAAAGTTATTTTGGTTGAGTAACCGATTCATAAATGATAGAATTATAATATATTTTGGACATTCAGACAGATGCAATGCACATCGCTGGTATATTCCGTTGTGTTTATTATTAGTATTTTTGATGAAATTGCTCTGAATACAGCCTGAATATGCGAGAGGAAAAAGCGGAAGATAAGAAGGTACAGTTATGAAATTTGATGGTGTTAAGAAAGTAAATGAGGGCACATTTATAAACAGATATGATCTGTACTATACGACGGAGGATAATAAGAAGAAGGTCTATGAGATAATAAGCCGGAATAAGGATATTCAGTCGTTGGAGGATGTGAGAAACCAGAGTACGGATGGAGTTGTTATAGTTGCTACAGACGAGGAGGATGAACATATTCTGATTAACAAAGAGTACAGAATGTCAGTGGGAGATTATGTATACAATTTTCCGGCTGGTCTGATTGATGAAGGGGAGACACCGGAGATTGCAGCTGGGAGGGAACTTAAGGAGGAGACCGGGCTTGATCTTGTTTCAATAGAGGATAAGCTGTTTGACAGCTATAGTGCAATAGGTTTTTCTAATGAGACCAATGCTGTAATCATTGGAAAGGCAGCGGGGACATTTAAACCAAGCACATCCACATATGAGGAGATTACTGCTGCATGGTATTCAAGGCAGGAGGTAAAGGAACTTCTTAAGAATAAGCATTTTGCAGCGAGAACGCAGGCATTTTGCTATATGTGGGCTAAGATGAATGACAGATAACATACCATAATAATAAGAATTGTATGGGTGAGGTAATGGAGGATAGTATGTTCCGGAAGAAGATATTATTTGCTGTGATTATATCTGTATTATTGATGGCAGGTTTTACAGGATGTAAGAAACATGTGAAAGCAGCAGTGTTTACATATGAGGAGAATGATGAAGGTTGTGTGATAATAACAGGGCTTACTGATAAAGGCAGAGAAGATGTTAAACTGACTATCCCTGAAAAGCTGGATGGCAAGACTGTTAAAGGTATTGGAAGCGGAGCCTTCAGAGATGATGTCAGGGTGACAGAGGTTGTCATATCTGATGGGGTTGAGTATATTGCAGAAAATGTTTTTTTAAACTGTTATAATCTTAAGACAATTTCAATACCCTCAACTGTTACCTCAGTGGGGACGAATGCTTTTACTGATACGCAATGGGAATATGATATGCTGGAAAACAGTGAAGAGATAATTGTCAACGATATATTATGCAAGGTAAAGAAGACGGAGGGAACTTACGCAATACCAGAGGGGGTAAGGGTGATTGCCTCAGGAGTGTTCTACAATAAAAGTTCTCTGACTGATATAAAGATTCCGGCAACAGTTGAAACTATCGGCGCATACGCCTTTTCGGGATGTACAGAACTTAATAAGGTAGTGCTTCCCACAGGGCTTAAGCGTATAGAATATGGAGCCTTTGCCAACACGGGTATGAAAGATATTATTGTACCGTCTGGGGTTGAATATATTGGTAATGAGGCATTTCTTGGAGCGGAAAGTATATCCTATAGTGGAAATGCACAGGGCAGTCCATGGGGAGCGGAAAGTAATACACTAAGTAAGTAAAGAAAGGTAGTCTTATGATAAAAAAGAAGAGTAACACATTCATGTCCTGTGACACAAGGACATCTATACATGTATCATTATGGTGTCCTGATGAGGCTGTGTACGAAAAGCCGTGTGCAATACTTCAGCTATGTCACGGAATGATAGAGTATATTGACAGATATGACGGATTTGGAAGCTTTATGGCAGAGAGAGGAATACTTGTTGTGGGTAATGACCATCTCGGCCATGGTAAATCAGTCTGTCAGGATAGTGATTATGGGTATTTTATGGAGAATCATCCGGAGAAAGCTCTTGCTATGGATGCACATCATCTTACCGGGATTATGAAGAAAATGTATCCGGGAGTGCCTTATTTTCTTGCAGGACACAGTATGGGTTCCTTTGTCACGAGGAAATATATATGTGATTATGGGGATGAACTGGATGGAGTTATAATCCTGGGAACAGGTCATCAGCCAACACCTGTTGTGCTTGCCGGAAAGATGGCAGCAGATATCACAAGGCTTTTTAAAGGTGACAGATACAGAAGTGCATTTCTCGCTAAGATGATGTTTGGTAATTATAACAGAAAAATCAAGGATGTGAGGACAGACAATGACTGGCTTACAAGGGATGAGTCAATTGTGGATGAGTACAATGCCGGTAAACTCACAACATTTTTGTTTACAGTTAATGGATACAGGGGACTTATGAAGATGATTCTGTATGTCAGAAAACCAAGGAACATTAAGAGAATTCCTAAAGAACTGCCAATGCTTATGATGTCAGGTCTGGATGACCCTGTAGGGGAGTATGGAAAAGGTGTATACAGAGCATATGACAGCTATCACGGACATCTTGAAGATATTGACTTGAGGTTATTTGAGGACTGCAGACATGAATTGTGTAACGAGCTAAACAAAGAGGAAATATATTCAGAGATATATGAATGGATAGATAATCATATGGAGCATTAATAAACAAAAATGTGCCACTTTACTAGTTTTATTGCAGTAATGTGGCACATTTTATTATAGAAGTTATAACTTAACGGTTGTGTATTTAGGCAGACAGGCGATTCCGAGTGCATATGGACCAGTGTGACAGCCTGATATTATACTTATTCTTGTCTTGAAATCAACACGTCTTTCGAGAAGTTTAGTTCCAAGCTGGGCTTCCACAGCATCTCTGTAGGCTTCAGCTTCTTCAGGGTTAGTACAGTATCCCACAGTAATATCCCATTCTTCAATAGGTTTTCCGGTGGATTCGATATATTTCTGAATCATGTCTATAACATTGGATTTGCCCTTGTTTCTTGTGCGAGTGAAGCCTCCAAGGCCGATTTCGCCTTCCTTCATGACAATAATAGGACGAAGGTTTAACTTACTTGTAATAGTAATGGCAGTTTTTGCAAGACGGCCACCCTTACTGAGATATTCAAGGGATTCTGTGGTAAACATGATTCGTCCGTCATTTCTTAATGTCTCAAGAACCCTGATTGTGTCTTCGTAGGAATAGCCTGCTTTTCTCATCTCAAGAGCCTGATATATGAAGAGAGAGAAAGATGCAGAGTTGAGCAATGAATTAATAACAGTTACCCTGGCATCGGGATGCTCTTCCAATATTATGTCTCTTGCTGTACAGGCAGAATTATATGAACCGGAAAAATATGATGTTATTGTGCATACTATTGCAGGAGTGCCGGACTCCACGCTTGGCATGATTGCGTCAACAAAATCCTGAACGCTTGGCAGAGAAGACTTGGGAAATGCTCCCTCGTCTGTCATTCTTCTATAAAATTCATCATGATCGATATCATATTGTTCCTTTAAATAGTTGACACCGTCAAATGTGGTATAAAGAGGTACGAGCTTTATGTTGTGTGTTTCTGCGTATTCTCTTACTATGTCGCATGCTGAATCTGTTATTATGTCAAACATATTATCCTCCCAGTTGTAAAAACGATTTGTTTTGTTAATTGATATGGTAACACATAGTATCGAAAACTACAACATATAAATATTAATATTTTATTAATTATGCGTTGATAAAAAAATAAATTTTGTTGTATAATATTTTACAAGGATTTTTTAATGTACGGAGGATATAATAATGGATGTGTGTGTATTTCTTACAGAAGGGTTTGAAACTATAGAAGCATTTGCTGTTTTAGATATACTTAGAAGAGCCGATATTAAGACAAGCACAATTTCTATAACAGGCAATATATGTGTCACAAGTGCTCAGGGTGTGAAAGTTGAGGCAGATTCGCTGTTTGACGAATATGAATTTGATGGAAGCGAGCTGCTTTTTCTTCCGGGAGGACCGGGACATAAGTCATATTATCAATGCGAAAAGCTTTTAGAACTTATTAAGCGATATAACGATAAGAATAACAGAATTGCTGCAATATGTGCAGCTCCATCAGTGCTGGGAAATCTGGGACTGCTTGAAGGAAGGAAAGCAATGGCATTTCCGGGATTTGAGGAGCAGTTGAAGGGTGCAGAGGTAATTATGGCACCGGAGAGAGTGGTTACAGATGGTAATATAACGACTTCAAGGGGAATGGGTACATCCATTGATCTTGGACTTGAACTGGTAAGGCTGATTAAAGGTCAGGAACTGTCCGACAAGCTTAGAAAGTCAACACAGTATGTTTAGTTTAGGAGTACAGATTGATGGGTTATGACAATTATGATTACGAAGAAGCCATTAAGATAAGCCAGAGAAGAAAGAAGAAATCTATTATACTCAAGAAAAGAAGGCAACAGATTTTAAGAAAAAGAATAATGCTGCTTGTGTCGGCAGCTTTTGTTATTGTACTTGCTGTTATTATTGTAAATATGACATCAGGTCTGAGAAAAACTGCCAATACTAAAGCAGCATTTGCATCGGATATAGTTGAGGAGACAAAGTGGGAGAAGGAAGAAGAGACACAGGAACCTACCGAACCTCCACTTATATATTCGGAGCTGGCAGCAGATTATCAGGATGTGTCAGGTGATACTAATATATCATCGCCTTATGCCGCGTTACTTGATGTTGATAATCATAAGATTATCGCAGGTAAACAGGCCACAACCAGGATATATCCTGCATCTATGACAAAGGTTATGACTCTTATTGTTGTTTCAGAACATATTAAGGATATATCGAATACTTATACATTTGAATATGAGATGCTCAACAGACTGTTTAGGGAAGAAGCGTCAGTTGCCGGATTCTTAGAGGGCGAGACAGTAGATGTTGAAGATATGCTTTATGGTCTTATCCTTCCATCAGGAGCAGACGCTGCGGAGGCTCTTGCTATAATGGTGGCAGGTTCTAATGAGGCTTTTGCTGAATTGATGAATCAGAAATGCCGGGAACTTGGGCTTAAGAATACACATTTTGCTAATCCGACAGGATTATATGATGATAATCAGTACACGACTCCGGCTGAGATGGCGATGATTATGGAGTATGCCATGAAGGATGATTTAAGGGCAAAGGTGCTTGGAACATATCAGTATACGACTAAGCCTACAGCACAGCATCCGGAAGGAATACTGCTGACAAGTACAATGTACTCGCGCATATATGGCAATGAAGCACCCGGTGTCATAGTAAAAGGCGGAAAGACCGGATTTATTAATGAAGCGGGAAGCTGTCTTGTGAGTTATGCTGTGACTAACAAAGGACATGCATATGTGTTCTGTACAGGAGGAGCAACATACAAGTGGGCACCGGTATATGATGAGATATATGTATATAAGAAACTTATTCCGGAATCTTCTAAAGATTTAGAAACAGAAACAACGAAAATGACACCCAATAATTAACAGCCAGAATCTGTCATAATAATAAGCTTATTACAACACATACTAACACCAAGACGATAAGTCATGGCGCCATGGCTATTCGCCTTAAATCAACAAATGTGTTAATAATAAGGAGGTTTATTATGACTAAATCAACAGGTTCTAATAGCAAGACTAAGAAGGAAGCACAGAGCGCACTTGACAGATTCAAGATGGAGGTTGCTTCAGAAATCGGTGTTAATTTAAAGGAAGGTTACAATGGAGACCTCACATCAGCAGAAGCTGGTTCAGTAGGTGGTAACATGGTTAAAGAGATGATCAGAAGACAGGAAGAGCAGATGAGTGGTCAGTAGCAGCTGATTTCTCTAAAAAGAATACTAATATTTATCTGCTAAGATAATGATGGGCTACAGTCTTTATATTCCAGGGAATACAAGGACTGTAGCCTTATCTTTTATTTTTTCAACTTTTTGCTGGTAATCTCAATTAACTTGTGTTATAATTCGTGGGTATGTTGTACGATAGATACATTACATAAGGAGGATTTTTTTAATGAGTTTCACAGTTGAGAATTTAGAAGAGAAGAATATGGTAAAGCTTGTTATCGAGTCTACTGCAGAGGAGTTTGAGGCAGGACTTAATACTGCATATAATAAGAATAAGAGTAAGATCAGCCTTCCGGGTTTCAGAAAAGGTAAGGCACCTAGAAAGATGATTGAGAAGATGTACGGCGCAGAAGTATTTTATGAAGACGCTGCTAACTCTATCATTCCTGATGCTTATGCTAAGGCAGCAGATGAGTGTGGACTTGAGCTTGTTTCACAGCCTAAGATTAACGTAACACAGTTAGAGGCTGGCAAGCCATTTATCTTCGAGGCTGTTGTTGCAATTAAGCCAGAGGTAGAGCTTGGACAGTACAAGGGAGTAGAGGTTTCTAAGAATGATGTGGAAGCAACTGACGCAGACGTTGAAGAAGAGTTAAAGAGAGTACAGGATCAGAATTCAAGAACTGTAGCTGTATCTGACAGAGCTGTTAAGGATGGAGATAATACTGTAATAGATTTTGAAGGCTTTGTTGATGGAGTTGCCTTTGATGGTGGAAAGGGAACAGATTATCCACTTACAATTGGTTCACATTCATTCATTGATAATTTTGAGGAACAGATTATCGGCATGAATATTGGTGATGAGAAGGAAATCAATGTTACTTTCCCAGAGGAATACCATGCAGAAGAGCTTAAGGGTAAGCCGGCAGTATTCAAGGTAAAGGTTAAGGAGATAAAGGAGAAACAGCTTCCAGAACTCAATGATGAGTTTGCACAGGATGTTTCAGATTTCGATACACTCGCTGAGTACAGGGATGATCTCAAGAAGAAGATTGAGACAAGAAAAGCTAACGAGGCTAAGGCTAAGAAGGAAGATGAGGCAATTGCTAAGATTATCGAGACTTCTAAGATGGATATTCCGGAAGCTATGGTTGACACTCAGGTTAACAGAATGGTTGAGGATTTTGCACAGAGATTACAGCAGCAGGGATTATCTGTTGAGCAGTATTTCCAGTATACAGGAATGACTGCTGATAAGATTATGGATGAGATGAAGCCTGAGGCTGTGAAGAGAATCCAGTCAAGACTTGTACTTGAGGCTATTGTTAAGGCTGAGAATATCGAGACATCAGATGATGAGTTTGAGGCAGAGTTAAAGAAGATGGCTGATGCATACAAGATGGAGCTTGATCAGATTAAGGAATTTATGGGCGATTATGAGAAAAAGCAGATTAGGGAAGATCTTGCAATTCAGAAGGCCGTTGAACTTATCGTAGATTCAGTTGTTGAGAAATAATTAAACCCAGCAATACATTTTTAGTATATCGGAGGTTGTGTAATGAGTTTTGTACCTTATGTCATTGAACAGAACAGCAGGGGAGAGAGGTCATATGATATTTATTCACGTCTGCTGAAAGACAGAATTATATTTTTAGGAGAAGAAGTAACAGATGTTTCCGCTAACCTTGTGGTAGCGCAGATGTTATTCTTAGAGGCAGAAGATCCTGGAAAGGATATACATTTCTACATTAACAGCCCGGGTGGATCAGTTTCGGCAGGTTTTGCCATATATGATACTATGCAGTACATTAAGTGTGATGTATCTACTATATGTATAGGTATGGCAGCAAGCATGGGAGCTTTCCTGCTCTCTGGTGGCGCTAAGGGTAAGAGACTTGCTCTTCCTAATTCGGAAATTATGATTCACCAGCCGTCAGGTGGTGCAAAGGGTCAGGAGACTGAAATCAGAATTATTGCTGAGAATATACTTAAGACAAGAAATAAGTTAAACGAAATACTGGCTGCCAATACAGGAAAGTCAGTTGAGGAGATTGCACGCGACACAGAGAGAGATAATTACATGACAGCACAGGAAGCTGTTGCTTATGGGCTTATCGACAGTGTTGTGGAAAAGAGATAATTGCTTATGATAAGGAAGATGCCTGCAGTATTATATACATTTGCAGGTGTCTCCCTTGTTTTTGCATGAGTGATAATGTTGGAGGATAATATGGCAGGCAGAAATATGGACGAGAAGCTTAGATGCTCTTTCTGTAATAAAACCCAGGATCAGGTTAAAAAGCTTATCGCAGGACATAATGGCGTTTACATTTGTGATGAATGTGTTGAAATATGCAGCGATATTCTTGACGAGGAGTTTGAGATTGAGGCGGATGATAAGAGCGCTGCCGCAGGTATGGAGATTAATCTTCTCAAACCGAAACAGATTAAAGAATTCCTTGATGATTATGTCATAGGACAGGATGATGCCAAGAAAGTGCTGGCAGTTGCTGTATATAACCATTATAAGAGGATAATGTCACAGGCAGATGTTGATGTTGAACTGCAGAAGAGTAACATTCTTATGCTTGGACCTACCGGTTCCGGTAAAACTTTTCTTGCGCAGAATCTGGCAAGACTGCTGAATGTACCATTCGCTATTGCAGATGCAACAACTCTTACTGAGGCCGGATATGTGGGTGAAGATGTAGAGAACATTCTTTTAAAGCTTATTCAGGCGGCAGATTATGATGTGGAAAAAGCACAATATGGAATTATATATATTGATGAGATAGATAAGATAACTAAGAAATCAGAGAATGTCTCTATTACAAGGGATGTTTCCGGCGAGGGAGTACAGCAGGCACTTCTGAAAATTCTTGAGGGAACGGTTGCATCTGTTCCGCCACAGGGAGGAAGAAAGCATCCTCAGCAGGAGCTGATACCTATTGATACAACTAATATTCTGTTTATTTGCGGTGGTGCATTTGATGGTCTGGAGAAGATTATCGAATCCCGTATGGATAAAAGTTCTATAGGATTTAATTCAGAACTTAAGGAAAAGAGCAATGATAATATCGGAGAGATGTTTCACAAGGCTCTTCCTCAGGATTTTATCAAATTTGGTCTTATCCCGGAATTTGTGGGAAGAGTTCCTGTTGTAGTTTCACTTGATTCTCTTGACGAGGACTCTCTGGTGCGAATCTTAAGAGAACCGAAGAATGCTATTATCAAGCAGTATCAGGCGCTTTTCGGGCTTGATGAGGTTGCTCTTGAATTCACAGATGATGCGGTTAAAGCTGTGGCACATAAGAGTTTTGAGAGAAAGACAGGAGCAAGAGGTCTTCGATCAATTCTGGAATCTGTCATGAATGAGGTAATGTATGAGATTCCATCAGATGAGACTGTAGCTAAATGTATAATAACTAAGGAAGCTGTAGAGGGTACAGCAAAGCCTCTGTTAGAGTATAGAACAGATGCTGTTAAAAAAGCACAGTAGGGTTTATCAGGCGGATTGTTCAATGCGAACGGTTCGCCTTTTTAAAATTATTTTAATTATGAATAACAAAGGAAAATGATTATATGATTAAGGAAAAGGATAAGCATAAATATCCTGCTATTCCTCTGAGGAATACCACGGTATTTCCGGGAATGGTGGTACATTTTGACGTGAGCCGGAAGAAATCCGTCAAGGCAGTAGAAACGGCTATGTCAACGGATCAGTATATATATCTTGTAACCCAGTTAGATTCCCAGGTTAACGAGCCGGAGCTTCGGGATTTATATTCAGTAGGAACAATAGCCCAGATTAAGCAGATAATCAAGATGCCGGGCAGGATATTACGGGTTCAGGTTGAGGGAATTGACAGAGCTGAAATTAACAGTTTTGAACAGGAAGCAGGCATCATGGTTGCTGAGGTGACAGGAATTGCTGCTATGCCAAAGCCGGATATGGTTCTCGGGAGAGCTATTCTTTTGGGCATGAAAGAGCTTCTTAAACAGTATGCACAGGTGAATCCTAAATTTGCTAAAGATACAGTCAAAAGATGGCTTGATTACAGGGATGCAGAACCGCTCCTGAGTGAGTTTGCCGCTGAATTCCCGATGGAATATGACAAGAGACAGAAGTTTCTTGAGATGGCTGACTATGAAGAAATGTATACATTTGCGGCAACAATACTTATCAACGAGACTAATGCATACAGAATCAAGGAAGAACTTGGAAACATTGTGCGGGAGAAAGTTGAGAAGAACCAGAAGGAGTATATTCTCAGGGAGGAACTTGCGGCAATCAATGAGGAACTTGACGGAGGGACATTGTCTGAGGCGGAGGAACTTAAAGAGGAAGTTGCTAAGCTGGATGCACCGCAGTATGTTAAAGATAAGCTGAATAAGGAGATAAAACGCCTTAAGAACCTGTCAGGTAATAATTCTGAAGCAAATGTTGAGCGTACATATATTGAGACATGTCTTGACCTGCCTTGGAATGTTAAAACACAGGATAACAGGGATATCGACAATGCCCGGAGGATTCTGGACGCTGACCACTATGGAATGAAGGAAATCAAGGACAGGATAATTGAATCTCTTGCTGTGAGAAATATTACAAGTACCGGAAAGGCACCTATAATATGTCTTGTGGGACCTCCGGGTACCGGAAAGACCTCTATCGCCAAGTCGGTGGCAAGGGCTTTGGGCAAACCTTATGTGAGAATATGTCTTGGCGGCGTGCGGGACGAAGCAGAGATTAGGGGACACAGAAAGACTTATATTGGAGCCATGCCGGGAAGAATAATAGAGGGACTTAAACAGGCAAAGGCTAACAATCCTCTTATGCTTCTTGACGAGATAGATAAGATAAGCAGTGATTACAAGGGGGATACATCTGCAGCACTGTTAGAAGTGCTTGACAGCGAGCAGAATGTCAACTTTGTGGATCATTACATTGAGATGCCTGTGGATTTATCAAATGTATTGTTTATCGCTACAGCTAATGATTTGTCTAAGATCAGCCGTCCGCTGCTTGACAGAATGGAAGTTATTGAGGTTGGTTCCTACACATCTAATGAAAAGTTTCATATAGCAAGAGAACATCTTATCAGAAAGCAGATGCAGGAGAATGGACTCTCTGCTTCAGATGTGAAATTCTCAGATAAAGCGGTGAGAATGATGATAGGTTCTTATACAAGAGAAGCTGGTGTGAGAGGCTTGGAAAGACAGATTGCAAAAGCTGTCAGAAAAGCTGTGGGCAGCCTTTACAAAGAGGGCGTATTTGCTGCAGACGGTACAAGAAATAAAGGTGTTAAGAAGACTATTAATATATCAGAAAAAAATCTTTCTGATTATCTTGGTAAAGTAAAATACAGACCGGATAAGAAGAACTCTAAAGGAGAGGTCGGTATTGTGAGAGGACTTGCATGGACACAGGCAGGAGGCGACACTCTTGAAATAGAGGTTCTTGCGATTCCGGGAAAGGGTGAATTCAAACTCACTGGTAATATGGGAGATGTAATGAAGGAATCAGCGCAGATAGCGGTCTCTTATGTGAAATCAGTCACAGAATCAGGTAAATATAAAGTGAATAGAGATTTCTATGAGAACCATGTATTTCATCTGCATATTCCGGAGGGTGCGACTCCTAAAGACGGCCCTTCTGCGGGTATTACAATGGCTACAGCTATTCTTTCTGCTGTTACAAAGAGACCTGTCAGAGCTGATATTTCCATGACGGGAGAGCTTACACTCAGAGGACGTATTCTTCCTATAGGGGGCATAAAAGAAAAACTTCTTGCAAGTAAAACTGCCGGAATTAAAACTGTATTTGTGCCAAAGGAAAATCAACCTGATGTGGAGGAATTAGACCAGGAGATTATAGAGGACATGGATATAATATATGTAGAGAGAGCACTTGATGTGTTTGAACATGCACTGATATAGCGGGGCTGTTTATGGTAAAAGCAGGCAAATACGCCTGATTGAAAGGAGGAAATGGGATTAATTATGGTAATTAAGAAAGTAAATCTTGATATAGTTATAGGTGTGACTAGTGCACTTCCTCAGACAGAGTACCCTGAGGTGGCTTTTGCAGGAAAGTCCAATGTAGGAAAATCTTCACTCATCAATGCCCTTATGAATAGAAAATCCTATGCCAGAACGTCTGCGCAGCCGGGGAAGACGCAGACAATCAATTTCTATAATATCAATGACTGTATGTTTCTTGTGGACCTTCCGGGTTATGGTTACGCTAATGTCAGCACTACGGTAAAAGCCAAATGGGGTAAAATGATAGAGAATTATCTTAAGAAAAGTAACCAGCTTAAACAGGTGTTTCTTCTTATTGATATTCGTCATAACCCATCGGAAAATGACAGGATGATGTATGAATGGATAGTGAGCAATGGATACAGACCGGTAATAGTTGCAACTAAGCTTGACAAGATTAAAAGAAGTCAGGTGGGTAAGCAGGTAAAAGCTGTAAGGACAGGCCTTGGATTAAAGGAGGATGATATTCTTATTCCTTTTTCTGCACAGACAAAGCAGGGATTAAGTGAACTTTGGAAACTGATTGATTCCTATGTGCTTCCATTAGAGGATTAACAAAAAACCGCCAGATTTATGCGTAAAGCTGTATCTGGCGGTTTTCTTTTATGTATTGTGTATATTACATTAATTTGTGGATTATATAATCATATAATTCCTGGCTGTTTTCGCGCCATCTTGCACATATTATTTCAGCCTGTTCCTCGACAGGAACATTAAGATTTAACTCAATAAGGGTTGTATCACCTTCTTTGACCTGACAGTGTGCAATATAACTGCCGTTAGGGAGTTCGTAACAGTCAGTTACGGTGCCGGCTTCATTCTTTAACTCATATCTGTTCTCAGAAAGGTATGTCTCAATATCATCTCTTATACCTGTTGAAATCTTGGTGTAGAAAAATGCGATAGTCTCCTCACCTTCCTTGGTAAGAGTGTAGTGAGTACTGCTCTGATGAGTTGTTCCCCTGATAAATCCATCTTCTACTAAAGAATTGATTGTCTTCTGGAAGGTGAAATAGTCAGTATACTGTTTATCCAGCATAAATGAAGAGAGCTGGGTATTAGACAGTGGGAAATTAACTTTATTCAACATGTATAAAATCATTAATTTGTATAAAGTGTTAGAGTCTGTGTTCATAATCTTTTCCTTGATAAATGTTATTGTCTTTAAGGTAATGTGAGAGAGCATTGAGAACTCTTTTCTTATCTGCTGTCCATAATGGTGCGACGAGAGTATTTTTAGGGCCGTCACCGGTAAGCCTGTGAATTACCATGTCCTTAGGCAGAATGGCAAGTATTTGCCCTATAATCTGAAAATATTCTTCCATGGTCATAGTACTGAATCTGCCTGCACAGTAATCGACATAAAGGTCTGTATCTTTCAGTACATGTAAAAGCGCTATCTTGATTCCGGATGCCTTGCTGTCTGCAATATATCTGGCGGTGGCGACAGTATCCGCTGTCGTATCTCCCGGCAGACCTACTATCATGTGTGTAATAAATTGTATCCCTGCCTGATTAAGATTGTGAGCAGCTTCGTCATAAACAGAGAGTTTATAACCGCGTCGTATATATCTGGCAGTGTCCTCGTTGATGGTCTGAAGTCCTAATTCAACCCAGACTGGCTTTATACTGTTTAATTCAGAAAGCAACTCAATTATATCGGTGCCCAGACAGTCAGGCCTTGTGGCAATGGAAAGGATGCGTATATCATCTCTCATAATTACGGGCGTGAACAGATTCTTTAAATAATCTGCATCAGCATATGTGTTAGTGAAGGATTGGAAATATGCTATATATTCATTGCCGGAATATTTGTCTGCGACAACAGATTTCGCTTTATCTATATCGGTAACAGCAAAATCGCCTGACCCTTGGGAACTGCAGAATATGCATCCCTTTGTATCAATAAGGCCGTCTCTGTTCGGGCATGTCATTCCACCCGATAAACTGAGCTTGTACAGCTTATGACCGTATGTTTTCTTGAGATATTCACTGACAGAATAATAATATGGAAGCATGACTACTTCTCGATATGGTCGATGACAGCTTTGCTTACAACATCGGCAACTCTTGGGTCAAAAGCTTCAGGAAGAATGTTGACATCACTTACTTCATCCTCTGGAATAAGATTTGCAATTGCAAGTGCAGCAGCAAGTTTCATATCCTCTGTAATCTGTCTTGCGCGACCTTCAAGGGCACCTTTGAATATGCCAGGGAAAGCGATTACATTGTTAACCTGGTTAGGGAAGTCGGAACGACCTGTACCTACAACTCTTGCTCCTGCGGCTTTAGCCACATCCGGCATAATTTCTGGAACAGGATTTGCCATTGCAAATATTATGGCATCCTTATTCATGGTTTTTACCATGTCTGCTGTAACAATATTAGGAGCGGAAACACCTACAAATATGTCGGCACCGCATAGAGCATCTGCTAAAGTTCCTGTTTTGTTCTCAAGGTTTGTCACATCCATCATTGATTGCTGCATCCAGTTAAGACCCTCTGTGCTCTTAGAGAGAATTCCGGATTTATCGCACATTGTAACATGTTTGAAACCATATGTAAGCAGAAGCTTTGTGATAGCAACACCGGCAGAACCTGCACCGTTGACAACAACCTGGCAGTTCTCCTTATTCTTTCCTGTAACTTTAAGTCCGTTTATGATTCCTGCGAGAACAACAATTGCTGTACCGTGCTGATCATCGTGGAATACAGGTATGTCAAGAAGCTCCTTGAGTCTTGACTCTATTTCAAAGCATCTTGGGGCAGATATGTCTTCAAGATTGATACCGCCAAATGCAGGTGCAATATTAACTACAGTTTTAATGATTTCCTCTGTATCTTGAGTGTCAAGACAGATTGGAACTGCATTGACATTACCAAACTCTTTGAAAAGAACAGCTTTTCCTTCCATAACAGGCATTGCAGCATGTGCGCCAATATTTCCGAGACCGAGAACTGCGCTTCCGTCTGAAACTACAGCGATTGTATTGGCTTTGATAGTGTATTTGTAAGCTGCCTCCTGATCCTTGGCAATAACTTTGCAAGGCTCTGCTACACCAGGTGTGTAGGCAAGGGCAAGATCCTCTCTTGTCTGAATACTCATCTTAGGAGTTGTCTCGAATTTACCATTCCACTCTTCATGGAGCTTTAAGGCTTTCTCTGCATTAGTCATGATATATATAATCTTCCTTTCAATATAATATTTAGTATGCTTATAACAGCAACATATATAATAACATATACGACCCGTTAAAAAAAGTATTTTAGACTTTTCTTTTGTAATAATATGATGTATAATACACATATTCTTTGATGCGTTTCAGCATCATATTCCCAGAGACATTTTTAGAAGTGAATACAGAGGTTTGGATTATGAAAGCAAAGTTAGAGACATTGTCAGTGAGCGTATTGCGTGAGTTTGCAAAGGACAAGAATATCAAGAATATTTCTGCCATGAGGAAAAGTGAATTGATTGATGCTATTATTGAAGCGGCAGAAAAGGAAGAAAAGAAGGAACATGCTGAGGTTGCAGATATAGCAGAGCAGGAAGATACATATGATGATAACAGCGATTCTTCTGATTCAGGAGAACGAAAGAATCATGACCAGTTTGTGAGGGAAGATAAGAAAGACAGCAACTATCATGCGCAACCAAGGCAGGAGACGGCAGACGCCCCTATTGCAGACGGAATACTTGAGGTTATGTCGGAGGGGTACGGATTTATCAGATGTGAGAATTTTCTGCCGGGAGATAATGATGTATATGTATCACCATCTCAGATAAGGAAGTTTAACCTTAAGACGGGTGATATAATTCAGGGACCTAAGAGAATGAAGGCTTCAGGAGAGAAGTTCTCCGCACTTATGTATCTTGAGACTGTGAATGGAAGAGAACCGGCTATAGCACAGAGGAGACCGGCTTTTGAGAGTCTTACACCAATTTTTCCTGATGAGAGAATTCATCTTGAGAAGAATTCAAGCACGGTGGCAATGCGAATGGTAGACCTGATATCTCCTATCGGCAAAGGACAGAGAGGAATGATTGTTTCACAGCCCAAGTCAGGTAAGACAACACTTCTTAAGCAGATTGCCAATGCAGTGACTAAGAATAATCCGGAGATGCATTTGATAATTCTTCTTATTGACGAGCGTCCGGAAGAGGTTACAGATATTAAGGAATCAATAACAGGGGACAATGTTGAGGTTATCTACTCAACATTTGACGAGCTTCCAGAGAGACATAAGAGAGTGTCAGAGATGGTAATAGAGCGTGCTAAGAGACTTGTAGAGCAGAAGACAGACGTAATAATACTGTTAGACAGCATCACAAGACTTGCGAGGGCGTATAATCTCACAGTTCAGGCGAGTGGTCGTACTCTATCGGGTGGTCTTGATCCGGCAGCACTTCATATGCCTAAAAGATTCTTCGGTGCAGCAAGAAATATGCGTGAAGGTGGAAGTCTTACAATTCTTGCAACAGCCCTTGTCGAGACTGGAAGTAAAATGGACGATGTTGTGTTCGAGGAGTTCAAGGGAACCGGTAATATGGAACTTGTTCTTGACAGAAAGCTTTCAGAGAAAAGAGTATTTCCGGCTATAGATATTGCTAAGTCAAGTACAAGAAGAGAGGATTTACTTCTTAACAAAGAAGAGCTTGAAGCGGTAGATATTATGAGAAAAGCTCTTAATGGTCTTAAGACCGATGAGGCTGCTGAGAGAATTCTTGACCTTTTTGTTAAGACAAGAAATAATGATGAACTTGTAAAAACTATAATCAAGAATCATTATGTATAGAATTTTTCAGCGCATTTTAACATATAATATAACTTTTTGAAAAAGTGCTTGCATATCATAATGTATTGTGATACAATATGAAAGCTGTTTATGACAGATAAAGAGGTCATTGTGTCTAATGCGCATAGAGCCCATCGGGACAGAAAGGGTGTCTAAGGCGGAATTCACAATTGTAATACTTAATAATTCGTAAAGAGGTGAAATCATGAGAGAAGGAATCCATCCAGATTATTATCAGGCAAAGGTTGTTTGTAACTGTGGTAACGAGTTCGTAACAGGTTCAACTAAGGAGGAAATCCACGTAGAAATCTGTTCAAAGTGCCATCCATTCTACACAGGACAGCAGAAGGCATCATCAACTCGTGGACGTATTGATAAGTTCAATAGAAAGTATGGTGTATCAAACAATTAATTTTGAGATTAAGGTTGAGGTTCCAGGACCTCAACTTTTTTTGAATGTATACAAAACATAGAAAGGTATGGTTATACGATATGAAGCCATCAGGAATTGGGGGACAAGCTGTTATTGAAGGTATTATGATGCGCAATAAGGATAAATACTCCATTGCAGTCAGAAAACCGGATAATGAAATAGAAGTTGTTGTGAGAGAGAACAAGCTTATTACAGAGAAATATCCGTGGCTTAATCTGCCTGTTATACGCGGAATAGTAAGTTTTGTTGATTCTTTGGTTACAGGGATTTCTACAATTAACTATTCAGCATCATTTTACGATGACCCGGCAGAACAGGAGAAGACTAAGGTTGACGAGGTTGGAAAGAGTATATTAAAGGATAAGTTTGAGTCAGTACTTATGGCTGTCACGGTTATTCTGTCAATATTCTTTGCGATAGGTTTATTTATGGTACTTCCATACTTTGCAGCAAAGTTTTTCTCAAGATATATTGTTTCTAAGACGCTTCTTAATTTTATAGAGGGCGTGGTCAGACTATTGATTTTTGTGATTTATGTTTCCTTGATATCCAGGATGAAGGATATTAAAAGGACATTTATGTATCATGGCGCAGAACACAAATGTATTAACTGTATAGAGAATGGTGCAAGACTTACACCGGAGAATGTTAAGAACAGCTCAAGATATCATAAAAGATGCGGTACAAGTTTTATGTTTTTTGTAATGTTTATCAGCATAATATTCTTTATCTTTATCAGGGTTGATAATACTGCACTTCAGATTGTTATAAGAATTCTTCTTATTCCGGTGATTGCAGGAGTGTCTTATGAGGTTATAAGATGGGCTGGAAAGAACGATAATGCATTTGTAAGAGTGATGAGTAAACCGGGAATGTGGTTTCAGAAGCTGACAACCAGGGAACCGGATATGGACATGATTGAGGTTGCTATAAAGGCTGTTGAGGAAGTATTTGACTGGAAACAGTTCCTTTCTGAATATTATGCAGATTCTGAGAATCCTGTGGAGGATCTTGTGGCATCGGAAGCGGTTCTGGCAATTTCAGGAAGTCTTATTCATGGGAATAAGGAAACCAGAACTATTGATATTGAGGAAAGCAGTGAAACAGAGACTTCTGTAAGTGAGATGTCGGCTGAGGAGAGATATATCAGAGCCGGCAAAGAATATGGCATGGATGATACGGATAGAGAAACATTTTCTTCAATATATGAGGTCAGCGATGAGTCTGAAAGTACTGTTTATGATAATGCTTATGATGATTCATATGACGAATCTTCATCATATGGATATGGAGAGGATGACCATGATGATCCGTCTGCAATAGAAGGATTCGAATTTATGGACGGACCGGCAGTTGGTTTTAGCACTGAGAATATACATGAGGCGGGGACTGTTGAAGAATTAAGTGAAGAGGAAGTAGTTGCAGGTTTTGAATTTGAAGGAGAGCATGAACCGGAGGAAGACTATCCGGAGGATGTACCTATGTTTAAGCAGAAAAGGCTGGAAGATAAGTAGTTATGATGACAATACGACAAGCTGTAAGCTGGGGAAGTGATAAACTTAAAAGTCATGGTGTGGAGAATGCAGAACACGATAGTTTTGAATTGTTATCAGCCATAAATGGTATGACAAGAACTTTTTATCTCGTCAATGGGGACAGTTTTTTGTCGGAGGAGGATTTTCTGCTTTTTGAGGAATATATTGATAAGAGAGCTGCGCATATACCACTTCAGCATATAATAGGGAAAGCATATTTCTATGGATATGAGTTTGAAGTTAATGGGGATGTCCTTGTTCCACGGCAGGATACAGAGATTCTTGTCGGGGAGGTTATGAAAGTTGCAAGGAGTGGAGATTATATTCTTGATATGTGTACAGGTTCAGGCTGCATAGGTATTACTATTGCCAAGAAATTTCCTGAGGTAAAGGTGCTTGGCATAGATGTTTCTGAAAAAGCTCTTGCTGTGGCAGAAAAGAATAAACACAATCTTGAAGCCGATAATATTGATTTTATGCTTAGTGACTTGTTCGAGAAATTAAATCAAGATATAACTTTTAACATAATTGCATCAAATCCTCCGTATATACCAACTAAAGTTATTGATGGGTTACAGGATGAAGTCAGACTCCATGATCCTATTCTTGCATTAGATGGAAGCGAGGATGGCCTTAAGTATTACAGAAATATTTCTTCGGAGGCCGGCAAGTATCTTGAACCGGATGGATGGCTATGTTTTGAAATTGGCGCAGAACAGGCTTTAGACGTTTCTGATATCATGGAACGAGAAGGCTTTAGAAATATTACTGTGATAAAGGATCTCGCAGGACTTGACAGAGTTGTTATGGGCAGGAAATAACATATAATGATTAATTTGTAATTAATTGATGAAAGGAATTGGTGTTTAAAATGTTTGATAAACTGGAAGATACAGTCAACAGATATGAAGATATAACTGCTGAACTTGGAAATCCTGATGTGGTTAATGACCAGGAGAAGTTCAGAAAGCTTATGAAGGAGCAGAGCAGTCTTGCTCCGCTTATTGCTGCTTATACAGAGTATAAGAACTGCAAGAAGAATATAGAGGACAGTCTTGCGATACTTAACGAGGAGACTGATGAGGAACTTAAGGAGATGGCTAAGGAAGAACTTAGTGATTCCAAAGCAAGAGTAGAAGAACTTGAACACGAGCTTAAGATTCTGCTTCTTCCAAAGGACCCTAATGATGATAAGGATATTGTTGTGGAGATAAGAGCAGGTGCAGGAGGAGAGGAAGCGGCTCTTTTTGCAGCAGAGCTTTTCAGGATGTATGTCCATTATGTTGAGTCAAGAGGCTGGAAGGTTGAAGTTCTAAGCGGAGATGAGACAGGAATTGGCGGAATGAAAGAAGTCGAATTCATGGTAAAAGGTCAGGGAGCGTATTCTATTATGAAGTATGAGTCCGGAGTTCACAGAGTACAGCGTATTCCGGTAACTGAATCTAATGGAAGAATACAGACTTCAACTGCATCGGTAGCAGTTATGCCGGAAGCAGAGGAAGTGGATATCCATATTGATGAGAAAGATATCAGAATTGATGTTATGAGAGCTTCAGGTAATGGTGGACAGTGTGTCAACACAACTGATTCTGCAGTTCGTCTTACACATTATCCAACAGGTATTGTAATCTATTCCCAGACAGAAAAGTCTCAGATACAGAATAAAGAGAAAGCATTTGCACTCCTCAGAGCAAAGCTTTATGACATTGAAACACAGAAGGCACATGACGCAGAAGCAGATGCGAGAAGAAGCCAGATTGGTACGGGAGACAGGGCAGAGAAGATAAGAACGTATAATTTCCCGCAGGGTCGTGTTACTGACCACAGAATAGGACTTACCCTTTATAAGCTTGACAAGATAATGGATGGAGATATTCAGGAAATAATCGATGCATGCATAGCTGCCGACCAGGCTGCTAAACTTGCTAAGATGGGTGATGATTAATGAACAGTAGGAAAACTAATCCTCTGGCTTTACTTCCGATATTGGTATTTCTGGTTCTTTATCTTGGAACGGGAATATTATTTGAGTATGTTATGAAGATGCCTATGGGTTTCTATAATGTTCCTGTTATTGTAGCATTTCTTGCAGCTATACTTGTTGCCTGTTTACAGAACAGAAAGCTTAACTTTAATGATAAGCTGTCGGTTATGGCACAAGGTCTGTCTGACAAGAATATAATAACAATGATTCTAATATTTCTCGTGGCGGGAGTATTTGTTGGTGTGGTAGGAAGAAGCAGTGCTGAGAGTGTTGCGTATTTTATGCTGAGCATAATTCCAGCTCGTTTTTCAGTGGCAGTATTATTTATTGTTTCTTGCTTTGTTTCAACAGCAATGGGAACTTCTGTAGGAACAATCACGCTTATTACTCCAATAGCAGTGGCTGTTTCCTGCGCTTCGGGATTTGGAATGCCTCTATGCGTCGCATCAGTAATGGGTGGTGCAATGTTTGGAGATAATCTTTCTTTTATTTCAGATACAACTATAGCGGCATGCAATGGACAAGGCTGTGCAATGAAGGACAAGTTCAGAGAAAACTTTTGGATAGCAATGCCGGCGGCGGTAGTCACGTTAGTGATAATTGTTGTACTTTCTGTTAATACTCATATCTCAGGAGAGGTTAGCCATTCATATAATCTTATACAGATAATTCCATATGTTCTTGTTATGATTGGAGGAATAGCCGGTTTAAATGTTTTTGTTGTACTGATTATCGGAATTGTTTCCGGAGCATTTATTATGCTTGCAATTGGACACATTACATTTTCACAGCTTCTGTTAAATATGGGAGACGGAGCATCGGGAATGTTTGAGACATGTATGGTTGCAGTGCTTGTTTCAGCTATGTGTGCCCTTATTAAGGAAAATGGCGGTTTTGAAGCTTTACTTAATGGTATAGGTAAGTTGTTTAAAGGCAGGAGAGGCGGCCAGATTGGTATGGGTATCCTTGTAGGTTCGATGGATATTGCAACAGCCAATAACACAGTAGCAATTGTAATGGCTAATCCAATTGCAAGACAGATGGCAGAGGATTATAATATATCTTCAAGAAAAGCGGCATCGCTTCTTGATACATTTTCATGTATATTTCAGGGGATAATTCCATATGGCGCACAGATGCTTGTTGCAGTCAGTGCAGTTTCTGAACTTGGATATGAAATAACGGCTTTTCAGATATTGCCGAAGCTGTTTTATCCAGGTTTACTGCTTGTAAGTTCACTTGTATGGATATATATTATTCCGGAGAGAAAGAACATAATGGCTTGTATGAACCGGGGCTGCATCAAAAAATATAAAAAAAAATAAAATAATGTGTTTTTCAAATGTAGAATTATGATATATTATACTTGGTTAAGAAAAAGCGTATGATGAAATATAAGGGGAGTGATAATATGTCTGATACTGCACGTATGTTATTGAATAAAATAGAGAATCTGAAAAGATTCGGAGTGGACATTTCTAATTCAAAGTTTAAGAATAATAACCTTGAAGACAGCAGAGTTATGACAGCATATTTAAGGGAAGTTATAGAATTTTTTAACAGCTTTGATTTTAAGCGTCTAGAACAGACTCTGACTAATGCCCAGTGGCAGGCTTCTGCAACTTCAATTACAAGACTGGAGGAGAAGGCTGCAGAACTTGGAATTAACAGTTTTCTGAAACCTTTCGAGGGAATAAGGGTATCGATTATCCAGAAGAATATGCGTTCAGCAAAACAGAGTCTGGTTGTAGCTAATAATAAGAAATCACAGATTATAAGATATTTAGGGCAGTCCAGATAGGACTGCCTTTTGTTGAATTGGTAAGTTATTTTGTGTATAATGGCAATATTCAATAATAATTAAGGAGATGGGATATTATGGGTAGTATTTATAAGAAATTAAAGACTGTAAAATACGAGATTATGATAGTAGCTGCAGCGCTTTTTTTATTAGGGCTGTTTCTTGTATTATTCCCTGCATTATCACAGGAAATAATATGTAAGGGAATCGGGGTTGCGCTGTGTGTATGGGGTGTATTAAGACTTATAACATATTTCAGGGTTGCAGGTAATGAGATTCTTGGCTCTTATGGACTGGTTCAGGGGGTCACACTGCTTGCATTTGGATTTTTCTTTGTGGTTAAGCCGGAAATTATTGCTGTTTTTCTGGGTACAGCACTGGCGGTTATAATAATTGTTGATGGTATACTTAAACTTCAGTATGCGGTTGACTTTTATCACTTACAGGCTGATAAGTGGTGGATTGAGCTTATTGGTGCAGTTATTATGATAATTGTGGGTGTTGTAGCACTATTTAATCCATTTTCTACAACGGAGGCTTTAACGATTTTTATAGGAATTGCTCTTATGATTGAGGGAATATGGGATTTTATTTCTCTTATGAAGATTGTATCAGTGGCAAAAAAAGCGGGTAAAGTATTGTCGGATATGAAAGACCGGGCTGATGCGGTGGATATGAAATAAAAACTTGAATTAATATCAGGAAAGAGGACTTATATAATGAGCAGAAAGATTTATGCAGCTATATTGGGAGCAGGAACCGTGGGAACGGGAGTGTATAAGCTTTGCGGGCAGATGAGAGAGGATATTGTAAGCAAGACAGGAGCGGAGCTTGTAATAAAGAAGGTTCTTGTGAGAAATCTCGACAAAGACAGGAAGCCAATCGAGAGGGAATTGCTTACTGATAACTGGAGAGAGGTAATTGAAGATAAGGATATAGAAATAATCATAGAACTTATGGGAGGAATAAGTCCTGCAAGAGAATATATTCTTGAGGCATTAAAGGCAGGAAAACAGGTTGTCACTGCTAATAAAGACCTTTTGGCAGAATGCGGAGAAGAGATTATGGGAGCAGCGGATGCAATGCATGCTGACTTGCAGTTTGAGGCGGCAGTGGCAGGTGCCATACCTATTATCAGACCATTAAAGCAGAGCATGGCGGGCAATAATATTACAGAGATTATAGGCATTGTCAATGGTACAACTAATTATATACTTACCAAGATGACAGAATTGGGAATGAGCTATAAGGATGCACTTGCCAAAGCTACAGAACTTGGATATGCGGAGGCAGATCCTACTGCTGATGTAGAAGGTTATGATGCCGGACGTAAAATGGCAATTATGTCCTCAATTGCATTTAACTCTAGAGTTACATTTAATCAGGTGTATACTGAGGGCATTACTAAGATTACATCTGAAGATATTAAGTATGCCAAAGAATTTGGATATGTTATAAAACTGCTCGGTTTTGCGAGAAATACAGATGATGGTATAGAAGTGAAGGTACATCCAATGCTCATAAATGAGAATCATCCGCTTGCAACCGTAAGAGATTCTTTCAATGCTGTATTTGTGCATGGCGAGGCGAGTGATGATACCATGTTTATGGGACGGGGTGCAGGGCAGATGCCAACTGCATCAGCAGTTATGGGAGATATAATTGATGTGTGCAGAAATATTGTACACGGTTCTTGTGGCAAGATAGGATGTTCATGTTATAAAGGTCTTAAGGTTAAGGATATCAGTGAGACAAAGAGTAAATTCTTTTTAAGAATAGAGGCTTTGGATAAACCGGGAGTTCTTGCTAATATAGCCAGTGTTCTTGGAAACAACGATGTAAGTATTGCACAGGTTGTTCAGAAGAGCCGTAAAGATGGCGTTGCAGAGCTTGTTATAATCACAGATGATGTGGCTGAGAAGAATTTTAATGATGCAATGACAGTATTTAACGGTCTTTCAGTTGTTAAAGAAATTGCTGGCGTTATTCGTGTATATTAACTGTAGAATAAATAGGTGAGGTGTTTATGGCAAAGAAATATTATGCTGTAAGAGTTGGTAAGAAACCAGGAATATATGAAAAATGGGATGACTGCAGGCAAAATGTGCACGGATATCCGGCAGCAGAATTTAAAAGCTTTCCTACACTTGAGGAAGCCAAGGCATATATGGAGTGCGAGACTATAGCAGAGATTAACGGGAAAACAGCTTTGTATAGCGTTGGCTCTGACAAGAATAATATAGAAGATGTACTTCCGGAAGATAATTATGCATTTGTGGATGGCTCATTTAACATAGCGACAGGCGTATATGGTTATGGTGGATTTCTGATACATGATGGAGAGCGCTATGAACTCTCAGGGATGGGCAACGATGCAGAGATGTCCTCTATGAGGAATGTTGCGGGAGAAATTCTTGGCAGCATGGCAGCAATCAGGAAAGCACTGGAATTAGGGCTTAGGCAAGTATCGGTTTTCTATGATTATGCTGGTATCAAAGCATGGGCATCAGGAGAGTGGAAGCGCAACAAGAAAGGTACTAAAGAGTATTATAACTATATATTGTCAGTTAAGGATAAGATAGATATAAGGTTTGTCAAGGTAAGAGGCCATTCCGGTGTGGAGGGCAATGAAGAGGCGGACAGACTTGCTAAGAAGGCTGTAGGTATTATGTGAGGCAGGGGGTGATACCCCTGCTTTTATTTTTCTCAATAAAATTGTTGACAACTGTTTTTTATGGTATTAACATATAAACATATAGAAAAGATATGAATATAAAAGAGGGCATTTATATGAAGAATATTTTATTTTTTGGAGATTCTAATACATATGGATATAAGCCTGACGGTTCAGGCAGATTTGACAGGAATATCAGATGGACGGGCAGAGTATCAGATAATCTTGGACCTGAATATAATGTGATTGAGGAAGGTCTGTGTGGAAGAACTACAATATTTCCGGATGCAGTCCGGGATGCAAGAAAGGGAATTGATCTTATAGGTGTTGTGATTGAATCGCACACACCTGTAGATGTTATATCCATAATGCTTGGAACAAATGACTGTAAGATTGAATTTAATGCCACTGCAAAGGATATTGCCAATGGTATGGAAAAGGTTGCAAAGAAGGCTAAAGAAGTGGCAGGAAAGGAAGCTAAGATAGTGATTGTATCTCCGATACACCTTGGTAAAGGTGTGGGAGAATCCGGATTTGATCCTGAATTTAACGAAATTTCTGAAAATGTGTCAAGACAGCTTGCAACTGAATACAAAGCGGTGGCAGAAAAAAATGGTTTTTATTTCTTTGATGCTGCTCTGGTGGCGCAACCGAGTAGCATTGACAGACAGCACCTTGATGAGAATGGTCACAAAAATTTTGCAGAAAAATTCGGCGATTTTTTGTTGACATATGTATTATAGTTGATATAATAAAAATGAACATATGAATGATTGTTCATATGATTATATTGATTATAAGGAGAGAATCATTATGAAGAAGACATATAAGATTGATGTTGACTGTGCTAACTGTGCCAATAAGATGGAGGATGCCGCTAAGAAAACAGCAGGCGTCAAGAATGCAACTGTTAATTTTATGGCTCTTAAGATGATTGTAGAATTTGACGAGGGTCAGGACCCTAAGACTGTCATGCAGGAAGTATTAAAGAATTGCAAGAAAGTTGAAGATGATTGTGAGATATATTTATAATTAATGCTTAATGTATATAGAAAAGAGGGTCTATGAATAAAAAACAGAAAAAGATGCTTACAAGAATAATTATATCATCTGTTCTTATGATTGTTCTTAAAGTAATTGGCGGAATTATAAGTATTCCTAACATAGTAATGTTTATATTATATATGGTTCCATATGTGCTCATTGGATATGATATACTCAAGAAGGCGTTAAAGGGAATACTTAACAGACAAGTTTTTGATGAGAATTTTCTTATGGCTGTTGCAACCGTGGGGGCAATAATAATTGCACTTATCGGAGACGGCGATTATACAGAAGCTATTGCAGTTATGCTTTTTTACCAGATTGGAGAATTGTTCCAGAGTATTGCAGTAGGTAAGAGCAGAAGAAATATAAGCGAACTTATGGATATCAGACCTGATTATGCCAACATTGAAGTGGATGGCATGCTGGAACAGGTTGATCCTGATGAGGTTGAGATTGGAACAATAATCATTGTGCAGCCTGGCGAGAAAGTTCCTATTGACGGTGTGATTGTTGAAGGAACATCAACGCTTAATACAAGCGCTCTTACAGGGGAGAGTCTTCCAAGGGAAGCTAAGCCGGGGGATGAGATAATAAGTGGTTGTATTAATATGTCTGGAGTGCTGAAGGTCCGTACAACTAAAGAATTTGGGGAATCAACAGTATCTAAGATACTTGACCTTGTAGAAAATGCAAGTTCCAAGAAGTCAAAGTCTGAGAACTTTATAAGTAAATTTGCAAGAATATATACTCCTGCTGTTTGTTATGGGGCATTAGCTCTTGCGGTTATTCCACCACTTGTCAGTATGGTATTTCTTAATGCTTCACCACAGTGGGGAATGTGGGTGTACAGGGCGTTGACATTTCTTGTAATAAGCTGTCCTTGTGCTCTTGTTATAAGTATTCCGTTAAGCTTTTTTGCAGGAATCGGCGGAGCCAGCAATCAGGGCGTTCTTGTTAAGGGCTCTAATTATCTTGAGGCGCTTGCACAGACCAGAATTGTTGTGTTTGATAAGACTGGAACAATGACACAGGGAGTATTTGAGGTAAGCGGAGTATATAATAACTCAATAGACAAGGAAGAACTTATACGCTATGCTGCGTATGCCGAGAGTTTTTCAACACATCCAATAAGCAGAAGTCTTAAGAAGGCTTATGGACAGGATATAGATAAGTCACTTGTTACAGATGTAGAAGAGATAGGTGGAGAGGGAGTTAAGGCAAATGTTTCAGGACATAAAGTTGCTGCCGGAAACCGAAAGCTTATGACAAGACTTGGACTGGAATATGCAGAATGTAATCAGGTTGGAACCCAGGTTCATGTAGCAGTAGATGGAAGATATGTTGGTCTTATACTTATATCAGATCTGCTCAAGCCACATGCAAAGCAGGCTATAGATGAACTTAAGAAGGCTGGAGTCCATAAGACAGTTATGCTTACTGGTGATGCGAAAAATGTTGCTGATGCCGTAGCTGCTGAATTGAACATAGATACTGTGTATAGTGAGCTTTTGCCTGCTGATAAAGTAACTAAAGTAGAAGAACTTCTTGTTAATAAGCATCCTAAGGAAAGGTTGGCATTTGTGGGTGATGGAATCAATGATGCACCGGTTCTTTCAAGGGCAGATATAGGAATTGCCATGGGCGCTCTTGGAAGTGATGCGGCTATTGAAGCGGCAGATATTGTTCTTATGGATGATGATCCGTTAAAGATATCTAAGGCAATCAGAATTTCGAGAAAATGTTTGAGAATAGTATATGAGAATATATATTTCGCAATCGGTGTTAAACTTATCTGTCTGGTGCTTGGTGCACTTGGAATTGCTAATATGTGGGTGGCTATATTTGCAGATGTAGGAGTTATGGTAATAGCAGTGCTTAATGCAATAAGAACACTGTTTGTAAAAAGGTTGTAGCATATTTGGAAAAGAGGTGGCGGTATGGCAGATTGTGAATGCTGTGATTCTGTTGAGGTTCATGAGGAACTATTAAAGATTGTTAATGAAACAATGCCGGATGAGAATGAATTGTATGATTTGGCAGAACTTTTTAAGGTTTTTGGAGATTCTACCAGAATCCGTATCCTGTATGTTTTGTTTGAGGCTGAGGTATGTGTATGTGATCTTGCAGCGGCTCTTAATATGACCCAGTCAGCAATATCGCATCAGCTAAAGATTCTCAAACAGAATAAGCTGGTAAAGAACAGAAGAGAGGGAAAGTCCATATTTTATTCTCTTGCAGATGATCATGTAAGGAGTATTATCGCACAGGGAAGAGAGCATATAGAAGAAGATTAATAAGATAAGCCGCTTCATTTCAATTATATTGGTGAAGCGGCTTTTTTGTTATCATGTAATGACTGGTAAATCCAGCAAATCTGTTGCAACAATAATATACCATTAGATGACAAAAAATATTTACAACTGTCTTGTCACTTGTAAACCTTTGTAGTATACTGTAGCACAATAAAAAAAGCAGATTGGAGAAAACAGATGTCAGTTACAAGTGATATTTTAAAGTTAAAGAAGGAGAAAAATGCAGTTATTCTTGCTCATTATTATGTAGATGAGGATGTGCAGGAAGTGGCTGATTATGTTGGAGATTCCTTCTATCTTAGCAAGGTGGCAACCGGGATTTCACAGGATATTATTGTATTTGCAGGCGTGGAATTTATGGGAGAGAGTGCCAAGATACTTAATCCCGGTAAAAGGGTGCTTATGCCGGAGCCGGGAGCTGACTGTCCGATGGCACATATGGCAACAAAAGAAGAGATACTTAAGATGAGAGAGCAGTATGATGACCTTGCCGTTGTATGTTATATTAATTCAACGGCAGAGTTAAAGACATACTCTGATGTCTGTGTAACTTCATCAAATGCGGTGAAGATAGTAAAAAATCTTCCCAATAAGAATATTTTTTTTATACCTGACCAGAATCTTGGAAGATTCGTTGCTAAACAGGTTCCGGAGAAGAATATCATATTAAATAAAGGTTTCTGTCCAAGACATGTTGCGATAACTGAAGATATGGTGCTTGAAGCTAAAAAGGTACATCCACACGCCAGGATTGCAGCTCATCCGGAGTGTACGGAAGATGTGTTACAATACGCAGACTATGTGGGAAGCACATCAGGAATAATAGATTACGTGGTTGATACAGACTGTGAAGAATTCATAATTGCGACAGTTGATGGAGTATTCAGCGAGATAAAGAAGAAAGCACCCGGCAAAAAGCTTTATACACTGAAAGCTGAGCAGGTGTGTGTCAACATGAAGATGGTTACACTTGATAAGGTACTAAATGTACTAGAGGAAGAAAACAACGAAGTATTTGTTGATGAAGAGCTGGCAGGCAAAGCAATGAAGCCGCTTACCAGAATGCTTGAACTTGCTAAATAGGAGGTTACATATGCCAGACATAAATGTGTTTAGAACCGATGTGCTGATTGCAGGAACCGGATGTTCAGGGCTTTATATGGCTATGAACCTTCCGTCAGATAAGAAAATCCTTATGATAACAAAGTCGGACTGTGAGAGCAGTGATTCATTCCTTGCTCAGGGCGGAATGTGCATGCTTAAAAACGAAGAGGACTATGACAGTTATTTCGAAGATACAATGAAAGCCGGTCATTACGAGAATGACAGAAAATCTGTAGAGATAATGATTCGTTCTTCTGCCGGTGTTGTGCAGGATTTAATAGAATGTGGGGCAAGATTCCAGAGAGAAGAGGACGGAAGTCTTGCCTATACAAGAGAAGGCGCACATTCGGCTAATAGAATAATTTTTCATAAGGATGTAACCGGAAAAGAGATAACGAGCCATCTTCTTGACAAGGTAAAGAAACTTACCAATGTTACAATAATGGAATATACAAGGCTACTTGATATAATATGTTATGGCAACAGGTGTTTAGGGGCAGTCATAAGAACTGATGATGGAAATCTCATTAAAGTTCAGGCTGATGATGTTGTTCTTGCAACGGGTGGAATAGGCGGGCTTTACAGACATTCTACCAATTTCAGACATCTTACGGGAGATGCAGTAGCTATAGCAATAAAACATGATATTGAACTTAAGGATATCAATTATGTTCAGATTCATCCTACAACATTTTTCTCAAAGAAGCAGGAAGACAGAAGCTTCCTCATATCTGAGTCAGTGAGAGGTGAGGGTGCAAAGCTTTATGACAAGAGTGGAAAAAGATTTGTTAATGAACTTCTGCCAAGGGACCTTCTTACAGAAGAGATAAAAAAACAGATGGCAAAGGATAACACTGAGTTCGTGTGGGAGGATCTTCGTCCTATTCCTGAACATGAACTTAGAACACATTTTCCTAATATTGTAAAACACTGTCTTGATATGGGATATGACCCTGCAAAAGAGTGCATTCCTGTGGTTCCTGCCCAACACTATTTCATGGGAGGAATCAGGGTTGACCACGAGAGCAGGACAAGCATGAATGCTCTCTATGCAATTGGTGAGACAGCATGCAACGGTGTTCATGGCAGAAACAGACTGGCAAGTAACTCTCTTCTTGAAAGCCTTGTATTTGCTAAGAGAGCTGCACTTGATATCTCTGAAAAGACAAATACTGTCCTTTCAACTGAAGAAAGATGTTATTTTGATACCTTTGATGTATCAGAATATATGAATGAGTCAGAGCTTGACAGAGAGTATGCAGAATTAGTAGGCCAAAAGATTAAAGAGGCAGATAAGATGTATCAGGAAAGTCAGAAGAAGACTTATGCGTAAGCTGTGAGCAGGAAAACATAAGTACCGATGTACAATAATAATTACAGAATGGAGAATAGATATGTTTGATAAAGTTACAATGAAATTAAATGTTGAACCGCTTATTCTTGGAGCACTTAAGGAGGATATCACAAGTGAGGATGTTTCCACAAACAGTGTTATGCCTGAGCCAAAACTTGGGGAAGTTGAGCTTATTTGTAAGGAAGATGGTATAATATGTGGACTTCAGGTATTTGCAAGGACATTTGAACTGCTTGACGAGGGTACTGAGATTACTTTTTTTGCAAAAGACGGAGACGAGGTAAAAAAGGGGGAAAGAATGGCTGTTGTCAGAGGTGATATAAGAGTTCTCCTGTGCGGAGAGAGAACAGCGCTTAATTATCTTCAGAGAATGAGTGGAATTGCAACATACACCAACAGTGTTGCAAAGCTTTTGGAAGGAACTAAGACAAAGCTGCTGGATACAAGAAAGACATCTCCTAATAATAGAATATTTGAGAAATATGCCGTAAGAGTTGGCGGTGGAAACAATCACAGATATAACCTTACAGATGGTGTGCTTCTGAAGGACAATCATATAGGAGCAGCAGGGGGAGTTAAGCAGGCTGTTACTATGGCGAAAGAGTATGCTCCTTTTGTGCGCAAGATAGAGGTTGAAGTTGAAAATCTTGATATGGTAAGAGAGGCTGTTGAAGCCGGAGCGGACATTATTATGCTTGATAATATGAGTCATGAAGATATGAAGAAAGCTATGAAGATTATTTCGGGGAGAGCGCAGGTTGAGGTTTCAGGTAATGTTACAAAAGAAAATATTGCAAGACTTACTGACCTTGGTGTAGACTTTGTATCAAGTGGTGCGCTTACGCACTCAGCACCTATTATGGATATTTCGTTAAAGAATCTTCATCCTGTGGAATAATATACAGGATGAGCCTCGAATTAGCAGGAGGAAGATAGTATATGAATGGTGAAGAGAGAAGAAAACAGATAGTTGACATACTTAAACATTCATCAAGCCCTGTACCCGGCACACAGCTTGCGCAGATACTTAATGTAAGCCGACAGGTCGTTGTGCAGGATATAGCTCTAATCCGGGCGAAGGATGTGGATATTTTTTCTACAAACCGTGGTTATGTAATTAATGACAAAAAAGAGTATAGCCGAATATTCAAGGTTATTCATGCGGATGATGAGGTAGAAACTGAACTGGAAGCAATTGTAGATTTCGGTGGCTGGATAAGGGATGTATTTGTATATCATAAGGTATATGGTGTTATCCGTGCAGATATGAATATTCATTCAAGAAGGGATATCAGGACATATATGTCAGAAATTGCCGGTGGTAAAAGCAGTCTTCTTAAGAATGTAACTTCCGGATACCATTATCACACTATAGTAGCAGATGATGAGCAGACATTAGATCTTATACAGGCGGAGCTGGGCAGACTGGGATTTCTGGCAAAGCTTAAAGAATATGAACCGGTTGATTTCTGGCACAAAGATTGATTATGAAAATATATATAAACGAATAATATTTATTGACAAGCCTTAATGGATATATTATAGTTTAGAAGTATTTGGATAAGAGTTATCCAACATGCAGACCACATGGTTACATGTTAAGCCTTGCGGACGGGCGGGTCGGTTGCCGAGTGTGACGAGGGCACACATTATTGATTGAGTTAGAAGCTCAAATTTTATAAGTTGATTTTTAAAATTATCATGCGAAAGTGCATATCATCTTGTGAAACGGTCAATAAGAGCGGTAACAGTGGCTTACTTGGATAAACTCTGAAAGGTCAGATTTTCTGTGTTTGTATACAGGAATGGAAAAGAAAGATTTGATATATACAGGCGTGATTGATTTTAATATCAGTCACGCCTTTTTGTGTGAGTAGTAAGGGGGAGAAGGTTAATATGGACTTAAAAAGTCAGGCTAGCGCACCTCTGTATGAGGCAATAGAGAAATTCAGAAAGAAAAGGATAGTGCCATTTGATGTTCCCGGGCATAAGAGAGGAAGAGGAAATCCCGAGCTTGTTGACCTGTTAGGAGAGCGTTGTGTCGGAATAGATGTTAATTCAATGAAACCACTTGATAATCTGTGTCATCCGGTTTCTGTTATTAAGGAGGCTGAAGAGCTGGCTGCACAAGCTTTTGGGGCAGAACATGCATTTTTTATGGTAGGCGGAACTACCCAGGCGGTTCAGAATATGGTGCTTTCCGTGTGCAAAGCAGGTGACGAATTAATTGTTCCAAGAAATGTTCATAAGAGTGTAATTAATGCACTTATTCTATGTGGAGCGATTCCTGTGTATCTTAATACAGAGATTAATTCCAGGTTAGGTATTGTGCTTGGTGTGACGGTGGAGCAGGTGGAGAAAGCAATTCAGGAACATCCGAGGGCTGTGGCAGTGCTGGTAAACAATCCGACCTATTATGGAATATGTTCGGATATTAAGGGAATATGTGACCTTGCTCATTCCTATGGACTTAAAGTGTTGGCAGACGAGGCTCATGGAACACATTTGTACTTTGGAGATAATCTCCCAATGAATTCCATGAAAGCAGGAGCTGATATGGCAGCAATTTCAATGCACAAATCCGGTGGTTCGCTTACGCAGAGTTCTATTTTGCTGACTAATAATGGCATGAATGCAGATTATGTACAGACAATTATCAACATAACCCAGACTACAAGTGCATCTTATCTGCTTATGACAAGTCTTGACATTTCAAGAAGAAATCTTGCATTGAGAGGAAGGCAGTCTTTTGAGAAAGTAAGCGAGTGGGCGCAGTATGCAAGAGAAGAAATAAACTCAATTGGGGGGTATTACGCTTATGGAAAAGAGCTTATCAATGGAAGTACTGTGTACGATTATGATGTGACAAAGCTCTGTGTTTATACAAGAGATATTGGTCTTGATGGCATTGAGGTGTATGACATATTAAGAGATGAATATGACATACAGATTGAATTCGGTGATATTGGAAATATTATGGCGTATATTTCCATAGGTGACAGGATTCAGGATATAGAAAGGCTTGTGGGGGCTCTGGCTGAGATAAGCCGCCTGTATTCCAAGGAAGAAAGGCGTTTTGAGGTAGACAGGCAGATGCTTCTTCCAAAAGTTCTCGCATCGCCGCAGGAGGCTTTTTATGCCGATAAGGTCAAAGTACCGATAAGAGAGGCAGCAGGGTATATCTCAGGGGAATTCGTCATGGCATATCCTCCGGGAATTCCAATTCTTGCGCCGGGAGAAGAGATTACAGACGAGATAATTGATTATATCCGGTATTCTGTTGAGAAGGGCTGTTCTATGCAGGGAATGGAAGACTCGTCTCTTGAGTATCTTAATGTATTAAAAATGTAATGGGCGTTTTTGACGCAGAAAGAGGAAATATGGAGTTTTGGTTTTCTGAGCTTCACTCACCGCACGTGAAGTTTGACATAAGGGTAGAAAAGCAGTTGTTTTCGGGAAAGAGTGATTATCAGCGTATTGATGTCTTTGAGTCACCGGAGTTCGGTAAATTTCTGACACTTAACGGAAGCGTGATTTTTTCAGAACAGGACTGCTTCATCTACAATGAGATGGTTGTACATGTTCCAATGTCGGTACATCCTGCTGTGAAAAATGTATTGATAATCGGTGGAGGAGATGGCGGCGTATCCAAAGAACTTCTCCAGTATGATTCCATAGAGAACATTGATATTGTGGAGCAGGACAGCATGTTTGTGGATGTGTGCAGGGAGTATTTTCCTGAGACGGCTTTGGGACTGGAAGATGAGAGAGTACACATTTATAATTCTGATGCATTAAGATTCCTGCGCTCGCAGAAATGTGTATATGACCTGATAATAAATGATGCTACAGACCCATTTGGTGCATCGGAAGGTCTCTTTACAAGGGAATTCTATGGAAGCTGCTATAAGGCGCTGAAGGAGGATGGAATACTTGTGTACCAGCACGGAAGTCCGTTCTACGATGAGGACGAGGATGCCTGCCGAAGTATGCATAGGAAAGTATTCCACACATTTCCAATAAGCCGTGTATATCAGGCGCATATACCGACCAGCCCTTCAGGATACTGGCTGTTTGGATTTGCATCAAAAAAATATCATCCCTTAAAGGATTTCAAACCGGCAGAGTGGAAACGCAGACAGATACATACAGAATATTACACAACAAATCTTCATACCGGAGCATTTATGCTGCCTAAGTATGTTGAAGAATTATTAGAACAGGAGGAAGAGCGATGAGCAGAGTATTAGTAATCGGATGTGGAGGCGTAGCCTCAGTAGCAATTCACAAGATATGTCAGGTGAGTGAGGTGTTTACAGACCTGTGCATAGCAAGCAGAACAGTGAGCAAATGTGACAAATTAGCCGCAGAGTTAAAGGATAAGACAACTACCAATATTACAACAGCACAGATAGATGCGGACAACACAGATGAAGTGATTACTCTTATCACTAAGTTTAAACCGGATGTTGTGCTTAATGTGGCACTTCCATATCAGGACCTTACGATTATGGATGCCTGCCTTGCATGTAAAGTACCTTATGTTGATACAGCTAATTATGAGTGTGAGGATACAGATAATCCTGAGTGGAGAAAGGTATATGAGGAGAGATGCAAGCGTCTTGGATTCACAGCATATTTTGACTATTCATGGCAGTGGGCATACAGGGAAAAGTATACAGAAGCAGGAATTACAGCCCTTTTGGGAACCGGTTTTGACCCGGGGGTTACAAGTGTGTTTACAGCTTATGCGCAGAAGCATTATTTTGATGAAATACACACGATAGATATTCTTGACTGTAATGGTGGAGACCATGGATATCCATTTGCCACAAACTTCAATCCGGAGATTAATCTTAGGGAGGTATCAGCTCCGGGTTCATACTGGGAAGATGGACACTGGGTTGAAATTCCGGCAATGTCAATAAAGAGAGAGTATGATTTCGAGGGTGTAGGTAAGAAAGATATGTATCTTCTTCATCATGAGGAAATTGAGGCTTTGGCAGCTAATATTCCTCATGTTAAGAGAATTCGTTTCTTCATGACCTTTGGACAAAGCTATCTGACACATATGAAATGTCTTGAGAATGTAGGTATGTTAAGAACTGATCCTGTAGAATTCAATGGACAGGAAATTGTACCAATCCAGTTTTTAAAGGCTCTTCTTCCAGACCCTGCATCCTTAGGACCAAGAACAGTCGGCAAAACTAATATTGGCTGTATATTTACAGGAATTAAAGATGGAAAAGAGAAAAAAATATATATTTACAATGTGTGCGATCATCAGGAGTGTTACCGTGAAGTGGGCTCACAGGCAATCTCATATACAACGGGTGTGCCTGCGATGATTGGAACAATGATGGTGGTAAAGGGACTTTGGAACAAGCCGGGAGTATTCACGACAGATGAATTTGATCCTGACCCATACATGGAGGCGCTTAATAAATATGGTCTTCCATGGAAAGTCGATGAAAATCCTGTTTTAGTAGACTAAACCAACATAGAAGCAGATACAATGAGGTATTGCAAGTGATTATTAACAGAGCGGAGAAAGGCGGGCTATTATGAGATTTGAAGAATTAAAGACCCCGGTATATGTTATTGACGAGAAAAAGCTGATACACAATTTAGAGATACTCCACAGTGTGGAGGAACATACCGGATGCCATATTCTGCTCGCACAGAAAGCCTTCTCAGCCTATGCAGAGTATCCGCTTATTGGAAATTATATAAGCGGAACTACAGCCAGTGGAATTTACGAGGCAAAGCTTGGGGCAGAATACATGGACGGGGAGAATCATGTGTTTGCACCTGCGTTTACGAAAGAAGATATGCAGGAACTTGTTAAAATATGTGACCATGTGGTTTTTAATTCAGTTTTTCAGTTAAAGATGCACAAACAAATATGCCTTGATGCAGGTGTCAGTTTCGGACTTCGTGTAAATCCTGAATTTTCAACTCAGGGAGAGCATGCAATATACGACCCGTGTGCTCCGGGCAGCAGACTTGGTGTGACTCTTGATAATCTTTTGCTTGCTTTGGATGCAGAACCGGATGTGTTAAATGGCATTGAGGGAATACATTTTCATACGTTGTGTGAGCAAAATTCAGATGATTTAGAAGCCACACTCGAAGTTGTGGAAGAAAAATTCGGATTTCTGATGAAAGGTATGAAGTGGGTGAATTTCGGTGGAGGACACCATATTACACGGGATGATTACGATATTGATACTCTAGAAAAATGTATTAATCATGTGAAGGATACCTATGATGTAGAGGTGTATGTGGAGCCGGGGGAGGCAGTTGCACTTAATGCGGGATATCTTCAGACCAGCGTACTTGATAAAGTGGATAATGGTATAAGCACGCTTATACTCGATGCGTCTGCCGCCTGTCATATGCCGGATGTGCTTGAGATGCCATATACGCCTCCTCTTTATGGTGGAATTAAAATATCAGATATTGGTGAGGATATATGGAAACCGGCAGATTCAGGAAAGTACAGATACAGGTTATCATCTTACACATGTCTTGCAGGTGATATCATTGGAGATTATGAGTTTGACTATGAGATTAATGTGGGAGACAGACTTGTGTTTGAAGATATGGCAATTTACTCAATGGTAAAGAACAATACATTTAATGGAATTCCTCTGCCGGATATAGCAATCATGAATGAAGATGGGAGCTGTCGTGTGTGGAAACATTTTAGCTATGAAGATTTCAAGGGGAGATTGTGATATGGAGGACAGAACTGATATGAAATATGAGGCGGGCTGTGGCTGCCATGAGATTAAGAGTACTCCCCGGGATGATGGTTTCCGCATGCCGGCTGAATTTGAGAGACACCACGGATGCCTTATGATATGGCCGGAGAGACCGGGTTCATGGATATATGAAGCTGTGGCTGCCCAGAGAGCATTTTCACAGATTGCAGCAGCTATTGGCGAGAGTGAACAGGTGTATATGATTGTATCAGAAAAACAGCTTGGCAGAGCAAGACAGGAGCTTCCTGAAAGTGTCAGAATTGTTGTCATGGACTCAGATGATGCATGGGCGAGAGATGTAGGCCCGACATTTGTTGTCAGTGGCGATGAGGGAACTCCTTATACGCAAAGACAGCTTCGAGGGGTCAACTGGGAATTCAATGCGTGGGGCGGTTCATATGATGGCTTGTACGCCGACTGGACGAAAGATAACGAAATTGCCCGAAAATTTATGGAGTATCTTGGATGTGATATGTATGATGCTGCGCCTTTTGTTCTGGAGGGTGGCTCAATACATACGGACGGCGAGGGAACAATGCTTGTGACAGAAAGCTGTCTGTTAAGTAAAGGCCGTAATCCGCAGCTTTCTAAGGCGCAGATAGAAGAAAAGCTTAAGAAGTACTGCAACGCACAGAAAATAATATGGCTTCCCTGTGGAATATACAATGACGAGACAAATGAGCATGTGGATAATGTGTGTGCATTCACAGCTCCCGGAGAGGTTGTCCTTGCATGGACAGATGATTCAGGTGACTCGCAGTATGCAATGAGTAAGGCCTGTCTTGAAGTGTTAGAAAGTCAGACAGACGCCTGCGGCAGGAAGATAAAGATACGAAAGCTTCCTATCCCAAAGAATCCGGTGTGTATAACGCAGGAAGAACTTGCAGGATTTGAGTTTGAGGAGGGAGAGGATGCAAGAACTGCGGGAGAGCGGCTTGCGGCATCCTATGTTAATTTCTATATTTCCAATGATGCAGTGATAGTGCCACAATTTGATGATGAGTATGACAAGCTGGCTGTTGAAGTGCTAAAAGAGGCATTCCCGAAAAGAAAGATAGTTCCTATATATGCCAGAGATATTATAGTCGGGGGTGGAAATATTCATTGCATTACCCAGCAGATTCCTGCCAATTGCATGTTTGGAGCCGGTGGGAGATAGTGTACCGGGTGGTAGTACAACCGGACAGAAGTGCAATCAGGCAGAAGTGTAACCTGGCAATTTTTTGCCGTTCACGTGCATGCTATTGGATGAAGATGGTATGAAGTCTGGGAATGTAAGGCTTGAGGCTTTGGAATGCCTGGAGATGAGTGCATGGAATTAAGAGATATATGAAAAACCACGGGAGAGACCTACAAAAAGTCGCAATAAGCACAGATTAGTAGGTAAACATCAGGGAAATAAAGATAAAGCGAGATGTATTAAGTCGGAGGGATATCCAATGAGAAATGTTAAATATGCAGGTATTCAGATGCGCTGCTCTGAATCTGTCGATGAGAATATTGTGAAAGCTGACAGACTGGTCAGAGAGGCTGCAGCTAATGGAGCACAGATAATTCTGCTCCCGGAGCTTTTTGAGAGACCCTACTTCTGTCAGGAGAGAAACTATGATTACTATGCGTATGCAACGCCGGTTGCAGAGAATCCTGCTGTGATTCACTTTAAAAAGGTGGCTGCAGAGCTTGGGGTTGTACTTCCAATCAGCTTTTATGAAAGAGATATAAATGTATTCTACAATACTGTAGCGGTAATTGATGCTGATGGAAGTGTTCTGGGAATATACAGAAAGACCCACATTCCCGATGACCACTATTATCAGGAGAAATTCTATTTCACACCGGGAGACACAGGGTTTAAGGTGTGGGATACGAAGTATGGAAGAATTGGTGTTGGAATATGCTGGGATCAGTGGTTTCCTGAGACAGCACGAGGCATGGCAGTTCAGGGGGCAGAGATACTTTTTTATCCGACGGCGATAGGCTCAGAACCAATACTTGAGGTAGACAGCATGCCTCACTGGAGAAGATGTATGCAGGGACATTCAGCGTGCAATATTGTGCCTGTTGTTGCTGCAAATCGTATTGGTGAGGAGAAAGTTACACCGTCAGATGCGAATGGAGGACAGAACTCATCGCTTATATTCTATGGCTCTTCATTTGTTACGGATGCAACAGGAGAAATAGTGACACAGGCTTCTAGAGATAAAGAGGAAATTGTGTACGGAGAGTCAGACCTTGATGCTAACGGGGACTTGAGGATAAGCTGGGGGCTGTTCAGGGACAGAAGACCAGAGATGTATTAAATTGAATTCTGTTAGAGATAATAATTAGCCAATTTACCCTCTCTATGTTATTATAATTATATGCGTGCATATGTCATGAACGCGAAGTAATTATAATAACATAGAGAGGGATTTTTATGTCTAATATACAACAGACTAATCCGGTTAATATAGGTATGCTGGCTCATGTTGATGCCGGGAAAACTACGCTCTCTGAGGCAATGCTTTTTAGGGCTGGAAGTATCAGGAAGCTTGGCAGAGTGGATAATCAGGACACATTTCTTGATACCGGTGATATGGAAAGAGCAAGAGGAATAACCATATTTTCAAAGCAGGCAGCTTATAGCTATAATGGTAGACAGTATACACTCCTTGATACGCCGGGACATGTGGACTTCTCTGCGGAGACGGAGAGGACACTGTGGGTGTTGGATGTGGCAGTGCTTGTAATAAGTGGTATGGACGGTGTGCAGGGACATACAGAGACACTTTGGAGTCTGCTTAAGAGACTTGGAATTCCTGTGTTTATATTTGTTAATAAAATGGATCAGCAGGGTACAAGCAGAAGCAGGATTATTGAACAGTTAAAGAACAAGCTTTCCGGGAGTTGTGTGGATTTCAATAATCTGGATTATGAGGAGGCTGCGCTGTGCCAGGAGGAGGCACTTGAGCAGTTCCTTGAGAGTGGCGAAGTGGGTCAAGAGCTTTTAAGCCGCATGATTATGGAACGAAAAATATTTCCAGTGTATTTTGGTTCGGCGCTCAAGGTTGATGGAGTGGACGAACTTATGGAGGGTATTGATAAGTTTGCAGGAACCCCTGATTATGGTGATATATTTAAGGCAAAGATATATAAGATAACAAGAGACGAAAGAGGAGAACGCCTGACTCATCTAAAGGTGTGTGGAGGTTTGTTGCGCACAAAGATGCTTATTGGGGATGAGAAGGTCAACCAGATACGCGTCTATGCCGGGGATAAGTTTTCCAGTATAAATGAAGCTGTTCCGGGAACTGTCTGCGCTGTGACGGGACTTAATGAAACCCGGGCAGGACAGTTTATTGGAGAGGATGGGCAGGACAATATTCCTGTGCTTGAACCGGTTCTTAATTACAGATTAAATCTCCCGGCAGGAGCTGATCCTGTGGTACTTTTATCAAAACTGCGTATGCTGGAGGAAGAGGAGCCGGAGCTTCATGTGGAGTGGGATGAGAATTTTAAGGAAATTCATGTGAGCGTTATGGGACCGGTTCTTATAGAGGTTCTGAGCAATATTATAAAGACAAGATTTGGAGTGGATGTAACATTTGGAGAAGGAAGTATTGTATATAAAGAAACAATTGGAAATAAGGCTTATGGAATAGGGCATTTTGAGCCGCTGAGACATTATGCAGAGGTGCATCTGCTTCTTGAACCGGGAGAGTCGGGAAGCGGAATGAAGTACCAGTGCCGCTGTAGTGAGGATATATTAGATAAGAATTGGCAGAGACTTGTATATACACATTTGTGTGAGAAGACACATAGAGGAGTCCTCACAGGTTCAGAACTTACAGATATGGTGATTACACTCGTGGCAGGAAGAGCGCATCCTAAACACACTGAAGGCGGTGATTTCAGACAGGCTACCTACAGAGCAGTAAGACAGGGGCTTATGCAGGCGGAATCAGTCCTTCTTGAGCCTTTCTATGCATTTTCACTTGAGGTCAGAAGAGAGTATGTCGGAAGGGCGATGACAGATTTCGAGCGGATGGGAGCTGCATTTACACTGCAGGATGCAGACGGTGACAATGTGATAATTACAGGAGAAGGCCCTGTGTCTGTGATTGGTAATTATCAGGCTGAGGTCAACGCTTACACAAAAGGCAGTGGAAGACTGGCACTTCAGATGGCTGGCTACAGACCATGTCATAATACAGAAGAAGTCCTTGAAAAATACGGTTATGACCCGGAGAGGGACACGAGAAACCCTGCGGATTCAGTGTTCTGTGCCGGAGGCTCAGGATATGTCGTGCCATGGAATGAGGTGCGTGATCATGCTCATGTTGAGATTGCAGTTTCTGACACAACAGTGGCAGGAGGACAGACAGACAAGAAAGTTAAGCTCTCTGCAAAGCAGGCTTCAAGAACTGTATCAGATGAGTGGATTGGGACAGATGAGGTCGACAGAATCCTTAATGAGACATATTTTGCCAACAGCAGAGGTGACAATGAGAGGAGAAAGCTTTCCAAAAGGAAGGCAGATTCCGCAACGGGGAAATATGTGGCAGGTGGAGTGAGCAGAATATCTTCAGTTAAGAATCCGCCAAAATCACCGTCTTACGACCCGGCTAAGATGAGTTACCTGCTTGTTGACGGATATAATATAATTCACGCATTTAAGGAGCTGTCAGAGTTAGCAGAGATTAATCTTGACAGCGCAAGGGGGAGGCTTATAGATATTCTGTGCAATTATCAGGCAATGAAGGGTTGTGAGCTGATAGTTGTATTTGATGCTTACAGGGTTGCCGGACATGATGAGGAGTTTATGGACTACCACAATATTCATGTGGTGTTTACTAAGACGGCAGAAACTGCGGATCATTATATAGAAAAATTTGCACATGAGAATGGAAAGAAATATAATGTCACGGTGGCAACCTCCGACGGAGTTGAGCAGGTCATAATCAGAGGACAGGGATGTCTTCTTATATCTGCAAGAGAATTCGAGAAAGAGATTGCTGCAATGGAGGAGTATATACGGGAGAGTTATCTTAATAAATCATACTAAAAGGGAGGCATATTATGCGTACTTTATGGGTTGTTGGTGATTCAACACTTAGTTCATTTGATGACAAATACTACTATCCAAGATATGGATATGGAACAAGATTGTCCTGCTATCTTAATGATAAGGTTAATGTTGAAAATCTTGCGCTATCAGGGCGTAGCAGCTTAAGCTTTACAAGAGAAGAGAATTATCAGAAGCTTATTTCTGGTATGAAGGAGGGGGATTTCCTTATAATAGGATTCGGACATAATGACGAGAAGACAGAAGCAGACCGTTATACATGTCCTGTTGGCAGTAAGGATGATTATGGTACTTTTGCAGAATCACTTTATACAAAATATATTAAACCGGCACAGGCAGCAGGCTGTACTCCGATACTCTGCACGCCTATTGTAAGAAGGACTGCAACAGGTGAGTGGACAAAGCAGGAACTTCACATTACTGCGGATACGGCCCAGTTTAAAGGTGGCGATTACGCACAGGCAGTAAGGGAACTGGCAGCGCAGCTTGGACTGGTATGTGTTGATATGACTTTAAAAACAAAGGAACTTTATGACAGAATGGGGTGTGAAGAGACAGTTTATCTTCATGCATGGCCTTCTGATAAAAGTATTAGCGTAGATAATACCCATACCAATATATGGGGTGCGAGAGTTAATGCTTTTTTAGTGATGGAGGAACTTGAGAAAGCTGGAATATCAGGGCTTTCTGAGAATATAGTTAACATAAGGGCAGATGAGCCGCTTCCTGATAAGAACCGTTATCTTGAGAAAAATGCAGCGTATAAACCGGTTGTTTTTAGCGATGAGTTAGATGATAGTAAGTATTTTAAAGATGCCTGTGGATTTAAGGGGACTGTTTTCGGTGATATATCATATTTGCCGGGGGAATGTGACCATTATGTGTTAGAGGAAGTAACGGATGGAATTCACATTGCTGTAAGAGGCAATGACGGTAAAATCTCTAGTGTAACGGATGGAATTGCCATGTATTACAAAAAGATTCCTGTTGATGTTAATTTTACCCTTAAGGCTAAGATGAGAATAAATGATTATTTCTATAACAATCAGGTTTCCTTTGGACTGATGGTGAGGGATGATATCTATATTGACAGAAAAATGCCGGATGTGCTGGGAGATTATGTTGCTGCTGCGCCGCTTAATCTTACACATAAGGAATTGGCATGGAGCTGTTTCGCAAGAAAGAATAATGCACTTATGCAGGGGTCTACGGTGGGGAGAGAGTTAAAACCGGGAGATGTTATTGATGTGGAGATTTCTTCTAATTCCGATGGATATGCGGTAAAATTAGGAGATTCTCCGATGCTTACAGGTGGCTTTGATTTCAAACTGACAGCCGTTGACCCGAAGCATGTGTATGCAGGCTTCTTTGTAGCACGAAATGCAGATGTCACATTTACAGATATAGAATATACTGAGAATTAATCCGGATTTCGGGTTTTATATTTTCAACTTCGCTATGTTAACGCTTTTGCTACATCACCCATACAGTCCAATTTCATGATGACTACACCTAGTGGGAGTAAAAGCCGTTATCTGCATAGGTTATTACAGTGCAGAAAATCAACGCGCTACGCTTGAACGCGATTTTCTGCACTGCCCTTTTACAGATAGCGGCTTTAACTCCCACACGGTTCGTCATAAATCGAGCCGGACTGTATGGGCAATGCATCAAAAGCATTTATATATCTAAATGATAAATAATAAAACCCGAAATCCGGATTAATTAATATAATTTTCATGTATGAATATATTTAAAAGCGTATGGAAAAATGTTACAATCTAATTAAGAAATATCGTGAAATAGCGTTATCGCGGAAATGAGGCATAATATGAGAATTACATTTTTAGGTGCAGATCATGAAGTAACGGGAAGCTGCCATTTTCTACAGGCTGCCGGACTGAATATTCTTGTGGATTGTGGCATGGAGCAGGGTAATGATGTGTATGAGAATCAGGAACTGCCTATACCGGCTTCTGAGGTGGACTGTATATTGCTTACCCACGCCCATATTGATCATTCGGGACTTATCCCGCTTATGTATGTGAATGGTTTCAGGGGAACTGTTTATGCAACAACAGCAACTACACAGTTGTGTGAGATAATGTTAAAAGACAGTGCCCATATCCAGATGTTTGAGGCCGAATGGAGGAACAGAAAGGCAGCACGTTCAGGAGGAAAGTTAAAGGAATTTGTACCTCTCTATGATATGGATGCGGCTGTCAATGTATGTAAACAGTTTGTCGGATGTGATTACGATACGGTTATCAATGTGTCAGAGGGAGTGAGAATTAGATTTACTGATGTGGGGCATCTGCTGGGGTCAGCGAGTATTGAGATATGGATAGATGAACAGACATCGGAAGGCGTAGTATCTAAGAAGATTGTCTTCTCAGGTGATATCGGGAATATTAATAAACCTATTATTAAAGATCCTAAGCATATTAAAGATGCAGACTATGTTGTTATGGAATCAACATATGGTAACAGAAGCCACGGCGGAACGCCTGATTATGTGAAGGATCTGGCTGATATTTTCAAGCGTACATTTGACAGAGGCGGCAATGTTGTTATTCCTTCATTTGCGGTAGGAAGAACTCAGGAGCTTCTTTATATTATCAGAAAGATTAAGGAACAAAAGCTTATTGATAGAGATTTCACTGTATATATGGATAGTCCTCTTGCTATTGAAGCAACTAACATATTCATTAAGAATGTGGAGAGCTGTTTTGATGAAGAAGCGGTGGAACTTGTAAGACGGGGAATCAATCCGCTGACATTTCCGGGGCTTAAGTATGCAACTACAGGAGATGAATCCAAGATGATTAATTTTGACCCGGAGCCGAAGGTCATAATATCTTCATCAGGTATGTGCGAGGCGGGAAGAATCAGACATCATCTTAAACACAATCTCTGGAGGCCGGAGAGTACGATTGTCTTTGTAGGATATCAGGCTGTAGGAACTACAGGAAGAATTATTGTAGACGGTGCGGAAGAAATCAAGCTTTTCGGTGAGCCTATACAGATTAAGGCGGAGATAGTACAGCTTCAAGGCTCAAGCGGACACGCAGATAAGGAAGGATTACTTAACTGGATTAACGCATTTGATAAGAAACCGGACAGGGTGTTTGTAGTTCATGGCGAGGACAGTGTATGTGACGAATTTACCGCATGTCTGAGGGATGAATATGGATATAATGCAATAGCACCTTATACGGGAGCAAGTTATGACCTTGTTGCCGGCAGAGTAATAACTGAGGGTATAAGAGAGAAGAAGACCAGAAGAACAACTACAACGCAGCGTAACAGAACTGTATTTGACAGGCTGGTTGCTGCAGGAAAACGTCTCATGACGGTTATAACACACAATGAGGGTGGAGCGAATAAAGATTTGGCTAAGTTTACAGACCAGATTAATGCATTATGCGATAAATGGGACAGATAATGCAGAATAGGAGAAATGTATGAAGAAAATGCTATTTGTTTTTAACCCTAACTCGGGTAAGGCTCAGATAAAGAACCAGCTTATGAAGATTATTCAGGTGTTTTCTGATTCGGGATATGAAGTTACAGTATATCCAACTAAAGCGCCGATGGATGGATATCAGCATATTGTTGACAGTGAGGGAAGATATGACGTGATAGCATGCAGCGGAGGAGACGGTACTCTTAACGAAACAGTTGCTGCAATTCTTAAGTACAGTGGCAATAAGCCGCCTATTGGTTATATTCCAAGCGGAACCACGAATGATTTTGCGGCAAGTCTTGGAATACCGCGTAATATGGTGAAAGCAGCAGCATATATTGCTGACGGAGAACTGTTCCCATGTGATGTTGGTATGATGAATGACCAGCGCTCTTTTAATTATGTTGCCGCATTTGGTGCATTTACAAGGGTTTCTTACGGTACGCCGCAGAATCTGAAGAATGTATTTGGGCATCAGGCATATGTTCTGGAAGCGGTAAAGAGTCTGTCTACACTTAAACCGGAGTACATGAGGGTATATTCAGATGAGATTGAGACTGAGGGGAATTTTGTCTATGGAATGATAAGTAACACCAATTCTGTTGGTGGTATCAAGAACCTTACGGGTAATGATGTTGATTTACAGGATGGTTTATTTGAAGTGACTCTTATCAGAGAACTTAACAATCCGCTGGCAGTTCAGTCGCTTATCAATGCATTTCTTACAAAGGACTTGAGCAAATGCGACTGGGTGTGTACATGGAAAACCAAGAAAGTAAGATTTGAGTCACCACAGCCGGTGTCGTGGACTCTTGATGGAGAGTTTGGCGGGGAACATAAAGATATCAGCTTTTCAGTAAAAGAAAAGGCTGTAGAGTTCCTTATACGAGGCATATCAGAGCAAAATTAATAACCTTAGATAATAATGTATTAATAATATAAAGTGACAGAATGGGTATATATCAATATATCTGATTTGTCACTTTATTTTTTTATTTTTTTAAGGGAATACATTGAAAAACACACACAATTCCCACACAATTTATTTTTTGCGGCTAAAAATAAAATATAACCCCAGATAGAAAATTTGAAATACAGCTTATAAATGTGTGAAAAACTATTAAAATCTAAAATAATTTTTATTATAGTCTGACAATAACAGAATAAAATGATTAATTGACAAATAGTCTGACAACTCAATCAAAAAAATGTTTACATTGCAAAAAAATTGGAGTATATTTTGTCTAAGCAAAGCTTTAGAATATACGAAAGGATGATTAGACTTATGGAAAATCAAATCAAAAAGCCCGGTCTTTATAATTCTGAATTTGAACATGATGCCTGTGGTATCGGAGCAATCGTAAGTATTAACGGTATCAAGACTCACCAGACAGTTTCAGATGCTTTAAGTATTGTAGAGAATCTTGAACACAGAGCTGGTAAGGATGCAGAAGGCAAGACTGGTGATGGTGTTGGTATTCTTCTTCAGATATCACACAAGTTCTTTAAGAAAGCCGTTAAACCATTAGGAATTGAACTCGGAGGCGAGCGTGACTATGGTATTGGTATGTTCTTCTTCCCACAGGACGAATTAGCGCGTAACAGAGCTAAGAAAATGTTTGAGATTATTGTAGAGAAAGAAGGACTTGAATTCTTAGGATGGAGAGATGTTCCAACATTTCCTAATGTCCTTGGTAAGAAAGCTGTTGACTGTATGCCTTATATCATGCAGGGATTTGTTAAGAGACCTGACAATACTGCAAAGGGTATTGAGTTTGATAGAAGGCTTTATGTTGCAAGAAGAGTATTTGAACAGACAGCAGAAGACACTACTTATGTATGTTCACTTTCAAGCAGAACAATCGTGTATAAAGGAATGTTTCTTGTAGGACAGCTTCGTCAGTTCTTTGGTGACCTTGAGGATGCCGATTATGAGTCAGCTATCGCACTTGTACATTCAAGATTCTCAACTAACACTAATCCGAGCTGGGAGAGAGCTCATCCTAACAGATTTATGGTACATAACGGAGAGATTAATACTATAAAAGGTAATGCCGACAGAATGCTTGCAAGAGAGGAGACAATGACTTCTCCATATCTTGAGGATGAAATGTCTAAGATAACACCAGTTGTTAACACAAGCGGTTCTGACTCAGCTATGCTCGATAATACACTTGAATTCTTTGTGATGAATGGTATGCCTCTTCCATTGGCAGTTATGATTACAATTCCTGAGCCTTGGATTAACAATGACGCAATGGCACAGGAGAAGAAGGATTTCTATCAGTATTATGCAACAATGATGGAGCCATGGGATGGTCCGGCTTCTATCGCATTTACAGATGGTGATTACTTTGGAGCAGTGCTTGACCGTAACGGACTTCGTCCTTCAAGATACTATATTACTAATGATGGATATCTTATTCTCTCATCTGAGGTTGGAGCACTTCCGATACCGGAGAGCAGAATTAAGATAAAGGACAGATTAAGACCTGGCAAAATGCTTCTTATTGATACAGTTAAGGGCGAACTTATAGATGATGACAGGCTTAAGGAAGAGTATGCAACTAAGAATCCATATGGAGAATGGCTTGACAGCAATCTTATACAGTTGAAGGACCTTAAGATTCCTAACAAGAAGGTTCCTGTACATACTAAAGAAGAGAGAGCCAGACTTCAGAAGGCATTTGGTTATACATATGAGGATTTCAAGACATCTATTCTGCCTATGGCTCTTAATGGAACAGAACAGACAGGCGCAATGGGTATAGATACTCCTCTTGCTGTACTTTCTAATAAGCATCAGCCATTATTCAACTATTTTAAGCAGTTGTTTGCACAGGTTACAAACCCACCTATAGATTCAATCAGGGAGAAGGTTGTAACATCAACAACAGTATATCTTGGAACAGAGGGTAACATTCTTGAGGAGAAAGCTGAGAACTGTAAGCAGTTAAGAATAAATGATCCTATTCTTACTAATACAGATTTACTTAAGATTAAGAATATGAATGTGGAAGGTTTCAAGGTAGAGACTATTCCTATCATATATTATAAGAACACTTCACTGGAGAAGGCTATTGACCACCTCTTTGTAGAAGTAGACAGAGCTCACAGAGAAGGAGCTAACATTATAATTCTCTCAGACAGAGGTGTAGATGAGAACCATGTAGCGATTCCTTCTTTACTTGCAGTTGCAGCATTACAGCAGTATCTTGTACAGACCAAGAAGAGAACAAGTATGGCTGTTATTCTTGAGAGTGGAGAGCCAAGAGATGTTCATCATTTTGCAACCCTTCTCGGATATGGTGCTTCAGCAATCAATCCATATCTGGCTCAGGAGAGTATTCAGGAACTTATTGATCTTAATATGCTTGACAAGGATTACTATGCTGCAGTTAATGATTATAATAAGGCAATTATATCAGGAATTGTTAAGATAGCTGCTAAGATGGGTATTTCGACAATACAGTCATATCAGGGTGCTAAGATATTTGAGGCGATTGGTATCAATTCAGATGTCATCAATAAGTATTTCAAGGGTACTGTATCAAGAATTGAAGGTATCTCACTTAAGGATATTCAGGAGGATGTTGAGACACTCCATTCTAAGGCCTTTGATCCTCTTGGACTTTCAACAGACACAACGCTTGACAGTTCGGGAGCACATAAGATGAGAAGCGGCAAGGAGGAGCATCTGTATAATCCACAGACAATACATTTGCTGCAGCTTGCTACAAGAACAGGTGATTATAAGACCTTCAAGGAATACACAGCTCTTGTTAATAAAGAAGAAGGTGTAAAGAATTTAAGGGGTCTTATGAATATAAAGTTCCCTAAGAAGGGAGTAAGCATCAATGAAGTCGAAAGCGTTGATTCAATTGTGCGAAGATTTAAGACCGGAGCCATGTCTTACGGTTCTATTTCAAGAGAAGCACATGAGACCATGGCAATAGCTATGAATATGCTTCACGGTAAGTCTAATTCAGGTGAAGGTGGCGAGGATATTGACAGACTTAAGGTTGGGCCTGACGGACTTAACAGATGTTCGGCTATCAAACAGGTTGCTTCCGGAAGATTTGGCGTAACCTCAAGATATCTTGTGAGTGCTAAGGAAATTCAGATTAAGATGGCACAGGGAGCTAAGCCGGGTGAAGGTGGACATCTTCCTGGAAAGAAGGTATATCCTTGGATTGCCAAGACAAGACTTTCAACTCCTGGTGTTGCTCTGATTTCACCACCACCACATCATGATATATACTCAATAGAGGATTTGGCACAGCTTATATATGACCTTAAGAATGCCAATAAAGATGCAAGAATATCAGTTAAGCTTGTGTCTGAGGCAGGTGTTGGTACAGTTGCTTCCGGTGTTGCTAAGGCTGGTGCACAGGTAATTCTTATCTCAGGTTATGACGGTGGAACAGGAGCTGCTCCAAGAAGTTCAATACACAATGCAGGACTTCCTTGGGAATTAGGACTTGCAGAGGCACACCAGACACTTACAATGAACGGGCTTCGTAATAAAGTCATCATTGAGACAGATGGTAAGCTTATGAGCGGAAGAGATGTAGCTATTGCAGCAATGCTTGGTGCAGAGGAATTTGGATTTGCAACTGCTCCTCTTGTAACAATGGGATGTGTTATGATGAGGGTATGTAACCTCGATACATGTCCGGTTGGTGTGGCAACACAGAATCCGGAACTTCGTAAGAGATTCACAGGAAAGCCTGAGTATATTGTTAACTTCATGAGATTTATTGCACAGGAACTGCGTGAGATTATGGCAGACTTAGGAATCAGAACTGTGGATGAGCTTGTTGGAAGAACTGACCTTCTTGAGCAGAAGGATGCTCTTAAGAGCGGACGTTCATCAGAGGTTGACCTTTCACAGATTCTCGATAACCCTTATGTTAAGCAGACTAAGATACATTATGATAAGAAAAATGTATTTGACTTCGAACTTGAGAAGACAGTAGATGAAAGAGTCCTTCTTAAGAAATTTGAGTCAGCTATGGAAACAGGACAGAAGAGAAGTCTTGAAATTGATGTACAAAATACAGACAGGGCGCTTGGTACACTGTTTGGAGCAGAGATTACAAGAAGATTTGATGACAAGCTGGATGAGGATACATTTACAGTAAAATGTAATGGTGCAGGTGGACAGAGCTTTGGTGCATTTATACCAAAGGGACTTACACTTGAGCTTGTGGGAGACAGTAATGATTACTTCGGTAAGGGCCTTTCAGGTGGAAAGCTTATTGTTTATCCGCCAACAGGAAGTACATATAAGGAAGATGAGAACATCATTATTGGTAATGTTGCATTATATGGTGCCACAAGTGGAAAAGCATTTATTAATGGTGTTGCCGGTGAGCGTTTCTGCGTAAGAAATTCCGGAGCTACAGCAGTAGTAGAGGGAACCGGTGACCACGGCTGCGAATATATGACAGGCGGTACAGTTGTTGTCTTAGGTAAGACTGGCAAGAACTTTGCAGCCGGTATGAGCGGTGGAGTAGCTTATGTTCTCGATGAGGATACAAGCCTTTATAAGAGGGTTAATAAGCAGCTCGTTTCCATGGAATCAGTATCTAACAAATATGACGTGCTTGAATTAAAGCAGCTTATCACAGAGCATGTTGCTTACACTAATTCAAAGAAGGGTAAGGAAATTCTTGATAACTTTGGAGATTATCTTCCGAAATTCAAGAAGATTATGCCTCATGATTATAAAAAGATGCTCAATATGATAGTCCAGATGGAAGAAAAGGGACTTAGCAGCGAACAGGCACAGATAGAAGCATTCTATGCGGCAACAAAGTAGGGTGCTTGTGACAAAGATATACACGAAAGGAGCTAACCATGGGAAAACCAACAGGATTTTTAGACTATGAACGTGTTGAAGCTAGAGCAGCTTCACCTAAAGAAAGAATAAAGAATTTTAATGAGTTCCATACACCTCTTTCAGAGGAGGAGCAGAGAAAACAGAGCGCCCGTTGTATGGATTGTGGAGTTCCATTCTGTCAGTCAGGAATGACTATAAAGGGAATGACAAGTGGGTGCCCTCTTAATAATTTAATACCTGAATGGAACGATCTTTTATATACAGGTAACTGGGAGCAGGCATATAACAGACTTCATAAGACGAGTAATTTTCCGGAATTCACAAGCCGCGTATGTCCGGCATTGTGTGAGAAAGCATGTACCTGCGGTCTTGACGGCAAGGCTGTATGTACTAAGGAAAATGAGATGGCAATAATCGAATATGCATATGCACACGGTTATGCCAAGGCTAATCCGCCTAAGTTAAGAACAAAGAAGAGAATAGCTGTTGTAGGTTCCGGCCCGGCAGGACTTGCAGTTGCTGACCAGCTCAACCAGAGAGGCCACAGCGTGACTGTTTATGAGAGAGCAGACAGAATTGGTGGCCTGTTAAGATATGGAATACCTAATATGAAGCTTGAAAAGCACATTATTGACAGAAAGCTTGATATTATGAAGGAAGAGGGTATTGAATTTGTTGTCAATGCCAATGTGGGTGAGAATATTAAGGCTAAAAAGCTGATTGCGGATTATGATGCCGTTGTTCTTGCGTGTGGAGCAGCTAATCCAAGAGATATTAACGCTCCTGGGAGAGATGCAAAGGGAATTTATTTCGCAGTAGATTTCCTTACAGCGACAACAAAGAGTCTTCTTGATTCAGACCTTAAGGATGGCAAATACATTTCTGCAAAGGATAAGAATGTAATTGTAATTGGCGGCGGTGACACTGGAAATGACTGTGTAGGAACATGTATAAGACATGGATGTAAGTCAATTACCCAGCTTGAGATGATGCCTAAGGCTCCGGATGAGAGAGCTGAAAATAATCCTTGGCCACAGTGGCCGTTAGTCTGCAAGACAGATTACGGTCAGGAAGAGGCTATTGCTGTATTTGGTCATGACCCAAGAATATATACAACCACAGTTAAAGAGTTCAAGAAGGATAAGAAGGGCAATTTATCAAGTGTTGTTACAATCCAGCTTGAGTCAAAGACTGATGAGAAAACAGGAAGAAAAATGATGGTTCCTGTGGAGGGAACAGAGAAAGAACTTCCTTGTGAACTTGTACTTATTGCAGCAGGATTCTTAGGCTCACAGAAATATGTTACGGATGCATTCGGAGTTGAGCTTACAGAGAGAACAAATGTTAAGACGGCTCCTGATGGATTTGCAACAAGCGTTCCGGGAGTATTTACAGCAGGAGATATGCACACAGGCCAGTCGCTTGTTGTTAAGGCAATAAGACAGGGAAGAGACTGCGCAAGAGAGGTGGATTACTATCTCATGGGATATACCAATCTCTAATTAACAGGCAGATATTATGTGATATCAGGTATCCGGCAGCCGGACAGACTATTTATTATAGTGTTGTCCGGCTGTTTTTTGATGTTGTTTTGCAGACATTAACGTAGTATTATAAAAAGGCATGAGAAAACTTTATTCATACTGGGGGGATATATGAATAAGAGGAAAGAAACTAAGGAATTTAACCGCAGGTTATCTGAACATAATATGAAAAGAGCAATAAAATCATCCCGTATTATGGCGATTGTGATACCGGTAATCTTGGCAGCCGGATGCCTGTCAAGATGGGATAACCAGTCTCTTAAAATATTTTTCATAATTGGCTCGGTGTTTTTTGAGATTGTGCAGATAATATATGCTGTTATTTTGAAGGTTCAGTATATTAAGGATGAGTTTGACATTTTTCCTAAACTATATCTTTCGTATTATGCTGTCACAATTGTATTTATGATGCTTGGAGCGGGATGTGATATAGAAGGCTTTGGAAGTGAACTGTTTTATTTTGTAGCCTGTATGTATCTTGTTTTTGTACCCATACTGAATAACATGGAGAGATTATTCTTTGTGGCAGGACAGACAGTAATAATGCTTTCTATGTTGCTTGGATTCAGGATTAATCTGAGGTGTCTTATTGATGTGTGCATTATCCAGATTGGAACGATAATTGTATCGGGATATCAGCATGGTATGGCAGTCAGAATTCAGCGTATGAGTATGAAATTAAAGAGAAAGACAGATACATCAGAACATGATGCCCTGACAGGGCTTTTTAACCGTAGGGGACTCGAGTCCCGCATTGAGGCAATCTGGCCTTTCTGTGAGAGAAACAAAATTCCGGTAGGTGTGCTTGCATTAGACATAGATTATTTTAAGAAATATAATGACGCATTAGGTCATCCTCAAGGAGACGAATGTTTAAGACAGGTAGCCGGTGTTCTGCGTAATTCTGCACAGAGAAGTACGGACATTGTCACAAGAACAGGCGGTGAGGAGTTCCTGATATTTGTTCAGGATATTGATGACGAGAAACTGGTTTCACTTGCCATGAAGATAAGAAACAATCTGGAAGAAAAAGCTATTCCTCAGGCGTATTTTGGAGTGTCGAGGTTTGTTACAGTAAGTATAGGTGTTGCAAGCTTTATTCCCTCATATAACAAGAATTTTAAAAAGCTTTATGATGAGGCAGATAAAGCTCTCTATCAGGCAAAACACAACGGAAGAAACTGTATTGTTTATAAGGGAAGTGTATATGGAAGAATAAGAAACGGAGCCACTAAAGTATCAACGGTGTAGTTCATATGTAACATATCCGGTTGTTTTTGTAATACTTTTGGTGTATAGTAATATCTGTCAGGGGAAAGTACACAATGATAAAACGGGAGGAAGAAATATGTTGACAGTAACTATACTTTTGGATTCTGTGGAGAAGGTTCAGAGGTTTGTAAGTACTATAAGCAAGTATTCATGCGGGTTTGACGTTGAATCTGGGTACAGCTGTGTTGATGGAAAGTCATTGGTGGGATTATTTAGTCTTGATATCAGCAAGCCTTTGCAGCTTACAATCACTGATGGGAATGGAGAGATTGAGGATGTGTTAAGAGACATCAATGAATTTATGGAATATTAGGTTATATATAGATTATTACAGGGGTTATCCGGACTGGAAGCCCCTTTTTTTATAAATGCAGAGTAACATTTTACAGAAGCTGGAGGAGAATATGTTTAAGAAAGTAATTGCTGTTATACTTATGTTGTCAATGATATGCAGCTTGGCAGGATGCACATCTGGTAGAAGAGAAAATGCAGAGAATGATAGTAAAGTAGCTGAGGAGAAAACTACGATTAGAATTGGCGCCATGTCTGGCCCTACAGCTATGGGAATGGTAAAGCTAAAGAAGGATTCTGAGCTGGGAAATACTGCAAACAATTATGAGTTTCAGGATTTTGCCACAGAGGCATCAGCATTTGTAACTCCACTGGCAACAGGTGAGGTTGATATTGCCGCTGTTCCATCTAATCTTGCGGCTAATATATATAATAAGACAGAGGGAAAGGTTTGTGTTGTCGCTGTAGGTGTTCTTGGGGTGCTTAATCTTGTTGAGAGGGGTAATACAGTTAAGACGATAAATGACCTCAGGGGTAAGACAATCTATGCAACTGGAATGGGAGCTGTTCCGGAATATACCATAAGATATATTTTATCAGAAAATAGTATTGATGCGGATAAGGATGTGACAATCCAGTGGTGCTCTGATACCACGGAAGCACTTTCTAAGCTGAAATCAGAGGATGGAGCAATTGCAGTGCTTCCACAGCCTTTTGTAACTGCTGCAAGTGCGCAGATAAAAGATTTGAGAGTTGTATGTGATCTTAATGAGGCATGGGAGGAAATTGATAAAACGTCGGATATTGTCACCGGCGTTATTGTTGTAAGAAAAGAATTCGCTGAGAGATATCCGAAGCAGCTTGAACAATTTATAGAGGAGTACAGACAGAGTGTTGAATACACATCAAAGGATGTTGAAGGGGCATCACAGCTTATCGCTGAATATGGAGTGGTTGCATCGGCGTCTGTTGCACAGAAAGCACTGCCTAAGTGCCACATTGTGTGCTATACAGGTCTTGAGATGAAGAACTCGCTGGAGGGATTTTTAAAAGTACTTTATGACCAGAACCCTAAGTCAGTTGGTGGAAAGATGCCGGGAGAAGATTTTTATTATGAGTACAAATAATAAAACCGATAAGAACAGAATTAATAAATATATATGGAGGGCATTGGCTGTGGTTATTGCCCTCAGTGTGTGGGAGATAGCTGCCGTGAAGATTGGACAGAGCATATTGCTTGTGGGACCGGTTGAGGTACTTATGCGTTTTCCTGTAATATGGGCAGAACCGGGGTTTGCTGATACAATATGGTTTACTATGTCTCATATTATCATAGGTTATTTCACAGGTGCATTGGCTGGGATTATACTGGCGGCAGCGGCCCATCAATGGAAGGCAGTGGAATATCTGCTCTGGCCATGGATGATGACAATAAAGTCAGTACCTGTGGCTTCTTTCGTGGTGATTTGCCTTGTGTGGTTTACGGCCAGAAATCTTTCGGTGTTTATCTCGTTTTTAATAGTAGTGCCTGTTATATACCAGAATACACTTACGGGACTTGAAAGTAAGGATAAAGAACTGGAGGAGATGGCAGATAGTTTTCATATTACGTTTTTTAGAAGACTTAGGCACATAACACTTCCTCAGCTTGCACCATATCTAGTGTCAGCGGGAAAAGTCACAGCAGGGATGGCATGGAAAGCCGGTGTGGCAGCAGAGATAATCGGCATGCCACAAGGCTCCATAGGACAAATGCTGTATATGTCTAAAATATATCTTGACACTTCCGCTCTTCTTGCGTGGACAGTAATCATTGTTGTTCTGAGCGTACTATTTGAGAAAATGGTTGTGTTTGGATTAAAATTATTACTTGTGCATTGAAAATGCGCTGAGATCATAATTGCTAAGATTCTCAGATACATTTCTGTTATCTGCTTCTGAGAGAAGCTTGTCTCTGTCCTTTGCAACAAGGGCAGGATTCTTGCCGCTGCGGTGACGGCTTGGACCGCCTACACAGCCTCCTTCGCATATCATACCTTCAATGAAATCTGCAGAAAGCTTACCTGCTTTAAGAAGAGTAAGAGCTTTCTTACACTCTATTGCACCGGAACATTTTTCAATATTGAAGTCTTCCGGATTAGCTCCGGCCTCACGCATACATTGTTCAACTGCAGCAGTAACACCGCCACCGTTGCCAAAACGTTTTCCATATATACTTGCCTGCTGGTCTGAATTATCTTCCGGTTCAAGTGTTACTGCCTTGGCTCTCAACATGGCTCTGAATTCACCGATTGTGAGAACATAATCTGCATTACCCTGTCCTTTGTATTCTTCCTTCTCACTTTTTTTGGCTATACATGGTCCGATAAATACAGTTATGGCTTCAGGGTCCTGGGACTTAATAAGCCTTGATACACCAAACATAGGTGAAATTGTGGTTGAAATATGTTCTGTAAGTTCAGGGTACTGAGTCTTAATAAGGCTTACAAATGCAGGGCAGCATGAGGTTGTAAGCTTCTTACCCTCACGTGCAGCCTCAAGCCATTCAGCAGCTTCAGCGTTGGCGGTTAAGTCTCCGCCGAGACCAACCTCATACATATCAGCAAAACCCAGCTTTTTGCAGGCTGTACGAATGCTGCTCATCGTTATGGAATCACCGAACTGTCCTTCAACAGCAGGTGCGACCATGGCTATGACTTTCTTTCCGGAAATAATATTCTTGATTATATCTACAATGTCTGATTTAGAACCGATGGCACCAAATGGACAAGCATGAATACACTGTCCGCAGTGGATACATTTGTCCTCATCAATAACACAGAAACCGTTATCATCCATGGTTATAGCATTGGCAGGACATATTTTCTTGCAAGGTCTGATAAGGTCAGCAATGGCATTGTATGGACATGCCTTGGCACACATACCGCATTCTTTGCACTTGTCAGGGTCTATGTATGCCCTGTCACGGGTCATGCTTACGGCTCCGAACTTACATGCCTGCTGACAGGCTTTCATCATACATTTTCTGCAGTTGTCTGTGACTATGTAGTGCGAGAGTGAACAGTCGGCACAGGCTGCCTCAATGACCTGAATGACATTGTGGGAACCGGGTTTGTCACTCTCCGTAGGACATTTACCCTCTGCAAGTCTTATTCTCTGACGCACTATCTCACGCTCCTTGTATACACAGCAGCGAAACTTTGCTTTAGGACCCGGAAACATTCTGTATACGAGTTCATCCTTCTCCTCATCGAATTTACCTGCATAGGCAAGCTTTGCAACCTCGTAGAGTATTTCGTGTTTTATGTTTAGTATTGTAGCATCATTAGAAAGCATGATTTTTCCTCCGTTCATAGATTGATAAATAATTAACTGTTACATTTAATATAACAGATTAATAAAAATGATTCTATATAAATGTAGAAAAAAAATAATTGATGTGTAATAATATATTTGAATATCAAACATAAAGGGGGATAATATATGTTATCTTACATTCCAATTATTCCAATCATCATTGTTGTACTTTTAATATTATTATTTACATTTGTACCAATGAGATTGTGGATTACAGCATTAGCATCAGGAAGCCATGTGGGTATAGGTACTCTTATCGGTATGAGACTTAGGAAGGTACCGCCAGCAAGAATAGTTCTTCCTCTTATTCAGGCCAGAAAGGCCGGATTACAGCTTAACACTAATCAGCTTGAGTCACATTATATGGCAGGTGGTCATGTGGACGCAGTTGTAAATGCACTTATTGCATCAAGCAGAGCCGGTATGAATATTCCTTTTGAGATGGCAGCTGCCATTGACCTTGCAGGAAGAGATGTACTTGAGGCTGTAAGAATGAGTGTTAATCCTAAGGTTATCGAAACACCTAATATTTCAGCTGTTGCCAAGGATGGTATCGAGCTTTTAGTTAAGGCGAGAGTAACCGTTAGAACTAATATTAACCAGTTAGTTGGTGGTGCCGGAGAAGCTACAGTAATAGCCAGAGTTGGTGAGGGTATTGTAACAACAGTTGGTTCAGCAGATTCTCACAAGAGCGTACTTGAGAATCCGGATTCTATTTCTAAGGCTATTCTTCAGAAGGGTCTTGATATAGGAACAGCATTCCAGATTCTCTCTATTGATATTGCTGATGTAGATATCGGTAGAAATATTGGAGCACATTTACAGAGTCTTCAGGCAGAGGCTGATAAGAATATTGCTCAGGCAAAGGCAGAAGAGAGACGTGCAGCAGCCGTAGCTCTTGAGCAGGAGATGAAAGCAAGCGTAGTTGCAGCAGAGGCAGAGGTTCCTAAGGCACTGGCTGAGGCGTTAAGATCAGGAAGAATGGGCTTCAAGGATTATTATGACCTCCAGAATCTTAAGGCAGACACCAATATGAGACAGTCAATAGCCGGAGAGTCAGAGAAACCATCAACCATATAATACAAATACATAATCAGAAAGCAGGATTATATGTCATTAATATGGATTTTAGTATTTATTTTTATAATTATATACAATGTTAAACGAGCTAAAAACATTCAGGCCAAAAGCAGGGAAAACTATGAGAGAAACCAGAATGTCCACGCCAGTCAGTATAAACAGACACAGCAGGGGTATTCAGGCGGTTCTGCGGGCTCTTTGCAAAGAGGTGTTAACCTGGGCGGGAATGTGCAGAATAATTCGTATGAGCCTGTCTACAGCAGTACGGAATCGAAGATGAGCAGCAGTGATATGGAACTTCTGAAAAGTAAGATTCGCAGAAGAAATAATTTCAATAACCCTGTTCCACCTGCTTTCAATCCACCGCCGCAACCAGACTACGGTACCGGAGCTATGCAGACTCTGAATAAGGAGGAATTTCATGCTCCCGTTATGCAGGCTGGAAGTACTGGAACTTATTCAGACATGGCAGGCGGTCAGACTTTTTCACATTATGACTGTGGACACGAATATAATGATGAGATTGTTCCGGAAAAACAGCAACAGAAAAAGGGGATGTTCTCTGGAATGAAATTTGATAAGAATGAGATGCAGAAAGCATTTGTGATGCAGGAAATATTAAAGCGAAAAGAGATTTAACAGGGTTTTAAACATTTTTGAAATTGTTGAAAGCTGTAATAGACGGAAAAGCCGCTTAGTTTGTCAAAACTAAGCGGCTTTTTTGCATAGTAATGAGCCATTTTTCGGTAATAAAAATTTTAAAATTTTTTAAAAAATAAAAAACCTAATAACAGAGATGGTTGTTATTTATATCAGAAAGATAAAAAAGGAGGAACTATTATGAGTTTATTTAATCGAAGTGGAAATATGTCAGAAGCTAATTTCTTTAATTACATAACAAGTTACTGCGAAATGGAAAAGTTAGTACATAAAAGAAATAAAATGCTCGGAAATGTTTCGGAAATCATTGAGGAAAAGTTAAAAAATCCGCCTGATCCGTATGCGGGTCATTTGACAAAAGTTTCTTATGTAAAAGGAATTGAAGCTGAATGTGCCAGAGATATGGCAAAAGTTGGATTAGGGAAAGCGGGTGACTGGTTAAAGGAGAAGAAAGAGCAGCATGACAAATAGGAGCGAAAAAGGAGAATAAAGTGATGGCCTATGGTAACTTTAAAAAAAATAATGTATGATGTGAATAATGATAATAAAATGTCAGAGGAAAAACGTAAACGAATATGGAATAGTATTTTAAGAGCCATATTCGAATGGAAGAAAGACAGAACGCAAGCAACAGGAGATATTACAGACAAAGGAGATAACGATAATGGCAGTAAGTAACGAAGATATAAGATTGGCTCAGAATGGCGATGCAGATGCATTTTCAAGAGTATATAATGCAACTATTAAAACAGCATATTTCGTGGCGAAGAGAATTCTTGTTGATGAAAGTGAAGAGGCAGTTGAGGATGTTCTTCAGGATTCCTATGTTGCCATATATACCAATATAAATACATTTTCAACAGGAAATTTTCAAGGATGGGTTGACGTAATTGTAGCAAACAGGGCAAAGAATTATCTTAAGAAAAAGAAGCCAATGCTTTTCTCGCAGATGGAATCAGAGGATGAAGATGCACCAGAGCTGCAGTTTGAAGATGAGAATATAGAGTTTCGTCCTGATGAGCAGATGGATTATTCAGAAACCAAGCGCCTTGTTATGGAGATAATCGACGGCCTTTCTGAGGAACAGCGAACAGCAGTGGTGCTTTATTACTTTGATGAAATGAGTGTGAAGGATATTGCTGCAGCATGTGAATGTTCAGAAAATACTATCAAAAGCCGTCTGAATTATGCGAGAAAGAATATAAAAGAGAAGGTGGAAGAGCTTGAGAAGAAGGGTACAAAGCTTTACTGCTTTCCACTTATTCCGTTCTTATACTGGCTGCTTAAGGAAGAGTTTAGGGCAACAACGGTATCGGCTGCTGTTCTTAATAATACGGGTGCAGCGGTTATGGCAAAAAGCGGTTCTGTTATGGCAAAAAGCGGTGCGGTTTCTGTGCAGAAAGTAGGATTGTCTATTGGTGCCAAAATTCTGATAGGCGTAGCCGGAGCTGCAATAATATCAGGGGCGGCTATTGGTGGATTTGCATTGTTCAATAATCAGGACAAAGATGATATTGCAATTGAGATGAATATTGATGAGAAAAGTGCGGATTTGTCTGACAAAAATTTAAATTCTGATTCAGATAAGGCATCAACAAGTGCGATTGATGAAACATCAAAGACTTCTTATGAAGTTAAGACTATATCAAAGAGCAACGGAACTCAGTATTCATATGAATATGTTCAGATTGAGGGCTGGAATAATTCAAGACTTGAACAATGGAACAAGTTACTCACTCCGAATTTTGATACTCAGAATATAAGTTCTTCCAGATATAAGGCGACCATACTTGTTCAGAATGAGAATCTGTTATCTGTTAAGATAAGTGGTTCGGAAATGTACACAGGTGCAATGCATCCAATGAGTTATGTGCAAATATATAATATTAATATGCAGACAGGCGAAGAGTATAATCTCAAGGAACTCGTCGATATAGATGCATACTGTGAGAAGGTTGCGAGCGGAGATTATACGACAGACTTTAAGGGTGGAGTGCATGACAATGTATTAGATGAAATATATCAGTGTAACTCTTATGCAGTAACAGGTAAAACTACAACTGCAGAAAAAATAAAAGCTATTATTGAAGAATATAATCTGAGTGAAACAAATTTCTGGTCAGCGCATGATGGTCAGGTGGATATGTATTTTCTGGTCACCCATGCAGCGGGAGATATGTCATGCATTTCAGTTAATGGCGCAATTAAAAAATAATTTTGATAAATTCACAGAAGAATTTATACGAAACCGGAATTTGTGGAGGACAAATTGAACTTAGAACTAATTAAATTAAATCCAGATAACAAAGATAGAAAATACTTCGAGAGGATAAACGATGAAGCATTTCCGCCTTCAGAAAGGATGAGCTTTGGCGAAATTTTTGATTTCGCATCAGATACAGATACGGATGTACTTGGAATATATGATGATAGAAATCCTGTGGGTTTTGCAGTTCTTTTTCAATTGCGTCATAATAAGTTCAATTTGGTCATTCTGACAAAAATGACGAAATTGAACTTGATTATGACGAAGTTGAGATATATAATTCAATTAAGTCAAAATAAATAAAATGACGAAGTAAGATTTAAAAAGAGGTAATTGGAATGAGACAATTCGATTACGCAGAAAAATGGAAAAAATTGCTTACGCCAGAAATTGTGCGCTATCTTACAACTATCCATGAATACAAAGGTGAACAGCGATTAATTGCTGAACGCCATGCTGATGTATTGGAAAGTCTTGTTGAGGTGGCTAAGATTCAAAGTACAGAGAGCTCTAATAAAATTGAGGGTATATATACTTCTGATGATCGTTTAAAAAAGATTGTTTTGGATAAGACAATGCCAAAGACAAGAAATGAGCGTGAGATTGCAGGATATAGGGATGTACTTAACACAATACACGAGAATTTCACTCACATTCCAATCCGTGACACATTCATATTACAACTTCATAGAGATTTGTATAAATTTGAGAATGCCTCTAATGGAGGCAGATTTAAGACTGCTGACAATATAATTGAGGAAGAAGATGCATGTGGTAATAAGCTTGTTAGATTCAGACCTTTACCTGCATGGGAGACTCCTGAAGCAATTATAAGCCTGTGCACTGCCTACAATGAGATGATTAACAGAAACGAAGCAGATCCACTTTTAATCATACCAATGTTTATCATTGATTTTTTGTGCATTCATCCATTTAATGATGGAAATGGAAGAATGAGCAGATTGTTGACTTTATTATTGCTATATCAGAATGACTATATTGTTGGTAAATATATTAGTTTGGAAAAACTGATAGAGCGAACAAAAGACAGTTATTATGATGCTCTTCAGGAAAGTTCCAAAGGGTGGATGGAAGAAGAGAATGACTATGAGCCTTTTGTAAAATATATTCTTGGAATTATTACGGCTGCATACAGAGAATTCTTTGATAGAGCACAAATTGTAGAAGAAAAGAAGGTGCCTAAACCAGATAGGATTGAGGAACTGATAAAGAATCATTTGGGTACAATAACTAAGGCTGAGATTGTTGATGCCACACCGGGAATAAGTACAACGACGGTACAGAGAACATTAACGGATTTGGTTAAGGCAGAAAAGATAATAAAGATTGGAAATGGTCGTTATACAAAGTATAAATGGAACTGGGAAAAGGAGAAATAGAAAATGATTACGGGAGAATTAAAAAATAGAATTGATAGCTTATGGGAGATTTTCTGGACCGGCGGTCTTACAAATCCTTTAGATGTTATTGAGCAGATGACATATCTTATGTTTATTCATGATTTAGATGTGTCTGATAATACACATGCAAAGGAAAGTGCTATGCTTGGTCTTCCTTACGAAAGTGTATTTGCAAAGGAAGTGAAAATCGGTGAGAGAACTATTGATGGAACTCAGCTTAAGTGGTCCGTTTTTAGGGACTATCCAGCTGATAGAATGTATTCTGTAGTGCAAGAAATGGTATTCCCATTTATTAAGAATCTTCATGCAAATAAAGATAGTGCATTTTCCAAATATATGGATGATGCAATTTTCAAGCTTCCTACACCTTTAATGCTTTCTAAGGTTGTGGATGCAATGGATGATTTATACACACAGATGGCAAAGCTAAATGATTCAGATGCTAGAGGAGATGTGTATGAGTACCTACTTTCAAAACTTGCAACTGCAGGTGTAAATGGCCAGTTTAGAACACCTCGTCATATTATTAAGATGATGGTGGAACTTATGGATCCTAAGGCTGATGATGTTATCTGTGATCCAAGCTGTGGTACAGCTGGGTTCCTAGTAGAATCAGGAGAGTATCTGTGGGCTAATAAGAAAGATGAAATTTTCTACGACAAGCAGAAGAAAGACCATTTCATGAATCACATGTTCCACGGTTTTGATATGGATAGAACGATGCTTCGTATTGGTGCTATGAACATGATGAATCATAGAGTAGAAAGTCCATTTATCGAATACAGAGACAGTTTGTCCGATCAGAATCCGGATAAGGATAAATATTCATTAATCCTTGCAAATCCACCTTTCAAGGGAAGTCTTGATGCGGATATCGTATCTGCAGATTTGCTCAAAGTGTGTAATACAAAGAAGACAGAACTTCTTTTCTTAGCATTATTTGTTCGTATGCTTAAAGTTGGTGGTAGATGTGCTTGTATCGTTCCTGATGGAGTATTATTTGGTTCTTCTAAGGCTCATAAGGACATTCGAAAAGAATTGATTGAGAATCAGAGATTAGAAGCTGTTATCTCAATGCCGTCAGGTGTGTTTAAGCCATATGCCGGAGTATCTACAGGAATTCTTATCTTTACTAAAACTAATTACGGTGGAACTGATAATGTGTGGTTCTATGATATGCAGGCAGATGGATTTAGCTTAGATGATAAGCGTTCTCCTGTGACTGAAAATGATATTCCGGATATTATTGAAAGATTCCGTAATCGTGATGCTGAGGCAGATAGAAAGCGTACAGACAAGTCCTTCATGGTTCCTAAAAAGGAAATTGAAGATAATGATTATGATCTCAGTATTAACAAGTACAAAGAGGTTGAGTATGTAGCTGTTGAGTATCCGCCTACATCTGAGATTATGGCTAATATCCGTGAGATTGAGGTGGAGATTGGAAAAGAGATGGAAGAACTGGAGAAGTTATTGAATTTGTAAGGAAGGATACGCAGATCTGATAAATTCGGATTTGTAGGGATGATGTAGATGGCAAAATTAATAGATATAACAGGAAAAGCCTTATCTGGAGAATGGGGAACAGAAGATGAGTCTGGAGATGGTATTCCAGTTCTGAGAACAACCAATTTTACCAATGAAGGTGTGGTTAACTACAATGATGTGGTTACTAGAACAATTACAAAGAAAAATATAGATGAAAAGTTTCTTCGTAGGGGTGATATTATCATCGAAAAGTCAGGTGGAAGTGATAAGTTTCCAGTAGGACGCGTTATTTATTTTGATGGTGATGAGAATACATATCTTTTTAATAATTTTACTGGATTGCTTCGAGTTAAAGACCAAGATGTATGGTATCCAAGATATATATTCTATTCTTTGTTTGCAAATTATAAGCGTGGTGGCACCAGGGCGTTTGAAAATAAAACTACAGGGCTTCATAATTTGAAGACAGATGATTATGTTTCTAGATATGAAGTTGCTGAAACTGATAAGGCTGAACAAATATCTATTTGTGAAAAGCTTGATAAGCTATATGGAATTATAAAGTCTAGAGAAAAAGAGCTTCAGCTATTAGACGACCTCATCAAAGCCCGATTTGTCGAGATGTTTGGAACTCCATACGGAAATGAAAAAGGTTTTCCTTTACTGACAGTAGATGATGTTATCGAATTTACAGGTGGTGCTCAACCAGATAAAAAGTATTTTGAATATGAGCCTACCGAAGATAATATAAGACTTATTCAGATTAGGGATTATAAGACTGATAATTACATTACCTATATTCCAAAGTCTATGGCAAAGCGTTTTTGTGATGCTGATGATATTATGATTGGAAGATATGGACCTCCTATTTTTCAGATACTTAAAGGGATTGAGGGTTCCTATAATGTCGCTCTTATGAAAGCAACTCCGAAGATGGGAAATAAGGAGTTTATTCGCTATTTCTTAAAGCAAGAGTGTTTGTTTAATTATTTGGATGGTTTGTCGCAGAGAACCGCAGGACAGAGTGGAATTGAGATGCCAGCACTAAAAGCATATCCTTTTCCTTATCCGCCAATGGAGCTCCAAAACCAGTTCTCCGATTTTGTCAACCAAGTCGACAAATCAAAATTTGGTGATTGCTTGACAATTTTTTTGATACTTCATAAATTAATCATAGATTACTATTTAGAAATTCAGATTATATAAGGAGGTTACCGATGACCAACTTTGATTTTTTGAAAAAAGAACCAAAATTCAATAGTTTTTCGGATGTAGCAGTAGCTGCAGAGAAAATCCTTAAGATTGATATGGAATCCAGTGTGATTAACTGTCGTCGTGCCATGGAATTTGCAATTAAGTGGATGTATTCTGTGGACAAGTCGTTGGAGATGCCATATCAGGATAATCTTGTAAGCCTTATGAGCACAGAGGACTTCCATGATCTTGTGGATGACGCTTTGTGGAAACGTCTGGATTTGATTCGAAAGATTGGGAATAGAGCTGCACATAATGGCAGAAAGATTACAGAGGATGAGGCGATTCTTTGTTTACAGAACCTATTTATCTTTATGGATTATGTGTCATATTGCTATTCTGATTTCTATGAAGAGAGACAATATGATGTAAATCTGTTGAACGAAACTCATGAAGAGTCTGATGTGGTTAAATCTTCAGATGACGATGTGGATTTACAGGCGTTAATCGCTGAGAATAAAGCACTTAAGGAAGAACTGACTGCTAAGCGTGACAAACAACAGCAGACTTATGTTCCAAAGCCTCTAGATTTATCTGAGTATAAGACAAGAAAAATCTATATTGATTCTATGCTGTTGGATGCTGGCTGGACGGAAGGAAAAGACTGGATTAATGAAGTGGAACTTCCAGGGATGCCTAACAAATCCGAAGTGGGATATGCAGACTATGTTCTTTACGATGATATGCAAAGACCTCTTGCAGTTGTTGAAGCTAAGAGAACTTGTGTGGATGTTGCAAAGGGCAGACAACAGGCAAAACTCTATGCTGATTTATTAGAAGCAAAATATAAGAGAAGGCCAGTGGTATTTCTAACCAATGGTTTTGAAACGAGAATTATAGACAATCAGTACCCGGAGAGAAAGGTTGCAGTTATTTATTCGAAGAGAGATTTGGAAAAGCTTTTTAATCTTCAGACAATGAAGACAAGCCTTAAGCACATCTCTGTAGATAAAAATATTGCGGGTCGTTATTATCAGGAAGGCGCAATTAAGGCGGTATGCGATGCATTTGACAATCGTAACCGTAGAAAGGCGCTGCTTGTAATGGCTACTGGTTCCGGCAAAACAAGAACTGTAATTGCATTATGCAAGGTTCTTTTGGATGCTGGATGGGTAAAAAATATATTGTTCTTAGCGGACCGTAATTCGCTGGTCACACAGGCAAAAAGAAACTTTGTAAATCTTTTGCCTGATTTGTCATGCTCAAATCTTGTAGAGGAGAAGGATAATTACACAGCACACTGTATTTTCTCTACATATCAGACCATGATGAACTGTATTGATTCGGTTAAAGATGATAATGGAAAGTTATTTACTTGTGGACATTTTGATCTTGTAATCTGTGATGAGGCACATAGATCGATTTACAACAAGTATAGAGATATATTTAATTACTTTGATGCTCCATTGGTAGGTCTTACAGCAACTCCTAAAGATGAGATTGATAAGAACACTTATGGAATATTTGATTTGGAAAATGGTGTGCCTACATATGGATATGAGCTTGCTCAGGCTGTAAAGGATGGTTATCTTGTAGACTTTACAACGGTTGAAACAAAGCTGAAATTCATTGAAGAAGGTATCGTTTATGATGAACTGTCGGAAGAAGACAAGGCAGCTTATGAAGAGACCTTTGAATTTGAAGATGGTGAATTACCGGAAAGAATTAATTCATCTGCTTTAAATACATGGATATTCAACGAGGATACCATTAAGCAGGTGCTTCATGTGCTTATGAAGGACGGTCTTAAGGTGGACTATGGTCAGAAAATCGGTAAGACAATTATCTTTGCAAAGAATCATGACCATGCGGAGAAAATACTGGAAGTATTTAATAAGCAGTATCCGGAGCTTAGTAAGAATGGACAGCCTTTTGCAAAGGTAATTGATAACTATATGACATATGCTCAGAGTGCAATTGATGAATTTTCTGATCCAAAGAAAATGCCTCAGATTGCAATCTCTGTAGATATGCTTGATACAGGAATTGATGTTCCGGAAGTATTGAACCTTGTATTTTTTAAGAAGGTTATGAGTAAAGCAAAGTTCTGGCAGATGATCGGTCGTGGTACCAGACTGTGTCCCGGACTTATGGATGGAGAAGATAAGGGCAAGTTCTACATCTTTGATTACTGCGGAAATTTTGAATTCTTCCGTATGAACCAAGGAAGACCTACAGCAAATATGATTGCTTTACAGGGAGCAATTTTCTCCCTTAAATTTGAAATTGCATATAAGCTTCAGAGTATTGAATATCAGGTGGATAGACTTATTTCATATAGAAATAAGCTTGTTGAAATGATGACAGGCAAAGTGCGGGAACTGAATCGTGATAACTTTGCAGTGAGACAACATTTGAAGTATGTAGATATATATTCTGCTCCACAAAACTACCAATCAATCACATTTGAAGATACATTGATGGTACGTGAAGAATTAGCACCTTTAATTATGCCGGATGGAGATGAAGCAAGCGCAGTTCGTTTCGATGCTTTGATGTATGGAATGGAATTAGCATATCTAGCGGGTAAGGGATATGGTCGTCATAGAAGTGACCTTTTCAGAAAGGTTGAAGGTATTGCAAGTGTAGCAAATATTCCTGAGATTCAGGCACAGTCGGAACTTATCAATAAGATTCTTCATACAGACTATGTAGATAATGCCGGAATTGATGAATTTGAGCATATCAGAGTGAGCCTTCGTAATTTGATGAAGTATTTACCTATAGGAATCATTAAGTATGATACAGATTTTACAGATGAAATCTTGTCTACAGAGTGGAATGATTCTGAACTTGAAAATGATGAGCTGAAGAATTACAAGGCTAAAGCTGAATTCTATGTTCGTCAACATGAGGACAATATAGCAATTGCAAAGCTTAAGACAAATCAGCCTCTTACAGAGGTGGATATAGAAAGTCTGGAGCAGATTCTTTGGAAAGAGGTTGGCTCTAAGGATGACTATGAAAAAGAATATGGTCATAAGCCTTTGGGCGAGTTTGTTCGTGAGATTGTAGGACTTGATATGAATGCTGCAAAGGAAGCATTCTCAGAGTTCTTGAACGATACAAATCTTGATAGCAGACAGATTTACTTTGTGAATCAGATAGTTGAGTACATTGTACACAACGGAATGATGAAGGATTTGTCTGTGCTTCAGGAGTCACCATTTACTGATAAAGGAAGTGTGGTAGAGATATTTACTGACCTGTCAGTATGGATGGGAATTAGAAAGGTTATTGACCAGATTAATGCTAATGCGGCAGCGTAACTATTGGATGAATTGAGAAATGGGAAGCCTCTAAATCAAGGCTTCCCAACTCTTGAACTAATGCGGAAGATGGGACTTGAACCCACACGTGGTAACCCACACAAGAATCTGAATCTTGCTCGTCTGCCATTCCGACACTTCCGCCTGTTGTAATAGTAAGTTGCACAATCGACATAAGTTACGCAACATTAGATATTTTATAGGAGAAATAAAAATGTGTCAATATGAACAGGAAAAAAACTGTATTAAATTTATTAAAAAGAAAAAGTCTGGGCAAAGATTGACATAGTTTTAAAAAAGTTTGAAAAAAGTCAAAAAAGTTGTTGACAACATTTCAAATGAATGATAATATAAGCAAGTCGTCAGCGAACGGCACACGATAAACGCAGTCGTGGCGGAATTGGCATACGCGCTAGACTAAGGATCTAGTCCATATTGCTTGGGTGCGGGTTCAAGTCCCGCCGACTGCACTGAGACAGGCACCGAGATAATCTCGGTGCTTTTTTCATATCAAGGAGATTTGAACCCCATGGGAGGGCTAGTATTTTTCTTTAGAAAAACAGGAGGCTTATATGAAGACAGCGTTAACAATTGCAGGGAGTGACTGCAGCGGTGGAGCAGGAATACAGGCGGATTTAAAAACATTTGCGGCTCACAAGGTGTATGGAATGTCGGCTATAACAGCATTAACTGCACAGAATACAATGGGAGTATCAGCAATCAGTGAGTCAGCGCCGGATTTTTTAAATGCACAGCTCAAGGCTGTATTTACAGATATAGTTCCGGATGCCGTAAAGATTGGAATGGTTTCCTCAAAACTGCTGATTGAAGTTATAGCAGAGGCTCTTAATGTTTATCAGGCAAAAAATATTGTGCTTGACCCGGTAATGGTTTCTACCAGTGGAAGCAGGCTTATAGAAGATGATGCGGCCAAGATGCTGATGGATAAGCTCATGGTTATTGCGGATATTATAACACCTAATATTCCGGAGACAGAGGTTATAACAGGAATGAGGGTATCAGATGCACAGTCTATGGAGAGTGCTGCAATAAAGATGTATCAGGATATAAAGAATAAGGGTGGACACGCCGCTGTTCTTGTCAAGGGAGGCCATTCGGTTCATACAGCCAGTGACTGCCTGTGCATAGATGGGGAGATTCATTGGTTAAGGGCGGAGAGAATAGACAATCCAAACACCCATGGTACCGGTTGTACATTATCGTCAGCAATTGCAGCTAATCTTGCTCTGGGATGCGATATTAAGGAGAGTGTGCGCGCTGCAAAGGAGTATCTCACAGGAGCATTAAAGGCGGGGCTTGACCTTGGAAAAGGAAGCGGTCCCCTCGACCACACATACTGGCTTACAATTAACCGATAATAATACAGGAGAGAATTATGGATAGTTTTATATATAGTCTCAATGCAACGGTACCTATATTTCTGGTTATGATTGTTGGATGGATAATAAAGAGACTTGGTGTAATCGATGATCATTTTGTAAATGTGGCAAATAAATATGTGTTCAGGGTTGCCCTTCCGGTACTAGTGTTTAAAGATCTGGCGGCAGCAGATTTTAAATCACAGTTTGACGTGAAGTTTGTACTGTACTGCATGATAGTTACAACAATAATGTTCAGCGTTATATGGATACTGACTGAGATATTTATGAAGGATGACACCGAAAAGGGTGCCTTTGTTCAGGCTTCTTTCAGGAGCAGTGCGGCAATACTTGGAATGGCATTTATCCAGAATATGTATCAGAGTACAGGTATGGCACCGCTTATGATTGTGGCAGCCGTGCCTCTGTTCAATATATTTTCTGTCATTGTACTTACATTCAAGGCACATCCGGAATGTCATGGAAAAGCTGTAAGTGATTCAGTGGATAAGAAAGAAAATATCAAGAAAGCCTGTGTTAATATTGCTACTAATCCGATTATAATAGGAATACTGCTTGGACTTGTATCATCTCTTATCGGAATTAATTATCCTCCAATAATCAGTAAGACTGTTATGAATATAGCACAGACAGCTACCCCGGTGGCTCTTATATGTATTGGTGCAGGATTTGAGGGCAGAAAGGCTGTTAAGAAGGTTAAACCTACAGTTATTGCCACATTTATTAAGCTTGTTCTGCTGGCAGCAATATTTCTTCCTGTGGCAGTCAGAATGGGATTCAGGAATCAGGAGCTGATGGCAATCCTTATAATGCTTGCCTCCCCTTCAACAGTTACGTGTTATGTAATGGCTAAAGGTATGGATAACGATGATGTTCTGTCTTCAAGCATAGTTGTGCTCACAACATTATTGTCAAGCATTACACTTACTGCATGGATTTTTATTTTAAGGAATTTTGGATTTATTTAGAGTGTTTTTATTTGCAGATACATGGTATACTAATTGCTGTTGATTGTATTATATTACACAGAGAAAGGCGTGGTTTATAAATATGGCGAAGAATATCAAAAAAGCAGTCCTGTTATTGGCTGTGTTATCTGTGGTTGTGGGAATGTTCACGGCCTGCAGCACAGATAAGAAAGAGGATGGACGGACAACATTTACTGTGGGGTTTGATGCGGAATTCCCACCATATGGATATAAGGATGATAATGGTGAGTATGTGGGCTTTGACCTGGATTTGGCAGAAGAGGTATGTAAGCGCAATGGCTGGAATCTGGTAAAACAGCCTATTGACTGGGATTCTAAGGATATGGAACTCAACTCGGGTTCTATTGACTGTATATGGAACGGTTTTACTCTCAATGGAAGAGAGCATGATTATACATGGTCAAAGGCCTATGTAGATAATTCTCAGGTAGTTATTGTAAAGTCAGACTCAGGTATTAAGAAATTATCTGATCTTAAGGGGAAAGTTGTTATAGTTCAGGCGGATTCCTCAGCTCTGGCAGCTCTTACAGGAGAGGATGCAACAGAGGAGAATCTTGAGCTTGCTGCAGGGTTTAAGTCACTTGTACAGGTATCGGACTACAATTCAGCCTTTATGAATCTGGAATCAGGTTCAGCAGATGCTGTATGTATGGATATGGGTGTTGCCAAGTTCCAGCTTGAGCAGAGAGGGAATAAGTTCGCAATGCTTGATGAGACAGTCTCTTCTGAGCAGTATGGAATAGGATTCAAGCTTGGCAATACACAGTTAAGAGATGAAGTACAGACAAGCCTTAATGATATGCTTGCTGATGGCACATTTGATAAAATTGCAGACAAATGGGGTCTTACCGACAGCGTGTGTCTTGGCGAGGAGGGTACAGACAGTGCTTATCTTCTTGATGGCACGGATGTTAAGAAAGAATCCTTTGGAGAAAAGCTTGTTGATATTGTTAAGCAGCTTGCGTCAGGTATGCTGTCAACTCTTGCAATATTCTTCCTGACACTGATATTCTCTATGCCTCTTGGATTACTGGTGTGCTACATAAGAAAGTCAAGAATTGGAATTATAAGATGGCTCGCCAGAATATATATTTCAATTATGAGAGGAACCCCTCTTATGCTTCAGCTTCTTGTGGTGTTCTTCGGACCATATTATCTGTTTGGAATTAAGGTTACGGCTACATACAGATTCTATGCGGTAATCATAGGATTTGCACTTAATTACGCAGCATATTTTGCAGAGATATACAGAGCAGGAATTGAGAGCATTCCAAAGGGACAGTACGAGGCAGCAGCAGTTCTTGGATATTCAAGGATTCAGACCTTCTGGAAAATAATCTTTCCACAGATGGTCAAGAGAGTGCTTCCTCCGGTAACTAACGAGGTTATAACCCTTGTAAAGGATACATCACTTGCCTTTGCACTTGCATATACAGAAATGTTTACGCTTGCAAAACAGGTTGCAGCTTCAATGGCCAGCATTATGCCATTGTTTATAGCAGGTCTGTTCTATTATATATTTAACTTCGTTGTTGCGATGGTAATGGAGCAGATTGAGAAAAGAATGCAGTATTTTGATTAAGGAGGACTTTTGAAATGGAGAAATTATTAGAGATAACACATTTGAAGAAATCCTTTGGTGATACTGAGGTGCTTAAGGATATATCAATGGAGGTTACAAAAGGGGAGGTTGTTGCTATTCTTGGACCTTCCGGTTCAGGTAAATCCACACTTTTAAGATGTGCCACACTTCTTGAAACTATGGATGCCGGAACACTTAAATTAGGTGGAAATGTTGCCTGTGAGGATGTAGAGGGTGTTTCTGTATATAAGAGTAAGAAAGAGCTTAAAGAGATAAAGAATACATTTGGGCTTGTGTTCCAGAACTTCAATCTGTTCCCACATTACACCGTTATGAAAAATGTGACAGATGCCCCGGTTTCTGTTCAGAAGAGAGACAGAAAAGAAGTGGAAGAGGAGGCCGGAATACTCCTTAAGAAGGTGGGGCTTGAGGGAAAGGAAGCAAGTTACCCATGTCAGTTATCAGGCGGTCAGCAGCAAAGAGTGGCAATAGCGAGAGCGCTTGCAATGAACCCGGAGATGTTGTTTTTTGATGAACCGACATCTGCGCTGGACCCGGAGATTACAGCAGGAATTCTTAAGGTTTTAAGACAGCTTGCGGATGAGAAGATGACCATGATAATTGTCACTCATGAGATAGCGTTTGCGAGAAAAGTTGCAGACAGAGTAATATTTATGGATGGCGGAGTGATTGTTGAACAGGGAAGACCGGAAGATGTAATTGACAATCCAAGCAATGAAAGAACCAGAGCATTCCTTCAGAAGATGGAGAAATAGCTGAATACAATACAATAAACCGGATATAATCAGTAAAGGGAAGTCTTTTGTTAAAGGGCTTCCTTTTTGCTTGCAGAAACAAGAAAGCAGAAATAAGGAGGATTATATGTCAGTTTATCTTGAGATTGAAAAGGTCATTGGAAGAGAGATTATGGATTCAAGAGGCAATCCTACGGTTGAGGCAGAGGTTCATCTTGTTGACGGAACAGTGGGGAGAGGTGCAGCACCTTCAGGAGCATCTACAGGAGAATTTGAAGCGCTGGAATTGAGAGATAAGGATAAGTCAAGATACCTTGGAAAGGGCGTTTTAAAGGCTGTAAAGAACATTAATACAGTGTTAAATGATGTTCTGACAGGAATTGACGCGTCTGATATATATGCGGTAGACGCTGCCATGATTGAGGCTGATGGTACAAGGGATAAATCTAAGATTGGAGCAAATGCTATTCTTGCAGTTTCCATCGCGGCAGCAAGGGCAGCAGCCATATCGCTTGATATTCCGCTTTACAGATTCTTAGGCGGAGTGTCCGGAAACAGGCTTCCGGTTCCGATGATGAACATAATAAACGGGGGCGCACATTCCAAAAATTCAATAGATTTTCAGGAATTCATGATTTTACCGGTAGGAGCTTGCTGCTTTAAGGAAGCTCTACGTATGGGAACAGAAGTATATCACAGCCTGAAAAATGTGCTGGAAGAAAGAGGATTGTCAACGGCAGTAGGTGACGAGGGAGGCTTTGCACCTGATGTAGATAATCTGGAGGCTGTACTTGACCTTCTGGTGGAAGCGGTGGAAGATGCCGGTTATAAGTGTGGTAAGGATATCTGTTTCGCATTGGACGTGGCTGCAAGTGAGTGGAAGAGCAAGGAGGGAAAAGGACGATATCATCTTCCGAAATCCGGAAAAGATTACAACACGGAGGAATTGATTGAAATATATCGTAAATTAATTGAGAAATATCCGGTAGTATCCATTGAAGACCCGCTGGATGAGGAGGACTGGGAAGGCTGGAAGAAGATTACAGAAGAACTGGGGAATAAGGTACAGCTTGTTGGCGATGATTTGTTTGTAACAAATACACAGCGGTTATCAAGGGGAATAAAAGAAGGATGCGGCAATTCTATTCTTATTAAGCTTAATCAGATTGGTTCTGTATCTGAGACATTAGAGGCTGTAGGTATGGCTCATAAAGCAGGATTCAGCGCCATTGCCTCACATCGTTCAGGGGAGACAGAGGACACCACTATTGCAGACCTTGCAGTTGCACTTAACACCTGTCAGATTAAGACTGGCGCACCATGCAGAAGCGAGAGAGTGGCAAAATATAACCAGCTTCTCCGCATTGAGGAGGAACTTGGCAATGCGGCTGTATATCCGGGAATAAAAGCATTCATGGACACTTTTATGAAAAGATAATTATTAAATAAAACATTTGATTGAAAAAAAGTTCATTAAGCCTTATATTTGGTATAATTGAGAAAATAATTGTACAGAAAGGCAAGAAAATGATTAAGAAATTAGGAAGAAATGAGCATTGCTGGTGTGGAAGCGGAAGAAAATATAAGGCATGTCATGAGGCATTTGATGATAAGTTAAAATACCTTGAGGATATTGGACATATTGTTCCAGACAGGAAGATTATAAAAACACCGGAGCAGATAGAGAAGATAAAGGAGAGTGCCAAGATAAATGTGGCGTGTCTTGATGCAGTTGCCGAAGCAATTCATGAGGGTATGAATACAGCCGAGATAGATAAGATTGTGTACGATGTGACTACTGATATGGGTGGAATTCCTGCGCCACTTAATTATGAGGGATACCCGTTCAGCGTGTGTACATCAGTTAATGAGCAGGTGTGTCATGGATTTCCATCTAAGGATGTCATCCTTAAGTCAGGAGATATCGTCAATGTTGACTGTTCAACAATTCTTAATGGATATTTTTCTGACTCGTCAAGAATGTTCTGTATAGGAGATGTAAAGCCTGAGGTGAAAAAGCTTGTGGATGTCACAAAGGAGTGTGTAGAACTTGGGCTTGCCGAGGTTAAACCATGGGGATTCTTAGGAGATATGGGTCAGGCTGTCCATGACCACGCCTATGCTAACGGATATACTGTTGTAAGAGAAATCGGAGGTCATGGTATCGGACTTCAATTTCATGAGGACCCTTGGGTTGGATACAACACCAGAAGGGGAACCGACATGGTTATGGCTCCAGGAATGATGTTTACGATTGAACCTATGGTAAATATGGGCAAAGTAAATGTTGTGACTAACGAAAAGAATGGCTGGGAGGTTTCTACAGCCGACGGACTTCCGTCAGCACAGTGGGAAATACAGGTGCTTGTCACAGAGGACGGACACGAAGTCATAAGCTGGTAAATAATCATATTGATATCAGATAACACGTTTTTCCGTCCATTTGCCGCGCAGGAATCTTATAAGGAATGCTGATGAGCGGAAGCCCCAGTCAATAAACATACCGAACCATACGCCTATGACACCAAGACCTAATGTGCCGGCAAGGAAGTAACTGCTTGCAACCCTGAATACCCACATTGAGAATATGCTCACTGTCATTGTGTATCTGGCATCTCCTGCAGCACGGAGTGCGTTTGGGAGTGTGAAGCTTAAAGGCCATATAAATACCGATACAAGCGAGAAGTAGTGGAGCAGGCTTATACCCGTTGCAGTTGCCTCGGCTGACAGATGGAATAATCCAACTGCCGGATGAGCAATGAGCGTCATAACAATGTTGGTTGCAAGTATTCCTGCATAGGCAATTTTCAAGAGCTTTCTGCCGTAATATTTAGCTTCATCAGTCTTTTCGGCTCCGATGCATTGTCCAATTACGGTAATCATTGCCATTCCTATGGCATTACCAGGAATATTGGCAAAGGTTGTAATACTGTTTGCCACAGAGTTTGCAGCAATAGAGGCAGTTCCAAATGTTGAGACAAGGCTTGAAACAGAGAGCTTGCCTATCTGGAACATTCCATTCTCAAGTCCGCTTGGAAGACCAATGGACAGTATTTTCTTAATAATTGATGGACAGGGAAAGAAATCTTTAGAGGAGTTTATTCTTATAGCTGATTCTGTCCTGAACATGAGGGCGATTATAAGGATTGCAGATATTATTCTTGATATAAGAGTTGCCAGAGCAACTCCCGCAACACCCATATGAAAGCAGAATATAAACACTGCATTGCAGCAGATATTGATTATATTCATGATAAGACTCGTGTTCATGCTTATCTTACTGTTTCCTATACTTCTAAAAAGTGCAGCACCGGCATTATACACACCCAGAAAAGGATATGATACCGCTGTGATATAGTAATAAATACTTGCACTTGCAAAAACATCTTTCTCAATCTTTCCAAATATAAAATTAATTATTCCATGATTCCATATGAGGGATATACACATTAATAAAAGTGAGATGGCGCTCATTATGAATATGAGCTGTCCGGCCGATTTTCTGGACATGTCCGTGTTCCTGCTTCCTAGATACTGGCTGCACACAACGGCACCTCCTGTGGCGAGAGCCGACAGAATCTGAATTAGCAGGTTACTTATATTATCTACAAGTGCAACGCCCGAAACAGCGGCTTCCCCGGCAATAGATACCATAAATGTATCAACAAATCCCACACTAACAGCAAGAAGCTGCTCAAATATTAACGGAATGATAAGTTTCTTTAAATCTTTTGATGAGAACATAATAAACCTCTTTTTGAAAATCTCATAATAATATAAAGCAGAATCTTAAGTATATATACAAAAAAGTAGCCTTATTTCGACAATAGTACATAAAAATTGTTTTTTTTTCATCTGATGGATTGAGATTAATGGGAAAAAGTGGTATAATTCAAATATATTTTTTCGGTCAATTAAAGATTAATAATTAGGTGGAGGTACAAATGAAAAGAAAAACAAAGGGTCTGACCATTAACCTTAAAATGATGCTTTTTACAGGCGCTATTACAGTGGTTCTTGTATTCCTGATAGGAGTTGTATCTTATTTTCAGACGAAAATAGGCGTTGTAAAACTTGGAGTTGAGCAGGCTAAGACAGCGGCAAATGTAGCTGCGTCTTATATAGATGGAGATACAATTGAAAAGATTGAAGATACTACTTCTGCAATATATGTAAGACAGAGAGGTGCTCTGATAAATGCCAAGGATAAGCTGGGAATAAAGTTTATATACACGCTCACTATAGATGGCAATAAGGTATATTATCAGATTGATACAGATGATGTAAATCCCTCTGAAATTGGTCAAGAGTATGAGTATGATTATAATGACCTGAAAACTGTCTTTGAAGGGAATATATATTCAAATGACTACATAGACCATACAGAGTTTGGGCCTCTTATTACAGCATATGTTCCTGTTAAGAATTCAAAAGGGCAGATTGTTGCAGTTCTCGGTGCAGATTATGATGCATCTTCAATAATAAACAGACTTAACAGTATAAGAAACATGATTATTATTGTGGGTGTGGCAGGACTTATACTTGCCCTTGTTATATTACATTTTGTTATTGACAGAATAGTAAGTAATATCAAGAAGGTTAATGAGAAAGTATACGATCTTGTACATAATGAGGGAGACCTTACACAGACTGTCCAGATTAGGTCTAAGGATGAAACACAGCTTATGGCGGGAAGTGTTAATGAGCTTTTGTCATATATGCATGAGATTATGTTAAAGATAGCCGGCGATGCAAGTCATCTCAACGATACATCTAATTCTGTGGCAACTAATATTGCTGTGGCAAGTGACAGTGTAACAGATGTCTCTGCGACGATGCAGCAGATGAGTGCGGCTATGGAGGAGACAACAGCATCAATTAACCAGATAAAGGAACAGGTTGCAAGTTGTTACGACAGAATCAACGGTATATCTGATAAGGCAAATGAAGGCAACAAGCTTACAGAAGATATCAAGACAAGAGCTGAAAAAATGCAGATTTTTGCAGATGAAGCTCAGAAACAGGCTATGGAAAAGTCCCAGATAATGATTAGGGAACTCGATGAAAGACTTGAGAATTCTAAGTCAGTTAATGATATCAATATGTTGACGGATAATATTATAGAGATAACAGAACAGACTAATCTTCTTGCTCTTAATGCAAGCATTGAGGCAGCAAGGGCAGGGGAGGCCGGCAAAGGATTTGCAGTTGTCGCCTCAGAGATTAGTAAGCTGGCTTCTGACTCAGCCGCTGCTGCTGATCAGATAAGAGTTGTGAGTGAAAAGGTTATCGACGCAGTAAACGGTCTTTCGGCAGAAGCTGAGAAGATGATGAAATTCATGGAGGAGACTGCACTTGACGGATATAATAAAATGCTTGACATGAGTAAGGATTATTATTCTAATGCGGATAATATTAATGATTCAATGAAGCATTTTAAAAACGAATCAGAAGAACTTGGAGCAGCTATGGAAAGTATTGATTCAGCCGTTAAAGCTGTTAATATTGCAGTAGAAGAGAGCACTGAGGGTATTGTCAACATAACGGATACTGTTACACAGCTAACGGGAAATATGGCTGATATTGGTAAGACAGCTCAGGAGAATGAACAGATTGCAGAAAGTCTGAATGAAGAGGTGGGAAGATTTAAATTATAATAACCGACAGTATTCAGAGACATTTATTTATTATTTGGAATAAGTGATTGAAAATAGGGCAGGTACATGATATAATACGATATAATTTGAATATTTAAGGAGGTATTGTCGTGAAACACATTAAGACAATCAGCAACCGCGTATTAAAGGATACAATGAAGCATGGCGGATGTGGCGAGTGCCAGACATCATGCCAGTCAGCATGTAAGACATCTTGCACAGTTGGTAATCAGAGCTGTGAGAATAAGAATAACTAATATTTTTAGTAAGAGAGTGTCGGACAATTCTACACTCTCTTATTTTTGCGATTAATAATACATGAATCGCATCTGGAGGCATTTTTAAATGATACATCAATATAAGAATAACGGGTATAACATTGTGCTGGATGTTAACAGCGGTTCCGTTCATGTAGTTGACGATATCGTATATGATATTATAGAACTTTATGGGAATCATACCCTTGAACAGATTAAGGACTGTCTTAAGGACAGATATTCTAATGAGGATATAGAAGAGGCCTATGGAGAGATAGGAGAACTTAAGGAAGCAGGGCAGCTTTTCACTGAAGATGTCTATGAACCATACATAGACAAGTTTAAGGACAGACCAACAGTAGTTAAGGCATTGTGCCTTCACATAGCTCATGACTGTAATCTTGCATGTAAGTATTGCTTCGCGGAAGAGGGTGAATACCACGGAAGAAGAGCAATGATGAGTTTTGAGGTTGGAAAGAAAGCATTGGATTTTCTTGTTGCCAATTCAGGCTCAAGAAGAAATCTTGAAGTAGATTTCTTTGGCGGTGAGCCAACCATGAATTTCGAGGTTGTTAAACAGCTTGTCGAATACGGAAGAAGTATAGAGGAGGCTAACAATAAGAAGTTCAGATTCACACTTACAACGAATGGTATTCTGCTTGACGATGAAATACTTGATTTTGCGAATAAAGAGATGAGCAATATTGTTTTGAGCATAGACGGACGAAAGGAAATTAATGATCTTATGCGTCCTACAAGGAATAACCATGGAAGCTCATACGATATTATAATGCCTAAGTTTAAAAAGGTAGCAAAGAGCAGAAACCAGATGAATTATTATGTGAGAGGAACATTTACACATAATAATCTGGATTTCTCTAATGATGTACTTCATCTTGCTGATGAAGGCTTTGAGCAGATATCTGTGGAACCTGTAGTTGCGCAGCCTTCTGATTCTTATGCGATAAGAGAAGAAGATTTGCCGGTTATATGTGAACAGTATGATATTCTTGCTAAGGAGATCATTAAGCGAAAGAAAGCAGGCAAAGGCTTTAATTTCTTCCACTTTATGATAGATATTAATGGTGGACCTTGTGTCGCCAAGAGATTGTCAGGATGTGGTTCGGGATGCGAGTATCTTGCAGTTACACCTTGGGGAGATTTCTATCCTTGTCATCAGTTTGTTGGCAATGAAGATTTCTTAATGGGTAATGTTGATGATGGAATCGTGAGAACAGACATCAGAGACATGTTTAAGAATAGCAATGTCTATTCTAAAGAGAAGTGTAAGAATTGCTTTGCAAAATTCTATTGCAGTGGAGGATGTGCAGCCAACTCATATAATTTCCATGGCAATATTAATGATGCCTATGATGTGGGGTGTGAGATGCAGAAGAAACGAATAGAATGTGCAATAATGATTCGTGCGGCTATGGCCGAATAAGTTGAAAGGGAGAGTTTTTTAAAATGAAGTACAGTTTACCTAAGAAGATTATTTATTCAATAATCATCGTTGTTTTAATCGTTGGACTTTCATTGACGGCATTTTTCGGACTGAATGGTAAAGGATATGGAAGTGCATATGAAATTGATCTTGGTCTAGATCTGGCTGGTGGTGTAAGTATCACATACCAGATTAAAGAGGACAGCTTCACATCCCAGGATGTGGAAGATACTATCTACAAGCTTCAGAAGCGTGTGGAAGGAAAGAGTACAGAATCTCAGGTTTATAAGGAAGGCGATAACAGAATTACAGTTGAGATTCCTGGAGTAACAGATGCCAATGCCATTCTTAAAGAGCTTGGTACACCGGGTTCCCTTGAATTCGTTGATTCTACAGGATATTCTGCATTTGCCCAGGGCACTGAATATACACCGCTCCTTACAGGTTCTGATGTAAAGGCTGCACAGGCTTATACAGATACTAACAGTACAGATGATTCACCTTATGGGGTACAGCTAACATTTACAGATGAGGGCGCTGATAAGTTCTATGAAGCAACTTCAGCTAATGTTGGAAAGCAGATTTATATTATATATGACGGAGAGGTTGTGAGTGCTCCTAATGTTAAGACTGCTATTTCAGGAGGAACAGCCAGCATCACGGGAATGGAATCCTTCGACGCAGCAGATAACCTTGCTACATATATCAGAGTAGGTTCAATTCCTCTTACACTTGAGGAGGTAAGCTCTAATATCGTTGGAGCCCAGCTCGGACATGCAGCCATTAAGACAAGTCTTATAGCAGCAGCAATTGGCCTTGCATTACTGTGCATATTTATGATTATAATGTTCAGAATTCCGGGACTTGTTGCAACACTTACTCTTGCAATATATACAACACTTGTATTATTCCTTGTAAGTGTGTATGACCTTACGCTTACACTTCCTGGTATCGCCGGTATTATTCTCGGTATCGGTATGGCTGTGGATGGTAATGTTATTATCTACACAAGAATCCGTGAGGAAATAGGAGCAGGTAAGTCGGTTGAGAACGCTGTTATGTCAGGTTACAGTAAGGCTACATCTTCTATTGTGGATGGTAATGTGACAACTCTTATTGCTGCGTTAGTACTGTTTATTTTCGGTACTGGTCCGGTTAAGGGATTTGCTACAACACTTGCTGTTGGTAATATTGTTTCAATCTTTACATCACTTGTTATTACTAAGGTTATTATGAAGCTTATGTATAACTTTGGTATAAGAGATGCCAAGTGGTATGGCAAGAATGTATACAAGAAGACACTCAATGTGCTTAGTATTAAGAAGTGGGCAGCAATCGGCTCAGCAGTAGTTATTATAGCAGGATTCATTACTATGGGAGTTCAGGCTGGTATTGGACACAGAGCATTGAATTTCAGCCTTGAGTTCGTAGGCGGTTCAACAACAACATTTACATTTGATAAGGAATATACAGCAGAGGAGATAGAGGATAATATTATCCCTGTAATAAAGGATGCGGCTGGTATTTCAGAGGTTCAGCAGCAGAGAGTTGCAGATTCTACACAGGTTTCATTCAAGACATCTGACCTTTCACTTGAACAGAGAGAAGCTATTGAGAATGCTGTTACAGAAAAGTTCCCAATTAAGGATGGTACAATTGTTGAGTCAGATACAATCAGTTCATCAGTTTCAGCTACTGTTAAGCGTGATGCCATAATGTCAGTTATTCTTGCTACAATATGTATGCTTATATATATCTTTGTAAGATTCCGCGATTTCAGATTTGCCGTTGCTGCTGTACTCGCACTTCTGCATGATGTACTCGTTGTACTTGCATTCTATGCATTCACAAGAATTTCTGTTGGAACAACATTTATCGCCTGCATGCTTACAATAGTAGGTTACTCTATCAATGGAACAATTATTATATTTGACCGAATCAGAGAGCAGTTAAAGACAGCTAACAGTAAGACCAATATTACTGAACTTGTTAATTCATCAATAACATGTACATTGTCAAGAACAATTTACACATCAGTGACAACACTTATTATGCTTGCTGCACTTTTTGCGCTTGGTGTTGCTTCTGTTAAGGAGTTCACTCTTCCTCTTATTGTTGGTATCGTAGTGGGTGCTTACTCATCAATCTGCCTTACAAGTGCAATGTGGTATGTAATGGGTGGCAAGAAGAGAGGTATTGTTGAAGAAAACAATAAGAAGCTGAAAGAAAAAGAAGAAGTTTTTGAAGACGGTTCACAGGTATAATTGTCTGACAATCCATGACTTGAAAATGCCCTCCCCGCACCTTGTGTGCGGGGATTTCTGCATATTGACAGGATAAAAATTATTAAAGTATAGTTAGTGAAAACAGATAAGGAGACCAGCTATGACAAGCAACTGGAGAGTATACGCTAAGAAAGCTGATTTTAAGGCTATTGGAGAAAAGTTCGGAATAGATCAGGTTATGGCACGGATAATCCGCAACAGAGGATTAGTAAATGATGAACAGATAGATATGTATCTTAATGGCGGAATTGAGAATATGCATTCACCACATTTGCTCAAGGATGCCGACCGCTGCGTTGATATTCTTATTGATAAGATAGACAAAGGAAAGATAATACATATTATTGGAGATTATGACATTGATGGAATATGTTCCACAACTATACTATACAAGGGGCTGATTGCGGCTGGAGCAAAGGTGGATTATGCAGTTCCTGACAGAATAGCAGACGGGTATGGTATCAATGAGCATCTTATTGATGAGGCGTTTAATGAAGGAGCAGATACAATTATAACCTGTGATAATGGAATTGCGGCTATACAACAGATACAGTATGCCAAAAGCAAAGGAATGACTGTGCTTGTGACAGACCATCATGATATTCCTTTTGATTATCAAAATGGAGAGAAAACATATAAGGTTCCCCGGGCTGATGTCATAGTTAATCCTAAACAGGCGGATTGTACATATCCATTTGATAAGCTGTGTGGAGCGGGAGTGGCATTCAAAATAATTAAAATTCTGTATGAGAGATTAAAGCTGAATCCTATCGAGCTTGAAGAGTATGCTGAGCTGATGGCAATTGCAACTATAGGTGATGTTGTTGACCTTACAGATGAGAACAGGATTATTGTAAAATATGGACTTAAGCATCTGGCAGTGACTTCCAATACAGGAATTCGGGCGCTTATTCAGGCCTGTGAGCTTGATATTAATAATATTAATGCATATCATATAGGATTTGTCATAGGTCCGTGTCTTAATGCGACAGGGCGTCTTGATTCTGCATCAAGAGCGATAGAGCTTCTTCTGACGACAGATTATAATGATGCGATGGAAAAAGCCATAATGTTAAGAGAACTTAATATAGAACGTAAGGATATAACAGAGGAATATGCTTCACTGGCTATTGAGCAGGTGGAGAATACAGCGCTTATGCAGGATAATGTTCTTGTTGTGTATCTACCGGAATGTCATGAGAGTGTGGCTGGAATTATAGCCGGCAGAGTGAGAGAAAAGTTCTATAAACCATCTATAGTCATAACTAAGGCAGAAGAAGGGGCTAAAGGCTCAGGACGTTCCATTGAGGGTTACAATATGTTTGAGGAAATCAGCAAATGTGGCAGCCTGCTAAACAAATACGGTGGACATCCAATGGCGGCAGGTATATCTCTTGATATAGATAAGATTGACTCCTTCAGAAAGGCACTTAATGCAAGTCAGACATTGACAGAAAAGGAACTCACACCAACTATATGGATTGATGTTCCTATGCCTGTAGATTATGTTGATATTAGTCTTACTAAGCAGTTTGACAAGCTGCAGCCCTTTGGAAAAGGAAATGAAAAGCCTGTATTTGCAGATAGGAATCTGTATGTAAAGGAGTCTGCGCTGATAGGTAAGAACAGGAATGTGCTTAGGTGCAAGCTTGAAAGTGAGCATGGTAAGCTTGTGACTGCCATAAAGTTTAAGATGGAAGGTCAGGAGATACCTGAAGAAGGAAGAAAGATATCTATGGTGTATTATCCGGATATTAATGAATATAATGGAATAGTTTCAGTGCAGTTTAGAATTGAAGACTGGAAATATTGTTAAAAGAACCGGCGGTTCCCTGATAATATCAGTGGGACCGTCGGTTTATGTACTCAGTCTTATACTTAGAGTAAACTATTTTCTGACTGTTATACAGACTGTAATAGCCGGATAAAAGATAGCTTAATGCGATACATAATATCGCGAATTTCATTGTTGAAGCCCCGAACATCTCAATAGAAATAATTAAAGATGTAAGAGGGCAGTTTGTGACTCCACAGAATACGCTGACCATGCCACAAGCGGCACATAAGCCTACGGGAAGCCCGAATATTGGAGCCAGAAAGCTGCCTAAGGTTGCCCCGACAAAAAGTGTGGGAACAATTTCTCCACCTTTAAATCCACCGCCAAGAGTTACAGCAGTAAATATCATCTTGAGCAGAAAAACATACCATGCACAGCTTGTCACAAAGCTTTCCGCGATAATATCAGCCCCGGCGCCCAGGTAGTCTGTAGTTCCCAAAATATAGCGCATCGCAATAATAAGCACTCCTGCAATGATAATTCTTGCATATGTATTGCTGATGTAATCAGTGTATAGTTTAGCAGTCTTGTGCAGGATAACACATAAAAGTATGCTTGCAATTGCAAATATTATGGACATTATTATGAATTTGCCTGCATTAATAAAAGTAAATGGGGACACTTCGCTGACAGTGAATCTTGTGGGAGGCAGATTAAATACAGAGGACATTCCCTGTGCAATAAAAGCTGCCAGCACACATGGAACCAGTGCGGCATAATACATTACACCAACACTTATTACCTCCATAGAAAATACCGCTGCCGCAATAGGAGTACCAAATAATGCTGAAAAGCAGGCACTCATGCCGCACATAATCATAATACGTGTGTCCTTCTCATCGAACTTAAACAGCTTGGCAAATGAATTGCCGATGGCACCACCTACCTGTAAAGCAGCACCCTCTCTTCCGGCAGAACCGCCACATAAATGTGTCAGCAGTGTGGAAATAATAATGAGCGGGGCTACACGGCCCGGAACTTCATCATTAGACTGGATTGCGGTAATTACAAGATTGGTACCCTGATTTCTGTCCTCATTAACCAGCTTATACATAAATACAATTATGATGCCGGCAAGTGGCAGCCCAAACAGGAGATAAGGATACTCATGGCGCAGTTCTGTCACATATTCCAGTGCTACATGAAAAACAGCTCCGACTGAGCCTATTGCACATCCGCATACAACTGAGCATATCAGCCATTTAATAAGTGTGATTACAGCAAGTTTGATCCTCTGTATATACTCAAAAAATGTTTCTTTATCACTATTAAAAAACTCAAAAAAACCCATAACCTACAATACCCTCTTACTCATATTACTGTTCTGGTAATAAGAATCACCGGTGACATCCTTTGAAAACCAAGCTGGTGGATTATAATTGTCAGCCTCTTCCACAGAAGGGAATTCCACCTCTGCAAGAACGGTTCCTAAGAATTTACCCTCAAATATATCAAGTTCAATAGTGTATCCATTACCATCCGGAATCTCATAACGCTTTTTTGTAATTATATTGCCGTCAGCCTTGGCGATAAGATGCTCATATGATTCCCGGTTAAGGGGAAGATTGTATTCTTCCCTGACCATCAGACCTTTTCCCTTGTATGTTAGGTAGAAGTTGTTGTTGTCTCTTCTTACCCGTACAACAGGGGCAGTATTTAAGTATCCCTGCTCAATGATACGGCAGGGATAGCTGTCAATATTATCAGGAATATGAGACACAAGATATTTTCGCTCTATTTCCATATATATCCTCCATCTGTCTGTCAGATTATATTATGTCATATGTAAAATCAGAAAAAAGGCTGCCACATAAGTGACAGCCTTTAAAAGTCATCAAAATAATTACTTCTTCTTAGACTTCTTAGCTGGAGTGTTAACAGTATCCTTTAAAGCCTTACCAGCCTTGAACTTAGGTGCCTTAGAAGCAGGAATCTTGATAGCAGCTCCTGTCTGTGGGTTCTTACCTGTTCTTGCAGCTCTTTCAGCAACTTCAAATGTACCGAAACCAACTAACTGGATCTTCTCTCCAGCCTTTAACTGTTCTGCAACAGTGTCTGTGAAAGCCTTGAGAGCCTTCTCTGCATCCTTCTTAGAAAGCTCAGCCTTCTCTGCGATAGCAGCAACTAATTCTGACTTATTCATAATAAAATCGTCCTCCTTAAAAAATTAAGTAATAATAAGTATAAATTATTTATACTCCATCATTAACAATTTGTCAATAAATAATGGCTCAAAATGGGGATTTTTGGCACTTTTTGTAAAGAAATTATAACTATTCGGCTTCCATAAGCTCTTCCCAGCGCTCATAAAGAGCGTCTAATTCCTGTTTTAGATTAGTGGATTCGTTGTGCAAATCCATTAACCGTGCGGTATCGCTGCCTATAGAAGGGTCTGAATACTCAATGTCGATAGCAGATATACGCTCTTCTATCTGGGCAATGAGTTCCTCAATTTTTTTAATCTCGTTCTTACGTTTTTTAAGACGGTTTTGTTCTTCACGAGACTGCTGCCATGACACTTTGGATTCCTTTACGGAAGTTGTGGCGTCAGAATCAGAATCTTTGGCAGGAAATGCATTTGCTGTAAGTATATCCCTTTTTTCCATATAGTAATCATAATTACCTATATAATTAATGATGTTCTGGTTGGTAAGCTCAAGTATTCTGGTGGCAGTGGCATTGATAAAATATCTGTCGTGGGATACATAAAGTACAGTACCTGTGTAGTTGTTTAATGCATTTTCCAGAATCTCTTTTGATACAATGTCAAGGTGGTTAGTAGGCTCATCTAGTATTAGCAGATTGGCATTGGAAAGCATGAGCTTTGCAAGAGAAACCCGTCCGCGTTCCCCTCCGCTTAAATCCCGGATATACTTGAATACATCATCGTTAGTGAAAAGGAATGCTGCAAGAGTGTTTCTTATCTGCGTATTATTAAGGTCTGGATAAGCATCCTGAATCTCTTCAAAAAGAGTTTTGTCCGGGTCAAGAACATGATGCTCCTGGTCGTAATATCCTATAGATACTTTGGCGCCAAGATAAATACTTCCGGAATCCGGCTGGATTAATCCATTAATAAGCTTTAGTATAGTAGTCTTGCCAGTGCCATTATTTCCTATAAGGGCAACACGCTCGCCTCTTTTTATCTCGAAATTAATATTATCAAACAGGGTAGTACCATCAAAGGATTTCGTGAGACCTGTCACTGTAAGAACATCATTGCCGCTTATAACATTAGGCTCAAGTTGAATGTTCATTTTATTGTTAAGTTCAGTCGGTTTATCAATGACGTCAATTTTATCAAGCATTTTCTCACGGCTTTCTGCACGCTTGATGGATTTCTCGCGGTTAAACTGCTTCAACTTGGCAATAACCTCCTCCTGATGCCTGATATCCCTTTGTTGGTTCAAATATTCTTTCAGCTTCATATTGCGAAGTATTGCTTTCTTGGAAGCATAATCAGTATAGTTTCCAGAAAAAACAGTGCATACACCGTTATCAATCTCTATTATCTTGCTGACAATCTTATCCAGAAAATATCTGTCGTGAGCAACAATAAGGACACTTCCGCTGTAGTTTAACAGATAGTTCTCAAGCCAGCTAATAGACTCCATGTCAAGATGGTTGGTCGGCTCATCCAGCAGAATGATATCCGGCTTGGACAGCAGAAGTTTTCCGAGGGAAACCCGCGTCTTCTGACCTCCTGATAAAGTGTTGACATGCAGAGAAAAATCTTCCTCAGAAAAGCCAAGACCTTTAAGTACTCCTGTGATTTCACTCCTGTATGCATAACCGTTGTTCATCTCGAATTCATGGCATAAGTTCGTATATTTGGTCATGAGGGCTTCAAGTTCATTATCAGTTGCGGTGTTCATAGCAGACTCAATCCTGCGTAATTCACTCTCCATATCCAGAATATACTGCTTGACAGACAAAAGCTCATCATAAATGCTTCTGTCAGACTGAAGGTCCTGCTGCTGGGCAAGATATCCCATAGTCTTATCCTTTGCCAGAGTGACAATTCCGGTATCTGCGGATTCATTTCCCGTAATGATTTTAAGAAGAGTAGACTTGCCCGCGCCATTGATACCTACAATAGCAGCCTTCTCATGGTCTTCTATATTAAAAGAACAGCTTTTTATAATCACATCTGTTCCATATGCTTTACTTACATTATTACATGAAAGAATCATAAATCCTCCTTGTTATATGTTCAAAGGCAATAGAAGTGTTTATGTCACCGCCGTGTTGCCCCATATATTCGTTTCTGTGGTGCGTGTTGTAAAGGTTGGAGAAGTGTGAGTTGTACATATCTATTAAGCTGGCTCAGGTACTTTGGAGCCGCCGGCACTTAGCAAACCCTGAGGAGCCTCCTAAGAGGCGACTGCAGGGTGCGCTTAGTGTCCGTTGCGAGCGACAAGTAGCGAGAGCGTGCCTGAGACAGCTTGATAGATATGTACAACGACCCTGTTTTCTACTTCCCAACAACAGTCAGCACATGAAAAGATTATATATGTACATCCTATAAAAAGCAATTAATACTTTGACTTATAGTTTGATGTAATGTAGAATTATAAAGTTATAGAAATGGAGTATTTACAATGAGATTTGATGAATTAAATATTGACAGCAGAATATTAAGAGCAGTTGAGGATATGGGGTTTGAGGAGACATCTCCGATTCAGACACAGGCTATTCCGGCAGTGTGCGAGGGAATTGATGTGATTGGACAGGCCCAGACAGGAACAGGCAAGACGGCAGCCTATTCAATTCCCATGCTGCAGAAGATTAAACCGGATATAAAGAAACCACAGGCAATCGTACTTTGTCCGACAAGAGAGCTTGCAGTTCAGGTGGCTGACGAGATAAGGCGTCTTGCAAAGTACATGAGTGATATAAAGGTGCTTCCTGTATATGGCGGACAGGAGATTGTACGTCAGATAAAATCTCTTAAGGCCGGGGTGCAGATAATTGTCGGAACTCCGGGGCGTGTTATGGATCACATGAGAAGAAAGACAGTGAAATTCGATGAGGTATCCATGGTGATTCTTGATGAGGCAGATGAGATGCTTGATATGGGATTTCGCGAGGATATGGAGACAATTCTTACAGAAACACCGGACAGCCGACAGACAGTGCTTTTCTCAGCAACTATGCCAAAGCCTATTATGGAGATAGCAAGAAAGTTCCAGAAGGACGCAAAGCTCATCAAAGTAGTGAGAAAGGAGTTGACGGTTGAGAATATTGACCAGTACTATTATGAGGTAAGACCAAAGAATAAGACTGAGATATTGAGCCGTCTGATAGATATATATAATCCTAAACTTTCTGTTGTATTCTGTAATACGAAGAGACAGGTGGATGAGCTTATATCAGAACTTAAGGGAAGAGGATATTTTGCTGACGGAATCCACGGAGATATGAAACAGCAACAGAGAGACAGAGTTATGGATGACTTCCGCAATGGTAAAACAGAAATCCTTATTGCCACAGATGTGGCGGCAAGAGGAATAGATGTTGACGGTGTGGATATTGTATTTAATTATGACCTTCCACAGGATGAGGAATACTATGTCCACAGAATAGGAAGAACAGGCAGAGCCGGAAAATCAGGACTAGCACTGTCATTTATCTCAGGAAGGGAAGTATATAAGCTTAAGGATATAGAGAGATACTGTAAGACCAAAATCCTTGCAAAGCCTGTACCATCTTTGGACGATGTCAAGAATACTAAGATGGATGGTATATTTGATAATATCAGAAAGATGATTGAATCAGATGAGCATAGAGCCATGCTTGATATGGTTGAAGAGCATGTCAATCAGGAAGATTACACTTCAATGGATATGGCAGCAGCCCTGCTTAAGATGATTGTTGGTGACACTCTTGAAAGAGTTGACGAGATAGAGGATTTCCATTTTGATGAGAATGAGGATACTTCGCGGATGGTAAGACTGTTTATTAATGTAGGTAAAAAGGACAGAATTACCCCGGCTAATATTCTTGGAGCAATTGCCGGAGAGTCAGGTATGCCGGGAAGACTGGTGGGAGCCATCGATATGATGGATAACTATACATTTGTTGATGTGCCGGCAAAGCATGCGGAGGCAGTGCTGGCTGCGATGAATGACAATGTTCTGATTAAGGGACGAAAGGTCAATGTTGAGAAGGCTAATGTATCTGGCAAACGCAAGAAGGCAAAAAGCAGCAGAGGTGCTAAAGCAGGGAAAGAAGAAGCCGGAAATTTAAAGAGACAAGGAAAAGTAAAGGACCGCAGGAAGAAAAGCGGTAAGGTAAGAAAGAATGGAGACAAATATTAAGCTTACCAGTTTGAACAGAAAAGAAGCACTAAGGTACTTAGGATACAGGAACAATGAGCCGGATGAAAAAGTTACAGCACTTATGGATGAGTGTGAACAGCTTATAATGAAGACAGCAGTACCAAGATTCATTTACAGAATATTAGGGTTTTCGACTGGAAATGAAGGCGTTGCATTTGATAATACCAGTCTGGTGCTTCCCGGAGAATCTATTAAGAAACATTTGTACAAATGTGATGCTGCCGTATGTATGGCTGTGACTTTGTCAGAGGGAATAGACAGGCAGTTACGGGTGCTGCAGTTGTCAGATATGGCTAAGGCGGTAGTGTTTGACAGCATGGCGAGTGTGGCTGTTGAACAGGTCTGCGATAAGGTGGAAGAACTGTTAAGAGAAGAGTATCCGCAGTATTATCAGACTTTCAGGTTTGGAATAGGGTATGGAGATTTACCAATCCAGATGCAGGATGCTTTTCTTAGGGTGGTCGATGCACCAAGAAAGATAGGACTTAATGTTAATTCATCACATATGCTCACTCCGACGAAATCCGTGACGGCTGTCGTAGGACTTACCAGAGAGCAGGTGAGCAGGACAAACAGAGGCTGTGCTACATGCAGCATGAATAAGAACTGTGCATACAGAGGAATGGGAGGACATTGCAGTGGCTGACAGATTTAGAGAACTCTTAAAAAAGGATTATATTATTTTGGATGGTGCCATGGGTACTATGCTTCAGGCAGCGGGAATGAAGATGGGGGAGACTCCGGAAATGCTGAATATTACACAGCCGGAGTTATTAGTTTCCATTCATGAACAGTATTTTAATGCCGGCTCGGATGTAGTTTACACCAATACATTTGGAGGTAACAGATATAAGCTTGAGGAGTGCGGACACAGCGTGGAGGAGCTTGTGACGGCAGCGGTAATCAATGCCAGAAAAGCCCGTGACAATGTTAAACCAGAGGGACTCGTAGCCCTTGATATAGGACCTATAGGACAGCTTCTTGAACCAACGGGAGTGTTGAGCTTTGAGGAGGCATATGATATGTATGCGGAGGTTGTAAGGGCAGGTGCTGCTGCAGGCGCAGACCTTGTTGTATTTGAGACGATGACAGACCTTCTGGATATCAAAGCAGGTATACTGGCAGCAAAGGAGAACAGTGAACTGCCAATAATGGCAACCATGACATTTGAACAGAATATGAGAACCTTTACAGGATGCTCAATATCAGCTATGGCACTTACTCTTACAGGGCTTGGAGCAGATGCAATCGGTGTAAACTGTTCACTTGGACCTAAAGAACTCGAGCCGGTTGTGGAGGAACTTTCACGATGGACTAATCTTCCGGTTGTGGTAAAGCCTAATGCGGGACTTCCTGATCCGGAAACTAACCAGTATAATGTTACACCGTCACAGTTTGCAGATTTTATGAAAGATTTGCGCAAATATGGCATAAAGGCATTTGGAGGATGTTGTGGTACTAACCCGGAATTTATCAGGGAATTGTCAGCAATGCTTAAGAGAGAGGGAAATCCTGCGGTATGTGCAAAGCATATACCTGGAGCAGTGTGCTCAGCTACCAATACGGTAGTTGTGGATGAACCGAGAATAATTGGAGAAAGAATCAATCCTACAGGAAAGAAACTGTTTAAAGAAGCCCTGTTAAGACATGACATGGATTATATCCTCACTCAGGCTTTAGAGCAGATTTCAGGAGGTGCAGATATTCTTGATGTCAATGTGGGACTTCCGGGAATCGATGAGCAGGAGATGATGATTGACACTGTGAAATCTCTTCAGGCAGTTGTGGATGTGCCTTTGCAGATAGATTCAACTATTCCTGCTGTTCTAGAGGCTGCACTTCGTGTATACAATGGAAAACCACTTGTGAATTCAGTTAACGGAGAGGAAGAGTCATTAAATAATGTTCTTCCCCTTGTGAAGAAGTATGGTGCAGGAGTAATAGGGCTTGCACTTGATAAGGATGGTATTCCTAAAAAGGCGGAGGACAGGGTTGCTATTGCCAGAAAGATTATGGACAGGGCAATGGCAATGGGAATTCCAAAAGAAGATATTTATATTGACTGCCTCACGCTTACAGCATCGGCTGAGCAGGAGGGAGTAATGGAAACTCTCAAGGCACTTCATACAGTAAAGCATGAACTTGGCTTAAAGACTGTGCTGGGTGTTTCTAACATTTCTTTCGGACTTCCTAACAGAGTACTTGTTAACCACATTTTCCTCACAATGGCACTGACAAATGGATTAGACCTTGCAATTATTAACCCTAATATTCCGGAGATGACGGGTGCGGTAAGAGCGTATAAGCTTCTTGCCAATATAGATAAGAATTCGGTTGACTATATTAAGGCTTATGGTGCCATGCCAAATGTAGCTAAGATTGACCCGGTAAAGAAGGAGAAGAACAAGGATGGCAGCTTTACAGGTGACGACCTGTTTTATGCTGTTGAAAAGGGACTCAAGAATGAGGGAGCCGAGATAACAGAGTCTCTTCTTAAGACAATGGATTCAATGGACATAGTCAATCAGGTGCTTATCCCTGCCCTTGATAAAATTGGAGCTGAATTTGAGAAGGGAACGCTGTTCCTTCCACAGCTTATTATGTCAGCCGGAGTTGCACAGTCAGCATTTGAGGTGATAAGAAAGCACATGGTAATGAGTGATGCCGCACCTGTAAGCAAAGGAAAGATTGTAATTGCCACAGTTAAAGGTGATGTCCATGATATTGGAAAGAATATCGTTAAAGTTCTTCTTGAGAACTATGGATATGAAGTTATTGATCTTGGAAAAGATGTTGAATATCAGGCTGTTGTGGATGCAATAAGAGAAAATGATGTTAAGTTATGCGGTCTTTCGGCACTTATGACCACAACGCTTGTCTCAATGAAAGAGACTATTGCTCTGATAAGACAGAATAATCTTGACTGCAAGGTTATGGTTGGGGGAGCGGTTCTCACTCCTGAATATGCCAAAGAAATAGATGCGGATTATTATGCAAGGGATGCGAAGGAATCAGTTGATATAGCAAAAAGGGTTCTTGGTTAAAATTTTGACATATTAACTAAAAATGATTATACTATTTATAAGTTATTTGAATACGAGCATTGTTACAAGATAAGCATTCGTAATCCGGAGGTTTGAAGTAATGGAAGAAAAGAAGATTTCGTCAGCAGTTATAAGAAGGCTTCCAAGATATTACAGATATCTTGGAGAGTTGATGGAGACTGGTGTACAGAGAATATCATCAAAAGAACTGAGCGCCAGAATGAAAGTTACGGCTTCCCAGATAAGGCAGGATCTTAATAATTTCGGTGGGTTCGGACAGCAGGGATATGGTTACAATGTACAATATCTCTATGAGGAAATTGGCAAGATTCTTGGTATTGACAGGGAGCATAATATGCTTATTATTGGAGCCGGTAATCTTGGAAAGGCAATCATCAATTACAGTGATTTTGAGAAGCGTGGATTCATAATTAAAGGCATATTTGATAATAATCCTAAGCTTAAGGAAACTAAGATTCGTGATATAGAAGTTAGGATGATGGATGAACTGACAGATTTTATAAGAGAGAATGCGATAGAGATTGTGGCACTTACAATACCTAAGGAGGCAGCGAAGCAGATTGCCAGGGTTGTTGCAGACGCAGGGGTCAAGGCTATCTGGAATTTCGCCCACACAGACCTCAATCTGCCTGATGATGTTATCGTGGAGAATGTACATTTGTCGGAAAGCCTTATGAGACTTTCATATACTATTGCAAATAGAAATTAACAGTCAGTTTCAGGAGGAGGCTATGGCAGAACTTGATATAGAGAAGCTGAAGGGTTGTGCGGCCATTAAGCAGATACCTATTCTTACTCTGGATGAGAGATGGTATCACCTTATTACAGACAAGTTAAAGACCGATGAGATTCGTTATTGGGAAAAGGAACTTAATGACCTGTTAAAGAAACAGGGACAGATTAATAATGATATCAAAGAGGTTAAGAAGATTAAGTCCCAGCTTATCAAGGATGTTGTTGATAATATGCAGGATGAGGATGCTGATCCTAAGAAGACTAAGGTTATGGAGCAGAACCAGAGACTTATACAGGAAGCCAAGGACAAGATTAATAACCTTGAAGATGAGGCACTTGATATTCCAAGAGCTATTGTAAATGCTAATGAGCATCTGATGATAGAGACGGTGAAAGTGTGTTATGACAAGATTAATAATAACAAGGAAGACCTTGAGGTGCTTGAAAAATGGATTAATGCCACAAGAGTGAAATTAAAGAAGAATATACTTATCAAACAGGACAAGGAAGAAGTTAATAACCGTATGTATACTGCAATGCATGACATATTAGGCCCGGATGTCATGAAGGAGCTTGACAGGGTTAATGAGGAATAGAAATATGAAGTATTTGGTTGATTCACATACAATGAAAGCAGTCGATAACTGTTCAATACATGAATCAGGAATTCCCTCAGTGGTGCTTATGGAAAGAGCAGCACTGGGGGTTTCAGCATTTTTACTGAGCCTGATAGAAAAGAATACAACTGCACAGCGAAGAGTTCCTGAAGTTGTCTGTGTGTGTGGGAGCGGCAATAATGGCGCAGACGGACTCGCAGTGGCAAGACAGCTTAATGAAAATGGAATAAATGTAACTGTTGTTCTTACAGGGACATCAGAAGGGACTGAGGAGTACAGGCTTCAATATAATATTTTGCGCAATCTTGGGATTAAGATTGTAAATTTTGATGGCGGTTTCGATTTTTCTGAATATGATTATATTGTAGATGCAATATTTGGTATTGGGCTCTCCAGAGAAGTGACAGGAAGATATGAAAGTATAATTAACTCAGTAAACGCTGCTAAGGAGAATAATGGGGCAGTTGTTGTCTCAGTGGATATACCATCGGGTATCAGCGCGGATGACGGACATATATCAGGGTGTGCAGTGAGAGCAGATTACACAGTGACATTTGGATATAATAAGCTGGGAATCATCTTTTATCCAGGTGCGTCATACAGTGGTGATGTGACAGTCGTGAATGCAGGATTTGTGCCAGAAAAACTGCTGACAGAAAGAGTTGCTGGCTTTAAAGATGTGTTCACATTTACAGATGAAGACATAAAAAGGCTGATTATAAGGAGAGAGGATTCTAACAAAGGGACTTATGGCAAAGCACTCATCATCGCTGGCTCTAAGAGTATTGGAGGTGCGGCAGTTCTGGCAGCAGATGCAGCTTACCGATGTGGAGCCGGACTTGTAAAAGTGTTTACGCATGAAGATAACAGGACGGCGCTCATAAGCAGTATCCCTGAATGCCTTATATCAACTTATGGGGATAATGATACATTTTCACAAGAACTCTCCGTGAATCTCTCGTGGGCAAAAAGTATCGCTGTAGGGCCGGGCATTTCTCTTGATGACAGGGCGGCTTCAATGGTCGCAGATGTACTTGGAATGACAGATAAGATAAGAGTTTTTGATGCGGATGCTCTTAACATAATTGCAAGGGACAAGATTGTACTAGATGGTAAAATGGATGGGGGTATTATAATTACTCCGCATTTGCTTGAGATGGCGAGACTGACCGGGAAAACAGTAGATGATATTAAGAATAATCTTATCGAAACGGCAGCCAGGTATGCAAAGGCTCATGGATGCATATGTGTCCTTAAGGATGCCAGAACTGTAGTGACTGATGGCATGAAGGTGTATGTCAATACATCGGGTAATAATGGGATGTCTACAGGAGGTTCGGGAGATGTACTAACAGGAATTATAGTCGGATTGACAGCGCAGGGAATTGACGCATTTGATGCGGCTTGTCTTGGTGTATATGTACATGGAAGAGCAGGAGATGTGGCGGCAGACATGAAAGGATATGCGGGAATGACTGCATCAGACATTGTGTCAGGTATAGCATATGCTTTAAGGTGATTAAGCATAACAAATAATACTCGGATTATTATAAAAGATAAAAGATAACTGAATACACACTTAAAAGCGGGCAATACTAATGCCATAAAGAAAATCAGCATTAGGAGTGTGACAGTTGTGGTAATAAAAAGAGGAGATATTTTCTATGCAGATTTAAGGCCGGTGGTCGGTTCTGAACAAGGGGGAATCAGGCCTGTGCTAATTATACAGAATGATACAGGCAATAAGCACAGCCCAACAGTTATATGTGCGGCTATTACAAGCCAGATGCATAAGAGTAAGCTTCCGACTCATGTAGAGCTGGATTCATCAAGGTATGACCTTGTAAAGGATTCTGTTATTTTACTTGAACAGTTGAGAACAATTGATAAGAGAAGACTTAAGGATAAAGTGTGTCATCTTGACAACGACATAATAGGACAGGTGAATAAGGCACTATCCGTAAGTCTTGAGATGAATGAGACGAATTGAGAGCCGATTGACGGTGGGGATAGAACTGTGGTATAGTAGAAGAGATTTATTTTATTAATTATTAACTCGTGATTTTGGAGGAATATTATGAACGACGGCCATCCCGCGGATGGGAAAGAAAAGAAGTTTTCGTCTTTCTTTAAGAAGTTAGGAAGAGCGAAACGCGAAGAAGATGTAACAGAAGAGATAATGGATATGGTCAACGAGAGCCATGAACAGGGCGTGCTTGAAGAGAATGAAGCTGAGATGATTGGCAACATTTTTGAGTTTGGAGAAAAGCAGGTGTCCGATGTTATGACTCACAGAAACAGCATTGTGGCACTAGATGACGGGATAACAGTCAGAGAAGCCTTTGACAGGGTTATGGAGGAGAATTATTCAAGATACCCTGTATATAATGGGGATATTGATAATATTACAGGCGTTTTACATATCCGTGATTTACTTAAAGCATATGTAGAGGAGAGCAACCAGAACAGGACGCTTGGGGAAGTTGGAGAAGATATTTTATTTAAACCATACTGTATTCCTGAGACAAGGAATATAAGTCCGCTTTTTCGCCAGATGCAGTCAGATAAGATTCATATGGCTATAGTTGTAGATGAGTATGGTCAGACGGCAGGAATCGTTACAATGGAGGATATTCTTGAGGAGATAGTTGGTAATATCCTTGATGAGTACGATGAGGAAGAAGAACAGATTGTAACCGACGCAGACGGTTCTTATATAATAGAAGGTCAGGCTGATCTTGAAGATGTTGAAGCTAAGCTTGGAATCACATTTGAAGCTGAAGATATTGATACTCTCAGTGGATTTATGATTTATATGTTTGGCAGAATACCTGATGACGGGGAGAGCTTTGATGTTGAGTACAAAGGGTTTATATTCAGAACTCTTGAGGTACGAAACAGAATCATACTCAAGGTGAAAGTTGATAAAGCTGTTCAGGATGAATCATGCTAAAGAATAGCGCTGTACTTAGAATGGGGGTTTTATGCGCAAGTACGAACTGAATACTTCATACGAAGCAAATATGCCTAATGAAATAGGGTTTACATTAGACAGCAAATACGATGTCAGAATCGGAGACGAAAGATTCTATAATCTTATGGGTGAAACTATATTTACGGCATTTAACGGTCTTGTTTATCCTGATGATGTATCTGTATTTGAGGATTTTGCTGACTCCGGTATGGAAAAGCAGTATTGTGTGGTAAGGTGTCTTATCAAGAACGGAACATACAGATGGATGCTTCTTATCAAGAAGAGAATTTATCAGGTCGGAACGGAGAAGATGACAGAATTTGCTGCGCAGGACATCATAGTTGTCTCTAATGATTTCGGCATATATTTCCGTGGCGTGAGAAAATACAGGTCAATACTCAATGTTATTGATGAGAAGATATTTGAGTATGATGCTGATAAGAAGATGTTAACAATATACTGTTACAGAAATAATAAGTCAGAATTGTTTGAACGTGTTAAGCTTGATGAGTGGCAGGAGGAATCCATAAGAAAAGGTTATGTGACAGGTGATGATATCACACAGTTCAAGGCTTTATGCACTAACATTGAAAGCGGAGTGTCAAGTTTTGCAATAAAGTTCAGCTCATCCATTATGTCTAAGGGTGGAAGAGTGGATAATCTTCTGTTTAAGGGACAGACAATATATGGTGAGGACAACAGGGATGTTGTTGGAATAATATGTGAGCCGGACAGAAGAATAAGGACTGTTCAGGAGAACACAGATGCTGATGAGGCAAAGATGGATTCAGCAACCGGAATATACAATAAGAAGACTGTCACTGATATGATTACAGAAGATATTAAGAATCAGGTGGCATCAGGTAAAGAAAGAAATATGTACCTGATAGTTCTCGATATTGATAATTTCAAGAGTGTTAATGACAGCTATGGACATTATTTCGGTGATGAGGTAATTAAAGCATTTGCAGATGCTCTGAGCCATGCTGTCGGAGACAGAGGTATCGTCGGAAGAATTGGCGGAGATGAATTTATGGCTCTGGTGAGTGATATTTCTGTTGAGGAATTAAGGATAATGTTGAAATCCATGAGAAAGGGACTCAAGTTATCTCTTGCACAGAAGCAGCCTGAGTATATGTTCTCTACTTCTATTGGAATATCACAGTATGGTAAGGATGGTTCGGAATTCGAGACGTTATTCAAGATAGCTGATGCGGCTTTGTATATTGCCAAGGAAAAGGGCAAAGACAGATACATAATATATGATTATGACAAGCACGGTGATGTTCTTGCTGACATGAAGCACAGTGTAACCATTGGCAATGAAATAATGAAACCGATGGCAAAGTATGAGCTTGCTACTAAGATAGTGGTTGATGCTAATTTGGGAAGAATATCTGTTATGGATACTTTGTTTGAGATAATGGATAAGCTTAATATACATGGTATAAGTATTTTCACAGGAGAGAATATGGAGTGTATATACAGTACAGGCCATTATAAGAAGAAGGTTAAGAATGCATCATATGTGTACGCTGATAATTATGACAAGCATTTTGATGAATATGGTGTTTACATAGTGAACAATCTGGCATCGCTCACACTTAATTATCCGGAAGTGTTCAAGTTATTAGGCAGTAACAATATATGTTCATGTATACAGATAAAGCTGCCTGACAGCAAAGGACAGGAATATATGTTCCAGTTCGATATATTTGGAACTAACAGGAGAAAGTGGAGTGATGTTGATGTCGCAATGCTTAGAATGGTGGCTGTCGGTATGGTAAATGCTATAAGTGAACGATTGACAGATTAATGTTGTGTGCTATAATTAATTGGCAAATAAAAGCATTTTGCACATGAATCAGATTATTTAGGAGTGTTATTATATGAGAAGAGCAGTTTTTTCTATTCTCGTAGGTAATTCAGCCGGGGTACTCAGCAGGGTAGCCGGAATGTTCAGCCGTAGAGGATATAACATAGATAGTCTTACTGTAGGTGAAACTCTTAATCCTGAGTTATCACGTATGACCATTGCGGTTACAGGTGAGGATGATGTACTGGAACAGATTGAGAAGCAGCTTAATAAGCTTATTGATGTTAAAGAGATAGTTGAGTTGCCGGCACATGAGTCTGTATGCAGAGAACTTGTCATGATAAAGGTTGAATGTGGTCCGGAAAAAAGACAGCAGGTATCATCAATTGCAGATATTTTCCGCGCTAATATAGTAGATGTATCTAAGGAATCCATGATAATCGCTCTTACAGGAAGTCTTAGTAAGATGGATGCTTTTATTGGGCTACTTGAGGATTTCAACATAACAGAGGTTGCCAGAACAGGTATTACAGGACTTGCAAGAGGCAGCGCAGACATGAAAAAGATGTAATATTTCATTGAGCACATCAATGAACTTTTACAATATAAAACACATTTATATGGAGGTAGTTTAAAATGGCAGAGGCTAAGATTTATTATCAGTCAGATTGTAATTTATCATTACTTGACGGTAAGACAATCGCTATTATCGGTTACGGTAGCCAGGGACATGCACATGCATTAAATCTTAAGGATTCAGGTTGTCATGTTATTATTGGACTTTACGAGGGTTCTAAATCATGGAAGAGAGCAGAGGAGCAGGGATTTGAAGTGTTTACTGCTGCAGAGGCTGCTAAGAGAGCTGATATCATCATGATTCTTATCAACGATGAGAAGCAGGCAAAGCTTTACAAGGAAGATATCGAGCCAAATCTTGAGCCGGGTAACATGCTTATGTTCGCTCATGGTTTCAATGTACATTTTGGTTTAATTAAGGCTCCTAAGGGGGTAGATGTTACTATGATTGCACCTAAGGGACCAGGACATACAGTTCGTTCTGAGTATCAGGCTGGCAAGGGAGTTCCTTGTTTAGTAGCTGTTGAGCAGGATGATACAGGCAAGGCTCTTGATATGGCACTTGCTTATGCATTGGGAATTGGTGGAGCAAGAGCCGGAGTTCTTGAGACAACATTCAGAACAGAGACAGAGACAGACCTCTTTGGTGAGCAGGCAGTTCTTTGCGGTGGTGTATGTGCACTTATGCAGGCTGGTTTTGAAACACTTTGTGAGGCGGGATATGATCCACGTAATGCATACTTCGAGTGTATTCATGAGATGAAGCTTATTGTAGACCTTATCTATCAGTCAGGTTTTGCAGGAATGAGATACTCAATCTCTAACACTGCTGAGTATGGCGATTATATCACAGGACCAAAGCTCATCACAGAAGAGACTAAGAAGACAATGAAGAAGATCCTTAAGGATATTCAGGATGGAACATTTGCTAAGGAGTTCTTACTTGATATGAGTGAGGCTGGTGGACAGGTTCACTTCAAGGCTATGAGAAAGCTTGCTTCTGAGCATCCTTCAGAGAAGGTTGGCGAGGAGATCAGAAAGCTTTATAGCTGGAATAACGAAGATGACAAGCTCATCAACAACTAATCTTATCAGTGATATACTAAAGGCTGTCGCTTACGCGGCAGCCTTTTTTACGCTCGATTATTCATTTGTATTGTTGTTTTGTTTCTCTAATTCTTCCATATGTTCATCGTATTTCTTCTTGTATAAATACTGCGTTCTTTTGAACTGTAATCCTATTATTAAAGTTACAAGAATAATAGCAACAATATTGATTAGCATTTTCATGGTATTATTTTCCCTTCCTTCTATGTGAAGAGCGTCTCTTTCTTGATTGTATTAATGTGTAGTATCTGTTGATTAAAAATACTACAAGCAGAATAATGAATGCAATGGCTACAACTACAACTACTGATGACTTTTCGCGCTTCGAGCTTTTTTCTTTAGCGCTGCGGCTTTGCTCCTCAGCAATGCTCTGTTCCTCTGCAACAGAGGCAGCAATAGAACTCTCTATAGATTCCTTTTCAGCAGCTTCTCTTGCAAGTCGTTCCTGTTCTTCGTAGGTGGTAATATTTTCTAACATATCATTGCCTGTGTCATTGCCAACGAGGGTTCTGTACAGTCCGAAATCAGCACAACTGTATTCGTAATCATCAGAAACATAAAACCAGCACCACTGCTGAGAAACATGCTGCTTATAGGCTTCTGAGGCAATTTCAATAGCAGTACGGTTTCCCATATTTGCAAGGGGAACACGTAGATTTATGGTGATTTTGTTCTGGTCATACAGGTGGATGTAAGTCTTAGGAACATCCCATGTTCCATATTGAGATGCAGTTTCCGGATAAACAGAAGCATCCTTGCTTGTGTCAACAGAATCTGCAACAGCATTAGATAAAATCATATGACCGCCATGTCCATACTCACCATTAAAGTCCTGCGTAACTACAACGAGCGGTTTAAATCTTCTTATTGTTCCTGTTATAAAGGATTTTAAATCCTCATAGTTATATTGTTTCTTGGCTGCTTCCAGAGTTGTGCTGTACAGGTCAGGAAAATCACCGCATACAGGGTAGTTCTTTATTCCTGAAACCCATAATCCATCAAGCTTTTCATGCTCCCTGATTTTAGCTGTGGAGGTGAATTCACACATATATGCTACCTGAACAGCTAAATCCTGTCCACCTCCATAGGTTGCAAGTACGCCGCCGAGGAAAAGTATTTCATCGTCAGCATGAGTGGCAAAAACGAGTATGTCGGCTTTGTCACAAGGCTTCTTCCAGGTCTGTACCTGTGCCGGAGCCGTTCCGGAAGAATATGTATGAAGGTCGCATATAGCTTCTTTGGATGCAAATGTAATAGTCATAGAGGTTGTTCCCTCAGGAATTTCAATATATTCATGAAGAAAACCATCTGTTCCGCAGTTGACAGTCTTATCATTGTAAGTGAGAGCCCACTGTGAAGGAACAAGATCCCATTTTATGTAGAGGGAATACATTGCCTCGGAACTTGTTATGACTATAGTGTCTCCGGATGAAAAGGATGTCCTCGTGTTGTAGGAACCATCTGTCATGCTGCTTACTCTGCCGCCATTGGACAGAGTTATATCCGGAGTGATTTCCGTGGCTTCTGATTCCTCAGCTCTTACCGGGATATTGAATAAAATGATTGCCAGAAATGTGGATGCGATTGTTAAAAACAGTCTGAGTATTCTGTTTTTTTTCTCAATTAAATACATAATTATATACCAGTCCTTGAATAAAATATTTCTTATTATTATAAACATAACATGAAGATACTTTCAAGAACAACAAAGCATATGTTATAATAAAATTCAAATAAAACTTGGGAATATGATTATTTATGAAAAGACATGAAGATGCAAGACAGCGGCTTGGAATATATGGCCGTGGAATAGAGAGGATTAAACTTAAGAAAGCAGTTAATATTATAGAGAAAAGCTGTGACGGAATAATAGATGTGTTAGATGTGGGGCATGAGAAAGGATATGCTGAGAAGGGAAAATGCTCTGTAAGTGAAGGAGTTAATGCAGTATGCGATGCATTTGCACAGGGGCTTATTGATATGGCGGTGGTGGATATGCCATCTCTTGTAGAGATGTCCAAGACTGACGCAGAGCTGCCCTACGGTGTATGCATATCGGGAATTCTTAAGCGTAATGACCCGAGATTCGTGATGGTAAGAAAGAAGAAAACAAGAGACCTTGTAAAGAATGCGAAAGTTGTGACAGATACTGAACGCAATCACAGATGCATAAGCCGGTTGTATGACGGCGTGGAATGTGTGGTTGAACCGGATTTTGGGAAATGCTTTGATATGCTTGAAAATGACAAATGTGATGCTGTATTTGTACTGATGGATGACGTGAAGGCAGCCAGAAAGAATAAGAATTTTGGCTACAGGTATAATGTGATGGATTGTGGAGACTGTGTACCGGCACACGGAGAGGGAGTATATGCTGTTCTTACCAATGGCGTTGAGACTTGCGTACAATATGCCAGAGAGGTATCACATAAGGAGACTGCAGTCTGTTTTGAGATAGAGGAAGATGTAATAAGAAGAATTCTAATGAATGAGTTTGTGACAGATTGCGATGTGTATGCGCAGATTAAAGGAGACAGGCTGGAAGTATATGCCGAAGTTATGCATGTGAGGGGCGCTCTTAAGGTGAGTGAGAAGGACGAGCTTAAGAACCGGAATCTCATTGTGAGAAAAATAGTAGACAGAATTAGTAAAAGTATGTAATAATTATATTTTGAAATATATTTATTATTTATTTGAAAAGAGGATATATGGAATTTAGGAAAATTGATGACAGAAAGTTCCAGTGCCTTCTTGATGAGGAGGATTTGGAAGATAATAATATTTCACTGGATGATTTCTTTAAAAACGATACAGAGAAAATTCACAATCTGCTCGATGTTGTGATGGAGGAAGCGCAGAAGAGCATTGGCGTTACATTAAGCGGTGAGATTATGTCGCTTCAGTTAGCGCCTCAGCCGGACAGGTCTATTCTGCTTACTGTCTCATCAGGGAAGGATGATTTGAGCAATATGCTTAGAAAAGCCGGAGAGTCTATTTCTAAAGCTTTTTCTAAACCGGAGAAGAGCAATGTGATTAAGAATGGTGATGACAGAGTGAAGAATGCACCATTTGAGACATTTGGAGACAGTCTTGATAAGTTTGAGATTTCAGAAGATGAAGAGAAGGAACTTAAGAAGAGCAGAGAAGAGAAAAAGAGCAGTAATATTCTCAAGGCAGGTGTGGGCGTATTCAGATTGAAAAGTTTTGATGATTTCGAGGATATGTGTGCGCAGACAGGCAGAACATGGGGAATTAACAATGCATTGTATCAGGATGAGAAGAGCGGAGAATACTATCTTGTACTTGAGAAGGGCAGATGCGCACAGGAAAAGTACAGGAGTCTGCTCAATCTATTGATGGAATACAGTGAATTTGATTCTTCCAGGGAAGAGAGAACTGCATACATAAAAGAGCATTATAGGACTGTGATTTCAAGTAATGCAATAAACACTGTCAAGAAATATTTATAAATGTTGAATACAGGAGGGAATTATGAGATATCCGGATTTTCTCTCCGAAGGCGGAACAATAGGCTTCGTTGCACCATCCTTTGGATGTGCAACGGAGCCTTATAAAACAGCTTTCGGAATGGCACTCGACAAATTTACACAACTGGGGTATGCGCTGGATTTAGGGCCAAACTGTTACGAGTCTAAAGGGATTGGAATCAGCAACACGCCACAGGCCTGCGCAGCAGAGCTTACACAGATGTACGAAAGCAGTGAAAGCGATGTGCTTATATCCTGCGGCGGTGGAGAACTGATGTGTGAAATACTGGAATATGTGGATTTTGATACAATAAAGAATGCAAAACCAAAGTGGTATCTTGGATATTCGGATAATACTAATTTCACATTTTTGCAGAATACCATATGTGATACAGCAGCAGTTTATGGACCATGCGCAGGTGCATTTGCCATGAAGGAATGGCATGACAGCCTTAAGGACACATTTGATGTGCTGTGCGGGAATGGGTTTAAGGATTGCGGCAGAGGTATGGAAAAGACACTGCATGGGTATGACACATGGGAGAGGGAGTCTTTTAAGAATGAGGATAATCCTGCTCCCCAGTACAATCTTACAGAGAAGAAATTGTTAAGAAAATATATGGGAGACCGCAAGGTTAATGATACAGAAAATGTTTCATTTAAGGGAAGACTGATAGGTGGATGCATGGACTGTCTGGTCAACCTGACAGGGACAACCTTTGACGCCGTGGGCTCTTTTAACCGGAAATATGCCAAAGAGGGAATAGTCTGGTTTCTGGAAAGCTGTGACCTGAATGTTTTTGCAATAAGAAGAGCGATGTGGCAGATGGATAATGCAGGATGGTTTGATAATGTAAAGGGATTTCTTATTGGAAGACCGCTTTGCTTTGGAGAGGAAATGATGGGACTTAACCAGTATGATGCTGTGCTTTCGGTGGCTGCCAAATACAATGTGCCTGTCATAATGGATTGTGACTTTGGACATCTGTCTCCATCAATGCCAATAATAAGCGGTTCTTTTGCCGAAATTAATTCTAAGGATAATGACCTTTCTATCACATACAGATTAATCTGATGTGCATATGAAGAAGAGAGGAACAGGAAAAGCAGCATAGGAAAAGCAGGGAATTAGCAATTGAAAAACAGTGCACAATAAGATAAAATATATAATTAGCTGTAAATATTTCCCTGTCAGCAGGGATAAGTAAAGAGGAGAAAACTATGGGTAAAATATTCAAATTTGACAAAGATGTTGATACAGACCAGATTATAGCGTCCCAGTATCTTTTATTTCCTACAATTGATGAGATGAAGAGCCATACATTTGAATCGCTGGATTCGGAGTTTGCATCTGAAGTAAAGCCTGGAGATTTCGTGGTTGCAGATGACAACTTTGGATGCGGTTCATCAAGGGAACAGGCTCCAAGCGTGCTTAAGGCACTGGGTGTCAAGGCTGTTATCGCTAAATCATTTGCCAGAATATTTTATCGGAATGCAATTAATATAGGACTTCCTGTTATAGTGTGTAAGGAGCTTCATGATGAGGTGTCTGCAGGAGATGAGTGTGAGCTCTCACTTGAAGAAGGTATTATTTCTGTTAAGGGAAAGACATATACCTGTACCAAGCTTCCTGCCAAGATGCAGGGAATATTGAATCAGGGTGGACTTATCGCATCCTTAAATGATGCAGAGACACCTGATGATGGAGTGGCAGCACAGAAGAATAATACCTCAGAAAAGCATGGAATGACAATAGCTGAGAAAATCATTGCAGGAGCAGCAGGGCTTGAGAGTGTAAAAGCAGGTGATATTGCCACAGTAACTTTGGACAGGCTGATGAGCAATGATGGAACAACACATCTTACTATAGATATGTATAATAAGTTAAAGAACCCACATATTGCAGACACAAGCAAGCTGGTATGGATAGTTGACCACAATATTCCGTCAGACAGTCCCAAGACAGCAGCTTCCCAGAAGAAGATGAGAGACTTCGCCAGAGAGAATGGAATAACGTTCTATGAGGGTGAGGGAGTGTGTCACCAGGTTATGATGGAGAACCATGTAGTTCCGGGTGAACTTATATTCGGAGCTGACAGCCATACATGTGCTTACGGTGCGCTGGGAGCATTCGGTACAGGTGTAGGATGTACAGATTATCTCTATGCAATGGTGACAGGAACATCATGGGTAATGGTTCCGGGAACAATCAGATTCAATCTTAAGGGCAGACTGAATGAGGGCGTTTATGCAAGAGACCTTATTCTTTCAATTATTGGAAAGATAGGAGCTAACGGTGCGAACTATAAGGCAATGGAGTTTGCAGGAGAAGGCTTACATAATCTTACTATGGCAGACAGAATATCAATCTGTAATCTCTGTGTTGAGGCAGGTGCCAAGACAGCACTTATGGAAGTGGATGACATCGCTATGGATTACCTTAAGGAACATGGAAGAGAGCCGAAGGCCTGCTTTACTTCTGATGAGGATGCTGTTTTTGAGCAGGTATTTGATATTGATTTAAGCGAAATAGTTCCTATTGTTGCAAAGCCGCATTTTGTTGATAATGTAGTTCCTGCTAAGGAATCCGCAGGAGTTAAGATAGACGAAGCATTTCTCGGTTCATGTAACAATGGACGAATTGAGGATTTGAGAGTGGGAGCTGCTATTATCAAGGGCAGAAAAGTTGCTCCAAAGGTGAGATTTCTTGTGGTTCCTGCCAGCAGAAGCGTATATCTTCAGGCAATGAAGGAAGGACTTCTGGATATATTTATGGATGCAGGCGCAATTGTGATGAATCCTAACTGTTCAGTATGCTGGGGAAGCTGTCAGGGTGTTATCGGAGAGGGTGAGACTCTTATAAGCACAGGAACAAGAAACTTCAAAGGACGTGCGGGACACAAGGATTCATATGTTTATCTTGCGTCAGCAGCTACAGTTACAGCGTCAGCCATAAAAGGTGAGATTACTACAGCAGATATGCTTTAAGGAGGATTATTATGAACGAGAAATTTAGTGGTAAAGTATGGGTTCTCGGGGATGACATAGATACAGATATCATTATTCCTACAGAATATCTTGCCTTAAAGACAGTTGAAGATATGAAACCATACGCATTTTCACCATTAAGGCCTGAGCTTGCAGGTCAGATTAAGCCTGGGGACATAATTGTTGCAGGAAAGAATTTCGGCTGCGGCTCTTCAAGAGAGCAGGCTCCGGAGGTAATCAAGGCACTTGGTATCAAATGTGTAATTGCTAAGTCATATGCCAGAATATTCTTTAGAAATTCTATTAATAACGGACTTCTCCTTATAGAGAATGCTGATTTACACGATGCTGTCAAAGAAGGAGATACTATTGAGGTTGAGGTAAATGCACAGATTACCCACAATGGAAAAGGATATCCGATTGCATCACTTCCTGATAACCTTGTGGATATTCTTAATGCCGGTGGTCTGGTAAAGGCTATGAGAAAGCTTAACGGACTTGATTAGAAGATGGAGGATATGATGGGACACACAATTATTGAGAAGATAATCGGAAGAAATATCGGAAAAGAAGTAAAACCGGGAGATATTGTGACTGTCAATGTAGACAGAGTTATGATACATGATATATTTATTCCCTTTGTAAAGGAAAAGTTCGAGGAGATGGGTTTTACTAAAATATGGGATCCGGACAAAGCGGTTCTTATATACGACCATCTTGTGCCTGCAAGCCAGGTTGACGATACAAGACATTTCCGCGTAGGCAATGAATTTGTTGAAAAATATGGTATGAAGAACATCCATCGTTCAGACGGAATCTGCCATCAGTTAATGACGGAAGCAGGATATGTAAAGCCGGGAGATATCGCATTCGGTACAGACAGCCACACGACAACATATGGATGTGTAGGTGCATTTTCATCGGGAATCGGTTATACAGAGATGGCAAGTGTACTTGGAACAGGCACGATGTGGGTAAAGGTTCCTCAGACCATTAAGGTTACTGTTAATGGTAAACTGCCTGCCAATGTGCGTTCTAAGGATATTATATTAAGACTTATCGGCGACCTGGGAGCAGACGGAGCTACATATCAGGCTCTTGAGTTTACTGGTTCAACAATAGATGATATGTCAATTGCCAGCCGTATGACAATGTCTAACATGGCAATCGAGGCTGGTGCCAAATGTGCTCTTTTCACGCCTGATGAGAAGACAGCAGAGTATTGTAATATTACTCTTACAGAGGACATGAAGAACTTGAAGTCAGATGCAGACGCACAGTATGTAAGAGAAATAACATATAATGCAGAAGAACTTGTCCCTGTGCTTGCATGTCCTTCGCAGGTAGATAATATTAAGCCAGTGACAGAGCTTGCGGGAACAGCGGTTGATCAGGTGTTCATTGGTTCATGTACTAATGGAAGACTTGAAGACCTTCAGTGTGCAGCTGCAATTCTTAAAGGGAAAAAGGTTGCTCCATTTGTGAAGCTTATAGTAACTCCGGCGAGCCGTAAGATATACAAGGAAGCTCTTGAGGATGGTACATTAGAGACGCTTGTGGAAGCAGGAGCAATAGTAACGCATCCGGGATGTGGATTGTGCTGTGGACGTACAGGCGGAATTCTTACAGATGACGAGGTAGTGGTAGCAACAAACAACAGAAACTTCCTTGGAAGAATGGGAACAAGCAAAGTTAAAATATTCCTTGCGTCACCGGCCACAGCTGCAGCCAGTGCTGTTGCAGGAAAGATAGTTGAGGCTTAAGAAATCGAATTGAATAGATAATAGAGGTATAGACTATTTTGCCGTAGTGTATACCAGCGGCACCCGCTCTCAGGTTTTCTGCGCTTAGCGGGAGTAAATGCCGCCATCTACATAGTTTATTACGGTGCTGGAAAACAAACGCGCTAAGCTTGAACGAGTTTTCCAGCACCGCCTTTATGCAGATAGCGGCATTAACTCCCGCACAGCTCGAAAAAGTCGAGTGGGTGCCACTGGTGTATACTACGGCAAAATCATTCATACAGGGAATTGATATATAGTTAATATGAGAATATTAATTGATAAAACGCAAGTGTAGTGGCTTGATTAAGATAGTGATGTGAGAATGTATTAATTTTTTTTCTTTTTTTTAAAACCTTTTCTCCTTTTGAAGAACTATTACTATATAGACGAATTCATCTGAAAGGAGTATTGAAAAGTGTATACAGGAACACCTTTACCTGCCCATCAGTGACTTCACATATTTTCTGAAATTCCTAGACAATATAATATTGTGATAGAGGGAGGCATATTCTACAGAGGATATGCCTTCTATGTAATTAGGGGTGTAAGTCACATTTATTAATCCGGATAGCATATCAATAGCCTTATTATAAGCTATAGCCGCTTCTGTTTCTGATGAGAATTCCCCTAGTATATAATCACCATTAATATGAATTCTGGATTTATATATAACACGTCCATTCTTAGTAAGTTGTGAAACACCGTTATACCTGTTAACTACCTGTATATTCTCATATCGGTAATCATGAATATCTCCATTCTTAAATATATAGTCTTTACCTTTCACAGAGTGGTTTCTAACGCCTAATCTTGAAAGAATACTTGTCTGCATTCCGTAGTCATTCACAAAGTAATATCCACCCCGGCTCATAATAGTATGATTAGAATAGTAAAAAAGGTCATCAGTAGAAAACTGCAAAACCTCATTTTCCTTAAGAAAATATAGAAAATACTTATGACACATGTAGATAGGTGTTTTGATATATATATTATTGTCCCTAAAATTAATAAGCGAAATGTATTTGCCAAATGGAAGTACCATTGATTCGTTGTATGAAGAAGTTCTATGCTCAGTATCAATCCAGTGATTATCGGGATTGTTAATCACATCGCTGGCTTCATTATACATGGCATGGGAAACGGCCTCGTCAGAAGAACTTCCGAGGCTTATATGTTTATTCTTATATGTAAGAGATGCGCGGTAATATACTTCACCGCTTTTCTTTCGTGCCTCGTAAACTCCTGTCATGGCGTACTCCTTTCGATTGCTTATATGGTAATACAGATTGGGGGAGAAGTCAAAATTTTGCATTGAAACTAATACACAAAAGTATTGTTTTTATCAACAGATATGTTGTATAATATCAAAAGCTTGCAGACATTTGTCTGTGCACACTATATTTAATTTATGAGGTGGATTAAAGATGAGCTTATTCTACAGAAGTACCAGAGACGATAATGTTAAAGTAACTGCATCACAGGCTATATTGAAAGGGCTTGCAGCAGATGGTGGACTTTTTGTACCGGAAAGTATTCCAGCTTTAGATAAAAGTCTCGCAGAGCTTTCTAAGATGTCATATAAAGAAGTTGCATACGAAGTCATGAAGTTAATGCTTGATGACTTTACAGAGGAGGAACTTAAGAATTGTATAGAAAAAGCTTATGATTCTAAGTTCGATACAGAGGAGATGACTCCGCTTGTCAAGGTTGAGGATGAGTATTTCCTTGAGCTTTTCCATGGAGCAACAATTGCATTTAAGGATATGGCTCTTTCAATCCTGCCACATCTTCTTACAACTTCAGCTAAGAAGAATAATGTTAAGAATGATATTGTTATCCTTACAGCAACTTCAGGAGATACAGGAAAGGCTGCACTTGCCGGATTTGCTAATGTTCCGGGAACCAAGATTATCGTGTTCTATCCTAAGAATGGTGTAAGTCCTATTCAGGAGAAGCAGATGGTTACCCAGAAGGGTGATAATACATATGTAATAGGAATCAAAGGTAACTTTGATGATGCACAGACTGGTGTCAAGAACATTTTCTCTGATAAGGAATTGGAGAAGGTTATGGATAAGGCTGGCTTCCAGTTCTCATCAGCCAATTCAATCAATATCGGAAGACTTGTTCCGCAGATTGTTTACTATGTATATGCATATGCAAAGCTTTTAGCTAACGGTGAGATTAAAGATGGTGAGAAAATCAATGTAGTTGTTCCTACAGGTAACTTCGGCAATATTCTTGCAGCATTCTATGCTAAGAACATGGGACTGCCAATTAATAAGTTTATCTGCGCATCTAACGAGAATAAGGTTCTCTATGATTTCTTCACAACAGGTGAATACAACAGAAACAGAGAGTTCGTACTTACAACTTCTCCATCTATGGACATCCTTATCTCAAGCAACCTTGAGAGACTTATCTACAGAATTGCCGGAAACAGTGCAGCTAAGAACGCAGAGCTTATGGCATCATTAAAGTCAGAAGGAAAGTACAAGATTACAGACGAGATGAAGGCACAGCTTTCAGATTTCTATGGCAACTATGCTACAGAGGAAGAGGATGCTGCTACAATTAAGAAGATATATGAAGATTGCGGATATGTAATCGATACACATACTTCAGTTGCTGCAACTGTATATGACAAGTACAGAGAGGAAACAGGCGATACAACTAAGACTGTCATTGCGTCAACAGCAAGTCCATATAAGTTTACAAGAAGCGTTATGAATGCTATTGATTCTAAGTATGATTCAATGGGAGATTTCGAGCTTGTAGATGAACTTAGCAAGATAAGCAATGTAAAGGTTCCTAATGCCATTGAAGAGATAAGGACAGCACCTGTTCTTCACGATACAGTATGTGAAGTTAATGAGATGTGCGACAGTGTTAAGAAGATTTTGGGAATATAATAGAGTTTAATAAAAAGCTCTGACCTATGTGTGGATAAAAGGTCAGAGCTTTTTTACTGTTTATTTTGTTATAAGTACAGCCTGACAATCCTGTTCAAGCCATCGTGCGTTAGATTCTGTTCACCAATTTTATAAATTCTTTATAGAAAAAAGAAATATTGTTGTTGACATCATGGGAGGGTAGTGATATCTTATGTGTATCGGTATTAGCACTCCAATCTAATGAGTGCTAACAAGATGAAAGGAGAGGATGCCATGGAGATGGAACCAAGACTGGATGATCGTAAGATTAAGATATTAAAAGCAATTATTCAGAATTATCTTGATACTGGAGAGCCGGTCGGATCAAGAACGATTTCCAAACTGACAGATTTGCAGCTTAGTTCTGCAACTATCAGAAATGAAATGGCGGACTTGGAAGAACTTGGCTACATTGTTCAGCCTCATACTTCTGCAGGAAGAATTCCTACAGATAAGGGATATCGTTTATATGTAGATGATATGATGTCTAAGAAAGAGGAAGAACTATCGGAGAGAGAGCAGAGGACCATAGATAAGGAGAAAGAACTTGATTCTATGAAGGATGCTTTGTCAGAGAAGGTTGACAGAGTTGAAGAACTTCTTCAGAATGTGGCGAAGGTTCTGGCGAATAACACTAATTACGCTACTATGATAACAACACCTAAAGTGACAGGCAATAAGCTTAGATTCGTACAGCTTTCGCAGTTGGAACCGAATAAGCTGCTGGCAGTTATCGTTATGGAGGGTAACCTTATAAGGAATAAGGTTATTACAATCAGTGAAGATATTTCACCGGAGCATCTTCTTAAGCTTAATCTTCTTCTTAATACTACACTTACCGGATTATCCTTACAAGAGATGCATCTTGGACTGATTTCCAAGATGGAAAGTCAGGCAGGAGAGCATATTGGTATTGTTAAGGAAGTGCTGGATGCTATTGTAGAGACTATCACTAAGGCTGACGACCTTAAGATTTATACAAGTGGTGCAACCAACATTTTTAAGTATCCTGAACTTAGTGAGTCTGGTAAGGCAAGCGAGCTTATATATGCTTTGGAGGAAAAGCAGGGACTCAGCGGATTGGTCAAGTACAATGATGATGATTCGGATGGGGCTTCTGATGATAACCACGGCATTCAAGTATATATAGGAAATGAAACTCCGGTGGAATCCATGAAGGACTGCAGTGTGGTTACTGCCACATATGAATTGCAGGATGGTATGAAGGGAACCATTGGTATTATTGGGCCAAAGCGTATGGATTATGAGAAGGTAGTTGATACTTTGAAAGAGATGCAGACGCATTTGGATGATGTATTTAAGAAAACTTAGGAAAGGTTGGTATGGAAGTGTCAAAGGATGTATCAAAGAAAAATAAATCAGAAGAGGCAGTTCAGGAAGATGTAATGAATCAGGACATAGAGTCTGATACAGAGGAAGCCTGTGACAGCAGCTCAGAATGCAATACTGATGCAGCTCAGAATGCATGTGAAGCTGATGAATCAGACGAGGCTGATGATACAGAGTTAAACACTGATGACTCTAAGAAGAAAGATCCTAAAGATGCGGTTATAGAAGAACTTCAGGACAGAGTTAAGAGACAGATGGCTGAGTTTGATAATTTCAGAAAGAGAACAGAGAAAGAGAAATCTACTATGTTCGAGATGGGTGCCTCAGATATCATTAAAAAGCTTTTACCTATTGTTGATAATTTTGACAGAGGATTTAAGAGCGTGACAGATGAGGAACTTGAAACTCCATTCGCAAAGGGAATGGATATGGTTCATAAGCAGCTTTTAAAGATGCTTGAGGATGCAGATGTTAAGCCGATTGAAGCTTTAGGCGGCGAGTTTAATCCGGATTATCATAATGCGGTAATGCATGTTGAGGATGATTCAGTTGGAGAGAACATCGTAGTTGAAGAGTTTGAGAAAGGCTACACATACAGGGATCAGGTTATAAGACATAGCATGGTCAAGGTTGCTAACTAGCGTTAAGCTGGTAAGCATATGTAGCATAAGTTATTAATGAATTTAATTATAGAAAGGACATAATTATTATGGGAAAGATTATTGGTATTGATTTAGGTACAACTAATTCATGTGTAGCAGTAATGGAAGGTGGTAAGCCTGTAGTTATCGCTAATGCAGAGGGGTTAAGAACTACTCCTTCAGTAGTAGCATTTTCTAAGACAGGAGAGAGACTTGTTGGTGAGCCTGCAAAGCGTCAGGCAGTTACTAATGCTGACAAGACAATTTCTTCTATCAAGAGACATATGGGTACAGATTATAAGGTTGAGATTGATGGAAAGAAATATACTCCACAGGAAATCTCAGCTATGATTTTACAGAAGTTAAAGTCAGATGCAGAGAACTATCTTGGTGAGAAGGTTACTGAGGCGGTTATCACAGTTCCTGCTTACTTCAATGATGCACAGCGTCAGGCTACTAAGGATGCCGGTAAGATTGCAGGTCTTGATGTAAAGCGTATCATCAACGAGCCTACAGCAGCAGCTTTAGCTTATGGTCTTGATAATGAACATGAGCAGAAGATTATGGTTTACGATTTAGGTGGTGGTACATTCGATGTATCTATTATCGAAATTGGTGATGGTGTAATTGAGGTTCTTGCAACAGCCGGTAACAACAAGCTCGGTGGTGATGATTTTGATAATGCTGTTACGCAGTATATGTTAGAAGATTTCAAGGCTAAGGAAGGCGTTGACCTTTCTAAGGATACAATGGCTCTTCAGAGACTTAAGGAAGCAGCAGAGAAGGCTAAGAAGGAACTTTCCAGCACAACTCAGACAGAAATCAACCTTCCTTATATCACAGCTACTGCTGAGGGACCAAAGCATTTTGAGATGACTCTTACAAGAGCTAAGTTCGATGAACTTACACATGACCTTGTAGAGAAAACTGCTGAGCCAGTTAAGAATGCACTTTCAGATGCAGGACTTACAGCTTCAGAGCTTTCAAAGGTATTATTAGTTGGTGGTTCTACTCGTGTTCCTGCAGTACAGGATAAGGTTAAGTCATTGACAGGACATGAGCCAAGTAAGACTCTTAACCCGGATGAGTGTGTAGCTATCGGTGCTTCTATCCAGGGTGGTAAGTTAGCTGGAGATGCAGGTGCAGGTGATATTCTTCTTCTTGATGTAACACCACTTTCACTTTCAATTGAGACTATGGGTGGTATTGCTACAAGACTTATTGAGAGAAATACAACTATTCCTACTAAGAAGAGTCAGATATTCTCTACTGCTGCTGATAACCAGACAGCCGTTGATATCAATGTAGTACAGGGTGAGAGACAGTTTGCCAAGGATAATAAGTCTCTTGGACAGTTCAGACTTGATGGTATTCCACCAGCAAGAAGAGGCGTTCCACAGATTGAGGTTACATTTGATATTGATGCTAATGGTATCGTTAATGTTTCAGCTAAGGATCTTGGAACAGGTAAGGAGCAGCATATTACTATAACTGCTGGTTCTAATATGTCTGATGAGGATATTGATAAGGCTGTTAAGGAAGCTGCTGAGTTCGAGGCTCAGGATAAGAAGCGTAAGGAAGCTATTGATGCACGTAACGAAGCTGATTCAATGGTATTCCAGACACAGAAGGCTATGGATGAGGCAGGAGATAAGCTTGATCCTTCAGATAAGTCAGCAGTTGAGGCAGACCTTAATGCACTGAAAGCACTTGTTGATGGCTCTGACCCAGAGAATATGACAGATGCACAGGTTGATGAGATTAAGGCAGCTAAGGAGAAGCTTATGGAAAGCGCTCAGAAGCTTTTTGCTAAGTTATATGAGTCACAGCAGGCTGCTGGTGGAGCTGGTCCTGATATGGGTGCAGGAGCAGGCCCTGATATGGGAGCAGGCTCAGCAACAGATTCAGCACCATACGGTGATGATGTTGTTGATGGAGATTATAAAGAGGTTTAATTGCCGTCATATGTACGGTATGAAAAGGACTGCATGGGGCAAAAGCTCCATGCAGTCTCTGTTGATTAAAAAAGAAAGAGGAAGAAGCAATCATGGCAGATAAGAGAGATTATTATGAAGTCCTTGGTATATCTAAGGATGCCGATGACGCTGCTATTAAGAAAGCATATAGACAACTTGCAAAGAAATATCATCCTGATATGAATCCGGGAGATAAGGAAGCTGAGAAGAAATTCAAGGAGGCTTCTGAAGCTTATGCGGTGTTAAGCGATGCTGAGAAGAGAAGACAGTATGACCAGTTTGGCCATGCCGCATTTGAAGGCGGAGCAGGTGGCGCTGGAGCAGGAGGCTTCGACTTCGATTTCGGTGATATGGGAGATATCTTCGGTGATCTCTTTGGTGGTATGTTTGGCGGCGGAAGCAGGAGAAACAGCAATGGACCAAGAAGGGGCGCCGATGTAAGAGTTAATGTCAGAATTACATTTGACGAATCGGTTAAGGGAACCAAGAAACAGATTGAGGTTACTTTGAAAGATGAATGTAGTAAGTGCCATGGGACAGGAGCTAAGGCGGGGACATCTCCGGAAACCTGTAGCAAATGTCATGGTACAGGACAGGTGACTTTCACGCAGCAGTCATTTCTGGGAATGGTCAGAAGCCAGCAGCCATGTCCTGACTGTCAGGGAACAGGTAAGATAATTAAAGAAAAATGTCCTGACTGTTACGGCACAGGATATATCAGCACTAAGAAGACTATCGAAGTTAATATTCCGGCAGGTATTGATAACGGACAGTGCGTACGTATTCAGGGGAAAGGTGAACCGGGAACCAATGGAGGACCAAGAGGAGATCTTCTTGTGGCAGTTATGATTTCACAAAGCCCTGATTTTGAAAGAGATGGATATAACATATTCTCTAATGTAGTAATAAGCTATCCGACGGCAGTACTTGGTGGAGAGATTAAGGTTAAAACTGTTGATGGAGAGGTTCTGTATGAGGTTAAGCCGGGTACACAATCTGGAACAAGGGTAAGACTTAAAGGAAAAGGTATGCCAACTGTAAGGAATTCCCAGGTGAGAGGAGACCATTATATGACGCTTATTGTAGATATTCCTACGAAGCTTAGTCAGGAACAGAAGGATGCCCTTCTTGCATACGATAAGACTCTTACAGGTTCGGACAGACATACTAAGAAAAAGGGCTTATTTGGCAAGTAAGAACAGAATACTACACAATATATACACATAGTATAATTAAGTTTACACTAACCCTGCAATGTGGTAGAATTCTACATTGTAGGGTGTTTTTTAGTAAATAATATGGGATGAAGATGCCCCCTTAAATGTAAAGATTGGAGATTTAACACGGTATGGATTTAGGACTTAGATTCGACAGACTTAATAAGGCTTACAATGCTTATGATCTTGTAAGTATTGAAAAACTGAAAGACCTTAATTCTGTAGGACTTTTATTAAAACATAAGAAGTCAGGAGCAAGAGTTGCAATTATTTCTAATGATGATGATAATAAAGTGTTTTCAATCGGGTTTAAAACACCACCCGATAATGATACAGGAATGCAGCATATAATTGAACACTCAACTCTCTGCGGTTCAAGGAAATATCCGGTTAAGGACCCATTTGTTGAACTCTGTAAGGGTTCGCTTAATACATTCTTAAATGCCATGACTTATCCTGATAAGACAGTTTATCCGGTGGCAAGCTGTAATATGGCGGATTTCAAGAATATTATGGATGTATATATGGATGCAGTTTTCTATCCTGCAATGTATGAGCATGAGGAGATATTCAAACAGGAAGGCTGGCATTATGAACTTGAAGATGTGGATGGAGAGCTTAAATATAACGGAGTAGTATTTAATGAGATGAAGGGTGTGTATTCGTCAGCAGATGATGTGCTTTCGAGATATACATTTGTCTCACTTTTTCCGGATTCTGAATATAAGAATGAGTCAGGGGGAGAACCGGAATCTATTCCTGAACTTAAGTATGAGGATTTCCTCAAATATCACAGTGAGTATTATCATCCTGTAAACAGCTACATTTATCTATATGGAGATATTGATGTGGAGGAAAGACTTCAGTATCTTGACGAGGAATATCTGTCAGCTTTCGATAAAAATGATGTTGATATTAATGCAGATATAAGTTTTCAGAAACCATTCGATGCACCAAAGGTTGAGACGAGAGAGTATGCGATTACTGATGATGAACAGGAAGAGGACAACACATACCTTTCTTATAATGTGGTTGTGGGAACTTCTACAGACCCGGTTTCTTACCTTGCATTACAAATATTGGACTATGCACTTATCATGGCTCCGGGAGCACCACTTAAGCAGGCACTTATTGATGCCGGAATAGGAACGGATGTATACAGCGTTCTTGAGACTTCTGTATATCAGCCTGTATATTCAATTATAACTAAGAATGCCAATGAAAAAGACCGCGATACATTTGTTAAGATTATTGAGGATACACTTGAGGATATTGTTAAGAACGGTATAAGCCAGAGAATGTTGAAGGCCGGTATCAATTATTATGAATTCAAATACAGAGAAGCTGACTATGGACCATATCCAAAGGGTCTTATGTACTATCTTACAATGATGGATAGCTGGCTGTATGATGAGAATAAACCATTTGTCCATGTGGAAGCGGGAGATACATTTGAACTGATAAAGAAAGAAGCCGGCAATGGTTTCTTTGAGAAATTTATTCAGGAAAATATTCTTGATAATAATCATGAAGTAATATTAAGCCTTATTCCAAAGCATGGACTTGCTGAACAGAAGGAGGCAGAAGAGGCAGAAAAGCTTGCTGAGTTCAAAGCCACTCTTTCAAGGGAGGAACTTGAAAGCCTTGTGGCTCAGACAAAGGCTTTGAAGGAGTATCAGGATACACCTTCAAGTCAGGAAGACCTGGAAAAGATACCGCAGCTCGAGTTAAAGGATATAAGCAGAGAGCCGGCAAAGCTATATATTGACCCTAAGAAAATAGGCGGTATAGATGTAATTCATCACAATATGTTTACTAATGGAATCGCTTATATCATGCTTTGCTTCGACTGCAGGAATGTTCCGGATGAGCTTTTGCCATATATAGGGCTTTTAAGTTCTGTACTCGGACTAATGGATACCGAGAATTACACATACACAGAATTGACTAATGAAATCAATATTAATTGCGGCGGTATCTCAACAGATGCGGCTATCTATACTGATAATAATGATTTTGATAAATGTTCTATTATGTATGAAGTTAAGGGCAAGGTGCTTTATGATAATATTGATTTTGTCCTTAATATGATGAATGAAATCGTTTATAAGACAAGGTTTACGGATTACAAGAGGCTTAAGGAGATTATTGCCAAGCTTAAGTCAAGAATTGAGAGTACAATGATGAACTCAGGACATTCAACAGCTATGCTGGCGGGAATGTCACAGTTCTCCAAGAATGCATATTACTCTAATCTTATGAGAGGATATGGGTTCTATGAACTTATTCAGAGACTTGACAGCCACTTTGATGAACTTAAGGAAGATATAGCAGAAAAGCTAAATATGCTTGTAAAGTTTATATTCCATAAGGAGAATATTATTGTGAGCTTCACAGCAGATGATGAGGGTTATGATGCATTTGTTAATCCATTTGAGAAATATGCGGATGGATTGAATAAATCGGACATGCCTGTTGCTGTAAGAAAGTATGAAGCTGCAAATATTAAGACAGGGTATACTTCTTCTTCACAGGTTCAATATGTTGCAAGGTGTGGTAACTTCAGGGATGGGGGGTATTCTTATACCGGAGCATTAAAGGTTCTGAAGGTTATATTCTCTTATGATTACCTGTGGATTAATGTCAGAGTTAAGGGTGGAGCATATGGATGTATGAGCGGATTCTACAGGAATGGCGATATGTATATGGTTTCTTACCGTGACCCTAATCTTGCCGGGACTAATGAAGTATATGAGAAGGCTGCGGATTATCTTGCACACTTTGATGTGAGCGAGAGGGACATGGTGAAGTTTATTATAGGAACAATAGGAGATATGGATACACCTATGAATCCATCGGCAAAGGGTACCAGGTCTTTTGGCGCATATATATGCCATACGGATTATGAGTCCCTCAAGGCAGAGAGAGCGCAGGTTCTTGACTGTGATGTCAACAGTATAAAAGCACTTGCCCCTCTTGTAAAATATGCTATGGATGAGAATTATTTCTGTGTGGTTGGAAGTAATAGGGAAATCAATAAGGAAAAAGAGCTTTTTGATGAGATTAAACCGTTATTTATTCAGGGATAATTATTGTATTACGACAATGCAGGATTATGATTGAGATAAGGAGATAATATGAACTTAGACGAGATGCTTGCGGCCAGCGGAATTACCGGAGGCGCCAAGGCGGAGGAGACAAAAGCAAGAACAGGATTTGTCACATTTATCGGAAGACCTAATGTGGGAAAGTCGACTCTTATGAACCGTATAATCGGACAGAAGATTGCGATAACATCTAATAAGCCGCAGACTACACGCAACAGGATACAGACAGTGTACACAGATGAACGTGGACAGATTGTGTTTGTCGATACACCGGGGATTCATAAGGCAAAGAACAAGCTTGGAGAGTATATGGTGGGGGCTGCTGAGAAAACTATAAGCGAGGTTGACCTGATATGCTGGCTTGTGGAGCCGACTACACATCTTGGAACTGCCGAGGAGCATATTGTAGAGAAACTGAAAGACTGCAAAACGCCTGTTGTTCTTGTTATTAATAAGACAGATACGGTTAAGAAAGAGGATATTCTTCCGGTTATTGACTGCTATAGAAAAGAACTTGAATTTACAGATATTGTTCCTGTATGTGCAAGAGATGGGAAAAACGTGGATGAACTTCTGAATGTTATATTTGACAATCTTGATTACGGACCTATGTTTTATGATGAAGATACAGTTACAGACCAGCCAATGAAGCAGATTGTTGCGGAGCTTATAAGAGAAAAGGCGCTTCATGCATTAAATGATGAGATTCCACATGGAATTGCGGTGGTTATCGACAGCTTCAAAGAGAGGAGAAATGCGCGTGGTCCGATAACAGATATAGATGCGACTATCATATGTGAGAGAGAATCACACAAGGGAATCATAATTGGCAAAGGTGGAGAAATGCTAAAGAAAATTGGCACCAACGCCCGTTTTGAAATAGAGAGACAGCTTGATATGAAGGTTAACTTAAAACTGTGGGTTAAGGTTAAGAAAGAGTGGAGAGACAGTGACATTCTCCTTAAGAATTTCGGATATGACAAGAAGAAAGACAAATGATTCTGAAACCCATATGTGACGGACAGGAGGGCAGGTATGGCAGAGGTTACAACCGTGACAGGCATAATACTATCCGCTATGCCTGTGGGGGAATATGACAGGAGACTGGTTATACTTACAAAGGAACTGGGAAAGATATCTGTATTCGCAAAGGGTGCAAGAAAACAGAACAGCGCGCTTATAGGGGTTACCAGACCATTTATTCTGGGAACCTTCGAGGTGTACAGGGGACGAGACTCATATACGATGTACAAGGCCTCTGCACAGTATTATTTTGAAGAAGTAGTGAATGATTTGAGCGCAGTATGTTATGCCTGTTACTTTGCTGAGATTGCTGATTATTATGGCAGAGAGAACCTTGATGCTTCGGATATGATTAATCTTTTGTATGTAACACTGAAGGCGCTGGGAAATTCCCATATTGATAATGAACTGGTGCGATATATATATGAGATTCGTATTATAGCCATCAATGGAGAATGTCCGGATTTTTTCACCTGTAATGGATGTGGCGGCGAAAAGGAACTGATACTCTATTCGCTCTCTATAAATGGTTTGTATTGCAGAAGCTGTTCCCAAGGGATATATGACGGTGTGAGTCTGTCAGGTTCCACTATATATACACTACAGTTTGTTGTGACAGCTCCTATAGGAAAGCTTTACACCTTTACTGTCACGAAAGAAGTGGAAGAGGAGCTGAGGCTAGTGGTCAACAGGCTGGAAAGCACTGTTTTTGATAAGGAATTCAAGTCGAAGGAAATGCTTATGTTGTCGTGACGGGTATATCTGACTATATAATAAATACCTGAACTGGCTATTTTATTAAATGCCAGTTTGAAGTATAAAAAACGGGGAGGAATTAGCAATGTCACACAATAATCAGAAGAAAATAGCTGTAATCAATGATTATTCCGGTTTTGGAAGATGCTCTATTGCAGTTGAACTGCCAATTATATCTGCGATGAAAATACAGTGCTGTCCAATGCCTACATCAGTTTTTTCTAATCACACAGGGTTTGACAGCTTTTATTTTAAAGATTTTACAGAATATATGACAGCTTATATGGAGGAGTGGAAAAAGCTTGACCTTAAGTTTGACGGTATTGTTACGGGATTTCTGGGTTCACACAAGCAGATTGTTATTGTTGAGGAGTTTTTTAAGAATTTCAAAACAGAAAGTAATGTTGTCGTAATTGATCCGGTTATGGGAGACTATGGAAGTATGTATCCCACATATACTGATGAGACCTGCAGGGAGATGAAGAAACTCGTTAAATATGCTGATATTCTGACACCTAATCTGACAGAAGCATGCATAATAACAGATGAACCATATAAGCCGGATTATTCTAATGCTGATTTAAAAAGAATTGCGGAAAAGCTCGTTGCAATGGGTCCGTCTAAGATTGTAATTACAGGTATTCAGAGAGGACAGTATATAGGTAATTACTGTTATGAGAAGAACAGGGAGGATTATCTGATAAAGACCATGAAAGTGGGAACACAGCGCTCAGGGACAGGAGATATATTCGCCGCTATAATAGCTGCGGATGCAGTGAATGGAGTTAATTTCCACGAATCTGTCAGGAAGGCATCCTCATTTATCAAGAAATGTATTCTTAAGGCAATTGAGATGGATATACCGCTGACAGACGGTGTTCCCTTTGAGGAGTTGTTAACGACACTGAAATAAAAAAGGAGTTTATTATGGAAATTTTATATAAGGTACACAATAATCTGTATGTTAATCTGACTAATAAATGTCCGTATTCATGCACATTTTGTTTAAGACAGAAGATGGACAGAATTGGCGAGTCAGGAAGATTATGGCTTGAGAGGGAGCCTTCTTATGATGAGGTTGTAGCGGAATTTGCCAGATTTAACATGGATGAGTATGAGGAGATTGTATTCTGTGGATTTGGTGAGCCTACTGAAGCATTTGATGTGCTTATAAAAGTAGCTGCTTATGTGAAGAAGACATTCAACAAGCCTATAAGAATTAATACTAATGGTGTCGGTAATCTTATCAACGGAAGAAATATAGTTCCGGAGATGGAGGGACTTATTGATACAGTTTCTATCAGTCTTAATAATCCGCACAGGGATGAGTACAATGCCCTTGTGAGAAGTAAATTTGGCGATAAGTCATTTGATGAGATGATAAGTTTTGCTAAGGAATGTACGAAGTATATACCTCATGTTGTACTTACAACTGTTGATACAACCATTTCCCATGAGGAAGAGGCAGAGTGCCAGAAGATATGTGACAGTATTGGGGCGAAGTATCGTATCAGACCGTGGGAAGATTGAGAACAGGGATGAGGGGTGTAAACTGCTTGTCAATTCACGGCAAATGTTATAAAATAGTATAGATTATGTGACAGTCGATGCAGTTCGATGTAGTCAGATTGCCACAATTAAGGAGGATATACTATCAATGGAAAAGACAATGGAGAAAATCGTTTCTTTAGCTAAGGCAAGAGGATTTGTTTATCCGGGTTCAGAAATCTATGGAGGATTAGCTAATACATGGGATTATGGAAATCTTGGCGTCGAGCTTAAGAATAATGTTAAGAAGGCGTGGTGGCAGAAGTTTGTGCAGGAAAGCCCATATAATGTAGGTGTTGACTGTGCTATTCTTATGAATCCACAGACATGGGTTGCATCAGGCCATCTTGGTGGATTTTCTGATCCATTAATGGACTGCAAGGAATGTCATGAGAGATTCAGAGCAGATAAACTAATAGAAGACTGGGCAGACGAGAATTCGTATGATCTTGGCGGTTCAGTTGATGGATGGACACAGGAGCAGATGAAGAATTTTATTGATGAGAAGAATATCTGCTGCCCATCATGCGGAAAGCATAATTTTACAGATATCAGACAGTTTAACCTTATGTTCAAGACATTCCAGGGTGTAACTGAGGATGCCAAGAATACAGTATATTTAAGACCTGAGACAGCCCAGGGTATATTCGTTAATTTCAAGAATGTACAGAGAACTTCAAGAAAGAAGGTGCCATTCGGTATCGGTCAGATTGGTAAGTCGTTCCGTAATGAGATTACACCGGGTAACTTTACTTTCAGAACAAGAGAATTTGAACAGATGGAACTTGAATTCTTCTGTAAACCGGGAACAGACCTTGAATGGTTTACATACTGGAGACAGTTCTGTATTGACTGGCTTAAGTCATTAGGTATGAAGGATGAGGAGATGAGAGCAAGAGACCACTCTCCGGAGGAACTCTGCTTCTACTCTAAGGGAACAACAGACATTGAGTTCCTCTTCCCATTTGGATGGGGTGAGCTTTGGGGAATTGCTGACAGAACAGATTATGACCTCACTCAGCATCAGACCGTATCAGGAGAAGATATGTCATATTTCGATGATGAGTCTAAGGAAAAGTATATTCCATATGTTATTGAGCCATCACTTGGAGCAGACCGTGTTACACTTGCATTCCTCTGTTCAGCATATGATGAGGAAGAACTTGAGGGTGGCGATGTGAGAACAGTACTCCATTTCCATCCGGCATTAGCACCTGTTAAGATTGGAATTCTTCCACTTTCTAAGAAACTTAATGAGGGTGCAGAAAAGATATATGCAGAGCTTTCTAAGTATTACAACTGTGAATTCGATGACAGAGGTAATATTGGTAAGAGATACAGAAGACAGGATGAAATAGGAACTCCATTCTGTATCACATACGATTTTGATTCAGAAGAGGATGGAGCTGTAACAGTAAGAGACAGAGATACTATGCAGCAGGAGAGAATAAAGATTGCAGATCTTAAAGCGTATTTTGAAGATAAATTCAGATTCTAATTTATATGGTCAGAATTAGTTAAAGGAAAGAATTATGCTGTGTACAAAATGTGGTCAGGAATATGAGGGCAGTCAGTGCCCCAGATGTGATGGACCTGTCATATTAGTCAACAACAGTGATTATCTCGCTAGAAGAAAAGCATATGAACAGAAGCAGGCTTTGAAAGAGAGGTCTGCTTCTTCTGATAGAAAAGAGGAATCACAGAGTGGATTAGAACAGGTGAGAAAGATTGCTGCCAGAAAGAAAGAAGAGCTGGCAAAAGCTTCTGAGAACAGAAAAAGAGTTAAACAAAGGAACCATAAACGGTGCAAATCCTACAGGAAACTGAAAATAATATGCGCAGCCGTCATTATTTTGGTTGTGACTGCCGCTGCAGCATTTGGAATATATAAGCTTGCGACAAAGAAGAATTATGCTCTTTATGTTAGTTATAACGGCAAGATATATGATATTGCAGGATTAGACAGCAATTATGTCTGCGATGAGAAAAGTGCAATATTTGCTTCCGATGATAAGACATTTTATACACCGGAATGGCCTGAGGTTATTGATAAGAGCCAGTGTATAGAAAGTATGGCAAGTGACAATGGTAAATATTATGTTTCAGTGACTTATGATGAGTCGAAAAACCATAATAAATTTGCAATGTATATCTGGAATAAGAACGGATGTGCTCTTGTCTGTGAGGATGATTACAGAAAAGAGATTATGTATATATCAGATGAAGGTCTTGTGGTTTATTCTAATTCAGATGTCATTAATGATGAGGGAAGTATTGCAGGAACAATTCTGGAGATAAGCAGCGTGAGGGATGATAAGAAAAATGGTCTCGCAGCGCAGACTACTCACATAGAATATAATCTTAACAAGGTGTATGTATACAGCGACAGGAATATGTTAGTGTGCCTTACCAATTCAGGTTCTCTGTATACATATAATTATGAAAAGATGGGAAAACCGGTAGCAGTGGCAGAGGCAGTGTCTCAGGTATGGCCTGTTTCAGACAGAATGACAGGTGTGTATACCGGAGAGGCAGATTGTTTAAACACACTTAAGGATGCGGAAACATTTTTATATTCCACCTCAGAAGGGGTGTTCTATTATAATTGTTCAAACGCTTCACCGGTGAAGATTGACAATAAGGTGGATTCTAATGCTGATTATATCTATGATAAAGAGGAAATGATAATATACAAGATTACAGGAACCAGTCTGAAATCAGCATTGATTAAGGATAAGCATGTAAGTGAATATATTGAACTGGATTCTGTAAACAGTAAGAAAAATTTTCTGTTTTTTGCAGGCGACAGACAGATTGCGTATGTTAATGGCGACAATGTGCTTAGGATGGTAACAGACAATAAAGTCAGTGATATAGCAAGTAATGTATGTGCAGGCTCACTGTCTAAGGTGTATAATAAGAGCAGAGCGGTTACATATATTTCAGATGGAAAACAGTATTACATGGAGAATCTGAAATCAGATGCCGTTGATATTCTTGCTGCGGGCTCAGCTACAAGTACTGAGGGAACACATTTTTATAAGAACAGAATATATTCTTTTGGAGAAGATAATATTCTGTACTCCAATACATTAAAGGGAAATAACAGCAGTAAGATAGGCTATGTTGAGAGATTATGGCTGGGAACAGAACTTAAGTAAATGTGGTTACAGGTAAAGGTTAGATAAATATGGATTTGTTTGAGTACATGAGACAGAACAATAAGAATACAGAATCTCCGCTTGCCATGAGACTGAGACCGGAAACACTAGAAGAGATGGTAGGTCAGTCTCACATAATAGGTAAGGGTAAGCTGCTTTACCGTGCAATCAAAGCAGATAAGCTAAGTTCAGTAATATTCTATGGCCCTCCGGGAACAGGAAAGACGACTCTGGCTAAAATAATAGCCAACACAACAAGTGCTGAGTTTTGTCAGGTGAATGCCACGGTTGCCGGGAAGAAAGACATGGAGGAAGTGGTTTCCAAGGCAAAGGACAATCTCGGAATGTATGGTAAGAAAACAATCCTCTTTGTTGACGAGATTCATAGATTTAATAAGGGACAGCAGGATTATCTTCTTCCATTTGTTGAGGACGGAACGATAATACTTATCGGAGCGACAACAGAGAATCCATATTTTGAGGTTAACAGCGCTTTGATATCCCGCTCAATCATATTTGAATTAAAGCCTCTTGAGAAGGAAGATATCAAGACGATTATACACAGGGCGGTGTATGACGAGAAGAAGGGAATGGGAAGCTACAAGGCATCTATTGATGAGGATGCTTTGGATTTTCTTGCCGATATATCTAATGGAGATGCAAGAAATGCTCTGAATGCTGTAGAACTGGGGATACTTACCACAGACAGGTCAGAGGATGGGATTATTCATATAGATATTGCGACTGCGCAGGAGTGTATTCAGAAAAGGTCAGTAAGATATGATAAAGAGGGGGATAACCACTATGACACAATTTCCGCTTTTATCAAGAGTATGAGAGGGTCTGACCCGGATGCCGTAAGTTATTATCTGGCTAAGATGCTGTATGCAGGGGAAGATATCAAGTTTATTGCCAGAAGAATAATGATATGTGCAAGTGAGGATGTAGGAAATGCCGACCCTAATGCACTTCAGGTAGCAGTGTCGGCCGCTTTAGCAGTGGAACGTATCGGAATGCCGGAGGCAAGGATAATATTAAGTCAGGCAGCGCTGTATGTTGCTACAGCTCCTAAGAGTAATTCATGTTATATGGCAATAGATAAGGCATTGGATGTTGTAAAGAATTCCAAGACGGCTCCGGTGCCGGCACATTTGCAGGATGCCCATTATAAGGGAAGTTCCGAGTTAGGACATGGCGTTGGCTATAAGTATGCCCATGACTATCCTAATCATTTTGTAAAACAGCAGTACCTTCCGGATGCTTATGTAAATGAGAAGTTTTATGAGCCGTCAGATTCAGGGTACGAGAAAGATATTAAGAAACATTTGGAGAAGATAAATTCGGAGGCATAATATCCAATGAGAGATTATATTAACAGACTTTCAAGAGGTAAATCAATCATCGAAGTTCCAAAGCTGATATGCAGTGAGGAGCAGGTGACTATGAATATTGTTTGCGGCAGGGTGTCACAGGGAAGCTTTGCGTTTTCTTCGTCTCTTGAAACTGTTGGAATGGTATATGCCGATGATGATAGGGTTAATATTCTTACAAAGAACTTTTCAGGATGCAAAGTTACAATAGATTACGTGGTGGATGCTGAAGGTCTTGAGGAAAATGATGAGATTGAGGGTAATTTCACAATTGTCTGTAATGCAGGTGAGAAAATTATTCCTTTTGTATTCTTATGTGTATCGGATAACGAGAAGAAAGATGCAGCACGCAGGATTGAAGAGCCTGTAATTATTAATACCAGCGGGGACAGTCTGAGTATTTCAGTTGGTATGGAATCTGTGAAGTCAGAAGTTGAGCTGAATAAGACAGGTACGGAGAATCTTGTAATCAATGTCTCATCTGATGTGGAATTCATACAGTTGGAAAGAGATAGTATTTCAACAGATGATTTTACGGGAGACAGATATGAACTGGGCTTCATTATTAATCCGGACAAGCTTCATGCCGGACATAACTGGGGATATGTGTATCTTGACACTTACAGACAGCATATTAAGGTGGCTGTATGTGTAGACAGTAAGACACAGAAAAAGGATGAGGATTTCGAGGTAAGATACGAGAATAAAAAGGCACAGATGGGGCTTACCAAGCTGTATCTGGATTTCAGAATGAAGAAGATTAAGAAGGAAAAATGGGTAGCTTCATCTCTTCAGATTATTGACAGAATAAGGGGAATAAATGGTGCGGAGCCATTCTATGACCTTGTCCAGGTGCAGTTGTTTCAGCTTTCCGGCAGGGAAGAGGAAGCACGTACAATGCTGGATATGCTTAAAAGGGATATTATAGGCAGGATTGGCGATGATGTTGAACTGTACTGTTATTTTCTCTATGTATCAACTCTCGTAATGAAGTCGGATGAATACACAGCTGAGGTTAACAGGCAGGTAAGGAAATTCTTTGAAAACGGATATGATACATACAGAGTGTTGTGGATATTGTTTTATCTGAATACGGATACAGAGAGTAATAAGAGTATAAGGCTTATAAGAATAAAGGATATGGTTAATGACGGATGCAGCAGTCCGATTATGTATCTTGAGGCGATTAATATTATCAATTCCCAGCCGGTACTTCTGCGCGTGTTAAACCAGTTTGAGATACGAGTGATTAATTTTGGCTGCAGGTATGATATTATCAGTGAAAAGCTTGCCATGCAGATTGCAGCGGTGGCAGCCAATGAGAAGAATATTGATATTAATATGCTTATTATTCTCAGGAAACTTTATGAGAAGTTTGACAAGGATGAGATTCTGACTGCCCTTGTAACACATATGGTACGGCTTGGCATGACGGGTGAGAATTGTTTTCCGGTATATGAAAAAGGAATCCTTAGGGGTTTAAGAATAACAAGGCTTTACGAGTTTTACATTGCCAGTATGAAAAAGGACATTGACACACATCTTCCTAAGATTGTGCTTATGTATTTCGCATATGACAATACATTAGGAGATAGAGAAAAGGCATTTTTATACGCCAATATTGTCCGTGGACGGGATTCATATTACAAGGATATATATGTCAATTACGAGAAGAATATAGAAATATTTGTTTATGAACAGTTAAAGGCAGGAAATATAAGTGATGAGCTTGTTGTGTTGTACAAAGCATTACTTGGTACAGAATTATTAAATAAGGAGACAGGTGAGTTCATCAGTGGTCTTGCATATGTATACAGAGTTAAGATTTTCAGCGATGTTGTCCGCTCTGTTGAGGTAAGACATCCACAGTTTAAGAAAAGTACAATTTACGGGCTTTCAGATAATCAGGCATATGTATATATGTACAGTACAGATGCAGATATTACATTTGAATGTACAGATGGAATAACAAGAAAAGATGTAATAGATTACGAGCTGGAGAGAGTGTTTCCGGAGGCTGAATTTAAAAGCTTGTGGGAGCAGAGCGAGGAGTATGGCATGGATAATGCCGGGATAATGATAAGCAAAGTCATTGATATGCGAAAGAAAGGTGTTTATACACCATCTATGCTGACACTGTGTAAGTCATTAAAGAATGAATCCTCTGTAAGTGATGATTTTAAGACAGATGTGAATTCGTGGATGATAAGTTACTACAGCGGTTATTATATTCTGGACGATTTCTGGCATGAATATCCATCGGTAGACACGGATAACTTAACCAAATGTGATGCGGGAAAGCTTATTGAGACTCTGATAAGTTTCAATATGTATTCTCAGGCTTACGAGCTTACTAAGGAGTACGGATGCTGCAGGGCATCAGCTGCAAAACTGCTTAAAATGGCTGATTATATACTTAAGAATGTTTCTGATATGCATGATGAAGTAATAGATGCTGTAACAGCTTATATATTCAGTGAACACATTTATAATGAGCCGGTTCTTATGTATATGGCTGAATATTTTAATGGAACTAATGAGGAAATGTACAATGTATGGAAAGCATGTATAAGCTTTGGTGTTAATGTAAAGCATCTCTCAGACAGACTTCTTGCGCAGATGATGTATACGGGAGTACATAGCGGAAGATTTACAGAGGTTTTCACAGACTATTATAATAAGACACCTGATATGCTTATTGTAAAAGCATATCTATCATATAACTCTCAACTCTATCTTATTAGACAGAAAAAGGCTAATGATATTGTTTTCAGGGTTATAGAAGAGGCCATTGAGGATGGCTATGGGCTGCCGGAATGCTGTTATGTGGCGTGGATGAAGAATTTGTCAAGGAATCCGATAGTACTCAATGATAATCCGTCATTAAAGAAAATGGCGCAGGAAGTGTTAGATGAACTGTGCGAACAGGACAGGATATACTGTTTCTACAGGAAATTCGATGGAATACTTAAGATGCCATATAACATAATCGGTATGACGGTTATTGAATATATTGCCAATCCTGACAGTAAGGTTACAATTACTTATACATTAGGGGATGATGAACAGAAGAATTCACAGGTCATGAAATCTAATGAATGGGGTATATTTACAAGCAGATTTAATCTGTTCTATGGTGACAGGATGGAGTATTTCTTTACTGAGAGCGGCAGTGGAACGGATAAAGTATCAGAGCCTGCTGTTCTGGAATATAAAGAGGTGAGCATGGATTCTGTAGATGGAAGATTTGATGCAATCAATGACTGCCTTGCGAGCAGACAGCTGCATGACCTTACGACACTTAGGAAGCTTATGCACAGCTACAGTGTGGAAGAGTACGTTACAAGACAAATGTTTGAGATAAAGTGAGGAGACAGGTATGGAACAGGGGAAGGGTCTCATAGTTGGAATTGATATAGAAAATACAACAACCCAGGCGGGAATTTTTGATTATAAGTCCCAAACTGTACAGTCAGTTAATCTTTTGCCGGATTCAAGAGAATACATTAATCCGGTCAGTCTTGAAAAGATTATGGAAGGGCATGAGGATGGGCAGCCGGATGTAGACAGCCTGGTAAGGATTCTTACAAGTGTTATAGCGGAATGTATGAGAGTAACCGATACATCTGAACTGCTCAGCGTATGTATCACAATGCCTGTGTTCTATATGGATGCTCTGAATGCAGTGAGAAATGCACTGGAAAGACTGGGCGTTCCTGAGGGAAGATGGCAGATTATAAGCAAGGCAGAAAGCTTTGCGTATTACGCATACAGCCAGAAAAAGGAATTGCATTCATCAGGTGTTGTATTGTTAGATTATGGTACAGAGGGGATAAAATGTGATTATATGGCTGTAAGAAGGAGCGATAATACCAATTATCTTCTTCAGGAAAGTACGAGGTACTCTTCTGACAGCATAAAGAATGCTGTGGAAGCTGGGGGAATTGCCGCTGTGGAAGAAGAAATGTGTACATTTGCGGAAGAGTACTTTTCCAAGAGGCCGGTATCTGCTGCATATCTTACAGGAAAGGGCTTCGATGTTGAAAAACTTCCGGACAGATTCGCCAAGCTTATGGTTACAAGGAGAAAAGCGTTTGTGGGGCAGAACCTGTTCGCAAAGGGAGCTTGTTATGCAGCATTGGAGATATTAAAGCCAGAGGTGTTTAAGGATGTGGTTCTTCTGCTTGACAACAGAGTGAAATATGGAATTGAGACCGATATATCTTCCTATGGAAAAACAATGCGTTTCAGAATTGTAAGAGCAGGAACGAACTGGTATACGGCTGACAGAACCATGGAATTCATACTTGATGATTTAAGGACAGTCACACTCAAAATCACTACACCGGATAACAGATATTATGATGAGGTCATTGATATTAGTGATATTCCTTTCAGAGAGGGGAAAACGACAAGAATATCAATGAATGTAAGATTTACTGATGTGGACAGATGCTATGTGCGTATTAGTGACATGGGATTTGGAGAGTTTGTAAAGAGCTCGGGAAAAGTTATTCTTAAAGAACTTGAATTCAGAGATTAACACAGAATTATTACATATTGTGGATAAGTACACAGGAACGGAGAGCACAATGGGAAAAATGATATTGTGCAGAGGCAGACAGACTGACAGGCCACTCATAATCGAGGGGACAGGGATAAGGCTGTATACGGCTGAAGAACTCTGCTATTACATTTATAATAATATATATCTTATCGGACAGGAGTTTGTAAACGGCAGGCTGGTTGAGTTTCTTGCACAGACGGGAGAAAATGAGCTGTCAGAGCGTGTCAGAAACCTTATTGACAGGAAAGCCGGTCTGGCAGAAATTCTTGTCACTATTCTTAAAACTGTGGATTATTATTCTGTCACAGAGATTGAGCAGATAAGAGAAATACTGAATACGCTGGGAAAACAGAATGTATGTGAGCGGTTGAAGGCGAGAGGCGACGGCTATCTGCATAATGACTGTTACTTTTCCGCTCTAAAATGCTATGAAAAGGTGGTTAAGGACTATAAGGGCAATGGGCTTTCCGGCTCAGATTATGCTAAAGTGTATCATAATCTTGGCGTTTCTTATGCAAGAATGTTTCTGTATGGGAAGGCGGCAGAATATTTCGATGAGGCATACAGGATTGGACAGCACGAGGATTCACTCAAATGCGCTGTTGCAGCAAGAATTATGGAAAAGAAGGACAGAGCGCCGGTAAATGTTGATGCAACAGAGGAAGAATATGTTGTTGGAAGAGAGTTAGAGACTCTCATGGATAATGCAAGATACTGCGATGAATACATAGAGCTTGAGAATATGGACAGAATGAAGAGTGAAGGCAGGCTTAATGAGTATAATGCAGCTGTAAACGAGAAGCTTACTGAATGGAAGAAAGAATACATGAAGTACTGTAAAACATTTTAGAAATGCGGTGATGGTATGGGTATATTTGGTAAAACAAAACGGTCAAGAATGTACGATCATGATACATTTGACAAGAATATCTATGATGAAGATGAAGATAATGATGAAGATGATGAATCTGACTCTGATAACCTGGAGAAAAATTCCAGAATCATGGAACTCTATGATGCATTTGAACGTGTTGAAGAGGAGAAACAACGGAATAGGAAGGTTGAAGGAGAACCGGATTACGAGACGAGAAAGAAGCAGCAGCTAAGCAAGATGGAGGAGGAGAAATACGACCATCTCCTGAATAGTATGCAGGCTCAGACGCTTATCCAGGCTGTTGAGAAGTACGGCAGCGAAGAAACTAATTCACAGAGTAATATAAAACCTAAGGTTGATGAGTTCAAGAGGGATAAGAAGCTTGATAAAGTCAATACCAGGATATTCGGAGCACATGATATTGAACTGTTTGTGAAGGAACAGTGCGATATTATGGAAGAAGCTGCTGTACATGTAGAGAATGCCAAGGCTGAATATGAAGCTGTGACAGAAGAGTTTAATGATATACAACTTATAGAAGAAGCACCGGAGGATATCAGGAAAAGTATTACTGCGGCGGCTGAGTTAATTGATAACACAATGGTTGACAGGCGTATTCTTAAGTCATCTGAACATAAGCTGTCGAATTCAGCTTATAGGAGGATGGAAGCCGTGGAGGATGAACTTCCAAGGGGGATTAAGTTTCTTAAAGCCCAGGAGGAGTATTACGATACTGTCAAGAGAGATATGCGTATACTTGAGGGCGAGAGGATGAATCTTCGCATGGAAGCTAATTCACTTGTGAAGAAGCAGCTCAAGATAAGGAAACTTGCCAAGACAGCTATAGTTGCACTGATAGCTGTGTTTGCCATATTTCTTATATCAATTTCCATTACAGAAAATGATTCTGATATGGCACTGTTTATAGGAGTTTCACTGTTTGCTGCAATTCTTGCAGTTGGTATGTTTGCAGTGCTTAAGATTACGGAACGCAATGTTTTAGTTACCGAGATTAAGCTTAACAAGGCTATATCCCTTCTTAATAAAGTAAAGATTAAGTACATTAATGCTGCCAATACACTGGATTATGAATACACCAAATACGGAGTAAAGAGTGCTTATGAACTGGAGAATAAATATCAGTTATATAATGAGATGAAGAAAGAGCAGATGCAGATGCTGGATATGACATCTGCACTCAATTCTGCTGAGTTCGAACTGGAAAATCAGCTTAAAAAGCTGGGAATGTATGACCCTCACATATGGATTGGAAGAGTTAAGGCACTTATCAATCCAAAGGAGATGGTGGAGGTAAGGCATGAGCTGAACACAAGGCGATATAAGCTGAGGCAGCAGATTGAATATAATGAGAACAGAATTGCAGAGGCAAAGAATACGATAAGAAATGTTACATTATCCAATCCCGAGTACAGCGAGGATGCCATGCGTGTTATTGAATTGTATGAGAAGAGACATTCCCGGGTTGCAAAATGAAATTCATATGTTACAATAAACAGTGGCTTTTTACGCATACATACTTTGACACAGGGTGTATTGGATGATATTTCAATATGAATATGATAGTAAAGAGTAAGATAGTTACGGAGGCTGTAAAGGAATGAAAGAAAGACTTGAAGCAATTAAAGAGAGAGCTTTAGCACAGATTAAAGAAACTGATTCGCTTGATAAGCTGAATGATATCAGAGTTGCTTTCCTTGGAAAGAAGGGTGAGCTTACAGAAGTACTCAAGGGTATGAAGGATGTTGCTCCAGAGGACAGACCTAAGGTTGGACAGATTGTCAATGAGACCAGACAGGCAATTGAGAACGTATTGGAAAAGGCAAAGACAGAGCTTTCTGCCAAGAAGAGAGAACTTCAGTTAAAGAGCGAGGTTATAGATGTTACTCTTCCATCTAAGAGAGATGAGCTTGGACATAAGCATCCAAATACTCTTGCTCTGGAAGAGATTCAGAAGATATTTATCGGAATGGGTTATGAAGTAGTTGATGGCCCTGAAGTTGAGTATGATTATTATAACTTTGAGGCTCTTAACATACCTGCCAACCATCCTGCTAAGGATGAACAGGATACATTCTATATTAACGATAAGATAGTACTCCGTACGCAGACATCACCAGTTCAGGCCAGAGTTATGGAGAAGGGAAAGCTCCCAATCAGAATGATTTCACCTGGACGTGTATACAGAGCAGATGAAGTTGATGCAACACATTCGCCTTGTTTCCATCAGGTTGAAGGTCTTGTAATTGACAAGGGTATTACATTTGCAGACCTTAAGGGAACTTTGGCAGAGTTCGCCAAGGAACTTTTCGGACCTGACACCAAGGTTAAGTTTCGACCACATCACTTCCCATTCACTGAGCCTAGTGCAGAGATGGATGTGAGTTGTTTCAAATGTGGTGGAAAGGGATGCCGTTTCTGTAAAGGCGAGGGATGGATTGAAATCCTCGGCTGTGGAATGGTTCATCCACATGTATTTGAGCTTTGCGGAATTGATAAGGAAGAATATACAGGATTTGCCTTTGGTGTAGGACTTGAGAGAGTTGCTCTTCTTAAGTACGAAATCGATGACATGAGACTTCTCTATGAGAACGATATAAGATTCATCAAGCAGTTTTAATAAGAGTTTTTTAAGGAGAATGACGATATGAATACATCATTAAATTGGATAAAAGCCATGGTTCCGGGTCTTGAGTGTACAGACCAGGAATTCAGAGATGCAATGACACTTTCAGGAACTAAGGTTGAGTGTTTTAACGCATATGATAAGAATCTTGAGAAAGTAGTTGTAGGACAGATTCTTTCAGTAGAAAAGCATCCTGACGCAGAGAAGCTAGTTGTATGTCAGGTCAATGTAGGAACAGAGACTGTACAGATTGTAACAGGAGCACCTAACATTAAAGTTGGAACAAGCGGACAGAAGGTTCCGGTAGTTCTTGACGGAGGAAAGGTTGCAGGAGGTCATGATGGCGGTCCGCTTCCGGAGGATGGAATAAAGATTAAGAAGGGCAAGTTAAGAGGGGTGGAATCATTTGGTATGATGTGCTCAATTGAGGAACTTGGCTCTTCAAGAGAATTCTTCCCGGATGCACCAGAGGGCGGAATATATATACTTGGGGATGATGCTGTTGTCGGTTCAAGTGCAGTGGAATATCTTGGACTTAATGATACAGTATTTGAATATGAGATTACGAACAACCGTGTTGACTGCTACAGCGTTATTGGTATTGCAAGAGAGGCAGCAGCTACATTTAGAAAGCCGTTTAATGCGCCTGTTGTAACTAAGACGGGCAATGATGAAGATGTTAACACAATGGTTAATGTTGAGATAGAGGCTAAGGATCTCTGCTCAAGATATGTTGCAAGAGTTGTCAAGAATATAAGACTTGCTCCGTCGCCAAAGTGGATGCAGCAGCGTCTTATGACAGCCGGAATCAGACCAATCAATAATATTGTTGATATTACTAACTATGTTATGGAAGAGTATGGACAGCCGATGCATGCTTATGATTATGATACAATTGCCGGTCATAAGATTGTAGTAAGAACTGCATCTGAGGGTGAGAAGTTTGTTACACTTGACGGACAGGAGAGAATACTGGATGCTCAGACACTCCTTATCTGTGATGGCGAGAAGGCTGTTGGTATTGCAGGAATCATGGGCGGAGAGAACTCAATGATTACAGATGATGTGAAGACAATGCTTTTTGAGGCAGCTACATTTGATGGAACCAATATAAGAAAGACAACTAAGAAGATTGGTCTTAGAACAGACGCTTCAGGAAAGTTCGAGAAGGGGCTTGACCCAGAGAATGCCATGGAGGCAATCAACAGAGCGTGCCAGCTTATTGAGGAGCTTGACGCAGGTGATGTTGTGGGTGGTGTAGTAGATGTTTATCCTAATCCTGTAACTAAGAAGAGACTTCCATTTGAACCGGCTAAGTATAATGCTTTACTTGGAACAAATGTATCTTCCGAAGAAATGCTTTCATACTTTGAAAGACTTGAGATTGAATATGATAAGAATACCAATGAACTTGTTATCCCTACATTCAGACAGGATCTTAACAGAGATGCCGATATCGCAGAGGAAGTAGCTAGATTTTTCGGATATGATAATATTCCTACGACTCTTCCAAAGGGAGAGACTACAATGGGTAAGATTTCATTCGAGCAGAGCATTGAGGAGGCTGCATCTGAGGTTGCACAGTTTACCGGCTTCTCTCAGGCTATGACATACTCTTTTGAGAGCCCTAAGGTATTTGATAAGTTAAAGCTTCCGGCAGATTCAATGTACAGAAAGACAGTAGTTATTTCTAATCCATTAGGAGAAGATTTCTCAATTATGAGAACACTTCCAATCAATGGAATGCTCACATCGCTGTCAACTAACTATAACAGAAGAAACAAGAATGTTAAACTCTATGAGTTAGCAAAGGTTTATCTTGCAGCGGACAATGCTGATGAGCTTCCTGATGAGAGAGTAGAATTCACATTAGGAGCATTCGGAGATGTAGATTTCTATTCTATGAAGGGTGTTATTGAGGAGTTTCTTGAGAAGATTGGAATGAAGAAGAAGCCGGAATATGATCCTAAGGCAGGAATTCCATTCTTGCATCCTGGCCGTCAGGCAGATGTGTACTATGAAGGCAAGAAGATTGGATATATTGGAGAACTTCATCCTGATGTTGCAGATACTTACTCAATTGGAGAGAGGGCATATATTGTTGTTATTGATATTCCAACTGTTACACAGATGGCAAGTTTCGACAAGAAGTTCACAGGAATTGCTAAATTCCCAGCGGTAACAAGAGATATCAGTATGGTTATGCCTAAGGAGTTACCAGTGGGTGAAGTAGAGAAGATTATTGAGAAGCGTGGCGGTAAGATTCTTGAGAGCTATAATCTCTTTGATATATATGAGGGAGCCCAGATTAAGGAGGGCTTTAAGTCAGTTGCGTACTCAATCGCTTTCCGTGCCAAGGACAGAACTCTCGAGGATAAGGACATAACTCCGGTTATGGAAAAGATTTTTAAAGACCTTGAGGCTGACGGAATTGAGCTTAGAAAGTAGGAAGTAATGGATTTACATGATTTTTATTATGAGCTTCCTGAGGAGCTGATTGCGCAGGACCCGCTTTCTGACCGCTCCAGTTCAAGACTTATGGTACTTGACAGAGAAACAGGGAAGATTGAACATAAGATATTCAGAGATATAGTCGACTATCTTAATCCGGGGGACTGCCTTGTTATCAACGATACCAAGGTTATTCCTGCCCGGCTTATCGGAACTAAGGTTGATACAGGGGCAGCAATTGAAGTGCTTCTTCTCAAGAGACTGGAGGACAGGCAGGATACATGGGAGGTTCTTGTAAAGCCTGGCAAGAAGGCTAAGGTTGGAGCAAGGATAAGCTTTGGTGAGGGAAAGCTTGTTGGAGAAGTTGTTGATATAGTTGAAGAGGGCAACAGACTGATTAAGTTTACATATAATGGAATCTTCGAGGAGATTCTTGATGAACTTGGACAGATGCCGCTTCCGCCATATATTACACACAAGCTGCAGGATAAGAACAGGTATCAGACAGTATATGCAAAGCATGAGGGGTCTGCTGCGGCACCAACCGCAGGACTTCATTTTACCAATGAATTGCTGGATAAGATACAGGCAATGGGTGTTAAGATTGCCAGAGTCACTCTGCATGTAGGACTGGGAACTTTCAGACCTGTCAAAGTGGAGAACATACAGGAACATCATATGCACTCAGAATTCTATGTGGTTACACAGGAAGCTGCTGATATTATTAATAATACAAGAAAGAATGGCGGACGGGTTATAGCTGTGGGAACTACAAGTACAAGAACTCTTGAATCTGTGGCACTTGAGGATGGTACTATACCGGCTAAGAGTGGATGGACTGAGATATTCATATATCCGGGTTATAAGTTCAAGGCAATAGATTGTCTTATTACTAATTTCCATCTTCCTGAATCAACACTTGTAATGCTTGTTTCAGCATTAGCCGGAAGAGAAAATGTTCTTCATGCATATGAAGTGGCAGTGCAGGAGAAGTACAGGTTTTTCAGCTTTGGGGATGCTATGTTTATTAAGTGAGAGTATTGAAAGTTTTTTATTTGACGCATAATAAACTTAATGTTATGATTATCTTGATTAATAGGGGAAAGAATATGTGGACAGCATATTCAGAAAAGAAGGTAATCATGGGTATTGAAAAAAGAAAATCAAGAAGAACTGATGTCAGTGTGGTGATATCATTAAGACAGCTTGGTGACAATTATGTATCGGGGATATCAGGAAAGAAAGTTGATGTCAATGTAATCAATATTTCTAAGCATGGAATAGCTTTTAAGTCGGATTATGAATTTAAGCTTAATACTTATTATGATACTTACATAACTCTTGCTAATAAGGAATCGTTTGAGACAATTATTGAGATAATAAGGATGGAGAATCTCGGCGAGACAGAAACTACTTATGGATGTCGTTTTGTAGGGATCAATTCAGAGGATCAGTTTAAGATAGAAGTATATCAGCTTCTATATGAAAGTAATCTGAATCATGAGTGATTCTCTAACAGATATATGAGTGAGTCTGTATTAAATTTTACAATTTAATATTGTGAGTAGCACAGATGATCGCGGCTGTATTCGTGCAGGTGAGGAAAGTCCGGGCTTCATAGGGCAGGATGCCGGATAACGTCCGGTGGAGGCGACTCCAAGGCCAGTGCAACAGAAATAAACCGCCGTCTGAAGATGGCTTCAGACTGGTAAGGGTGGAAAGGCAGTGTAAGAGACTACCGCGTTGCTGGTAACAGCAGTGGCACATGTAAACCCCATCCGAAGCAAGACCAAACAAAAGCGTTATAAAGGCTGCCCGCCAAGCTTTAGGTAGGTCGCTTGAGCCTGCTGGTAACAGCAGGACTAGATAGATGATCATCACAGCATTTTGCTGACATAACCCGGCTTATAGTGCTGCTCGCATTGTTAAATATAATATTATTATGAACTTTGAGAAGGATGCTGTGTTTATTACATAGCATTCTGTTTTTATGTTAGTCAGTTTTAATATAATTATATCAACCAATTAATTGAATAAATAAATGGAGTGACAATATGACTGGTAAAATATCAATACGCAGAAAGGTATATTTAATATTAACTGTTGTGTGGATGGTTGTTATTTTTTCATTTTCGGCTAAGCCGGGGGAAGAATCTGAGATCCAGAGTCTCAGGGCAGGAAAGATAGTGTGTAGTATTTTCGTACCGGGATACGAAAATATGAGTGAGCAGGAGCAGATATCAATGGCAGAAAATATTGATTATCCTGTAAGAAAGGCAGCACATGCAACTGAATATGCAATTCTTGCAGGGTTTATACTGGGGGTAGTAGTTACGTCATTAATTAATTGGAAACATCTGCTTGCAGCGGTGCTTGTTGCGGTTATTTATGCGTCTACAGATGAGTTGCACCAGCTCTTTGTGCCGGGAAGAAACGGACAGTTTATGGATGTGCTTATTGATGGGACTGGAGCGCTTGCAGGAGTGATTTTCATTTTTATTATCTACAGATTAAATAATAAAGTGAAAAGTAAAAAATAAAATATAAAAGTAAAAAATACATATAACTAGTTAAATGTCAATCTTTTATATCCGATATAAATTAAGATTAGTTGTTAAGAACATATTATCAGAATTATATTTATGGATATACGGATGAGGAGACTGGCATGGTTATACAACATAATATAAATTCCCTAAATACATATAATTGTTTGAAAACTACCAATAAAAATTTTTTGAAATCCACAGAAAAACTGTCTTCAGGTTATAGAATCAACAGAGCTGCTGATGATGCTGCGGGACTTACCATTTCAGAAAAAATGAGATGGCAGATAAGAGGGCTTAATAGGGCTGCCAGAAATATTACAGATGGTATTTCTTTCTGTAATGTAGCTGAGGGAGCACTTTCTGAGGTTAATTCTATGTTGGGCAGAATGAAAGAATTATCTGTACAGGCAGCAAATGACACTAATACAGATAGTGACAGAGCTGCACTTGATGCTGAGGTACAGCAGCTTACAGATGAATTAGATAATATATTTAAGACTACAAGTTTTAATACAAAGAAAGTATGGTGTGCTACATATATTCCGGCTGTAACAGGTGAAGCAACAGATTTTTCTTTTTATAATACAACGGATTCAATTGGAACATATGTGGGTGGTATCCAGTATATGAATCATAGATATTCATGGGAAGACCTTGGGATAGATTATGATAGAGCAACGCAAACATTTACCGATACAGTTTCAAAAAGAATAGATAGTCGTATATTAAAGGATGATTCGGCAACTTTAATTGACGATAAGGGACAGGGTGCTTTTTTTGATATAAAAACTGTTAAGGGAGAAGCACTTAATACTGCACAGAAAACATATAGCTGGAAAGCAGATAATACTGGAATTATTATTGATGGTGTAAGAACTGATGGTACTAATGCTGATGAGGGAAATACTTCATGGGCAGCTATGGGAATAACTCCGGGAGCAGATGTGTCAGCCGGAACATATACATTTAAGTATTACGGTTTGGAGATATCATTTGATGTTCCAGATGGAGGAGCGGACTGGACAACATTTATTGATGGTATAAATAATCAATTTGTTCATATTGATTGGCATAGTGTTAATGTAGGAGCAACTTCTAATCAGAGCGCAGACATAACATCGTTTGATAGCACTAAAGTCACTGTTACAGCTGCCAATAAAGATAAAATATCTACATCAGGGTATAAAGTGGTCGCTAACAAGAATGACGGGCTCAGTGTAAAGTATGATGATGGTGTATTATCGTCTACAAGTTGGAACAATATACCGGATATATCAGGAAATAACAGCAAAGTTAATTCATGGGGAGACGGAGCTGGAGGTTCTGCATATGTCACGGTTAACGATAAATCAGTGTATAAATATGATGATAGTACCAAAGGTGGGTTTATAAGTTATGAGTATAAGCTTGATGAAGACGGAAGTCCTGAAAGTATAATAAATGATATTGGAAATACAACAATTTCTGCTGATACACATTCACCGACAGCAATAACTGTTGGTAATAATAGTAATATAAATAGCAAAGTAACAGTAACTGGAACATCTGATATAGGGTTCGATACCCAGAGAGATGATTTTAGCAGGGCTTTTGCACAGAATTACGAGATAATCAGCAATTCAGGAATTGTATCTGAGAAAGAAACTGCACCGGGAATTATTAACCATATAATTAGCTTTGGAACAGATGAGACTACTTTTACATGTGATTACAATATTAATGCTCATCTGGCAGAACAACTTATAAATGCCAGAGAAAATTTACTGTCAAGATATAATTCAAATATTCCTCCTGATGTTCCTCCTGATAATGAATCACTTAAGTTAGGAACGGTGTCGTATACATTTACCAATAGAAGTAATACAGCAGGTGAATTTAACAAGATTAAATTAGTATATGATCTCAGCAGGCTTACATATGGTGACGTTAAGAATTTGAGTAAGTATAGCAATATTAATAATAATTTCTGGGATTATGCGGATAGTATTATATATGCTAATAAGTCAGTGACACTTAAAGGCAATGGGGAGACATACCAGAATCTTAGTTGTAATGAAGTTAGTGTTACAGAACAGTCAACAAAGAATTCAGCAGGAGTATTTGGATTTAAACAGGAAGTCCTTATTCAGGCTGGAGCGCTTAATGAACAGACAATAGGTATATCTTATGATTTTCTCCGAACAGGAAATATAGGTCTGGGGGGAATTAGTCTGCTTACATATTCTGATTCGGAATCGGCAATATCCCAGATTGATAAAGCCATTGAAAAAGTGTCAGAACAGAGGGCAGTATTTGGAGCATATACTAACAGGCTTGAGCGGGCTTATAATGTCAATATGAATAATAGCGAGAATACGCAGGCGGCAGAATCAAGAATAAGAGATACTGATTTTTCTGAAGAATTAATTGATTATTCTAAGCAGAATATATTATCACAGGTTGGACAGAGCATGCTGGCACAGGCTAATCAGCAGGATAAACAAGTGTTAAGTCTTATTGAATGAAGTACATAATATAATCGTTTTCCCTTGCAAATTCTTGTGACAGGTCTATAATATGGATAATATATTTATCAATGGGAGAATTGCAATGGATAAGACTGCTGCTATGGACAATGCTAAGATGACCTCGGGACCGATAACAAGGATACTGCTTTCTTTTGCAGGTCCGGTACTTTTAGGACAGTTATTGCAGCAGTTGTATAATATAGCGGATGCTGCCATTGTTGGCCAGTTCTTAAGCTCAAAGGCTCTGGCTGCTGTTGGTGCAACCTCTTCTCTTACATATATTGTATGTTATTTCTGCATAGGCTCGTGTATAGGAATAAGTGTGCCTGTTTCGCAAGCCTATGGTGCAGGAAAAGAGGAAGATTTAAGAAAATATTTTATTAACGGAGTCTACTTTGCGCTTGCGATTGCAGTAATTATGACGACTGTAACCGCTGCTATGAGTGGATTTTTTCTGACTTGGTTAAAGACGCCTGAGAGTATTTTCAGACAGGCACATATATATTTGGTCATAATATTTATGGGGCTTCCCTTAACAGTTCTGTATAATTTCTGTTTTGGTATACTTATGGCCTTTGGCGACAGTAAGAAGTCTACGATGTTCATGGCTGTTTCAACAGTGATGAATATTTTTCTGGATTTGTTTCTGGTTGTAGTTGTAAAGTGGGGTGTTGCAGGTGCGGCTGTTGCAACTGTTTTCTCACAGGGAGTTGCCGGAGTGCTGAGTGCAGTATATATTTTCAGAAAATATAAGCTGCTGTTTCCTATTAATAAGGAGGAGCGCACTTTTCATCCGTATTATATGAAGAATATTATACGAATGTGTATGCCTATGGGACTTCAGTATTCTATTACTGCCATTGGTGCAATTATTCTACAGTTTTATGTTAATAATCTTGGCGAGGAAGCTATTGCTGGATTTACTTCCGGATATAAGATTAAGAATCTTATACTCTGTCCTCTTAATTCTTTGGGAACAGCTCTTTCGTCTTTCGTAGGACAGAACTTTGGGGCTAAGAGATTTGACCGCATAAGTGAGGGATTCAGAAAGACGCTTACCATTGGTCTTATATATTCTTTGATTATGATTTTTGTCTGCTTCGTCACGGGAAGATATCTGGCACTAATATTTGTTGATGCGGCTGACACACTGGTGGTTGAATATACAGTTAAGTTTATAAAATATATCAGCATATTTAATATGGAACTGGCTCTTTTATTCACAGCAAGATATTCTGTTCAGGGAATGGGGTATGGCAAATATTCTATTCTTTCCGGTCTGGCTGAGATGGCGGCAAGAGCGGCAGTTGCGATTGCGTTGATACCGCATTTTGGCTTTGATGCTGTGTGCTGGAATGAAGGTCTTACATTTCTTGCAGGTATCATTGTAATTCTGCCTATTTATATTAAACTTTTTTGCCATTTACATAAAAGTATGATATAATTTTTACAATTTTGGGATGAAGGAAGGGTTGCTTATGTCTAAGATTATTTTAACAGGTGACAGACCAACAGGAAAGCTTCACTTAGGGCATTATGTTGGGTCGTTAAAGCGCAGAGTTGAATTACAGAATTCAGGAGAATTTGATAAGATTTTTATTATGATTGCGGATGCACAGGCATTGACAGATAATGCTGATAATCCGGAGAAAGTCAGACAGAACATTATCGAGGTAGCACTCGATTATCTTTCGGTTGGTATTGACCCAGCTAAGTCTAATATATTTATTCAGTCACAGATTCCACAGCTTACAGAGCTTACATTTTATTATATGAACCTCGTTACGGTATCACGACTTCAGAGAAATCCAACGGTAAAGTCTGAAATCCAGATGCGTAATTTCGAGGCAAGCATCCCGGTAGGATTCTTCTGTTATCCTATAAGTCAGGCTGCGGATATCACAGCATTTAAAGCGACAACAGTTCCCGTTGGAGAGGATCAGGAGCCTATGCTGGAACAGTGCAGAGAGATTGTAAGAAAGTTTAACTCTGTATACGGAGATACATTGGTGGAGCCTGATATTCTCCTTCCTGACAATAAAGCGTGCTTAAGACTTCCGGGTACTGATGGAAAGGCTAAGATGAGTAAGTCTTTAGGAAACTGCATTTATCTTTCAGATAATCCGGATGAAGTTAAGAAGAAAGTCATGAGCATGTACACAGACCCTGATCACATTCAGGTTTCTGACCCGGGTAAGGTTGAGGGTAACTGTGTGTTCACATATCTTGATGCTTTCAGCTCTGATGAGGATTTTGGATTATTCCTTCCTGAGTATAACAATCTTGATGAGTTGAAGGATCATTACAGAAGAGGCGGACTTGGGGATGTTAAGGTTAAGAAATTCCTCCTTAATGTTCTCAACAAGGAGCTTGAGCCAATTAGAGCCAGAAGACATGAATATGAGAAGAACATCCCTGAGGTTTATAATATTCTCAAGAAGGGAACAGAGGCGGCTTATGCTGTAGCTCAGGAAACTCTCAATGATGTTAAGGCATCTATGAAGATTAACTATTTCGACGACGCAGAACTTATAAAAGTCCAGTCAGAGAAATACAGCAGTGTGCAGTAATAATTTAACTAAATATACACGGAGGCTTTCAATTATGAGACATTTACTTAGTCCGCTTGATTTAAGCGTAGATGAACTGACAAGATTATTGAATCTTGCAAGCGATATTTCAAAGGATCCATCAAGGTACGGTCATGTATGTGATGGAAAGAAGATAGCCACATTGTTCTATGAGCCAAGTACAAGGACACGACTCAGCTTCGAAGCAGCTATGATTAATCTTGGCGGGCAGGTGTTAGGATTTTCTGAGGCATCTTCAAGCTCGGCATCTAAGGGTGAGAGTGTAGCAGATACTATAAGAGTAATCTCATGTTATGCCGATATATGTGCCATGCGCCATCCTAAGGAGGGTGCGCCAATGGTTGCTGCAGGCAAGTCAGGAATTCCGGTTATTAATGCAGGAGATGGTGGACATCAGCATCCGACACAGACACTTACTGATCTTATGACAATAAGAGAACTCCGTGGTTCACTTGACAATTTCACCGTAGGATTGTGTGGAGATCTCAAGTTCGGAAGAACAGTACACTCACTTATTAATTCACTGGTAAGATATAAGAATGTCAGATTCATACTTATATCTCCTAAAGAGTTAAGAGTTCCTGATTATATAAGAGACGATGTGTTAAAGGCTAACAACTGTGATTATGTTGAGGTTGAGAGTCTGGAGGAGGCTATGCCTGAGCTGGATATTCTCTATATGACAAGAGTACAGAGAGAGAGATTCTTCAGTGAGGATGAGTACTTGAGAATGAAGGACTTTTATATATTAGACAGGGAAAAGATGGAATTAGGTAAGAAGGATATGTATGTTCTCCACCCGCTTCCAAGAGTTAACGAGATTGCAGTGGATGTTGACGATGATCCGCGTGCTGCCTATTTTAAACAGGCTCAGTTTGGTGTTTATGTAAGAATGGCGCTTATTCTGGCACTTCTTGGTCTTGATGAAAAGGTTAATCCACAGTTAGGACATGTGCTTGATTCATCGGAGGCCTAGCCTGCATAGATAGAAGATAACTTCAAGGAGGATTATTATGTTAAATGTCGGACAACTTAACGAGGGCTTTGTACTTGACCATATCGAGGCTGGTAAAGCCATGATGATATACAACAACCTGGGACTTGATAAGCTTGATTGTCAGGTGGCTATTATCAAGAATGCCAGAAGTAATAAGATGGGTAAAAAGGATATTATTAAGATTGAGGGTGGTCTTGATCTTGTTGACCTGGATGTATTAGGGTTTATTGACCACAATATCACAGTCAATATAATCAAGAATGGAGAGATTGTTGAGAAGAAGAGACTTTCTCTTCCTTCAGAGATTGTCAATATAATAAAGTGCAAGAATCCAAGATGCATAACATCTATTGAGCAGGGATTAAAGCATGTATTTGTTCTCTCAGATGAGACAAAGCAGGTTTACAGATGTAAGTATTGTGAAGAGAAATATTCATAATTATATTAAATTAATAAGAAGCCCCGAAGCAAATTGCCAATGGCATTTTGCTTCGGGGCTTCTTATTGCGCAGGTCAGAGGGTATTCCCTATTGTAATCCATAAAATGTATTAGCTGTCCAGTTCCTTTATTATCATATTGTTAGGCTTTGAAATCTTAAGCTCAGGACCGTTCATAACGATGAGCCCTCTGTCATAGTTCACTGTAAATATGGTAATTGAATTGCCTTCGTTATTCATTGACATGACATGCTTGTCGTCAGGAAAAAGCTTTATGTACTTAGGATAATCACCGCTTATAGGAAGTGAATTAAGGCTTGAAAGCTTTCCTGTCTCAGTGTCAACCTTATAGACAGTGACAGTGTTATCACCTGCGTTAGAGCAGAGCAGATGATTTCCGGTGCTGTCAAATGTGATGTTAGCAGCAGCGCTGTTAGTCTTATGATCTTTTCTCACTGTAAAAATATTCTGGATGAGATCAAAGCGGTTCTTGTCGGAATTCTTATCATAAGAATACACATTAATATAATTCTTCATCTCACAGACTACATATGCATACTTTCCATCATGACTAAACTCAATCTGTCTTGGAGCTGACTCCTGCTGTGAACGTATTATGTCGTACAGTTTAAGCTTTCCGGTAGTGTGATTGAATTCATAAAGCTTAATCTGGTCAATTCCAGGGTCACATACACATAACAGTTCTTCATCAGGAGTGAAAGTACTCCAGCTTATATGTGGCCGGAAATTTCGTTCAGCTACACTACCAATTCCTTTATGGAATACCTCATCTGCGATAAATCCAACTGAACCGTCAGCATTGATGCGCATGACAGTAATCTTGCCATCATGATATCCGGAAACAATCAGAAATCTGTTATCACTTGTTACACATATATGACATCCGCGCATACCATTAATGGAAGCTACATTCATCAGTTCAAGATCTCCATTATCCAGTATGGCATAAGCTGATACACCCTGGTCACATATAGCATATAAGAAATTCCTGTCGCTTGAAAATGCTATAAAAGAAGGATTATCAATAGAAACCTCTGCTCTTTCAGTGATGCGGCCTTTAGCCACATCACAGTCATATATATGAATACCCTTACTGTTCTCATGGGTATAACTGCCCACGTATGCTACATATTTCTTATCCATAGTGCCTCCTTGTCTATTTATTATCATTGTAAAGCAACAGGTCTGTTTTTTCAATACTGCTCATATACATTTTTGTTTTACTTTATCTGCACATACACTGACAAGAATTATATCAGGACCGATTGAACGTATACATTTAAATGGAATAACATACTCAAAATCTCTGCCTAGTATTCCGCATAATCTTGCAGGCCCAGGAACAATTATTGCAATAATGCATCCTGTGGCAGGGTCGAATTCTATATCGACCACAAAGCCAAGAATGCAGCAGTCAGTATCATTAATTACTGTTTTACCTTTAAATTCGCATAGCCTCATATATTAGCCCTTAAGGGATGTTTACATTTATTATATTAAAGTGGACTAGCAGAGGTGCTTTTTCATTCCCTTTAATGCACATTTTTCGAGACGGCTTACCTGTGCCTGGGATATGCCAAGCTCTTCGGCAACCTCAGTCTGTGTCCGGCAGTTGAAGAAGCGAAGCATGATTATCTGTTGTTCTCTCGGAGTGAGTCTGTTTATAGCATCTCTTAATGCAATGTTACGAACCCAGCGTTCTTCAGTATTCTTTTTGTCTCTTACCTGGTCTATTACATACAGAGTATCGCCACCGTCGTTAAATACCGGCTCATACAGAGATATGGAAGGAGTGACAGCTTCAAGGGCAATTACAATATCTGCTTTGGATATGCCGATTTCTTCTGCAATTTCTGTGATTGAGGGCTCTTTCTGATTTTTTTTCATAAGCTGTTCCCTGGTGTTGATTGCTTTATAGGCAGTATCTTTCAGCGAGCGGCTCACTCTTATTGTACTGTTATCTCTAAGGAAACGTTTGATTTCACCGATTATCATTGGGACGGCATAGGTTGAAAACTGCACATTTAATGTTGTGTCGAAATTATCTATTGCTTTTATCATGCCTATACAGCCTATCTGAAACAGGTCATCGAGATTTTCGCCACTCTGGTTAAAACGCTGTACGATACTTAAAACCAGCCTCAGATTTCCCTTTATAAATGTTTCTCTTGCCTGTTCATCGCCTGCCTTTATCTTAGTTAAAAGTTCTTTAGCCTGCTTTGGTTTTAGAAGAGGGAGGTCTTTGGTATTGACTCCGCATATTTCAACTTTATAACCAGACATTTAATCCTCCATTCCGCATTGTTTTTTGCAATTTGCTGACATTAAAAGCATTGACATTTTGGCTGGGCTTATTCATAATTAATCTATGTATTTAACTATGGAGGTATATATCGTGAAGTGTCCATTTTGTGGTAAAGATAATACGAAGGTTATTGATTCAAGACCAACTGACGACAGCTCAATAAGAAGAAGACGCCAGTGCGACGAGTGCGGCAAGAGATTTACAACCTATGAGAAGGTCGAGTCTATGCCTCTTATTGTTATCAAGAAGGATAACAACAGGGAACCATATGACAGAGAGAAGATTACAGCAGGAATTGTAAGGTCATGCCATAAGAGACCTGTTTCTATCACACAGATTAATGCTATGGTGGATGAGATTGAGACACAGATTTTTAATATTGGCGAGAAAGAAATCCCTACTAACACCATTGGAGAGATTGTAATGAGCAAGCTCAAGGCTGTTGATGAGGTTGCTTATGTAAGATTTGCATCTGTTTACAGAGAGTTTAAGGATGTTGATTCTTTCATGGAAGAGATTAAGAAGATTCTTAAATGATTTCGAAAGGCAGAATTATTTTATGTTTAAGAGATTTTATCCTGATATGTATATTGATTCTGCATATGATATAGATTTTCAGGGATTATTCGATAAAGGATACAGAGGCATAATATTTGATATCGACAATACTCTTGTAGAGCATGGCGCACCTGTCACAGATCGTTGCAGACAGTTATTTGACAGGCTGAGGAATATAGGCTTTGACACATGCATTATTTCTAACAATAAGGAGGCAAGAGTTAAGCCTTTAGCAGATGCGGTTGATTCCAATTATGTGAGTAAGGCAGGAAAACCTTCTCCTGTGAATTATATCAAGGCTATGGAGATTATGGGGACGAGCCGGTCTGATACGTTCTTTGTTGGCGACCAGCTTTTTACTGATGTGTGGGGAGCTAACAGAGCCGGTATTATGTCAATTCTGGTTAAGCCTATAGACAAGCATGAGGAAATCCAGATTGTTCTTAAGAGACGTCTGGAATGGATTGTGCTGTTTTTCTACAGAAGATTTATAAACAGGCATTGATGTGCAGAGAAGAGGATTTATGACAGAGATTAAAGGAACAACAAGAGTTTGTGGGCTTATCGGGAATCCGGTGGGTCATTCTGTCTCTCCGGCGATCCATAATAATCTTGCCAGACTGACAGAACGCAATCTTGTATATACTACATTTAAGGTTGAGAAGGGTGACGTGGCGACTGCTGTTAAAGGTGCATACAGTCTTAATATATTAGGGCTTAATGTGACCGTTCCACACAAGTCTGAGGTTATTGATTCGCTGGTGGACATTGACCCTCTTGCTAAGGCAATAGGCGCAGTTAATACACTTGTAAGAGTTGAGGGAGGATATAAGGGATATAATACTGATATTCTGGGTCTTGCCAGAGAATTAGAGGATGAGGGTATCGAACTGGCGTCCTCTGAAGTAATTATTCTCGGTGCCGGCGGTGCTGCGCGTGCCATAACATTTTTATGTGCAGGCAGGAAAGCAAAGCGTGTCTATATTCTTAACAGGACAGTGGATAAAGCGCAGAATATTGCCAATGCGGTGAATGAATATTTTCATAACGAATGTGTCATACCAATGAACATTAATGATTATGAAAGTATCCCGGGTGGCGGATATATTGTAATCCAGACTACAAGTGTGGGACTGTATCCGAACAATGATGAGGCTGTGATTGAGGATGAAGCCTTTTACAGAAAAGTGGCTGTGGGTGTAGATATTATCTATAACCCGGCACAGACAAGGTTTATGAGGCTTGTAAAGGCACAGGGGAAAAAGGCTTATAATGGACTTAAAATGCTTCTATATCAAGGAATAAGTGCATATGAGCTTTGGAACGAATGTACTGTATCGAGGCAGGACGCAGAGGAAGTATATAATATCCTTTTGAAGGAGACTGGTACAGATGAATAAGGAACATGGCAATATTATACTTATTGGGTTTATGGGGAGTGGTAAGACCACCTTTGGCAAATGGATTGCCAGAGAACACGGCATGAGCTTTCTTGACACAGATGAGTATATTGAGAAACAACAGAATAAGTGCATAAAAGATATTTTCAGGGATTCAGGGGAAGAGGCTTTCAGGGATATGGAGACGGCTGCAGTCAAGAAGCTTACTGACAATGTCGAGAATACTGTTATTTCTGTTGGTGGAGGTCTTCCGGTAAGAGATATTAACAGGAAATTACTCAAAGAGCTTGGTTGTGTTGTATATCTTGAAACTTCAGTTGAAGAATTGATGAAAAGACTTAAAAAGGACAGTTCAAGACCGCTTCTTGATGGTGGTGATCTTAGGGAACGCATTGAAAGCCTTATGGCAGCAAGAGAAGATTTGTATAAGGATGCGGCAGATATGATTGTTGTTACGGATAAGGCTGATTTTTCAGATATGTATGGCAAGATTGTTGCAGCAGTCAATATGAATATAGCAGGGGAGGACTAAAATAATATGAAGATACTTGTAATTAACGGACCTAACATTAATTTTCTTGGCATAAGGGAGCCGGGCATATATGGAGAGCAGAACTACGATATGCTTGTTTCCATGATACAGGATAAGTCAAATCAATTAGGTGTGGAAGTAGAAGTGTTCCAGAGCAATCATGAGGGAGCTATAATAGATAAGATTCAGGAAGCATATTATAATGACGTTGCGGGTATTGTTATTAATCCTGGTGCATTTACTCATTACAGCTATGCGGTAAGAGATGCTCTTGCTTCGGTTTCATCTATTCCTAAGATTGAGGTACACATTTCCAATGTGCATACGAGAGAGGAGTTCAGGCATACTTCTGTGACTGTTCCTGTGTGCAATGGACAGGTTGTAGGTCTTGGCCTTAAGGGCTATCTGTATGCTTTAGAGGCAGTTAAAGACCTTGCTGACAAAAAGTAGTTGCCAAATGTTTATATTTATTATAATATAGTAGAAGTTATTGATTATTTAGGAGGTATACCAAAGAATGGTAGATGCAGGTAGTTTTAAGAACGGTATTACAATTCAGTATGAGAACGGAATATGGCAGGTAATCGAATTCCAGCATGTTAAGCCTGGTAAAGGATCACCTTTCGTTAGAGCTAAGTTAAAGAATATTATTTCAGGTGGTGTTATTGAGAACTCTTTCAGACCAACTGAGAAGTTTGATCTTGCACATATCGAGAGAGCTGAGTATCAGTATCTTTATGCTGATGGAGACCTTTACAATTTCATGAATACAGAGACATATGACCAGATAGCATTAAGTGCTGATCAGGTTGGAGATTCTCTTAAGTTCGTTAAAGAGAACGAGATGGTTAAGCTCTGTTCACATGAGGGCAATGTATTTGCTATCGAGCCACCAATTTCAGTTGAGCTTGAAGTAACAGAGACAGAGCCAGGTATCAAGGGTAACACAGCTACAGGTGCTACTAAGCCTGCTATCGTTGAGACAGGAGCTAAGATTATGGTTCCATTGTTCATCAATCAGGGAGACAAAATCAAGATTGATACTCGTACAGGTGAGTATACTTCAAGAGCATAATATTTGTATTATATAAGGGGATGACTTTTCACGGATTGATTTCGTGAAGAGTCATCCCCTTTTCTTGCTGCAGTGTATTTTTCTGCAGTATTATTTCTGTGCCTGGAATGTAGCACAGACAGTATCTTTCTCTGTAGTAGCTTTGATTCCTGATATATCTACATGGTCAGCATCGCATTTCTTATTAAAGTTATAAATGCAGTTTGTGGCTTCACATGAGATAGAAAGTGAATCCTTTGGCATGTGGAACATATTAGTGGAAGAATCCTTCTTGTGCTGATAATCACTACAGCATGTATCATCGCATTCACATGCAGAACTTCCGTCTACACATATTGAATTAAGACAGCAGTGATCGTCGCAGTTGTTTACGCAGGATGCTGCGTTGCAATTAAGATTACCCATATTTCCTCCTTATTTTGCCTTTTGTCCAGCACAGTGTGCAGACAAAAATAATGACCGTTAGTTTATTTAACTAACGGCCATATTATTGTCCCCGGAATAATATGGATTATTCGGTTTTATTTAATAATTGCAAATGAGAGCTTCTTCTTTATGACATTGCAGTATCTGAAAGAAACTTTTGCGATAATCTTATCTCTTGATACAAATGTGTGTGTCCAATATCTGGAATCCTTGGAATTATTCCTGTTGTCACCCAGCATGAAATAGGAATCTTCAGGTACCACATAGGTGAGTTCCTCACCATCATCATTCATAGGCTCGCGGATGTAGCTTTCCTCAAGCATATCTCCATTCACATACACATGTCCGCCAGTAATCTGGATTACATCACCGGGAACTCCAATTACCCTTTTGACAAAATTCTGAGATTCATCATCAGGGTATTTGAAGATTACTATATCACCGCGTTCCGGTTCACTAAACAGATAGGCAAGCCTGAAACCAATAAGTCTGTCTCCGGTAAGGATGGTGTTTTCCATTGAGCCGGACGGAACCTGTGCATTCACTATAATGAATCTGGTAAATAAGAAAGCGACAACAATAGCTACTGTAAGAATCTTAACATAGCTTAATATTTCTTCACCTATAGATGTCTTCTGCTTTTTCTTGCATTTATAATTCGGGTCATCATGATAATCGTCACTGTATTGTGGAATATCTGTATCTTCCGGATAAGTGAATTCATCATCAACCTCGTAATCGTAATCCTCGTGAGAGTAATCATCTTCTATAAATTCGATTCCATCATCGCTGTCATATTTAACTTTAGTATCATCGTCATATTCTTTGTTATTGAAATCAGTCATATTATTAATTGTTCCTTATCGTTATATAAGACAATGATAGTTGAAATAAGATTATTTTGCAAGTAATTCCATGATTTTATTACTTCTTGCAATAAATCCTGTCATCTGTTCAGGTGAAAGCGGAGCATGACTTAACATTGCCAAATCATAGAGTTGTTCACATATAAGCTTAGTATTTTCTCCATCACCGTGTTCAGCAACATATTTAACAAGCTCATTATTAGCATTTAGTATAAGTGTCTGGCCTTCGGCACCGAACATATTCGGATCCATACCGCCCATACCATACATTTTCATCATATCCTGCATACGTCTGCTCTCCTCGGAGAGAGTAATCATAGAAGATATAGAAGTATCCTTTAATTTCTCCACTTTAACTGAGAGCTTATCGTTGCCAAGAGCATCCTTAAATGTCTTATCAAGCTTTTCAGACATATCCTTCAACTCGTCTTCTGAAGTTTCTTCTTTAAAGCTGTCTGAAAGGTCTGCATCAATTCTTAAGAACTTGAGATTTTCATTCTTAGATTCGAGGTTAGTGATAAATGGCTGGTCAATGTTGTGTGTCAGGATAACAGCATCAATACCTTCATTCCTGAACATATTGATGTACTGGCTCTGTTCTGTCTCATCAGTCACATAGAATATAGTATTCTCGTGCTTGTCCTTATTCTCCTCAAGACATTCCTTAAGAGTAAGATACTTGCCATCAATATTCTTAAATATGATATAATCATTCATCTTCTCAGCGAATTTATCATCCTTTAAGCAGCCAAACTTGATGAATGGATTAATATCATCCCAGTATTTCTCATAGCTTTCTTTATCAGTCTTGCACATACCTGAAAGCTTGTCGGCAACCTTCTTAGTAATATAATCAGAAATCTTCTTGACAAATCCATCATTCTGAAGAGCAGAACGTGAGACATTGAGAGGAAGGTCAGGGCAGTCAATAACACCTTTAAGAAGAAGCAAGAATTCAGGGATAACCTCCTTGATATTATCAGCAACAAATACCTGATTATTATATAATTTTATAGTTCCCTCAATTGATTCATATTCTGTGTTAATCTTAGGGAAGTAGAGTATACCTTTAAGATTAAACGGATAATCCATGTTGAGATGTATCCAGAAAAGAGGTTCCTTGTAATCGTGGAATACCTTGCGGTAGAAGTCCTTGTAATCCTCATCTGTGCACTCATTAGGATGCTTTGTCCAGAGAGGGTGTATTTCATTGATAGCAACAGGTCTCTTAACAATTTTGGCCATCTTCTTGGCAGGAACTTTCTCCACGGTTTCCTTAGTGCCATCTTCCCTGGTAACTTCCTCAGTAACGGCATCTTTAACAAATGTTTCAAGAACAGTATCCTTATCATTAACCTCATCCTCAGGAATTTCCTCAGTCTGCTGACCCTCGTCTTCATTAGTTACATAAATTGGAACCGGCATGAAAGAGCAGTATTTGTCAAGGACTTCCTTTGCTTTATATTCGTTGGCAAACTCATAGCTGTCCTCATTCAGATAAAGAGTAATCTCAGTACCCGGAGTTGTTTTATTACCATCACTTATATCGTACTCAGTGCCGCCATCACAAGACCAGTGTACAGCCTGGGCATCTTCCTTGAAAGATAGTGTGTCGATAGTAACCTGATCAGACACCATAAATGCTGAATAGAAACCTAATCCAAAATGTCCGATAATCTGATCATCATTGGCTTTATCCTTGTATTTCTCAAGGAATGCTTCTGCTCCGGAGAATGCAATCTGGTTGATATATTCATCAACTTCGTCCTTAGTCATACCAATACCGTTATCAATGATTTTGATAGTCTTATTCTTGGCAGAGAGTTTAATGTCCACCTTATATTCGATATCATCGGGAGCTTCGTATTCTCCAATCATGTCGAGCTTTTTTAACTTAGTGATTGCGTCGCATGCATTTGAAACTAATTCTCTATAGAAGATATCGTGGTCAGAATACATCCATTTCTTGATTATAGGAAAAATATTCTGGCTGTTAATTGATAAATTGCCATGTTCTTTTGACATAGTATATAGCCTCCTTTTTCAATGAAAATATTGAACATAAGCATAATTTAATACTGTTATGACCAATAGTCAAGTGAAAATTAGCACTCATATAGAGTGAGTGCTAACAAAAAACCGCCCGAGCGTGAAGACAGGCGGTTTTGAGGGGATTATTAAATATTTCTAAACTTTATTCTTCATAAGAAATACCGGATTCAGACAGAAATTCGAAGATATACCTTTCAAATGCTTCATCCAGAGAACGGTCGAGTGTGAATACACTGAGAGAGGATGCGGTAGTCATTGTGGCTGAGCCATCCTGATATCTGATATTTAGGAAAAGGCCATTAACTGTTTCCGGTTCATAATCAAGAGAATTCTTTTCTATGATTTCTGCTGTTTTGCTTTCCGGAAGAACCATTGTTATTCTTAAGTGTTTTGGAACACGGCTCCCCTTTACAAAACTGAAAGCAAAGGGACGTATATTCTTCCATGTTGTATATCTTGATGAAGGCATGGCATCTATCTCCTCCTGGGAATAGAATGCGCTGTTGATTCTGCCGTCAATGGTGTAAGTGCAGCCGGTTGCTATATCAGCCTCGGACATGCAGAAACCGTCAAATGTGTCGCTGATCAGAAGTTTATTCATGAATTGAGGTATGTCTTTAATAGTAATAGAAATCATCTACAGTATACTCCTTTAATCTTTAAGTATATTAAGTATAATATAAAATCAGTCTTTAAGAAATAGCTTTTGAATTATATTTATTACAGCAAAAAGCAGAGTAGAGATAATGCATAGAATAACAATTCCCAAAACCACATAACTCATCTTAAATACCTGGCTTCCGTAGATTATAAGGTAACCAAGTCCCTTTTTGGCAGCTAAGAATTCGCCTATAATAACACCTACAAGACATAAGCCGATATTGACCTTCATGTTACTTATGATAATCCGTTTTGAACCCGGGAGGATAAGTCTGGTGAGGATATGCCATTTGCTGCCTCCAAGAGTTTTGATAAGTATGATTTTTTCTTTGTCAATACTTAAAAATCCGGTGTACAGGTTAATAATCATTCCAAATATAGCAACAGAGACAGCAGTGATTATGATTGCCTTGGTGTTGGTGCCAAGCCATACTATAAGCATTGGAGCCAGTGCTGACTTGGGAAGACTGTTAAGAACAACCATGAAGGGTTCAAGACAGTCTGATAATCCCTTAAAACACCATAAAAGAATTGCAAACAGCATTCCTATACCTGTTATTATTCCAAATGCAATCAGTGTTTCATAGAGAGTGACCCATATGTGCATGAAAATAACTCCATCTTTAGCAAGTTCAAGAAATGTTTTGTAAACCCGCATGGGTGAGCTGAAAATAAATGCATTGATGATACCTTTATCGGCTGTATATTCCCATAACAGGAGAAATCCAAAGAACAGTATGAGCCGGGATATTATAACACTGGTTTTATATATCCGCATTTTTATAATGAATTTTCGTTGAGCCGGACTAGTGTTCATTCTAACGCCTCCCTGATTTCATTAATATATTTTTCAGAAGAAAGAGTGTCTTTAGCTTTAATATCTATGACTTTAAGAAGCTTTGCAGGGCGGTTAGTAAGTACTAATACCCGGTCTGTCATTGCGACTGCTTCCGGTATGTCATGAGTGACAAGAATGACAGTTTTCTTCTCTCTGTGAAGAATATTGCAGATGTCTTCTCTCACTTCCAGCCTTGTCTGATAATCAAGAGCAGAAAAAGGTTCATCTAAAAGAAGAATATCCGGTTTTAAAGCCAGTGTGCGTATCAGTGCAGCACGCTGTCTCATACCACCGGATAACTGTGATGGACGTGATGACTTGAATTCGGCCAGGTCATACTGCTCTAAAAGCCGGTTGACATATGCTATATTTTCGGGGGATTTCCTGTTATTTATTTCAAGTCCTAAAAGGACATTTTTATAAATGCTTCTCCATTCGAAGAGGTTATCCTTTTGCAGCATATATCCCATTCGGGAGGTTTTATCAGAGGAATCATGTTTTATGCTGATACTGCCGGATTCCGGTTTTATCAGACCGCATAACAGGGAAAGAATTGTTGATTTTCCACAGCCTGAGGGACCCACAATTGCAGTGAAACTGCCGGGCTCAATGCTGAAGGAGAGATCATCTATTACAGGTGTTTCTCCATTCTTATCGTGATAGGAATAATATATGTGATTCATAGAAAGAATTGGTTCCAATATTTTACTCCCATAATATGGTTATTATAATTTATGAAAAAGATAGGAAAAAGTGATATTTACATTGAATAAAACCATAATAAAGAATATAATATTATAATTAAAGGCAAATGAGGGGCACTTTATGAACTGTTTAGAGGAAATCATAGCCAGCATAAGCGGAAACAGGGTGTATATACAGACACACAACTTCCCGGATCCGGATGCAATAGCGTGTGCATACGGATTGTCAGAGCTTTTGATGGCAAAAGGGGTAGAAGCACAGATATGCTATAAGGGAAATATTGAGCGTACGGTCACAGCCAAGATGGTAAGAATGCTCAATATAGAAGTGAAAGAATATATAAAACCGGAAGAGTTTCATGAGGATGATGAGATAATACTTGTGGATGCACAGAAAGGGAATTCTAATATTATAAACATGAATGGGCAGGAGATAATATGCATTGACCACCATCCTGTCTATGAGCAGGTTGATTACAGATTTTCGGATATAAGACCGGAGATAGGTGCTTGTGCGTCAATTATTGCATCATACTATTTTGATAATAATATCGATATGTCAAGAAGTGTGGCAACAGCACTGCTTTATGGTATTAAGATGGATACAGCAGATATGAGACGTGGCGTTGCCCAGTTAGACCTTGATATGTACTACAAGCTCTTCATGATGGCAGACCGGGAGATTCTTTCAGAACTTGACAGCAGTGTAATGCATTATGATGATATTAAGGCATATAAGGATGCATTTGACACTATCGACATAAGAAAGGATATATGCTTTGCCTGTGCCGGATATGGGCGTAAGGAGTCGCTTATCGCGGCTATATGCGACTTTACCCAGACTCTGGACGGAGTGAACCTCTCAGTGGTATATTCACTTAAGAAAGAAGGAATCAAACTCTCAATACGAAGTAATGATAAGTATTCGTCTGGAGCGATAGTAATGAAAGCACTTAATGGAATCGGCACAGGCGGAGGTCATGATAATATGGCTGGAGGATATGTATCCTATAACAAGGCAATAGCAGAAGATAATCTACAACGAAATATTAGTCAGGCTGATATTGTAAGACTGGAGCAGGACATAAAGAATAGATTTCTTAGAGCAGCAGGGATTGAAACTAATTCTTAATCATTACTGTCACTGTATTGTGTTGAACTTTTAATTATATTATACATAAATAAGATAATTTATGTGTTTATTTACATATGAACCAGAAATCCCGCGAAAGCCTTTACATATTGACTTTCGCGGGATTTTCAAATTAAGCCACCTGCCGGAATCGAACCGGCGACCTTCTCATTACGAGTGAGATGCTCTACCGACTGAGCCAAGGTGGCATATGTGTTGCAATAAGACAACCGAATTGTATTATATATTTTAAATGTTTTTTTGTAAAGACGTTATTTTATCATTTCATATGTGCATAATTACAGCATTTCAGGTCATCCTATAATAACTACAACAATCAGGAGGCAGGGAAATGTCAGAATCAACAGAAAAGAATGATGGACAGGATAATGATACAAAGGATGGGGCACTTATTAAAAATGATATTCAGGTTATAACTATAATAGGGGAGATAGAGGGACATGATAATCTTCCGGCAGCGAGTAAGGCGACTAAATACGAGCATATGCTGCCCAGGCTTACACAGATAGAGATGGATGACAATGTGAAAGGCGTTCTTTTTGTAATTAATACTGTGGGAGGAGACGTGAGTGCAGGACTTGCTTTGGCAGAGATGATTGCATCTATGAGCAAACCTACAGTATCTCTTATTATTGGTGATTCTCACAGTATAGGTGTTCCCCTTGCTGTAAGCACGAAGTATTCCTTTATTGTTCCTACCGCCACGATGATAATCCATCCGGTAAGGATGAACGGAACTTTACTTGGTGTCAGGCAGACTTATGATTATTTTGAGCGTATTTCTGACAGAATTACATCTTTTATTGCCAAACACAGTAAAGTCAGCAAAGACAGGGTTGAACAGATGATGGTGGATACAACGCAGCTATCTAAAGACCTTGGTACGGTGCTTGTGGGTAGACAGGCAGTTGAAGAAGGGTTAATATGTGAAGTGGGTGGAATCAGCAAAGCGCTGGAAAAGCTGAGAACAATGATTAATGACAAGAAGGATAATATATAATGAACTGTAATCTGTGTCCAAGAGCATGTAATATCGACAGGGATATTTCTAATGGCTTCTGTGGAATGACTAATGATATATATGCGGCGAGAGCTGCATTACATAAGTGGGAGGAACCGTGCATATCAGGCGAAAGAGGAAGCGGAGCGGTGTTTTTTTCCGGATGTACATTAAGATGTATATTCTGTCAGAATTATGATATAGCGAGGGCTTTTGCCGGGAAGAGGATAACTGTCGAGAGACTTGCACATATTTTTCTGGAATTACAGGAAAAGGGTGCTAATAATATTAACCTTGTCACAGCCTCGCACTATGTTCCCCAGGTAGCGAAAGCGCTGGTATCAGCCAAGGATAATGGCCTTAAGATTCCGGTTGTATATAATTCAAGTGCCTATGAAAATGTGGAGACAGTTCATATGCTGGACGGGCTGGTTGATGTGTATCTTCCCGATATGAAGTATATGGACAGCAGGATTTCTGAGGAATACTCAAAGGCACCGGATTATTTTACTGTGGCATCAAAAGCACTTGAAGAAATGGTAAGGCAGACAGGGAGACCGCAGTTTTTTGGGCAGGAGGATGAGCTTGTCAGAACAGGCGTGGTTGAGGCTGGAATAATGAAGACGGGTGTTATTGTCAGACATCTTGTGCTTCCGGGTTCAACCAATGATTCGAAAAATGTAATGAAATATCTTATTGAAACTTATGGCGATGATATATATATAAGCATTATGAGCCAGTATACTCCCTTTGACAGGCTTAAAGGGCACCCTTTGTTATCGAGGAAGGTAACGGCAGAAGAGTATAATTCAGTGGTGGATTATGCAATTGGGCTGGGAATTAACAATGGTTTTATACAGGAAGAAGATGTGGCTGACGAAAGCTTTATCCCCGAGTTTGACTATGAGGGGATATGATTATATAATCGTGATAGAATTTTTTATAAGAGCCTGAATGGATTATTATTAATGTACGGGGATATAATGTATGGAGGGACAACACAATCATATTGAGCAGAATAGTGCCAGAATATGGCAGATAGGTCTGTTTTCTCTCAATAATACTTCAACCAATCTGTTTCTTGCCATGATGGGGTATGTCTCATATTATGCCAATGGAATTGCGGGACTTGGAGTAGTGATGATTTCTGTAATTCTTACAGGAATGAGGATATTTGACGGTTTTACGGACCCGGTCATAGGTTTTTTTATAGATAAGACTAATGGGAAATATGGCAAATTCAGGCCATATATTGTGATTGGATATATACTTATGGCAGTAAGTTCCATGGTTCTCTTTTTTACAACAAGTCTCATTCCCACAGTCTTAAGACCACTGTATTTCATAATTGTTTATTCGGTTTATATTATCGGATATACATTTCAGACCGCCGTTGTGAAATCAGGGCAGTCCGTAATTACTAATGATATGAGACAGAGACCTATGATAACATTTTTTGACTCGATATTTATTATGCTTGCCCATGGTCTTGTCGCATTCTATGTCTCTGTATACTTAATCGGAAAATATGGCACATTTCAGTCACAGGCACTGTTTTCTGAGTTCGTAATAACTGTGGTAATTGTTGCCGGGATATGTTCTGCACTGGCGGTTGTCGGGATATGGAGCAAAGATAATGCAAGATATTTTAAGATTGATGCATCCAGAAAACAGCAGATACATTTCAGGGATTATTTCACGATAATCAGGCATAATAAGCCGATAAGGATGCTTGTAATCGCAGCGGCTTCCAACAAATTTGCACAGATGGTATATGGCAATTCCACGGTTATTGTCATGCTCTACGGAATTATGATGCAGAATTATCCCTTAGCTGGTATAATTGGAATAATTGTGGGTCTGCCCAATTTAGGAATAATATATCTAGGAATTAATAATGCCAGGAAAGTAGGACAGAAGATTACGCTGGTGAGGTCAACATGGCTGGCAATCTTATTTCAGACTATTATTATGTTTATGATGATTTTCTGTGATCTTACCAAGGTGTCACTAACCCACATCAATGTAATAACAATAGCGTTTTTAGTAGTGTTTACCCTGCTAAATGGCTTTAAGTCTATATCTAATAATATTGTTGTTCCTATGATTGCAGATTGTACGGATTACGAATATACATTGAGTGGACATTTTGTGCCGGGAATTATGGGGGCATTGTTTTCATTTATTGATAAGTCATTCTCAGCACTTGGAACCGGATTTGTAGGTATTGCGCTGGCAATGGCTGGTTATTCAAAGGTGTTTCCGCAGGTAGAGGATCCCCTCACACTACAGCTTAAGTTCCTGACAATATTTTTTTACTGCATAATTCCAATAATGGGATGGCTTGTGACGATATTTATTATGAGATTCTATAAGCTGGATAGAAATACGATGAGAGGATTATACGGGAAACAATCTTAAGGAGAGGTTAAATATGCTTATGAACAGAGGCAATCCCATGATGATGGGATGTACAAAATACAGAGACGGATATAATTTTTCACTGGAATCGGACAGAGACAGTATTGCACTGCTGCTGTTTGATGCACATATGAATCAGAGGGAAAGGATAGAACTGGACTCCTCCATGAAATTCGGCAATATTTTTTCTGTGCTGATAACAGGTATAAAGCTTGATAAATATTTCTATTGCTATGAGATTGACGGCAGAGAATATATTGACCCTTATGCAAAGGCTATAACTGATTGTGGAAGATTCGCTGATGAGGATGAGAATGAAAGACATCTGGCAGCAGTGTCTGTAACTGAATATGACTGGGAAGGGGACAAGCCGATTAATCTGGATTACAGTGACTGTATATTCTACAAGATTAATGTTCGTGGCTTTACTAAGAGCAGAACATCAAAGGTCAAGAAGAAAGGCACATTTGCAGGAGTGGTTAATAAGATTGACTACCTTAAGGAACTTGGGGTTACATCTCTTGAATTGCAGCCGGCTTATGAGTTTGATGAGATAGGAAGATTTTCGCAGTTGTCAGATACTTATGTGGCGCAGATTCCGTCTGGAGTTCATTATACGGTGAATTTATCCAGCAGAAAGGTTAATTACTGGGGGTATACCGGAGGCTTCTATTATGCACCTAAGGCGTCATTTTCTGCAAAAGCTTCAAAGCATAATGGAGTGTATTGTGATTACACAACAGAATTTAAGGATATGGTAAAGGCACTTCATAGGGCCGGGATTGAGGTCATTATGGAGATGTTTTTCAACGATAAGAGTACAGGCTTTATATTACAGTGTGTAGAATACTGGGTTACAGAATACCACATTGATGGTGTACATGTATATTGTGATGAGTCTTCCCTCAGGGCATTATCTATGGACCCGCTGCTTGCTGATACCAAGATACTCACAGTGTATTGGAATGGTAAGACAGGCACCAGAAAGCATATGGGAAACTATAATAATGATTTTCAGAATATTGCCAGAAGGTTCTTAAAAGGTGACGAGAATATGCTGGCAGAGTATACGGCTGCGTCCCGGAGGAATGAGAGCAACAGCGCATCAATTAATTATATATCCAATAATAATGGTTTTACTCTCATGGACATGGTGAGCTATGACAGAAAACACAATGAGCTTAATGGCGAGAGTAACAGAGATGGAGAGGATTTTAACCATAGCTGGAATTGTGGAGAAGAAGGACCGACAAGAAAACGCAGGATTAAGGAATTGAGAATGCGTCAGATTAAAAATGCATTGATTATGGTTCTTCTTTCCGGTGGAACTCCGCTTATCCTGTCAGGAGATGAATTCGGTAATTCACAAAATGGCAATAACAATCCATATTGTGTGGATAGTGAATTGTCATGGGTGAACTGGAAAGAAACTAATGAGAGCAGGGAAATACTGGATTGGACAAAGAAGCTTATTCAACTTAGAAAGAATAACAGAATACTCCATATGCCGCAGGCACTATTATTAAGTGACAGAGTATCCTGTGGATATCCGGATATTTCATATCATGGAACTAATGCGTGGTATACGCAGATGCAGACCTATGACAGACATATCGGTGTTATGTACTCCTGTGTATATGGAAAAGAGGAAGACTACAGGCTTATATATGTTGCCTATAATATGCATTGGGAAACTCATGAACTGGCACTCCCAAAGCTTGAGAGTGGAGCATGGAAGGTTGAAATGTGTTCTAACACTGCCGGGGCAGCTATTGACGAGAATATGCGTACTGTAAGTGTTCCTCCGAGAAGCATAGCAATACTTACAGGAGAGTATGATGCAGAGGTTAAGAAAAATCCGGTAAATAAAATAAAAAACACAAGACATTAACAGCAAGGACATAATGTGATGGATTACACTAAGTTATCAGACATAAAAGACAGATATAAAGACTACAAAGAAATATTTAATTCAGGTGACCTTGAAAGGTCTGCGGATATTCTGGAAGAAATGTTACAAAGAATTGAGGGAGCTTCTGACGAGAGGAGAGCAGGACGATTTGAGAATGATACATTTGTGAAGAAATCGGACATGGATGGCAGGCCAATATACATTAGTCTTAATCATGTTATGGAGTATTATGTGTATGCATGTTATTTTGAGCCGGAGGCAGATGTAAAGTGTACAGAGATTCCTGTTGGTGAATACTACAGAACTTATGGTGAACTGTGCCTGAGACTGTCAAAGTTTCACAGAGCGGAGGATGCTTACAGGAAAGCAATATGCTGGAATCCGGTAGACCTTGATTCATATCTTGGTCTTGCGGAGTGTTATAAGAATTTAAATATGCTCTCAAGATATCTTGATATTACAAGACAGGCTTACAGATTCTGCTGCACAAGAGCCACAATGGCAAGATACTACAGAAATATGGGATTTTATTTTGTAGCAAAGTATCAGACAGAGGCGGCAAGAGTATGTTACACATACAGCAACATTTATTATAAGACAGAAAATGCAGATAACGAACTTAAGTATCTGGAGGATGCACTAAAGGAGGAAACGCCGGAGTATAGTATCAGGGATATGCAGAAGATTCTTGAAGAGCAGGATGTTGAGCCGGGACCTGACTCTAAAACAATAGGTATTATATACAGAGTGGGTGAACTGATGATGGAGGATAAAGATTATGCTCTCGCAAGGGACTGCTTTTCAATCGTGTATGATATCACGCAGGAAGGCAGACTTAAGACTCTTCTTGATGAGCTTGATAAGGACATTATGAATTCGGATAACTAGAATGTATATTGGCAGTGGGGAGAATGGTGATGATTGATAAAATGTATGACGGAATTATATTTGACCTGGATGGAACAATGTGGGATACTAGAAAGCCTATATGTGAGGCATGGAATATAATTCTTGAAAAACATCCACAGATACAGAGAGATACTATTGTTGAGAATGACCTTAATGCATGTATGGGACTTCCTATGTATGATATTGCAGCAAGACTTTTTCCGGATGAGAAGGAGGAAGTGCGCAATGCTCTGATGGATGAATTATGTGCATTTGAGAATGATTATCTTGCAGAGCGTGGAGGCATACTCTATCCTGAACTTGCTGATACATTATATGCGCTTGGAAGAAAGTATTCTCTTTATATTGTGAGCAATTGTCAGGATGGTTATATCGAGAGCTTTCTTACAGCTCATCTTATGTCTGATTTTTTCAAAGATACAGAGTGCTGGGGAAGAACATTCTTATCAAAGGGGGAGAGCAATAGAATCCTCATGGAGAGAAACAACCTTAAGAATCCTGTATATGTGGGAGATACAGAAGGGGATGCAAGGTCTGCCAAGGATGCCGGCATAGATTTTATATATGCTGCATATGGGTTCGGCGAAGTGTCAGAAGACAGATATGTGGCGGCTGTGGACAGCTTTTCAGAATTAAAATGCATTCTGTTGTAATCAATGTTGTAATCAATTTTTTTGTTGACGAGTGAATTATCAAGTGCTATTATAAGTGACAGTTAAATATATAAAGTCGATGATCAAAAGAGTACTTTCGGAAGGTACATCACAGAGAGCTGACGGTGGTGGGAAGCCAGCATGGAGAGCCGTAAGGAATGGGTTTGTGAGATGCGTAGATGAAATAGCAGTAGTTTACGACGCGGCCTCGCGTTACAGGGGAAGGATATAATAGTTGTATCTGATTAATGAGTTGAACATACAGGTGGCATATCCGGTCTGGGTACGCCACCTTTTTTAAGTATCGATTAAGATGTGCAAAGATAAAGCTTGCACTGTATGTTCATGAACAAGGGTGGCACCACGATAATTCGTCCCTGGCAGGTTTATAATGTTACCTGTCAGGGACTTTTTATGCAGTGCCAGAAAAGTTTTGATAGAATTTTGCCTGCATAAAAATGTGATATAGGGAGGAATTATGAAGAGAAGATTAAGAGCGTATAAGAAGACAGTAAGCATCGTTAATGAGAAGGCTATAGAGCTTTACAAGGGACTGGGAATTGAAAAGAAAGGTTTTCTGCTGGAGGGAACTGACAAGGAAAGCGGACAGTATACTTTTATGGGAGTTGAACCGAATGAGATAATCCAATCAGATAAGGACAGCCTTGTTATTACAAGAAAAGATGGAAGCAGAGAGGTAAGAGAGGGCAATCCTCTTATAAGACTTAAAGAGTATTTTGATGAATTCGAGATAGTAAAGGATCCGGGAGAACTTGATTTCATCGGAGGTCTTGTTGGAAGCCTTGGATATGATTATATCAGGTATACCGAGGTTCTTCCCGATGATAACCCTGATGAAATAGGAATTGAGACAATACAGCTTATGCTTGCAGACAAGTTCATTGCTATCAATCATACAGCAGAAACATTCACAGCAGTAGTGCTTGGAGAGGATTCAGAGGAAGGCAGGATTAAGGCTTTAAAGGAAGCGGAGGAGCTTATAAAGACTGCAAGAGAGGGTGTAGATAAGTTTAAGGATGATAAGCCTGATATGTCACTTGATGGTGTGATATTGAAAAAATCGGACACGCTTGAACAATATAGCAAGAAGGTTAATAAGATTAAGAATTACATAAAAGAAGGTCATATATTCCAGACTGTTCTTTCACAGAGATGGACAATAAAGACGGGACAGAGCGGTTTTAATCTCTATGAAAAATTAAGAGAACTTAATCCTTCACCATATATGTATTACTTTAATTTCGGAGATTTTGAGATAATCGGAAGTTCACCGGAAATGATTGTAAAGCAGTCAGACAATAAAGTATATACATGTCCTATAGCGGGCACAAGAAAAAGAGGAGCAACAAAGGAACAGGATATTGCTTTAGAGGAAGAACTTCTTGCAGATGAGAAAGAGAGAGCAGAGCATGTAATGTTAGTTGACCTTGCACGTAACGATATGGGTAGGATAAGTGAGATAGGAACAGTTAAGGTTGACCAGTTCATGAATATCCAGAGATATTCACATGTTATGCATATTGTTTCACTTGTTGAGGGAAGAAAGAATGGAGAATATCATCCACTTGACCTCGTATCATCATTTCTTCCAGCAGGCACATTAAGCGGCGCACCTAAGATAAGAGCAATGGAAATCATAGATGAGCTTGAGACAGTAAGAAGAGGCCTGTATGGAGGAGCTACAGGATACCTTGATTTTGGCGGTAATATGAACTTCTGCATTACAATCAGGACTATGATTAAGAAAGGCGATAAGGTATATCTTCAGGCAGGAGCAGGAATTGTTGCTGACTCAAAGCCGGAGATGGAATATCAGGAGTGTTGCAATAAGGTAATGGCTCTCGCAAAGACACTTGTTAAGGAGGAACATTTATGATTCTGCTGATTGATAATTACGATTCTTTTACATACAACCTGTATCAGTTCATTGGAATATTTAACAGTGACATAAAGGTTGTAAGAAATGATAAGATAACAATTGAAGAAATTGAGGAACTGAATCCGGAATCAATTGTTATATCTCCGGGACCTAAAAGTCCTAAGGAAGCCGGAATCTGTGTAGATGTGATAAAGCATTTTACAGGTAAGAAGCCTATACTTGGAATATGTCTTGGACATCAGTGTATAGGAGAGGCTTTTGGTGCGACTGTGTCATATGCCAAGAAGATAATGCATGGGAAACAGTCTGAAATATATCATGATGGAGACAGCATTTTTACAGGGATTGATTCTCCGGTAAAGGTTGCAAGATATCATTCGCTTGCAATAATCGAAGAAACTATGCCGGAGTATCTCCAGGCTGTTGCCAAGACCGCAGACGGAGAAATAATGGCAGTAAAACACAGGGATTATCCGGTTATTGGGCTTCAGTTTCATCCGGAATCTATATATACAGAGCATGGAAAAAGGATGATAGAAAACTTTGTCAACGGAGTGATTTAGGAGGATTTATGATACTTGATGTTATAGTTGAGGATAAGCTTAAAAGGCTCCCTTCCCATAAAGCGGTAATAAGCGAGGAGCAGATGAAAAAAGAAGCTTTGGCGAGTACAAGAAAGTCTGTCAGTTTCTATGATGCACTTGCCAAGAAGGAACTTTCAATCATAGGGGAGTTTAAGAAGGCTTCGCCCAGCCACGGAAAGATGGATAACAAGATTTCTTTGGAGGAGAGGATTGCCCAGTACAATGAAAGTGCAGACGCTATTTCCTGTCTTACAGAGGAGGATCATTTTAATGGAAGCACAGAGTATTTAAAGCAGATAAGAAATATGACAGAGCTGCCAATTATAAGAAAGGATTTTATTATTGATCCTTATCAGGTATATGAGGCAAAGGTAATTGGTGCAGATGCAATTCTGCTTATTGCGGCAATACTTGATGATGAGAAGTTTAAGGAACTGTATGATCTTGCATATAGTCTGGGGCTTGATGTTTTATGCGAAGTTCACGATGAGACAGAAATGCAGAGAATGCTTAATCTGAATGTGAAAATTATTGGTATCAATAATAGAAATCTTAAAACATTTGAGGTGAATCTTGATACTACAAGGAAGCTTGCAGGCATGGTGACAGAGAAGATGAGAAGTGATGGCACTCTCCTTGTATCAGAAAGCGGAGTCTCAGGAACAGAGGATGTGAAAGTTATGGCTGAAAGCGGTGCGGATGCACTTCTTATAGGAACTGTACTTATGGAGGCAGAAAAACCTTCAGAACTTGTGTATGATTATAAAAGGATATATAATCAGTCAAAAAAATGAAATCTCCTGTTGAAGTAAAGATATGCGGGCTTACCAGCGAAGCTGACGCGGGACTTCTGGAAAAATACGGTGCAGATTACGGAGGTATGGTTCTTTTTTATCCAAAGAGTAAAAGAAATATCAGCTTAGAACTTGCAGGACTTCTTGTGAGAAGATTGAAAAAATCGGACATAAATACAGTTGCGGTTGTTGTATCTCCGAATGTTTCCCAGGTCACAGAGATTGAGAATATTGGATTTGATTATATCCAAATACATGGAAATCTCAGTGAAGAGGTGTATAATAGTTGCGGTATCAATATAATAAGAGCTGTGAATATCAGGAATGAAGAGGCTGATGAAATACAAGAACTGCTTGAAATATATAAGAACTGTGACAAGATAAGCGGACTGTTATTTGATGCAGGCGTACCTGGGAGCGGTAAAACCTTTGACTGGGACAGTCTTAAGGGAATTAATTCATCAGGGAAAAAGCTCTTTCTTGCGGGAGGACTTAATACAGCAAATGTATTCGATGCAATCAGGACAGTAACACCGGATGTTGTTGATGTAAGTTCGGGAGTTGAGTATGATAATACTGATATTAAGGGCAAAGATGAGAATAAGGTAAAAGCATTTATGCAGGAAGCAAAATTAAGAAAATGAGGTAAAGAAAATGGCAGAGAGCAAGTATTATGGACAATTTGGAGGACAGTTTGTGTCAGAGTCGCTTATGAATACCCTGGCAGAACTGGAGAAGGCATTTGATGAGGCGATAAAAGACCCTGAATTCATAAAGGATTATATGTACTACCTTAAAGAATATGTAGGAAGAGAGACGCCTCTTTACTATGCTGAGAGGTTAAGCAGCAAGTATGGAGCAGAAATTTATCTTAAGAGAGAAGATTTGAACCATACGGGCGCTCATAAGATTAACAATGTTATCGGACAGATTCTTCTTGCAAAGCGAATGGGAAAGACAAAGGTTATTGCCGAGACAGGAGCAGGACAGCACGGAGTTGCAACAGCCACAGGTGCCGCACTGTTTGACATGGAGTGTACGGTATTTATGGGAGCAGAGGATATTGAGAGACAGAAACTTAATGTCTTCAGAATGGAAATGCTCGGGGCAAAGGTTCAGCCTGTAACAACAGGAAGTTCAACTCTTAAGGACGCAACTAATGAGGCGATAAGAACATGGGCAGAGAAGGCAGAGGACACATTTTATGTAATCGGCTCTGCGGTGGGGCCACATCCTTATCCGAGAATGGTTAAGGAATTCCAGAGAATTATAAGCACAGAGGCAAGAAGACAGATACTTGAGAAGACGGGGAAGCTTCCTGATGCAGTGGTTGCCTGTGTTGGTGGTGGTTCTAACTCAATTGGTATGTTCGCAGATTTCATTGATGATAAAGATGTAGACCTTATAGGAGTTGAAGCCGGAGGATTGGGTATTGAAACCGGAAAACATGCTTCTGCCATGGCTCTCGGTCAGGTTGGTGTTCTTCATGGAATGAAGACATATCTTCTTCAGGATGAGAAAGGTAATATCCAGCTTGCACACTCTATATCAGCAGGACTTGATTATCCGGGCGTCGGACCTGAACATGCGTACCTAAGAGATTCGGGAAGAGCAAAATATGTTTCCATAACAGATAAGGAGTGTATGGATGCTCTTATGGAGCTGTGCAGAATAGAGGGAATAATACCAGCTATAGAGAGCGCTCATGCACTTGCCTATGTTATTAAAATGGCACAGGGAGAATATAAGGGAAAGACAATAGTAATGTGTCTTTCAGGCCGTGGAGATAAGGATGTCAACACAGTTCAGAAATATCTTAATGGAGAGGAGACTAACAAGTAATGAATAGAATAGAAGACAGACTGGCGGCTCTTAAGTCAGAAGGAAAGAAAGCATTTATTACATATACAACAGCAGGGCTTCCTGATTATGATACAACTAAGAAGATAATGTTTGCACAGGAGAGAGCAGGTGTAGATATTATGGAGATTGGAGTTCCTTTTTCGGATCCTATAGCAGACGGTCCGGTTATCCAGAATGCATCATATAATGCAATACTTGGCGGGGCTTCTCTGGAAGGAATATTTGACATGATAGGTGAAGTCAGGGAGAGTGGATTTAATACTCCGGTTGTGTTTATGCTTTACTATAATACAGTTTATCATTATGGACTTGAAAACTTTGTTGACAAATGTATTGAGAATGGAATCGACGGACTTATTATCCCTGATCTTCCTTTTGAAGAGCAGGGAGAACTTAAGGAAGTACTTGTGGAGAAAAAGGCTTCGCCTATTCTTATCCAGCTTGTCTCACCTGTGTCAAAGGATAGAATTCCTATGTTATTAGATGGAGCAAGGGGATTTGTTTACTGTGTATCTCAGATGGGTGTGACGGGAAAGGGAGCAAATTTCCATTCACAGATAAGAGAGTATCTCACAGAAGTAAAAAAGGAATCAAAGATTCCGGTAATGATGGGCTTCGGAATAAGAACAGCGTCGGATGTTGCTCCTCTTGAAGACATAATTGATGGTGCCATTGTAGGTTCATATTTTATAAAACTTCTTGAGAATAGTAATTTCTCTGAGGATGCAGTTAGTGAATATATAACAACATTTAAGAAGGAGCTGAATGCTTAATGGTACCTGTATTAGCGAAGCAGGCACTCGCACGAAAATGTGAATTTGATAATGCCAAGATGACGGGGAATTACGAGTGCGCATATGCTTTGGGAGTAGTTGCGGGAGCATTAGATATTCCAAAGCCGGATAACATAGATAATATGGTGAGTCTGAAAGAATCGGTTGAAGCGTTATATAATAACCGGAATACAGATTCTGAGCAGATTAATAAGATTATTTCATTGCTTGCAGATTATGAACCTTCTGAACAGTTTGATGAACAGATGGCTGGTTTATTCAATGATGGATATGAGGACAGAAAAATTAAATTCTAAATGAAATGTTGACTTATATTTCCACATAGGGTATATTTACAAAAGTAACTGAAAATTAACGAAAGTAAGGTGTAATTTGTAATGACTGAGACAATCAACGTTGCTAACATTGACAAAGTACATAAGAATCCCATAGCAGAGCTTGTTCAGACAGCATGTCAGTTTGAAAGTCATATAGACATTTCGTCTGGTGGCAAGAATATCAATGCTAAGAGTCTTATGGGGATTATGGCATTTGGCCTGAAAGACGGAATGGCAGTTACTATTTCGGCAGAAGGCAGTGATGCAGATAAAGCAGTAGAAACAATTAAGAAGTTTCTTGCAGGCGAATAGTTTTTATTATTAAGGAGGATAGAGTTATGGTAGAAACTAAGAAGGAAAACATTGTATTTGGTGATGCTGTAAAGGCAACAGAGGCTAAAGAGACAGTTAAGAAGGCAGCTAAGACAACAGAGAAGAAGACAACAGCTAAGGCTTCTACAGCTAAGACATCAGCTAAGAAGACAACAGCTAAGGCAGAAACAAAGGCAGCAGAAGTTAAAGAGACAGCTAAAGAGACAGCTAAAGAGACAGCTAAGGCAGCACCTAAGAAGACAACAACAGCTAAGAAGGCTGTAGCACCTAAGAAGACAGTAGCTAAGAAGGAAACTAAGACTGAAGTATTTATTCAGTACGAGGGTAATCAGACTGATGAAGAAGCTGTTATGAAGAAGGTTGAGGCTGATCTTAAGGCACAGAAGGTATCTGCTAAGGAGATTAAGTTATACATAAAGCCAGAGGACAAGGCTTGTTATTATGTGGCAGATGGCAAGGTTGCAGGAAAGGTTAATTTATTCTAATAATCAGGTTTAATTGGAAAGTAATCATAGGCTGTTGTTTTGGCGACATTGTTACCAGGACAGCAGTTTTTTTGTGCATTTTTTCATAAGTATTTGCACAGAAAAAAATAACTCTTTGAAAAAAATAAAAATTGTAATATAATATTAATAATTGATGCGGATTAAACGAAGAATTGGAAGGAAGTACATGAGGCATGTTTGAGATTGGTGATAAAGTAGTATACGGAGTTGTTGGAGTTTGTGCAGTTGAGAATATCGATACACCTCCTATCAAGGGGATATCAGGGAAATATTATTTTCTTCAGCCTGTATTTGACAGCAAGGGAATTATATATTCACCTGTTGACAGCAATAAGGTAATGATGAGAAATATTATGTCTGTCAAGGAGTGCGATAAGTTAAAGACAAGAGCCCAAAACTGTAAAAAGGATGCTGAGCTTTGTGAGAAAATTACTCCTGTGCAGTACGATGAATTTATGAAATCTCAGGATGCTTTTAAGCTTATGCATCTTATTCGTGTATTATATATGATTAAGAATGAGAGAGCTAAGGATTTAAGGAAGATGAAATCTGCTGACAGCAGGATGCTTCTTGCAGCAAGGAAACTCTTTTATGGAGAACTTGCAGCAGTGTATGGCGTTTCTTTTGAAGATATTGCTGAAGAGATGGATGAATATTTGTCAGTGGATTAATAATACGATGATTTATTAGTGGGAATATATACAATGAAAGATTTAACCAGGGGAAGTATAACGAAATTGATATTCTGGTTTGCATTACCGGTCTTTATTGGTTCGTTATTACAGATGACTTATAATCTTGTGGATACTAAGATTATAGGATATGTGTTAGGAGAAAGTTCGCTGGCGGCTGTCGGGTCTACGAATTCTGTTAATATCCTTGTGATAGGATTTCTACAGGGGCTTACTAATGGATTTGCAGTTATAGCATCCCAGTTTTTTGGCGCCGGGGATACAGCTAATTTTAAGAGAGCGGTTGCAGGTTCATTTAAGTATGGAATAATAGTGTCAGCAATACTTACAGGAGTTGTCCTTGTATTTTTAAAACCTCTTCTTTTATTGCTTAACACACCTGAAGAACTGTTAAAAGAAGCTTATGATTATATTATTATTATATTTGCAGGTATGATAATACTTATGCTCTATAATGTCTGTGCTGCCATTCTCCGCTCAATAGGAGATTCATTTACCCCACTTATATTTCTTGGAATATCTGTAGGACTTAATATCGGAGGAGATATTCTGTTTCTGAAGGTTATTCCTATGGGGGTGCGTGGTGCTGCTGTTGCAACTGTTTTATCACAGTTTATTGCCCTTGTTTCCTGCTTGATATATAGCTATAAAAGATATGAAATACTCTGGATAAGCAGAAAGGATTTCAGAATTGATTCTTCACTTACAGCTAAGCTTATGTCAACAGGTTGTTCCATGGGATTTATGAGCAGTCTTGTGTCAATAGGTTCTGTCACATTGCAGAGTGCAATCAATGCATTTGGACAGGATATTATACTTGCCCATACCACAGCAAGAAGATTATCTGAACTGTTTATGATGATGTTTGGCGTACTTGGAACTACGATGGCAACTTTCTGCGGACAGAATCTTGGCGCCGGAAAGTATGACAGAATAAGAAAAGGTATACTTACTTCAATTCTTATGGGATGGGTGTGGTGTGCTATGACAATTTTGGCATCATACACGGTTGTACCTTCATTTATCAGAATGCTTATAAGTTCTGATAACAGAAAGGTTATAGATACAGCGGCTTTGTATTTAAGAGTTGATTCGCTGCTTTACTTTGTAACTGCCATGATTACTATTATAAGAAATTCTCTTCAGGGAATAGGAGACAGACTTACTCCGATTATCTCAAGTGGTATTGAGCTGGCGGGGAAAGTTATTATCACATTTACACTTGTGCCGCTTATGGGATACTGGGGGGTTATTCTCTCAGAACCTATCGTCTGGGTGTTTATGGTTATTCCCCTCATTGTACAGCTTGTGAAGAATCCTGCATATGCAAGAGGGAAGACTGTAAATGAACAGTAATATTTGAGAAAGCTCAATAAAAAGGTTGCATTTTTTTCTCCCAGATATTAAGATAGTAAGGAATTTTATATTTAAAGGCATTGATGAAGAGGAGTACATATCTTTATCCAACAGAGATGACCATTCACTGGCTGGAAGATGGTCTTGGTAATGAGGATGTGGAAGGTAGCTTCTGAGCTTCATGGCTGAGAAACATACAGATTAGGTCATGACGTTTTCCGCGTTAAGGATGAATGAGGATTATCACAAGATAATTAAACAAAGGTGGTACCGCGTTAATAAGTTTATTTACGCCCTTTGCAGAGTTTAAGCCCTGCAAAGGGCGTTGTTTTTATGTCAGACATATTCCTGCTGACAGATACAGTACACATCAAAAAGGAGATTGAGTATGAGTAAGGAATTGGAGAAGAATTATAATCCGTCTGAAATAGAAGACAGATTATATAACAAATGGCTTGAGAAGAAGTATTTTCATGCAGAAGTAAACAGGGACAAGAAACCATTTACTATTGTAATGCCTCCACCGAATATCACAGGTAAATTACACATGGGTCATGCCCTTGATAATACTATGCAGGATATCATTATCAGATTTAAGAGAATGCAGGGGTATGAGGCTCTCTGGGTTCCGGGAACTGACCATGCAAGTATCTCAACAGAGGTTAAGGTTACAAACGCTCTTAAAGAAGAGGGAATAGATAAGCATGAGCTTGGAAGAGAAGGATTCCTTAAGAGAACATGGGAATGGAAGAAAGAATATGGTGGAACTATAACAAGCCAGCTAAAGAAGATTGGTTCTTCATGTGACTGGGACAGAGAGCGTTTTACTATGGATGAGGGATGCTCTAAGGCAGTTCAGGAAGTATTCATTAAGCTCTACGAGAAAGGACTTATCTACAAAGGCTCAAGAATTGTAAACTGGTGCCCTGTCTGCAACACATCTATCTCTGATGCAGAGGTTGAGCATGAGGAGCAGGCTGGACATTTCTGGCATATTAATTATCCAGTAGTCGGAGAGCCGGGAAGATTTGTTGAGATTGCTACAACAAGACCAGAGACACTTCTTGGAGATAGTGCGCTTGCTGTTAATCCTGATGATGACAGATATACTGACCTCATTGGAAAGATGGTAGAACTGCCACTCACAGACAGACAGATTCCTATTATCGCAGATGCTTATGTTGATAAGGAATTCGGAACAGGCGTTGTTAAGATAACACCGGCACATGACCCTAACGATTTCGAGGTCGGTAAGAGACATAACCTTCCTGAAATTAATATTTTAAATGATGATGCTACGATTAATAATCTTGGCGGCAAATATGCAGGAATGGACAGATATGAGGCAAGAAAAGCTATGGTGGCAGACCTTGACGCATTAGGTCTTCTTGTCAGAGTGGAGGAGCATACTCATAATGTTGGTACTCATGACCGTTGTAAGACTACTGTTGAGCCAATGATTAAGCAGCAGTGGTTTGTTAAGATGGATGAACTTATTAAGCCGGCTGTTGAGGGCGTTAAGAACGGAGATATTGAGCTTATCCCGGCATCTATGGATAAGACATTCTTTAACTGGACAGATAATATCAGAGACTGGTGTATTTCAAGGCAGCTCTGGTGGGGACACAGAATTCCGGCATATTACTGCAAGGATTGCGGTGAGATGAAAGTTTCAAGAGAGGCTGTCTGTACATGCCCTAAGTGCGGAAGTCAGAATGTTGAGCAGGATCCTGATACACTTGATACATGGTTTTCATCAGCATTATGGCCATTCTCTACACTTGGCTGGCCGGATAAGACACCTGAGCTTGAGTATTTCTATCCGACAGATGTTCTTGTTACAGGTTATGACATCATATTCTTCTGGGTAATCAGAATGATATTCTCAGGCTATGAACATACAGGTGAAAAACCATTTGGCAAAGTACTGTTCCATGGACTTGTAAGAGATGACCAGGGAAGAAAAATGAGTAAGTCTTTAGGAAACGGTATCGACCCTCTTGAGGTTATAGATAAGTATGGCGCAGATGCCTTAAGATATACTCTTATCACAGGTAATGCACCTGGTAATGATATGCGTTTCTACTGGTCAAGAGTTGAGGCAAGCCGTAATTTTGCTAACAAGGTATGGAATGCATCAAGATTTATAATGATGAATGACCCTGATAACAAGATAAAGGCTACAGATGAAAGACCTGATAACCTGACAGATGCTGATAAGTGGATTTTATCTAAGATGAATGGGCTTATCAGAGAAGTTACAGATAATATGGAAAAATATGAGCTGGGAATTGCAGTTGCCAAGCTTAATGATTTTATCTGGGAAGAGTTCTGTGACTGGTATATTGAGATGGTTAAGCCTAGACTTTATAATGATGAAGATGATACTAAGACAGCAGCTATATGGACATTGAAGACAGTTCTTATAGATGCTCTCAAGCTGCTTCATCCGTATATGCCATTTATCACAGAAGAGATATTCTGTAATATTCAGGATGAGGAAGAGTCAATCATGATTTCCCCATGGCCGGTATCTGACGAGAAGAATAACTTTGAAGCGGAGGAGAATGCTATTGAGACAATCAAGACAGCAGTCCGCAATATAAGAAACTTACGTGCAGATATGAATGTTGCACCTAGCCGCAAGGCACTTGTATATGTAGTTACACAGAAAGATGATATTAAGAATATATTCGAGAATTCACTTGGATTCTTCGGAACATTAGCATACGCAAGCGATGTTAAGGTTCAGGGGGATAAAGCTGGAATTCCGGATGATGCGGTTTCTACAGTTATTCCTGATGCAGTTATCTATATTCCTTTTGCAGAGCTTGTAGATGTAGATAAGGAGATAGAGAGACTTAGGAAGGAAGAGAGCAGGCTGGAGGGCGAGATAAAGCGTTGTAACGGAATGCTTAACAATGAGAAGTTCACATCTAAAGCACCTCAGTCAAAGATTGACGAGGAGAAGGGTAAACTGGTAAAATATACCCAGATGCTTGAACAGGTTAAAGAGCGTCTGGAAGCTTTATCTAAGTAACAGACATAATGCAGAACAAGGAGGATTGTTATGGCTGAAGTAATGAAACCTATTCCTTATACACAGTTTTCTATGGAGATGAGAAGCGGTAAGATTATAGATATCGATGATGGTTTTACTGAGCTTCTTGGCTACACAGAGGAAGATTTTGAGGATGGTATTGTATTTAAACAGTTTGTTCCGAGCGTTGAATATGATGAAGTTATAACCGAATTGAGAGAGAAGTTCATTGATAAGAGATATGTAAGCTATGTTCAGGAGTTTTTATCAAAGGATGGCAAGACTCTTAAGGTAGTAGCTTTCTATAAGATTGAGAACAAACTTTTAGCCGGACACAGAGTTATTAAGGTAAGTGCAGCAGTAATTGAATAATTTGGCTTTAAGCTGTGCGAATAATTTAACCTTCATCAGGGCATATTGTATATATGACCTGATGGAGGATTTTTTTTATGAGAATTGATAATGAATTAAGAAGGAAGTTAACAGCGAGAATATTGGCATTACTAGTTATTTTAAGCATGATTTTATCTGCAACGGGGTGTACCTCTGAAAGTGAAAGTGAAACAGGGGTTATCCTGATTTATACAGAGGAAAACGTGACTTTTTTGTGACATTTGTTGTAAATGAAAAGGCAGTCTGATATAATTTTTATGTTTGTACATAAAGAAAAGATATCGAAGGAGAGTATAAGTTGAGGGACGGATATATAAGGACAGCAGCCATGACACCTAAGATAAGAGTGGCTGACTGTGAGTATAATATTAACAATATTAGGGAACTTATGACAGAAGCTTATAAGGCGGATACGGCAATCGCAGTCTTTCCGGAGATGTGTATTACAGGATATACATGCAATGATCTTTTTTTACACGACAGACTTCTTAATGCGGCGCTGGAGGGACTTGTATGTCTGAGGGATTATTCAGCATATACACCGGGGATGATGAGTTTTGTAGGGCTTCCATATGAAATGAATGGGAAACTGTACAATGTTGTTGCAGCATTGATGAATGGAAGAATCTATGGTATAGTGCCTAAGATGTTTCTACCTAATTATGGAGAGTTCTATGAAAGACGTCAATTTACGCCGGGATTTAAGGAGTGTGTAAATGTTGAGATTGCTGGAGAGAAGATTCCATTTGGAAGTAATCTGCTTATAACATATGATAATAATAGGAAATTAAAAGTAGCTGTGGAAATATGTGAAGACTTGTGGACTCCTGAGCCACCGAGTATCAGCCATGCTAAGAATGGCGCAACTCTTATTGTCAATGCATCTGCAAGCAATGAGACAATAGGAAAAGATTCATACAGAAAGCAGCTTGTGTCAGGACAGTCTGCAAGACTTGTATGCGGATATGTATATGCCAGTGCAGGTGGTGGAGAGTCAACTCAGGATATAGTTTTTTCAGGACATAATCTTATATGCGAGAATGGAACAGTTCTTGCTGAGGCACACAAGTTTCTTGATGAGTCAGTGTATGCTGATATTGATTTGGACAGGATATATTCTGAACGCAGAAGGATGAGTACCTATGATGTGAAGGAAAACAGTCCATATACCGTTGTCAGGGCAGAGGGGCTTATAGATAAAGAACTGGAACTAATAAGATATTTCGATAAGGCACCTTTTGTTCCATCTGATAAGATGGAAAGGGATTCGCGTTGTGAAGAGATTCTTAATATCCAGACTTATGGACTTAAGAAGAGACTTGAGCATACCGGATGTAAGAGTGCTGTCATTGGAATATCGGGTGGTCTGGATTCAACATTAGCCCTGCTTGTCACTGTGAGGGCCTTTGACTTGTGCGGTATAGACAGAAGTGGTATTTCCTGTATAACAATGCCTTGTTTTGGTACAACGGACAGGACATATAATAATGCAGTTAAGCTTACTAAACAGCTCGGATGTACATTGAGAGAGATAAGCATTGTCAAGTCAGTAAGACAGCATTTTGAAGATATCGGACATGACGAGAATGTGCATAATGTGACATATGAGAATGGACAGGCGAGAGAGAGAACACAGATTCTTATGGATATTGCCAACCAGATTAACGGTATGGTAATAGGAACAGGAGATATGTCAGAACTTGCTCTTGGGTGGGCTACTTATAATGGCGACCATATGTCTATGTATGGAGTTAATGCTTCTGTGCCAAAGACACTGGTAAGGCACCTTGTAGAGTTCTATGCTGACACATGTGGTAATGCGGAACTTACTGCAGTGTTAAAGGATGTGCTTGCAACTCCGGTGAGTCCTGAACTGCTTCCACCGAAAGAGGATGGAACAATTGCACAGAAGACAGAAGACCTTGTAGGTCCATATGAACTTCATGATTTCTTCTTGTACCATATGCTAAGATTCGGTGCAGAGCCTGCTAAACTGTACAGGATTGCAAGGATTGCTTTTGCAGAAGAATATGATGATTATACTATATACAGATGGCTGAGAACATTCACATGGAGATTCTTTGCTCAGCAGTTCAAGAGATCATGTCTGCCGGATGGCCCTAAAGTTGGTTCGGTAGCTGTATCGCCAAGAGGAGATTTGCGAATGCCGAGTGATGCAAGCGTTCATGAGTGGATTAAACAGCTTGATATTATAAAAGAAACTAACGGATATGAATAGGGAGGATATTATGCCTGATAAGAAGAATATTAAAACAGCAGATGCTGAGAAAAAAGTTGTGACAAAATATGACCGAAAGGTACAGAAAAGAAGAGAGGAGCAGCTTAGGGAAGCAAGAAGACGCTTTATAACTAAATGGGTTCTGATTGCAATATTAGCCGGAGTAATAATTGGAAGCGGTGTAGCTGCAGGATTGAAGCTTAACAGTATCTATAAGGATTATATCCAGGTCGATGGGGATAAGATAAGTGAAATTGAGTTTGATTTCTATTATGGAATCTCTAAGACTAATAATCTTAACGCTACACTTTATGGAACAATGACTTACGGAGACTATTATACATCATATATGGGATATAAAACATCGGTGTCTGATAAGAAGCAGGAGTATTCTACTGACTACACATGGTATGATTATTTCGCCAATACGACTGTAGATGCAATTAAAGAGACTAAGGCACTCTTAAAGGATGCAGACGAAAAGGGATTTAACTATGAGTCTGCCGATGCGGATTATGATGAATTCATAAGCCAGTTAAAGGATGCTGCAGGTGAGGCAGATATGTCATATAAGGATTATATAAAGGAATTATATGGCAAGAGAGCAACTGAGAAGAGGGTAAGCACATATATTAAGGATTATCTCAAGAGTACAGCATATCAGGAACATTTACTTGATGAACTTAAGGCTACCGATGCCGAGATTGATGAGTATTACCAGAGCAATAAGGATTCATATGATGAATTTGAGTATAGAAAGTATACTTTTACATCAGAAAGCGCTGATTCAGCGGATATGGAAGAAGCTAAGGGAAAGGCAGATGCATTTGCAGCAGGAGTAAAGTCTGAACTTGATTTTATTAACCAGTGCAGGATTTATTCAGAGGCTGGAGATGATACATATAATGACGATGGGGCTTCACTTGTCACAGAGACTAAGAAGAGTGCTATAGAAGCTGCATGCGCTGACTGGATTGCATCATCAGACAGAAAAGAGGGAGATGTAACTGTAATTGAGGACAGTACTAATACTTGTTATTATGTTCTCTATTATGTAAAGAGGAGTTATGACGGAGATGATGATGAGACTATTGGTTCAATTTTGCTGGATCAGAAATATTCAGAGTATATTAGTAAATATACAGACGATATGAGTGTAAATGTTGAGAAGAGATTCTCATTTGAATAATTGTTAAAGGAGAAAATATCCATGTTGGACCTTAATCTCTGCCAGTGTATCATATTCGACCTTGATGGGACTATACTTGATTCTACTGAAGTGTGGGCTAAGGTCGACATGGATTTTTTAGGCAGAAGAGGAATTCCGGTTACGGAAGAATATATGCAGGAAATAAAAACGCACACATTTGAGAGCGGTTCTGTATATACTAAAGAAAAGTATAATCTTTTGGAATCCACAGAGGCAATAATGAAAGAGTGGTACGATGCGGCGCTTGAGGCATATCGTGACAAGGTTATACTTAAGCCCTTCGCAAGAGAGTTTATAGAAAAAATGCGCTCTCAGGGCAAGAAGATTGTTTCGGCCACATCTTCGGACAAGGCACTTTTTGAGCCATGCCTTAAAAGAAATGGAATATATGAATTGTTTGATGCATTTACACAGACTAATGAAGTTAAGCGGGGGAAGAAGTTCCCGGATGTGTATATAAGGGCGGCTGAGAAAGCCGGGTGCAGTCAGGAGGAGTGTATAGTTTTCGAGGATGTGTTATCTGCTGTGAAAGGTGCGAAGAGCGGTGGGTTTAAGGTTGTAGGTGTATATGACAAGGCCTCTGCCTCTGACTGGCAGAAGATATGCGAAATAGCGGACTTTCATATTAATACATATAAAGAGATGTTATAGAACATATTGTGTTCGCTTTTAAGGAGGCAGGTTATGGAAGATGAATTTGCAATGGTGCTGTCGGGCGGTGGTGCAAAAGGTGCTTATCAGGTTGGTGCCTTCAGAGCTTTAAGAGAATATCCTGTAAGGATAAAATGTGTCTCAGGCTCGAGTGTTGGCGGTATTAATGCTTATGCATTCGCGGCGCTTACACAGGAGGAAATTGAGAGACTGTGGAAAGATTTCGGTCTGGAGGATTTTATAAGGCTCGATGACGACTGGTCTGATGGCCTTTCGGACAGAAAGGCACTGGAAGAAACACTTGATAAGATTGTTACGCAAGACAGGCTCGAGAAGTGCATTCCTGTTTATAATACGATATGCAGTAATTCCATGACAGCAGATTACAGGAAACTCAATGATATGAGTAAGGAAAATGCGGTTAAGACAATTCTTGCCACAAGCGCACTTCCTTTTATTTATTCCAGCGTTAATATTGGAGGAGTTAATTATCAGGACGGAGGTCTTGCGGATAATCTTCCTGTAATGCCTGTGTATGAGTCCGGATACCGTAATCTGATTGTAATTGGATTGTCAGAAAATCTGAGAATTGACAGGTACAAGTTTCCTGTGGATAATCTCATAGAGATATTTCCAAGTAAGAATCTGGGAGAACTCTTTGACGGTACACTTAATTTTGACGAAGAATATATTTCCTTTGCAATGAAACTGGGGTATATGGATGCCAGAAGAAGCCTTAATAACTACTATGGCATTGAAAATGGGTGTCATACAGTACAGTTTGATTATGAGCAGATAATGAGGGAGTTAAGAACAGAGAAACTCCAGAAAAGCATTGACGGCAATATGGATAAACTGATGAAATATTTTGATTAGACGACAATGGAGAATATTATGACTAAGAGATACATTTTGTTTGACCTTGATGGGACAATAACAGACTCAAGTGAGGGAATTACAAAGAGTGTTCAGTATGCTCTCAATAAGTTGGGAATAACTGAAAAAGACCAGTCCGTTTTAAGAAAATATATTGGGCCACCTCTTGATGAGAGTTTTCAGAGATTTCATGGACTTGATAAAGAGACTGCTCTTGTGGCAGTGGGGTACTACCGTGAGAGATATACAGACACAGGGTTGTATGAGAACAGGCTGTTTGACGGCGTGGATAAGATGCTTAAGGAATTAAAGGAGGATGGTTATATTGTAGCTCTTGCAACATGTAAGCCGGAGATATATGTTCCAAGAATTCTTAAATATTTCGATGTGGCAGAATACTTTGATGTTGCTGTTGGAAGTGAGCTTGAGGGCGGATTAAGACGCCGTAAGAATCAGGTTATTGATGAAGTGTTTACGAGACTTCTGGATAAGGGATTACTCGAAGATGAAGAATTGGAAAAAACGAAGCGTAAAGCTATTATGATTGGGGACAGAAAAGACGATATATTAGGTGCTAAAGCTTCCAGAATAGAATCCATGGGAGTAAGATATGGATTTGCAGAAGAGGAGGAGCTTGAAATTGCAGGAGCAGATTATATTGTTGAGAAGGTTGAGGATATCAGGCAGAAGCTTAATTCAATATAATATGTGCCAAAGATAATTATTTAATATACGGGAGGAAACTAATATGCTTAAGAAATTTATCCATGAGTTCAAGGAGTTTGCATTAAAGGGAAATGTTATGGATCTGGCAGTCGGTGTTATTATCGGTGCTGCATTCCAGAGCATTGTAACCGCACTTACAAGCAGTTTTATTAATCCGCTTATCGCAGTCTGCACAGGTGGAGCCAATGGTGAGGGTGTAACAGTTGGTGGTACTTTTGTTGTAAGAGGCGTTACATTTGATTACGGCGCATTTATCACAGCAGTAATTAACTTCCTTATCATGGCATTTGTCCTGTTCCTTATGGTTAAGGCAATGAACAAAATGATGTCATTAGGAAAGAAGAAAGAAGAGCCGAAGGCTCCTACAACTAAGGAATGTCCATATTGTTTCAGCAAGATATCAGTTAAGGCTACAAGATGTCCATGTTGTACAACAGTTCTTACCGAGGCAGAAAAGGAATAATTATATAAGTAAAACAAAGCCCCTGTATGCAGGTCTCCCAACTGCATACAGAGGCTTGTTTGATGTTTTTCATAAATATATAAACCTGTGTTCACGACCATAATTCACAGGTGTGTAACATAAGTACATAAAATATAGTACTCAATTACTATAAATTGGACATCCCTATTTTGGTGGGTATTTTTATAAAAAATGGCAATAATAATTTATCGAAATATTTTATCAAATGTGGTAGAATAATTTTATATAAAATTTATACTTATGGAGGTTGAAATGGACAAATTGTTCAAACTTAAACAGAACAACACCAGTGTAAGAACTGAGGTTGTTGCCGGAATTACCACATTCATGACAATGGCGTACATTCTGGCAGTTAATCCATCTATTTTGTCAGCATCAGGGATGGATTCTAATGCAATCCTTATGGCGACAGCTATTGCTTCAGCTATAGGATGTTTTGCAATGGCATTCCTTGCCAACTATCCGTTTGCACTTGCTCCGGGTCTTGGACTTAATGCGTATTTTGCATATACTGTATGCGGAGCAATGGGATATAGCTGGAAGGTAGCGCTTTTTGCAGTATTTGTTGAGGGTCTTGTATTCATAGTACTTTCACTCACTAATGTAAGAGAGGCTATATTTAATGCGATTCCAACAACATTAAAGAAGGGCGTTTCTGTGGGAATAGGTCTCTTCATTGCATTTATCGGTCTTCAGGGAGCCAAGCTTGTTGTTGATTCAGCAACACTTGTAACTGTGGTTGATTTTACAGAAGATTTTAACAGAACAGGTATTTCAGCATTACTTGCAGTTATAGGTACATTTATAATTGCAATTCTGTATGTCAAGAAAGTTAAAGGCTCAATACTGATTGGCATAATTGCAACATGGGTTCTCGGCATTATCTGCCAGCTCACAGGAATATATAAAGTGGATGTAGATGCAGGATTTTATTCACTTATTCCGTCATGGTCTTCATTTGATGTTACAGCACTTGGAAAAACTTTCGGACAGTGCTTTAATATAGGCGGACTTAATATTAAACCAATTGATTTCATTGTAATTATGCTCTCATTCCTTTTTGTTGATATGTTTGATACTCTTGGAACACTTATCGGTGTAGCTAATAAAGCGAAAATGCTTGATGAGAACGGAAGACTTCCAAGAGTTAAGCAGGCACTTTTAGCTGACGCTATTGCTACTTCTGCGGGAGCTGTACTTGGTACATCTACAACTACAACTTATGTGGAGAGCTCATCAGGTGTAGCTGAGGGAGGTAGAACAGGACTTTCTTCAGTTGTAACGGGTCTTCTTTTCCTTGTTGCAATTGTATTTGCTCCTGTGTTTACAACAATTCCGGGATTTGCAACAGCTCCGGCACTTATATTTGTTGGTTTCCTCATGATTAGTGCTGTTGTAGAGATTGATTTCAATGACTTCACAGAGAGTATCCCTGCATATCTGTGCCTTATCTGTATGCCGCTTATGTACAGCATTTCAGAGGGTATAGCTGTAGGAGTAATCTCATATGTTGTTATTAATCTTGTATGTGGAAAGCATAAGAAGATAACGCCGCTTATGTATATTCTGGCAGTGCTTTTCGTTTTGAAGTACATTTTCCTTTAAAATGTAGTGCAAATGAATCATAATAATGGTAGAATAAATGGAGTTGTCACGGTTTGTGGCAGCTCCATATTTTTTATGCAGAAAGTCCGGTATAATATCCGGTTGATGAAATTAATATATATTTAGGGGATATAATATGAAATATACTAACACAGCAGGAATTCTTAAGGACAGGCTACAGACATCACGGATTGTTGCAGATGGAGCATTTGGAACTTATTATGCTAAAATATATGATACTAATACGGTACCGGAGACCGCCAACACAGATGCCAGCGACAGGGTTGAAAGAATACACAGAGAGTATATTGAGGCTGGAGCAGACATAATAAGAACCAATACATTTGCAAGCAATACAGTGAGCCTTTCTAAGGATTTTGAAATAGTTAAGGACAATATAAGAGCGGCTGTCAATATAGCAAGAAGAGCAGTCAGTGGGACGAATGCCCTTATTGCGGCAGATATAGGGCCTATTCCTGCACAGAGTATGTTTGAAAGAGACAGGGTAATTGCAGAATATGTAGATATATGCAAGGTGTTTCGTGAACTTGGGGTGGACATATTCGTATTCGAGACATTTTCTAATCTCGACGAAATTGAGCAGGCTATCGAGACGGTTGGAAAGAACTGTTTTGTAATAACACAGTTTGCCATCAATCAGTTTGGCTACAGTAATGCCGGGCTGAGCGCGAGAAAGCTTGTTTGTGAAGCCGGAAGAAATCCCTATATAGATGCCTGTGGATTTAACTGTGGTGTCGGACCGGGGCATATGAAGAGGCTTGTGCAGGATTTAATATATAGAAATGACAAATATTTTACTGTTCTTCCTAATGCCGGATATCCTCAGGTTGTAAGCGGAAGAATGGTGTATGAGGACAATAATGCGGCATATTTTGCTGAAATAATGAGCGATATGGCGGATGATGGCGCAGATATTCTTGGCGGATGCTGTGGAACTACACCGGAGTATATCAGAAAGATGGCTGCAAAAGTGAAGGAAAAACCTCACAGGGACAGACTTGTAAATGTGTCTGAAGCGGAGCTTTCCAAATCGATTGTTGATGCTGCATTTTATAGTGGTAAGGAGGGAAAGAAGCTTATTGCTGTTGAACTTGCCCCTCCTGCGGACACAGATGACGATAAGCTTATGGATGCGGCATTTCTGCTCAAGAACAGTGGAGTTGATGTCCTTACTTTCCCGGATTCACCTTCAGGAAGAACAAGGGCGGATTCAATTCTTATGGCAGAGAAAGTTTCAAGAGAGACGGGAATGTGCGTTATGCCGCATATATGCTGCAGGGATAAGAATGCAATAGCCATGAGGTCGCAACTTCTGGGAGCCCATATTAATAATATCGATAATTATCTTGTTATTACAGGTGACCCGATACCTTCAATGGTGCGTTCTTCGGTAAAGAGTGTATTTAACTTTGATTCAGTTGGACTTATGAATATAATAAGTGATATGAACCAGGATCAGTTTGCAAACCGTCCGGCAGTTTACGGAGGAGCTATTAATCAGGGAAGAGCCAACTTCAATGTGGAGCTTTCACGGGTTAAGAAAAAAATGGCGGCTGGAGCTACATTTTTTATGACACAGCCAGTATTCTCAGATGAAGATATAAGAAGATTAAGACAGATAAAGGAAGAGACGGGGGCAAGAATTCTGTGTGGAATAATGCCGCTTGTCAGCATCCGCAATGCCCGCTTTATGAAGAATGAGATGACCGGAATTAATGTTACCGATGAGATACTTGCAAGATACCGGGATGACATGACGAAGGAGGAGGGTGAACAGACTGGGATTGAGATTGCAAGACAGATAATAGAAAAGACCAGTGATTTCGTGGATGGATATTATTTCTCATTCCCATTCAACAGAGTACATATGCTTGCCAAGATACTGATGAAATGATTATTCTTAAGAGGCATGTTAGTAAACATCACTTGACGGATAGAGAATTATTCTGCTATAATATTACAAAAATTCGATTCGGAATAATTTAATAATATGTGTTATGTGAGGTGTGGTATGGACGAAGCTCAGGTCAAACATTTTATTATGATGGAACGCAGAAAGGGAACCAGTATGGAGGAGCTTGTATTTATTCTCCATGATAACGGGATACCTGACTATGAAATTTCTAACTATCTGGAATTATCTATTAAGCATGTGGAAGAAGTACTGAGTGATTATTAATCAGACAAGGGTGTTGGTCAGGCTGGCCGGCACCCCTTATTTTCGCATCAAAATGTTAACAATTGTGTTGATTCAATGGGAATCAGGGCTTATAATTGTTTCTAAACGCAGACAGAAAGACAGAGGCGATGATTATGGAGATTTTTGAGTTACCAATTACCATAGAGGAATCAGATAATTATAGAAAGTTTACGAACAGGCTGAAAGTCCTTGGTGCAGTGGATTGGGTTAAGGCATACATATGGGCAGTAGTGTATATTGTAATATTCTTTGCAATCGGCTTTATGCTTGCCGGTAAGTATGTGATTAGTATTGTACATTATGTTCCGGTATGTGTATGGGGACTCGGGTTTATATTGGTATGGATTGTTTCTGCAATAAGAAGATCAGGTAATAAACAGCTTAAGGCTTTGATGCAGAAGTATATTTTTGCAGAATTTGCAGAAAAGATTTTTTCAGGAGAGATGAGACTCAGCAGAATTAAGATTGTTAAGAATAAGATGATTGTTTACTGTAAAGTCTATAATGATTAGATTATATGCTTTCTGGGAGGAATGTATGAAGATTGGAATATTTGATTCCGGTATAGGTGGGTTGTCTGTGCTTCATCAGGCTATGCTGACACTGCCGGAGGCTGATTATATATTTTATGCCGATGTCGATCATGTTCCATATGGAGAGAAGACACGTGAGGAGGTCAGGGAATTTGTCGACCATGCGGTTGGTTTTCTTGTGAATAAGGGATGTCAGGCAATAGTGCTTGCCTGCAACACGGCGACGAGTGTGGCTATATCATATCTTCGTGATAAATATAAGCTGCCTATTATAGGGATTGAGCCGGCAGTCAAACCGGCAGTTGAACATAATCACAGGAAAAGAGTTATGGTGGTGGCAACTCCGGTCACAGCAGGAGGTGCCAAGTTAAAGAATCTTATTATGAGATTTGATGATGCCCATGTAGTAGATGTGGTGGCGCTTCCGGGACTTGTGAGATTTGCGCAGAATGACGAATTTGATTCACAGAATGTTATTAATTATCTTAATAATGAATTGGCAGGGTACAACCTGAATGATTATTCAGAGCTTGTTCTCGGATGTACACATTTTAACTATTTTAAGGATTCCTTTGCAAAGATTTTTCCAGATGATTTAGAGATTATTGATGGCAATATGGGTGTATCTAATAATCTCAGGAATACAATTGTAAAAAACGGACTTTTTACAGATGCAGATAAGGGCAGAAAGGGGTCTGTGGAATATTATTATTCTGACAGGAAGGTTGAGAGTGGAGCTGAGATGGAACATGTAAGAAAGCTTCACGAAAGACTTGAGAGAATGAGAAAGATTTAATGAGGCAGAATTAATATGGGAAAATCAGATGATAAGACTAATGTATGCCGTGTGTTAGACCAGAAAAAAGTGCCATATAAGACCCATGTCTGCCCTGATGCAGAAGGGTTAAGCGGCGTTGAGATTGTGGCTAAGTTAGGGCAGAATCCGGCACAGGCTTTTAAGACTCTGGTAACAGTGGGGAAGACCGGTAAGAATTATGTGTTTGTAGTGCCGGTGGATAAAGAACTTGATCTTAAGAAAGCTGCTAAAGCAGTTGGAGAGAAATCAATTGAAATGATTAAATCCAAAGAACTTCTCCCGCTTACAGGATATATTCACGGAGGATGTTCTCCTATAGGAATGAAGAAGTTTTTTACAACAACTTTTCACAGTACTGCCGCAGATTATGACACAATCATGTTCAGCGCGGGGAAAATCGGGCATCAGGTGGAAGTAAATCTTAGGGATATAGAAAAGGTCATCAGATTCCAGATAACAGACATTGTTGTTGATTAGTGAACTAATATTAGAAGCATAGAAATGAGGGGTTACATGAAACTCAGAGTTCCATTCTATTATGACCAGTTTAAATGTATTACATCAGAGTGTAAGGATAACTGTTGTGTCGGTGGCTGGGAGATAGATATTGACGATGATACATATAATTATTACATGAATCTTGAGGGCGAGCTTGGAGAAACTATACGGGCTGCCATAACAGATAATGAAGAGGGCGGACATAGTTTCAAACTTGAAAACGGACACTGTACACTTCTTGATGATGATGGATTGTGTAAGGTACACAGTACATTGGGAGCAGAGCATCTTTGCGTGGTATGCGACCAGTTCCCAAGATTCTCAGAATACTTTGGAGAGATTAAAGAAAGTGGAATCGGACTTGCCTGCGAGGAGGCAGAAAGAATTGTTTTCTCAGAAAATAAGCCATTTACTACAGTGTTGAAGCCGTGTGATGATGAGTATGTAAAGGATGAAGAATATGACAGTTCGTTCGCAATAAGGATTTTTAAGGCGAGGGATAAGATGTTCAGTATTCTTGATATGCCGGATACATCAATTAATGAAAAACTTATTGTTATACTTAAGTTTGCTGATAAGATGCAGGAATATATCAATTCTGATGACAGTGACGGTCTGAAAGAGTATGTCAATACATTTGGACGAAGTGATGTGGAACGGATTCTTATGGATATGAATGATGCAGCAGACAGCGGAGATTTTGAGGAGTTTGATGTTGCAAAGAGCATAAGAAATATTATGTATTCCTACGAGGACATGGAGGTGCTTGATGACCGGTGGGAAGAGATGTTATCAGAGGTTGTGAACATTTTTCATGATAATATGACCGGTGAAGAATATCAGGAGTGCATGGATGAATTCATGACTTGTATGATGAGCCGGGAATATGAGTATAAGAATTATGTGGAGTATCTTGTGTTCAGATATTTTGCCAAGTCTGTTTATGATTATGATGTTGTGGGTAAGGCTAAAATGTTTATAACCAATTACGTGGTTCTAAGGCAAACGGATTTGCTTGTATGGTTTAAGAATCATAAGAAATTCTCATTTCAGGACAGATTAGATACAGTGCATATTTTTTCAAGACAGGTGGAATATTCAGAGGATAATATGGAGTCACTCTATGAGTCTTTCCTGTTTGATGATGTATATACAGTGCAGAATCTTTGTGACATGTTATGGATTGACAGCATGCCATTATAGGAATAAAATCAAGCTGGTTTTTTGTATGTATAATCAAGGAGGCATAATTTATATGATTAAAGAGGCAATTGCACAACTTGTGAAGAAGGAAGACCTTTCTTCAGAACAGATGTATGAAGTAATGGAAGAGATTATGACCGGAGAGGCCACAGATGCACAGAAAGCGGCTTTTCTTACAGCATTGGCAGCTAAGGGTGAGACTATCGATGAAATTACTGCCGCAGCTAAAGTGTTGAGATCACACTGTGAGAAGTTCCTTAACGATATGGATGTTCTTGAGATTGTAGGAACAGGCGGAGATGGTTCTAATTCAATCAATATTTCTACACTTGCTTCTATAGTTGTTTCAGCAACAGGAATTCCGGTTGCCAAGCATGGTAACAGAGCAGCTTCAAGCAAATGTGGAACAGCCGACTGCTTAGAGGCGCTGGGTGTTAAGATAGATGCAGCACCAGCCAGAATGGCACAGATTCTTAAGGATATCAATATCTGTTTCCTTTTTGCACAGAAGTATCATCCGGCAATGAGATTTGTAGGTAGTGTCAGAAAGGAAATTGGAATAAGGACATTGTTTAATGTGTTAGGACCTTTAGCTAATCCGGCAGGTGCATCAATGCAGCTGTTTGGTGTGTACAGTGAAGACCTTGTTGAACCGCTGGCACATGTTTTACATAATCTGGGATGTAAGAGAGCAATGACAATCTATGGCATGGACTGTATTGATGAGATTTCTCTCAGCGCAGATACTAAAGTATGTGAGTTTAAGGGAGATGAGTTCAAATCTTACACAATCAAACCGGAAGATTTTGGTCTTACAAGATGCAAGAAAGAAGACCTCGTTGGTGGTGAGCCTTCAGAGAATGCTAAGATTGCTATGGATATTCTTAACGGTGCAGAAGGCCCTAAGACAGATGTGGTTCTTCTCAATGCAGGAGCAGCCATTTATCTTGCATCAGATGGAATCACAATGAAAGAGGGCATAGAGAAAGCAAGACAGATTATAAAGAGCGGAGCAGCTAAGAAACAGCTTGAGAGATTCATAGAAGAGACCAACAAATAAGAAGCCACTCTATCTAAATGGCATGCAGACCTACGGGCATAAAAGGATGATTATGTGATTGGTTCGTGGTTATACTGACAGGAAGTCTGACTATGGATAATATGATAAAATAAAAGCATTGAGTTAGTAGGTCAGCGTACACACAGCCATGGATGGCTGTGTGAGGCGCACCGTACACGGATGTGCGTTTGCGCCGAAGCGTACGGAGTCATAACCTTAAACTCAATGCTTATTATTTTACATATTATCTCATTTGGAAGACTTCCTGTCAGTATAACCACGAACCCTACCATAATCATACTTTATGCAGCCTCTTTTACTCCCTCTCCGAAGAAGTCCTCATACCATACGAGGAACATATATATAGTCCATATCTTACGGGAGTTATCAGCCCTGCCTTCTTTGTGGTCATCAAGATACTTTACAATTTCATCTGTATTAAAGAATTTTTCAGCAGCTTTGCTTGTGAAAGCTTTCTTAATCATATTGTAGTACTTTTCATCCTTGAGCCAGATTCTTATAGGAACAGGGAAACCAAGCTTTTTCTTCTCTGCAACCATATCAGGAAGATGTCTGTGGGCAGCCTGTCTCATAGCGTACTTGGTGTTGCTCTTATTAACCTTATATCTGGTAGGAAGAGTGCGCGCCACATTGAAAACTTCCTTGTCAAGGAATGGAACTCTCACTTCAAGAGAATGAGCCATGCTCATTTTATCTGCCTTGAGAAGAATATCTCCAATAAGCCAGAAATTAATATCAATATACTGCATCTTGGTTACATCATCCTTGTCCTTAACCTTATCGTAGAAAGGCTTGGTAAGCTCCTGATGGTTGTATTTACCGGTTGGATTCTTAAGAATCTTAGAGCGTTCTTTCTCGCTGAACATGAATGCATTGCCGATGAATCTCTCTTCAACAGTCTTGCTGGCTCTGTTAAGGAAGTTCTTTCCCTTGAACTTGAAAGGAATGGCATTGGCAATATTAGCAAAACCCTTTCTTAATCCTGAAGGAAGCTTCTGGAATTCAGCTAAATCAAGAGGCTCTCTGTAAATGTTATAGCCTCCGAAGAATTCATCAGCCCCCTCTCCTGACATTGCAACCTTGACATGCTTGGCTGCTGTCTGGCTTACAAAGTAGAGTGCAATTGCAGCAGGGTCGGCTAAAGGCTCGTCCATGTGATACTGTATTTTAGGTATTGCAGCCCAGTATTCCTCACTTGATACAAGCTTAGAATAGTTGTCGATTTTGATTTTGTCAGAGAGAGCTTTGGCGTAATCTATCTCGTTGTATTTCTCATAGTCGAATCCTACCGTAAATGTCTTGTCACCATTAAATGTAGCTGCAACATAGCTGGAGTCAACACCGCTTGAAAGGAAGGAACCTACCTCAACGTCACTGATTTTATGGTGTTCGATGGAATCATGCATAACATCGTCAATCTCGTCAACGAATTCATCAAGAGTCTTGCTGTCATCTTCTTCAAATGTTGGCTCCCAGTATCTTTCAATTTCAAGCTTTCCTTTGTGGAAAGTGAAGCAGTGACCAGGCATAAGCTTGAATATTCCTTTGAAAAATGTTTCATCAAGTACAGAGTACTGGAATGTCAGATAATTCTCCAGAGCTGTTTCATTGACTTCCTTCTTGTAGGAAGGATGCTCTAAAATACTCTTTATCTCTGAACCATATATAATATTGCCGTCAACCACAGTGTAGTAGAATGGCTTAATACCAAAGAAATCCCTCGCTCCGAAAAGGGTTTCCTTCTCGCTGTCCCAGATGACGAATGCAAACATTCCGCGAAGCTTATTAAGCATATCCTTGCCATATTCCTCGTAGGCGTGGATGAGTACCTCTGTATCAGAGTTGTTGGCAAATACATGTCCCTTCTCAAGAAGATCCTTTCTTAGCTCCTGATAGTTATATATTTCGCCATTAAATGTGATAACTATTTTCTTATTCTCGTTAAACATTGGCTGGCTTCCGTTGTCAAGGTCAATAATGGATAGTCTTCGGAATCCCATGTAAGCTTTATCATCAATGTATTTACCGGCACTGTCGGGACCTCTGTGTATGATTTTGTTCATCATACGCTCAAGAACTGCGTCACCATCAGCAAGATAACCGGTAAAACCTGCAAATCCACACATAATTAATCCTCCTGTTTTACTCCTGAAGTTAGAATGTATAATATCATGATTACTTGATTCACACATATTATGCACTGTAAATTTTACTTATGAATTATAGCAAAGTAAATCACCTAATACAAGTCAGTTGATGTTTACAAAACATTTGAAATCAATTATAATATTTCATTGGGTAAGAAAAGGAAAGAGAGGTTTATTATTATGGAAAAAATCAGAATGACAACTCCACTCGTTGAGATGGATGGAGATGAGATGACAAGAGTGTTGTGGAAGCTCATAAAGGACGAGCTGCTCACACCATTTATTGAACTTAATACTGAGTATTATGATCTGGGACTCGTACACAGAAATGAAACTAATGATCAGGTTACTATAGATTCGGCAGAGGCTACTAAAAAGTATGGAGTTGCTGTTAAATGTGCAACTATTACTCCTAACGCAGCAAGAGTTAAGGAATATGACTTGAAGGAAATGTACAAGAGCCCTAATGGAACGATAAGAGCCATGCTTGATGGTACTGTTTTCAGAGCACCTATTATTGTAAAGGGAATTGAGCCATATGTTAAGACATGGAAGAAGCCGATTACAATTGCAAGACATGCCTACGGTGATGTTTACAAGGCTTCTGAGATGAAGGTTCCAGGTGCAGGAAAGGCAGAGCTTGTATTTACTAATGAAGAGGGTGATGAGACAAGAGAACTTATCCATAACTTTAAGGGAGCCGGTGTTCTTCAGGGAATGCATAATCTTAATGATTCAATAGAGAGCTTTGCAAGGAGCTGTTTCAACTTTGCGCTTGAGACTAAGCAGGATCTCTGGTTTGCAACAAAGGATACTATCTCTAAGAAATATGACCATACATTCAAGGATATTTTCCAGGAGATATTCGATGCAGAATATAAGACTAAGTTTGAGGAAGCCGGTATTACATATTTCTATACACTTATTGATGATGCAGTTGCCAGAGTTGTACGTTCAGAAGGTGGTTACATATGGGCATGTAAGAATTATGACGGAGATGTTATGAGTGATATGGTTGCCACAGCATTTGGGTCACTTTCAATGATGACATCTGTTCTTGTATCACCTAACGGATACTATGAGTATGAGGCAGCACATGGAACAGTACAGAGACATTATTATAAGCATCTTAAGGGTGAGGAGACTTCTACAAACCCTATAGCAACTATATTTGCATGGACAGGTGCTTTAAGAAAGAGAGGCGAGCTTGATAATATTCCTGAACTTGGAAAGTTTGCTGACACTCTTGAGCGTGCATGTATCAAGACTATTGAAGATGGAAAGATGACTAAGGATCTTGCTCTTATTACAACATTGGAAAATCCTGTAACACTTAACACACAGGATTTCATTAAGGCAATAAGAACTACTCTTGAGAGTCTTATTTAATCAGGATTTCCATTTTATGGAGGGGGCATATGTCACATTTAACGGGTATAACATTCAGGAGCATGAGCATCAGCCAGATTGTAATATGGTTTTTTATATACAGCTTTCTCGGCTGGTGCATGGAGTGCATAGTTATCAGAAAGCAGCTTGGCTACTGGGAAAACAGGGGATTTGCCAAGCTTCCTTTCTGCATTATTTACGGCTTTGGGGTATTGATTGCATTTAATATTTTTAAGCCAATTGAACATAATTATATTGCATTGTATATATTTGGATGTATAGGTGCCACGGCATTTGAATACCTCACGGCGCAGCTTATGCTGAAGCTGTTTGGAGAAGTGTGGTGGAATTATGACCATCTGAAATACAACTACAAGGGTATAATATGTCTTCAGTCAACACTGGGCTGGGGAGTGGTTGCCGTATTTGTATTCGGTTTTTTGAACAAATTTGTGGAACGTTTTGTATTTTCAATTGATTCAAGGGTTGCCAGTGTCATGGCTGTGATTCTGGTTTTATCATACCTGATTGACTTTACGCGCAATTTTATTGACAGCATAAGCAGGACACCTTTAGATGTTAAAGGCGAAGTCAGAAAATTAATTAAGCTGTTCCACAAATAACAGCTTATAATTGACACTGAAGTCGGGGATTGCATTTATGATATTTAAGAAGATACGAAATAATTTCAGTCTTTTATTTGATAGCAGCAGGCATGTATGGATTTTTGAATTGGCATACAAGCTTGTTGCTTTTGCTGTTATATTCCCACTTTTGCTTCTGGCTGTTAATGCATGTCTTAATATAGCCGGGGTTAATTATCTTACTAATGAATACATTAAAAGAGCGCTGACACATCCGGTAGTTATTATTGCTGTTTTTCTGGCAATATGTGCATTTGTTTTTTATTGTACTTATGAGATGACGTATCTTTCGGTATGCTTTGAGACAAAAAGAACGGCATGCAATGCTACAATTATTGACCTGTTATATAATTCATATAAGATATTCAGGCGGGTTTTCAAAGTAAGACATGTGGGCTTAGGTATATTTTATTTTGTCTCAATACTGGCTTCGAATGTGACTGTATGGTTTAATATCATATATAGTGAAACTAATTCCAATCTGTTCAGGATGTATGTCCTTAAGAATCACTGGTATGTGAAAGCCGCAATAATACTTGTTTTTCTTGTTGTATATACCATTGTAATACTTGGTATATACAGTATGAATATAAGCGTTATGGAGGGGAAAGGCTTTTGTGAATCATATAAAAAGAGTGTGAGAATTGTGAGAAAACATCCGGTTGGAACAATGTCGGCTCTTGTGATATACAATCTTCTCATACTTTCGGTTATTGTGATAACATATGTGCTTATATCGGCATTTCTTGTTTTTGGAGTGAAACTGCTTAACATGGCATATCTTGGGAATGCTATATTTTTATCTGCTCTGAGGACAGAGCGTTTTATCATAAAATGTATTCTGGTGTGTGTTGCAATTCCATTATCTTTTTCTGCTGTTTCACATATGTATTACAAATACACTGACACAGAGGACATAACTTTTGAATTCATAGATATTCAGGAGGGACCAGCGAGAAGAAGGAAGATTATTTATGGAATTATAATTGCTGTTGCATCAATAGCGGATATTGTATATCTTGTTATGACATTTAACAATAATCCTTTTGAAAATGTAGCTATTTTTCATGAGACGAAGGTGATAGCACACCGCGGTGCCTCCTATGATGCTCCAGAGAATACAATGGCAGCGTTTCAGAAGGCTATCGACGATATGGCTGATTATATAGAATTGGATGTGCAGCTCACAAGTAATGGCGAAGTTGTTGTAATGCATGATTCTAATGTTATGAGAACAACCGGGTATGATGGGGAACTTGTAAATATGTCTTACAAAGACATAAAATCTCTGGATGCAGGTTCATGGTTTTCAGAGGAGTACGAGGGAGAAAAGGTTCCTGCTCTGGAAGAGGTATTAGAACTTTGCCAGGGTAAAATAAAGCTTAATATTGAGATGAAACCGGCAGGTAATGAAGATAAATTAGCCAGAAATACTGTCAGGCTGATTGAAAAATATCATATGGAGAATGACTGTATTATTACATCCTTTAGTAATTCAGCTCTTATGGAAGTAAAGGCATATAATTCAAATATTAAGGTTGGATATATACTGTCTGTTGCATATGGAGATTTTTATGATATGAAGGATATTGATTTTTTCAGTGTCAATGCGGCATTCCTTTCAAAGAGAACAATCGATGCTATTCACAATTCAGGAAAACAGGTATATGCATGGACAGTTAATAATAAGGATTCAATCAAGAGTCTGACTAATAAGGGCGTGGATGGTATTATTACAGATAAACCCGTTCTTGCAAGGGAGACAATTTATTCGAGGGATACATCAGATACAATTGTAAATATGATACGGTATGTATTTAACCAGTAATTAATGTATGCAGCATGGGGGTAGAAGAATATGGAGAGAGGTATAGGCACTTCAAGAGGAATAGGAATTGGTCATGTGATTGTCGTAGATAATGGAAATCTTGAGATAAGCAGGCTGAATAACTGTAATCCTGAGACAGAAAAGTCGCGATTCTATAAGGCAAGAGAACAGTTTATGACACAGACTGAGAATATGTTGTCCGAGCTTGAAAAGAAACTGGGAGATGATGACAAGGATGCACTGGTTCTTAAGAATCAGATATATCTTATAAAAGATATGACGACAGAAAATATGATAGTGTCATCTATAGAAAACAGTCATATCTGTGCAGAAGCTGCGGTAGAGGATGCCTGTAGTAAACTGACTGAAATGTTTCTGTCAATGGACAATTCTGATATGCAACAGAGGATATCAGATATTGTTGATATGAAAGACCGTATGATACAGATATTGCAGGGAAGAAAAACATTTGATCTTACACATCTTCCGCCAGATACTGTTATTGTTGCAAAGGAAGTACAGCCATCGATGACAGCCTCTATGGATACGGCACATGTTGCAGGTATAGTTGCAGAAAAGGGCGGGGATACAGCACACGCGTCCATACTTGCAAGAGCCTTAGAGATACCCGCTGTCTTAAGTGTAAAGGGTATACTTGATAAGGTTAAGGATGGCGATACTATTATTGTTGACGGGGCATACGGAGAAGTGTTTATATCTCCTACAGAAAGGACTCTTTCAATATATGAGAAGAAGAAAAGGCAGTACGAGGAACATATACGGGAGTTAAAAACATTTATTGATAAGAGCACAGTGACAAAGGATGGCAGGAGTGTTATGCTTGCCGCCAATATTGGAGGAGCAGCTGAGGCTGCAAAGGCTGTGAAAGATGGAGCTGAGGGTGTCGGACTGTTCAGGACAGAATTTCTTTTCCTTAACAGAAATTCAATTCCAACAGAGGAGGAGCAGTTTGAAGAGTATAAGAAGGCAGCAGTTCTTATGAAAGGGAAAACTCTCACCATAAGGACGCTGGATATAGGCGGAGACAAGGACATTCCATATATGGGACTTACAAGGGAGAATAATCCTTTCCTTGGATACAGGGCTATAAGGTTCTGCCTTGACAGAGTAGATATATTTACAACGCAGCTTCGTGCAATACTGCGTGCCAGTGCATTTGGCAATATAAGAATTATGATTCCAATGGTTACATCTGTAAATGAACTTCAACAGGTGAAAAATCTTGTGATAAGGATATGTAATAATCTTGACAGAAATGAGATACAATATGACAAAGATATTAAGATAGGCGTCATGATAGAGACACCGGCAGCGGCAGTACTTGCGGATGTATTCGCTGCAGAGGCAGATTTTTTCTCAATTGGAACTAATGATCTCACACAATATACTATTGCTGTAGATAGATGTAATGAAAATGTTGCATATCTGTATTCAGCATTTAATCCTGCTGTTTTGAGGCTTATCAAACATATAATTGAATGTGGACATGCGGCTGGAATTGAAGTCGGAATGTGTGGTGAGGCAGCAGGCAATACAATGATGATACCTCTGCTTCTGGCTTTCGGTCTGGATGAATTCTCTGTGTCTACCGGAAAGGTTCTTGAGACAAGGAGAACGATTGCTGACTGGACGCTTAAGGAGGCTGAACAGGTGGCAGTGAAGGCTATGACCATGTCATCAGAGAAAGAGGTTTCGGATTATCTGAGCAGTTATATATCAGACAGAAAGAAGAATTAGAGTGATAAGGGGTATATATGGCACTATATGATACAGATGAAATAATAGAAAAGGTTATTCTGGTTGGCGTTGCATTTGATTCCTCTGATGAGACTGAAAGCTCTCTGGATGAGTTGTCAGAACTTGCAAAGACTGCGGGTGCTGTGACTGTTGGGAGAATGATACAGACAAGAGAGAATTTTCATCCGGGAACATATATTGGAAAAGGTAAAATAGAAGAGTTAAGAGTCATGATTGACGAGCTTGATGCTACAGGAATTATCTGTGATGATGAGCTTAGCTCTGCCCAGTTTAAGAATCTTGAGGATGAACTTCAGGTAAAGGTTATGGACAGAACAATGGTTATTCTTGACATATTTGCAGCCAGAGCAACCTCAAGTGAAGGAAAGATTCAGGTTGAGATGGCTCAGTTAAAGTACCGTTCAATCAGGCTTGCCGGATTTGGTGCTTCAATGTCGAGACTCGGTGGTGGAATTGGAACCAGAGGCCCCGGAGAGAAGAAGATAGAGACGGACAGAAGACTTATCAAAGACCGTATTTCGAAGCTTTCATCGGATTTGAAAGATATGAAAGAGCATAGAGAAATACAGAGAGAAAAACGCTCTAAGTCTTCAACACCTGTGGCTGCGATTGTGGGATATACCAATGCAGGAAAGTCTACACTTCTTAACAAGCTTACAGATGCCGGCGTTCTTTCAGAGGACAAGCTTTTTGCAACACTCGACCCTACAACCAGAGCGATGGAGCTGCCTAACGGGGAGAAAATTCTTCTTACGGATACAGTTGGATTTATCAGAAAACTTCCGCATAATCTTATTGAAGCATTCAAGAGTACGCTGGAGGAAGCTAAATATGCTGACATTATTGTACATGTTGTGGATGTTTCCAATCCGGATTATGAACAGCAGATGTCAACAGTTTATGCTACATTAAAGCAGCTTGGAGTTGAGGGAAAACCAGTTGTCACATTATTCAACAAATGTGATATTCTGCCGGAAATGCCATCGGCAAAGGATTTGCATGCTGACTATATATATAATATATCTGCATACAGAGGAATGGGACTAGATGCATTTAAAATGTGTCTGCAGGATATTATACTGAAGAGCAGAATCAGGATTGAGAGGCTGTTTCAGTATAATGAGGCAGGAAAGATACAGTTGATAAGAGAGTATGGACAGCTTGAAAGTGAAGAGTATACTGAGAATGGAATAAAGGTTATAGCCTACGTTCCTAAGCAGATAGAAGGGAAGTTGTAATTATGAATTTGATAGCAGCAGTTGATAAAAACTGGGCAATTGGAAAGCAGGGACGTCTTCTTGTGAATATACCGGAGGATATTAAACTGTTCAGAATGGAAACAAATGGTAAAGTTGCAATTATGGGTAGAAAAACATTTGAACAGATACCAGAAAAAACAACACTTATGGACAGAGTTAATATAGTGCTTACAAGAAATATGACTTATAAAAAGGAGGGGGCCATAATAGTTCACTCTGTTGAGGAGGCTCTTAAGAAAGCAGAAGAATACAGCTCAGAAGATGTTTATGTTGTGGGAGGAGCATCTGTTTTTGAACAATTTCTGCCTTATTGTGATGTTGCACATATTACAAGTATAGATTATGAGTATGATGCGGATGCACATTTTCCTAATCTTGACACGTTTGCTTCGTGGAAAGTGACGAGGATGAGTGATGAACATACATATTTTGATTTGTGCTATGAATTCAAAAAGTATTGTAAAATGTAATATGGACAGTGAATCGTGCAAAAGCTGATATATTTTATGCTGATATTGCATATTTTTTTCATTGAAAATATACATTTTATTTGATACTATAAATAAAAAACGAGAGGGGATAAAGTTATGTTTTGCACAAAATGCGGATATAATGCAGGGACAGCAAAGTTTTGTCCAAAGTGTGGAAGTCCTTTAAATCCACAGCCGGCACAGGAAACACCGGTACAGCCGGTACAGGAGACACCGGTACAGCCGGTACAGGAAACACCGGTACAGCCGGTACAGGAAACACCGGTACAGGAGACACCAGTACAGCCACAGTTCGGAGCAACACAGCCACAGTTCGGAGCGACACAGCCACAGTTCGGAGCAACACAGCCACAGTTTGGAACGGCACAGCCACAGTTTGGAACAGCACAGCCACAGTTCGGTACAGTTCCACCATATACTGGAGATATTCCAAGATATCAGCCGGCTTCACAGATGCCTCCACAGCCTAAGAAGAAAAAGAAATGGCCAATTGTCGTTGCAGTTATTGCAGCATTAGCAGCAATTATAGCAGTTCTTGGTGTTATTTTCGTTCCTAAGCTTAAGGATAGTTTATCACCGGATAAGCATGCTAAGGCAGCTATTAAGAATCTTGGAAGTAATTTCGAGCAGACTGTTAATAATTCAATTGACAATATGTCAGCAGTTTCTATTTCAGATAAGAATGAGATTTCAGGTTCAATTAAGATTGATACAGCAACATTTAACAATCAGAAGTATTCTGACTATGTGAAAGCTGACACATTAAGTTACAATATTCAGGCAGATGCTTCAACACAGAAGATTGCAGGTGATGTTAAGCTTCAGAGCGGAAGCAGTGTTTTACTTACTGTTTCGTTCTATTCTGATGGTACTAATGTTTATTTCAAGGTTCCGGAATTCTTTAGTGAATCATTCACTGTATCACTTGCACAGCTTACAGACAGCACTAATATAAGTATTGACAGTAGTTTAAGCGACCTTTCTATGTATATGTCAATGTTTGATTCAAGCAGCATTGATCTTTACAAAGAGCCAATTAAGGCAGCAGCACAGTGCATAGCAAAGGGTATTGATACATTTGCAGAGGAATGTGAGTATAACAAGGCAGGTGAACTTACATATCAGACAGATAATGGGGAAATCAAGGTTACAGAATATGGTGTAACAGTTACAAAGGCTGCACTTACTAACGCTGTTAATACAGTTATTGATGAGTTGTATGCTGATAAGAGTATGTCATCATATATGTCACTTCTTACAATGGCAGGAGTTTCACAGACATCTCTCAAGACAGAGTTTGCTGAACTGGTAGAAGATATGAAGCCGGTTAAGTTCAATATGTATGTTGATAAGGATGAAGAGATAGTAAGAGTTTCTATAAATGCAAAGGATTATGATGCCTCAGAGGAAGGAATAATTGCTGTTTCATTTATTGGCAAGGAAAGCAAGCTGAATCATGTAGTATTTGAAGCTGAAGCAGATGATACTACAATGAAATATGATATTAAATCAGAAAGCAATAAGTGTGTTGTTGCATTTGAGATGAGCCAGGATAAGGAATATATAAAGGCAGGTCTTGAGTGTACTAACTTAGGAATTAATTCAGTTAAGATTGACAATATGTATATTAATTGTGATATCGATGATGCCAAGTTTGATGTTAAGCTTTCTGTTGATTCAACACAGAAAGAGTTCAGTTCGCTTAAGTATTCATCATCTAATTTTGCTAATCCAATCAATGTTAATAAGATAACAGAGGCACAGAGCTATACACTTCAGATGGAGCTCGTACAGAATATTAATGTGTTATCTAAGATATTGAGTGATAAGGTATACAATCAGTTAATTTATGGAACTTCCATTAATTAAGCTATAACAGGATTAGGATTTAAACTATAACAATATGGTTTACGTAATATAGGGGGATATATGACAATAATAATTATAGCAGTTGCAGTTGTGTTATTTATTGTGTTTATACTTGCAAGTTACATTAAGGCACCTACAGACAGGGCGCTCATTGTATCAGGTCTCAGGAAGAAACCTAAGTTCGTAATCGGTAAATCTGCACTCAGAATTCCGTTTCTGCAGAGAGTCGATAAGCTGGAATTAAAGATGATTAGTGTTGATGTTAAGACAAAGGAATCAGTTCCTACTAACGAATACATCAATGTTAATATTGATTCTGCAGTAAAGATTAAAGTTGGTTCAACACCTGAAATGCTTGAGAAGGCTTCAAGTAACTTCCTTAATAAGAACGAAGATTACATAAGAAATTCTGTTGGTGATGTTCTTGAGGGTAATGTTCGTGAGATTATCGGTCAGATGAGACTTGAAGATATTGTCCAGGACAGAAAAATGTTTGCTGAGAAGGTGCAGGAAAATGCTGCTCCGGATATGGCAAGAATGGGTCTTGAGATTGTAAGCTTCAATGTACAGAATGTAACTGATGAGGGCAATGTAATTGAGAACTTAGGTATTGACAGAGTTGTCAGTATCAGTAAGTCTGCACAGATTTCAAGAGCTGAGTCAGAAAGAGATATCGCAGTTGCCAAGGCTAATGCTGAGAAGGAAGCTAATGATGCAAGAATTGAGGCTGAGACAGCTATTGCAGAGCGAAATAACGAACTCGAGATTAAGAAGCAGGAATTAAAGAGAGCTGCAGATATTAAAAAGGCTGAAGCGGATGCTGCTTATGAAATCCAGCAACAGGAACAGAGAAAGACAATTGAGATTACAACTGCTGATGCCAATATTGCAAAGCAGGAGAAGGAAATCGAGATTAGAGAGAAGGAAATCTCTGTTAAGGAGAAGACTCTTGATGCCGAAATCCGTAAACAGGCGGAAGCTGAGAAGTATGCAAGGCTCCAGAAGGCTGATGCTGAAAAGTATGAACAGGAAAAGAAAGCAGAAGCAGAAAAGTTCGCTAAATTGCAGGAAGCAGAAGCAATTAAGGCCAAGAGCATTGCTGAGGCTGAAGGTGTAAAGGCAAAAGGTATTGCTGAGGCCGAAGCAATCAGAGCAAAGGGTATCGCCGAAGCTGAGGCCATGGAGAAGAAAGCTGAAGCTATGGCAAAATACGGAAAAGCTGCCATGACAGATATGATTATTAAAGTTCTCCCACAGATGGCAGAAGCTATTGCGAAGCCACTTGAGAGTATTGATAAGGTTACAATCATTGATGGTGGTTCCGGTGAGAATGGTGTTGGTACATTCAGCGGAAATGTTCCATCAGTACTGGCTAAGACGATTGAGAGCATCAAAGAAACAACAGGTTTTGACCTCACAGAAGTAATGAAGGCTAATACATATGATGCCCAGGTTACTAAGAATGTTAATTTTACAGGTTTCCCGGAAGGGATGACTGCTGCAACTAAAGAAAGTGGTTCAGAAGAGTAGAATTTAAGGGCTGTCGCATTAACGAATAATATTCGTGAAGCGGCAGCCCATTTTTTGAGCGCTTGTAGCGGTAAGAATACATTTTAAGAATACACAATATATGTGTTATAGCGGAAACGGCGAAGCTTCTGTTCCATTTTAATTGCATTTGCAAGTATGCGGAAAGCACCTACCTGTACTTTATAGTAATCATCTTCATATATGATAAATGCAGGAAAACCTTCAATTAGAAGAGAGTTGAGCATTCTGTCAGCATTATCTTTATTTCTGTAGGCACCTACCTGGACGCGGTACAGAGGAACCGGCTCATATTCATCTTCGCATGTACAACTGCCCGAATATCTTCTTGCCGGCTGATTCTGATTGTTATTGTCTGAGTTATCCTGTTCGGAAGAGATTAATTCAGACAAGTACATGGATTCAGAGTCAGGAGATGATACATTTGTCGATGCCTGGTTTATTGAAGATGCCGGATTGGATGCCGGAGTAATATTTAATGTTTTGAGTATTCCGTCGGCTATTGCGTTGGCAATCAAATTGAAATTTTTGTCAAAGGTTTCGTTATCCTTGTCATTATTTATGAATCCCGCTTCCACAAGAACTGCCGGCATTTTAGTACGCTTAAGTACCACAAGATTAGGGCGTTCATCCACTCCCAGATTTTTAAAACCTGCTTTTTCAAGTTCTGAGTTAATATTATTTGCCATTGTTGCCCTTATACCGGAATTGTTATACACAAGGGTTTCAGCTCCGGAATACTGATTTGGAGAAGGAGATGAGTTCCTGTGTATGGAAACAAAGAAGTCAGCTCCGGCAGTATTACCATCTGTAGCTTTTTTGAAAGGGGTTTCGTATTCATCTGTTGTTCTTGTGTAGATTACGTCTACGCCATTTTTCTCAAGAATATCACCTACGGCGAGAGCGAGTCTTAAATTATCATCTTTCTCTGTTCTGCCATTATATGTTGCACCATAATCGCTGCCGCCATGTCCCGCATCTATAGCAACCTTATATTTAGCCATAGAATCTCCAATTAATTTAGTCATATTTATTGTATGCAGAAGGAATAATTAATGTACCTCACACATATACATATTTTAAGATAATAGTGAGGTTATGTTATGAATGTTGGTTATGTACATACATTTGAAGTACCAGAAGATAATATAGATAAGGGAAAATTAAAGGTTAGTGTTGTTGATGAGGCAAATGTGCCTGTGAAAGGAGCCGCTATTCAGCTTTCCTACACTGGCAGACCTGATAGTATAATTGGTGAAAACAGTACGGATTCAGACGGAATTGCAATATTTGACAATTTAAGAACCCCGCCTTTGGAATATAGTATGGAGCCGGGAAACAGGCAGCCTTTTTCTGAGTTTGATATCGGTATAAGTGCTCCGGGATTCAAAGAGGTGAATATTTCGGGAAGCGATATGTTTTCTGGGGAAGTCAGTCTTCAGAATGTTGTATTAAGAAACAGAGAGAGCCGCTCCAATAATATTGTTATTCCGGTAAATACACTTTATGGGGATTTTCCGCCGAAAATTGAAGAGGCGGAGATAAAACCGATGGGGCAGTCGGGAGAGGTTGTTTTAAGCCGTGTTGTAGTTCCTGAGATAGTAGTAGTTCACGATGGACCGCCAAAGGATGGAAGCGCAAGTAATTATTATGTTACATACAAGGATTACATTAAAAATGTTGCAAGTTCGGAAGTGTATTCGACATGGCCGAAACAGACTCTTGAGGCAAATATACTGGCAATTTTGTCATTTACAATGAACAGAGTATATACTGAATGGTATAGAAACCAGTTTTTTGATTTTACAATCACATCTTCTACAGCATATGACCAGAAGTGGGTGTATGGAAGAAATGTATTTGAGAGTATATCACAGATTGTTGATGAGATATTTGACAATTATATTTCCAGACCGAATGTAAAACAGCCTATTCTTACACAGTACTGTGACGGTAAAAATGTTGTGTGCCCAAACAGATTGTCACAGTGGGGAAGCAAATATTTAGGAGACCAGAATTATTCATCTATAGATATTCTGCGATATTATTATGGGGACGATGTGTATATCAATCAGGCGGAGCAGATAAGCGGAATACCTTATTCATGGCCTGGAAATAATCTTGATATAGGTTCGTCAGGGCAGAAGGTAAAACAGCTTCAGGAACAGTTAAATCTTATAGGTGAGTACTATAACACAATACAGCCCCTTAATGCTGACGGAATATATGGAGAACAGACCGCAGCGGCAGTCAGGGAATTCCAGAAATTGTTTGATCTGCCACAGACAGGTGTGACAGATTTTTCAACATGGTTTACAATTTCTGATAAGTATGTGAGACTGACAGGGCTTGCAGAATTATAAAATACATTTAAAAACAAGAGTTTATAAAATGTTAATAAATAATTAGCACTCATCTATTGACAGTGCTAACAATTAGGTATATAACATAGGCAAGAACAAAGGAAGGGAACCAAAAGAGGTAAAGTAATAATAGATAAAGTACCTTGAGGTTTCTGAAACATCCCGGTTCCAAAGAAACAAGGTAACATGATTTTTTTATTGTAAGGAGGAATGACTTATGTTAATGCCTAGTATTTTTGGAGAGAATTTATTTAATGATGACTGGATGAATTTTGGATTTCCTGAAGTTGAAAAAGCTTTGTATGGAAAGAATGCACAGAATGTCATGAAGACTGATGTCAAGGAAACAGAGGAGGGATATGAGGTTGACATAGACCTTCCTGGATTTAAGAAGGATGAAATAAGTGCACAGCTTGACAATGGCTATCTGACCATCAGCGCATCCAAGGGACTTGATAAGGAGGAAAAGGATAAGCAGGGCAAGTACATCCGCAGGGAGCGTTTTTCAGGTGCCATGAGCAGGAGCTTTTATGTTGGTGATGGAATCACTCAGGAAGATATCAAGGCTAAGTATGAGGATGGTATCTTAAGACTTTCTGTTCCTAAGAAGGATCACAGGGTAATTGAGAATAACAAGTACATTGCAATTGAAGGATAATAAATAAGTGTGTTTTATCCAATGGATACCGCGGCAGAGTAACAACTGCCGCGGTATTTTGCGTTGGAACAGTTACTCTATCACTTGTAAAGTATTCGGTAGACAGTCTCGATGATAATGGAAAGACAGTGGGAACGCTTGGTGCATTTAACACAATAGGGGAAGTATTCGGTACAGAGTATGTGGTTGATGTAGCAGGTTCATCGAACAGAGAGCTTTTCGCTTCGGATAATTCTGATATGATAAATGTGTTGACACATAATTTGTCAAGTATAGATAATTATGAACTTAAGAATATGATTGCCAGAGTTTCTTCAGATATAAGAAGTTATGAAAAAGGTAATTACATTCTTACAGATGACAAAGCTCCGGTAGAGCTTCTTGGCATGCAGGTTATTGATGAGATGATTAAGGACGAGGTTGCATATTATAAAGAAATTTATAAGCGTGATGGAATAAAAGGGTTACTTAATGCATTGTGATATAGATTTCGACATTATCCTGTTATTGTTATTATTATTACAATCAGCACGAATTTAACATCAAATAGCAAAAAAAACAGCGGAAACATTAGGGAAAGCAAAAGATAGACAGATTAGTACATGAGATAGCGGTGGCTTTGCAGAAAGGCATAAATATGAAGAAAATAATTATAATTGTTATAGACTTATTTTTAATTATTATCGGAATTATGTCGATTTTAATGGCAATTAACAATGTGGGAGGAAGTATATATAGAATTGTACAAGTTTTATTATTCATATTGTTAATTATGAATATAGTAATTCAGTTTTATATAAGGAATAAACTATAATTTTTAAAAAAAAGTTGAGAGGAGTTATTAAAGTTATGAATATGGAGAAAAGTTTTTATAAAGTAGCGTTTATTATAATTGCAGTGCTTGGAACAGTAATGGCAGTGGTTAAAAGCATTTTATATAATGAAAGTATGAATGATTGGCTATCAATTGTTTCTATGACTTCAGGTGTTATGTTAGTTATAAAGAGTAAATCAGAAAAGAAGATATCGAATGCTTTTCAGGGAATACTGTTTATAATTCTTGCTATTGTATTTATGTTAAGATATCTGATTATTAATCATACGATTATATTGTAGAAAATCTACCCAGATAGCTGCTTAATTTGCATTGGAACAAAAGCCGATAGAGCGAATTCCGCTTGAATTATGGATAAAAAGTGCAAATGAACAAAAAATAGTAAGGGCTATTGAAATAAAAATAATTAAGTGATAAAATAACATTACCAAAACTCGTGCAATGCACAAAAACAAGGAGTGACACTATGGAGATTAAGAGAGATTCATACCTTGAACAGTTAAAGATAAGAAAAGATAACGGAATGATTAAGATTATCACGGGAATCAGGAGATGCGGCAAATCATTCCTGTTATTTGTGTTGTTTAAGAAATATTTATTGGAGAGTGGCGTAGATAATGACCACATCATTGATATTGCTTTAGATGGCATTGAAAATGAGGAACTGAGAGATCCAAAGAAGTGTTATCAGCATATTAAAGAGCGGGTGAAAGATGACCAGAAGTATTATCTGCTTTTGGATGAAGTACAGTTTATGCCACGATTTGAGGAAGTGCTGAACAGCTTGCTTCGTATCAGAAACATTGATGTGTATGTAACCGGCAGTAATTCTAAATTTTTATCTAGCGACATTGTAACTGAATTTAGAGGCAGAGGAGATGAAATCAGAATTTATCCGTTGTCCTTTGCAGAGTTCTATGCGGCTTTTGATGGAGATTATGATGATGCTTGGGAGGAATATATGATATATGGTGGGTTGCCACAGGTAGCACAATTTTCTGTGGAACGCCAGAAGGCTGAATATCTTAAAAATATTTTTACCAATGTTTATATTAAGGATGTGGTAGAGCGAAATAGGATTCAAAATGTTGATGAGATTGGAACTTTGGTGGATATTCTTGCTTCTGCCATAGGAGCTCCAACAAATCCAACCAAAATATCGAATACTTTCAAAAATGAACGAGGTATCAATTACAGCAATAAAACCATATCTAACCATATAGATTATTTGGCAGAGGCATTTTTGATTT
>CAMEVC010000002.1 GCA_945939115.1 uncultured Eubacterium sp.
TGTGGTTTTGTTCTCTCAAATTTAGCCTTTGCCATTGTTTAAAATCCTCCTAAAATGATTTAATTATGCCCTCTCCGGAAATAATCCCCTCGGGCTTTGTCATAGCTGAAATCTATTATATTTCATTTGCTAAAATATTTCAACTATATTTTTATAGTTATTACTTCTTTCTATCAGAAATAACCTTATCCTGTACAGACTTTGGAGCCTGCTCATACTTATCAAAGAACATAGAGTAATTACCACGACCCTGTGTCTTAGAACGAAGGTCTGTAGCATATCCGAACATCTCTGCAAGTGGAACAAAAGCCTTAACCATCTTACCACCGCTGATGTCTTCCATACCTTCGATACGTCCTCTACGAGAGTTGATATCTCCGATTACATCACCCATGTATTCCTCTGGCATAGTAACCTCAACCTTCATGATAGGCTCAAGAAGTGCTGGGTTAGCCTTAGCCATAGCATCCTTAAATGCCATAGAACCTGCAATGTGGAATGCCATTTCTGAAGAATCGACTTCATGATATGAACCATCATATACTGTAGCCTTAACACCAAGAACTGGGAATCCTGCAAGAACACCAGCCTGTGATGCCTCTTCGATACCTTCTCCAACTGCTGGGATATATTCCTTAGGAATAGCACCACCAACTACCTCTGATTCGAAAATAAACTGCTGCTCGCCATTAGGATCCATAGGCTCGAAGCGAACCTTACAGTGACCATACTGACCACGTCCACCTGACTGCTTAGCATACTTACTATCAACATCAACAGCCTTTGTGAAGCACTCTCTGTAAGCAACCTGAGGTGCACCAACATTAGCCTCTACCTTAAATTCACGAAGAAGTCTGTCAACGATGATATCAAGGTGAAGCTCACCCATACCAGCGATGATTGTCTGACCTGTCTCCTGATCTGTATGAGCACGGAATGTAGGATCCTCCTCAGCAAGCTTTGCTAAAGCCTCACCCATCTTACCCTGGTCATTCTTAGTCTTTGGCTCGATAGCAAGCTCGATAACCGGCTCTGGGAATTCCATAGACTCTAAGATAACAGGATGCTGTTCATCACAGATTGTATCTCCCGTGATTGTAAACTTAAGACCTACTGCAGCAGCGATATCTCCTGAGTAAACCTTATCTATTTCCTTTCTCTGGTTAGCGTGCATCTGAAGGATACGACCAACTCTCTCCTTCTTATTCTTATTAGAGTTAAGTACATAAGAACCACCGTTCAATGTACCTGAATATACTCTGAAGAATGCAAGCTTACCAACGAATGGGTCTGTCATAATCTTGAATGCAAGAGCAGCAAATGGCTCATCATCAGATGACTTTCTTGTAACTTCGTTACCGTCCTCATCAACACCTGTGATATCTGGGATATCAGTAGGAGCTGGCATGTACTCGATAACAGCATCAAGAAGCTTCTGAACACCCTTATTCTTATAAGCTGTACCGCAAAGACATGGGATTGCATCACCTGAAATAGTACCCTTTCTTAAAGCAGCCTTTAACTCAGGTACAGAAATCTCCTCACCCTCAAGGTACTTCTCCATAAGGTCTTCATCAAGCTCTACGCACTGCTCAACAAGCTTGTCATGATATTCCTTAGCTTGATCCTTTAAATCATCAGGAATCTCGCCTACAGCAATATCATCACCCTTATCGCCGTTGAATACATAAGCTTTCATCTCAAATAAGTCAATAATTCCGGCAAAAGAATCTTCCTTACCAATAGGAATCTGTACAAGTACAGGATTCTTGCCAAGCTTAGTAATAAGCTGGTTGCATGAACCAAAGAAGTCAGCACCAAGCTTATCCATCTTGTTCATGAATGCCATACGTGGTACGTTGTACTTATCAGCCTGACGCCATACGTTCTCTGACTGAGGTTCAACACCATTCTGGGCATCAAATACACCTACAGCACCATCAAGTACTCTAAGTGAACGCTCAACCTCAACTGTGAAGTCTACGTGTCCAGGAGTATCGATAATATTTATACGATATTCTGGCTGTGTCTTATCTGGCTTACCTTCTTTTTCAGGTGTCCAATGACAAGTTGTAGCAGCTGAAGTAATTGTGATACCTCTCTCCTGCTCCTGGGCCATCCAGTCCATGGTAGCAGTACCTTCATGAGTATCACCGATCTTGTGATTAACACCAGTATAATAAAGAATACGCTCTGTTAATGTTGTCTTACCAGCATCAATATGAGCCATAATACCAATATTTCTGGTTCTCTCCAATGGATATTCTCTTCCAGCCATCGGTAATTCCTCCTATAATTATTATTAGAATCTGTAATGAGCAAAAGCCTTGTTTGCCTCTGCCATCTTGTGCATATCTTCTTTTCTCTTTACTGATGCACCTGTATTGTTAGCTGCATCCATAATCTCATTAGCGAGTCTTTCTTCCATAGTCTTCTCGCCTCTTGCTCTAGAGAATGTAGTCATCCAACGAAGAGCTAAAGCCTGTCTTCTGTCCGGCTTAACTTCGATAGGTACCTGATATGTTGCTCCACCGATACGTCTAGCCTTAACCTCAAGAACTGGCATGATATTATTCATAGCCTCTTCGAACACTTCGATAGCTGGTCTCTCAGTCTTAGCTGCAACCCTGTCAAAAGCACCGTAAACAATCTTCTGAGCTACTCCTCTCTTACCATCAAGCATAATGTTGTTGATAAGCTTAGTAACTACCTTATTGTTGTAAATAGGATCTGCTAATACATCTCTTTTCTGTGTATGTCCTTTACGTGGCACGGTTCTTCCCTCCTTAATAAATTTATTAAATCATAGGTACTCACAAATAAAAAATGTGTTCGCGCCGTATATATTAACCTGCAACCTCTTGATTAATCTAATTCCGGCACAATTCAAAATTTAATTTGTTCGTAAAAATCGAATTCCAGCGAATTCGACTCTTGCAAATTGTAAAACTTGCATGCATTCATTCAAATGCGTGTCTGGATTCAGACTTAATTACTTCGCGTCCTTAGGTCTCTTAGCACCATACTTAGAACGAGCCTGTCTTCTCTTAGCAACACCTGCTGTATCAAGTGTTCCTCTGATGATATGGTATCTTGTACCAGGTAAATCCTTAACTCTTCCACCTCTTATAAGAACAACGCTGTGCTCCTGAAGATTGTGTCCCTCACCTGGGATGTAAGATGTTACCTCGATACCATTAGAAAGACGAACTCTGGCGATCTTTCTAAGAGCTGAGTTAGGCTTCTTAGGTGTAGCAGTCTTTACAGCTGTACAAACACCTCTCTTCTGTGGAGAAGAGATATCTGTTGTCTTCTTCTGAAGAGAGTTGTAACCCTTCTGAAGAGCTGGTGCTGTAGACTTCTTAACTGCAGTCTTTCTTCCCTGTCTTACTAACTGGTTAAATGTTGGCATTCCGTTTTCACCTCCCGAAATTAGAATAATGAGTGGTTGCATCTTAGTATCTTACTAAGAAAATGTTTTGTCTCCAAAACAGCGCAAAAATAGAGCTTGCCTATTCGCACGCTCTACTAGTATATATATTTACAATTTTTGTGTCAAGCATTTTTATAAAAAAATACGCGCCAGGCTGCAATATCCTGACGCGCATTAAATATACATTTATTATTCAGAAAAAACTAATCTTCCTGTGTGAAAACAAGTTCATCCTCACCAGTTTCCTCATCGTTCTCCTCAACGTAGTTTGCACTAGAGCTGATTTCGATGTCCTGATAACGCTTCATACCCGTACCGGCAGGGATGAGCTTACCAATAATAACATTTTCCTTAAGACCGATAAGCGGATCAATCTTTCCATTAATAGCAGCGTCTGTAAGAACCTTTGTTGTCTCCTGGAATGAAGCTGCTGACATAAATGATGTAGAAGCAAGTGATGACTTAGTAATACCAAGGATAATCGGTGTTCCTGTTGCAGGTGTCTTACCCTCTTCCTCAAGCTTCTCATTAACTTCCTGGAACTCAATTGTGTCAACCTGTGAACCTGGAAGGAAGCTTGAATCTCCGGCCTCATCAACAACAATCTTCTTAAGCATCTGACGAACTATAAGCTCGATATGCTTATCGTTGATTTCAACACCCTGAATACGGTAAACCTTCTGAACCTCACGGAGAAGGTAATCCTGAACAGCTCTTACACCAAGAATTCTTACGATATCATGTGGATTCTCAGAACCCTCTGTAATCTCTTCACCCTTAGCAACAACCTGTCCCTCGACAACCTTTTCTCTTGTATCCTTAGATAAAGGATACGCCTTTGAGTTACCTTCATCATCTGTAATAACAATTTCTGTCTTCTTCTCAGTCTTAACAATACTTACAGTACCGCCAAACTCAGCAAGAACAGCGAGCATCTTAGGCTTTCTTGCCTCAAAAAGCTCTTCTACTCTAGGAAGGCCCTGTGTAATATTATCACCGGCAACACCTCCGGTATGGAAAGTTCTCATAGTAAGCTGTGTACCCGGCTCACCGATTGACTGTGCTGCTATTATACCAACAGCCTCACCAACCTGAACAGTCTGGCCTGTAGCCATGTTAGAACCATAACACTTAGCACACACACCGATATGTGAACGGCATGTAAGGATAGTTCTTATCTTAACCTGTGTAACACCTGTCTTAATGATAGCCTCTGCTCTCTTAGGTGTAACAAGATGGTTAGCTGCGACAATAATCTCTCCGGTTGCCGGATCAACTATATCTTCAGCCAGATATCTACCTGTGATACGCTCCTGTAATGGTTCAAGGATATCTTCCTTAGAGTCACTTGAACTTGTAGCTCTGTCATTGACAAATGTATAAACATACATACCAGGTATAGCCTTACCAATGCTGCAGTCTGTCTCTCTGATAATAAGATCCTGAGAAACATCAACAAGTCTTCTTGTAAGGTATCCTGAATCGGCAGTACGAAGAGCTGTATCAGAAAGACCCTTACGTGCACCGTGAGCTGAGATAAAGTACTCCAAAACATCAAGACCCTCACGGAAGTTAGACTTGATAGGAAGCTCGATAGTGTTACCTGAAGTATCGGCCATCAAACCACGCATACCTGCTAACTGCTTAATCTGCTGGTTAGAACCACGGGCACCTGAGTCAGCCATCATAAAGATATTGTTATATTTGTCAAGACCTTCAAGAAGGGCATCCTTAAGAGCCTCATCTGTCTCCTGCCATACACGGATAACATTCTTATGTCTCTCTTCATCAGTAGCCTGACCTCTGTTGTACTTAACAGTAATCTGCTCAACCTTCTTCTCAGCATCTGCAATAAGCTGCTTCTTGATAGGTGGCACTGTCATCTCTGAAATAGAAACTGTCATAGCTGCTCTTGTTGAATACTTATAACCCATAGCCTTGATATCATCAAGAACCTCTGCAGTTGTTGTTGTACCATGAGTATTAATTACATGCTGTAATATATCCTTAAGCTGTTTCTTTCCTACATGGAAATCAACCTCTGGCAATAGTATATTCTCAGGAACAGTTCTATCTACATATCCTAAATCCTGTGGAAGAATCTCATTAAATATAAGTCTTCCAAGAGTAGACTCGATATTGCCTGAAATCTCTTCTCCATTAACAATCTTAGTTATATGAACCATTATCCTGGCATGTAATGTAATCACACCATTCTCATAAGCAAGAAGCGCCTCATTTACGCTCTTGAAAATCTTGCCTTCTCCCTTTGCTCCCGGTCTTTCCTGCGTAAGATAATAAATACCAAGTACCATATCCTGTGAAGGAACAGCAACAGGACCACCGTCAGATGGCTTAAGCAGGTTGTTAGGTGAAAGAAGCATAAATCTGCACTCTGCCTGAGCTTCAACAGAAAGCGGAAGATGGACAGCCATCTGGTCACCATCGAAATCGGCGTTGAACGCTGTACATACCAACGGATGAAGCTTAATAGCCTTACCTTCTACAAGGATTGGCTCGAAGGCCTGAATACCAAGTCTGTGAAGTGTAGGAGCACGGTTAAGCATAACCGGATGCTCTTTGATAACATCCTCAAGTACATCCCATACCTCCGGCTCAAGATGTTCTACACTCTTCTTAGCCTTCTTAATATTATCTGCAAGATTACGTCTTACAAGCTCTCTCATAACAAATGGCTTGAATAACTCAATAGCCATCTCCTTAGGAAGACCGCACTGATAAATCTTAAGCTCTGGTCCTACTACGATAACAGAACGTCCTGAGTAGTCAACTCGCTTACCGAGAAGATTCTGTCTGAAACGCCCCTGCTTACCCTTTAATAAATCTGATAAAGACTTAAGCGCTCTGTTACCAGGTCCTGTAACAGGACGGCCATTTCTACGGCCATTATCAATAAGAGCGTCAACAGCTTCCTGAAGCATTCTCTTCTCATTACGAACAATAATCTCAGGAGCTCCAAGCTCAATAAGTCTTGCAAGTCTGTTATTTCTGTTAATTATCCTTCTATAAAGATCATTAAGATCTGATGTTGCAAATCGTCCGCCATCAAGCTGAACCATAGGTCTTAAATCTGGTGGTATTACAGGAATCTCCGTAAGAATCATCCACTCAGGCTTAGTTCCTGCGCTCTTAAATGCCTCAACAACCTCGATTCTCTTGATAAGTCTTGCAGCCTTCTGAGATGTAGTATTAGCAAGCTCTTCCTTAAGCTTTGCCTCCTCCTCATCAAGGTCAACCATCTTAAGAAGTTCTAAGATAGCCTCAGCACCCATGCCAACACGGAATGCATTGCTTCCGTACTGTTCACAGAGTTCTCTGTATTCAGTCTCTGTAAGAATTTTCTTGAAAGGAATATCTGTTTCACCCGGATCAATTACGATATATGAAGCAAAATACAATACCTTTTCAAGATTCTTAGGACCTATATCAAGGATAAGATCCATACGGCTAGGAATCCCCTTAAAATACCAGATGTGTGAAACAGGCGCTGCCAGATGAATATGACCCATACGGTCTCTTCTTACACTGGCCTTTGTAACCTCAACACCACATTTGTCGCAGACAATTCCCTTGTCCTTAATCTTCTTATACTTACCGCAGTGGCACTCCCAGTCCTTGCTAGGACCAAATATTCTCTCACAGAAAAGTCCATCCTTTTCTGGCTTAAGCGTTCTATAGTTAATAGTTTCAGGTTTGGTAACCTCACCATGAGACCACTCCAAAATATTCTCAGGAGAAGCAAGCTTAATCTGAATCTTGTCAAACTTCATTGACTTATTTGATTTAATTTCTTCTGCCATTATAGTGCTCCCTTCTAATTAATATTCATCCGAATTGCCATCGCCGTAATCATCATCGAAATCATCGGCTATATCAAAGTCTTCATCATCTGCTGACTCTACAACATCCTCTGTTCCATCTTCATTAAGAGTAACTGTTGACATACCGCCAGCTTTATACTCTGCCTCTTCTTCTCTGCTGTTTCTTCTATATCCATTACCATCATCAAGAACCTTCTTGAAATCAGTAACTTCATATTCAGAACTCTCAAGAAGCTGAACTTCATTGTCATCCTGATCAAGAACTCTTACATCAAGAGCAAGTGACTGAAGCTCCTTAAGAAGAACCTTGAATGATTCAGGAACTCCCGGTTCAGGAATGTTCTCACCCTTAATAATAGCCTCATAAGTCTTAACACGACCCACAACATCATCAGACTTAACAGTAAGAATCTCCTGAAGTGTATAAGCAGCACCATAAGCCTCCAGTGCCCAAACCTCCATCTCACCGAATCTCTGGCCACCAAACTGTGCTTTACCACCAAGTGGCTGCTGAGTAACAAGTGAGTAAGGACCAGTTGAACGAGCATGAATCTTATCATCAACGAGGTGGTGGAGCTTCAGGTAATGCATGAATCCGATAGTAACCGGACTGTCGAAATACTCTCCGGTTCTGCCATCTCTAAGTCTTACCTTACCATCGCGTCCAATCGGAACACCCTTCCACTCTGCTCTGTGATCTCTATGTTCAGAGAGATAATCAAATACCTCTTTATTAAGAACATCCTTATACTTAGCAGTAAATGTAACCATATCCTCAGGATATGGAACGCCGTTCTTCTCCGCTTCAGCCTTCTCAGCCGCAAGCTCTTCATCGTCAAATGGTGTGTTGGCATATGCATTTGCCATATCAAGAGTATCCATAATATCATTCTCATCTGCACCGTCAAATACAGGTGTAGAGATATTGAATCCAAGCACCTTGGCAGCAAGACTCAGATGAATCTCAAGTACCTGTCCAATGTTCATTCGCGAAGGAACACCCAATGGATTAAGCACGATATCAAGAGGACGTCCGTTTGGAAGGAATGGCATATCCTCAACAGGCAGAACTCTTGAAACGACACCCTTGTTACCATGACGTCCAGCCATCTTATCACCGACGCCAATCTTTCTCTTCTGTGCAATATATATACGAACAGACTTGTTAACTCCCGGTGAGAGTTCATCTCCGTTCTCTCTTGTAAATGTCTTAACAGCAACTACAATACCGTAAGCGCCATGTGGAACCTTAAGAGAAGTATCTCTTACCTCTCTTGCCTTCTCACCAAAGATTGCTCTAAGGAGTCTCTCCTCTGCTGTAAGCTCAGTCTCTCCCTTAGGAGTAACTTTACCGACAAGAATATCTCCAGCTCTAACCTCGGCACCTACACGGATAATACCATTCTCGTCAAGATCCTTAACCGCATCAGAACCTGTCGAAGGAAGATCTCTTGTAATCTCTTCTGGTCCTAACTTAGTATCTCTTGCTTCTGTCTCATACTCTTCAATATGAATAGATGTATACACATCATCTCTTACAAGACGCTCGCTAAGAAGTACAGCATCCTCGTAGTTATAACCTTCCCAAGTCATGAAACCGATAAGCGGATTCTTACCGAGGGCAATCTCACCATTAGATGTAGATGGACCATCTGCAATAACATCTCCTGCCTTAACCTCATCACCCTTGAAAACAATAGGTCTCTGGTTATAGCAGTTGCTCTGGTTACTTCTTGAGAACTTAGTAAGCTTATATTCACGAGCCTTACCATTAGTCTCTCTAATAACAATCTTATTAGATTCAGATGAAAGTACAACACCATCTGCTTCAGCTACAACACATACGCCTGAGTCAACGGCAGTCTTATTCTCAATACCTGTTCCGATAACAGGAGCTTCTGTCATAAGAAGAGGTACAGCCTGACGCTGCATGTTTGAACCCATGAGGGCACGTGTACAGTCATCATTCTGAAGGAACGGAATCATAGATGTAGCAACTGAGAATACCATCTTAGGAGATACATCCATAAGGTCAATCTGACTCTTATCGAACTGCGAAGTCTCTTCTCTGTAACGTCCTGATACAGTATTTCTCACGAAATATCCATTCTCATCTATCTCAGCATTAGCCTGTGCTACATGGTAATCATCTTCCTCGTCTGCTGTGAAATAGCGGACTTCATCTGTAACTCTCGGATTCTTTGGGTCACTCTTATCTACAATACGATAAGGAGCCTCAACAAATCCATATTCATTAATTCTTGCGTATGATGCAAGAGAGTTGATAAGACCAATGTTAGGTCCTTCAGGTGTCTCGATAGGGCACATTCTTCCATAATGTGTATAATGTACATCTCGAACCTCGAAACCTGCACGATCTCTTGAAAGACCACCAGGACCAAGGGCTGAAAGACGTCTCTTATGAGTAATCTCACTAAGAGGATTATTCTGATCCATGAACTGTGACAACTGCGAACTTCCGAAGAATTCCTTAATAGCAGCTGTTACAGGCTTAATATTAATAAGAGACTGTGGAGAAATGCCACTGAGATCCTGAGTTGACATTCTCTCTCTTACAACTCTCTCCATTCTTGAAATACCAATTCTGAACTGGTTCTGAAGGAGTTCTCCAACTGCTCTGATACGTCTGTTTCCAAGGTGATCAATATCATCCTTAGTTCCTACTCCATACTCAAGGTGCATATTGTAGTTGATAGATGCAAGAATATCTTCAACAGTAATATGCTTAGGAATAAGATCAGCAATATTCTTAGAAATAGCTTCCTTTATATCTTCAAGTGTCTCATTCTCTGCAAGAATCTGTGCAAGTACAGGATAGTAAACATACTCTGTAACACCAAGTTCCTTAGCCTCCTCAGCGCTGATATCAACCCACTTTGTGATATCAACAGCACGGTTAGAAAGAACCTTAACAACTCTCTCAGAAACAGTACCATCAGCAGCCTTAACCTCAACATTAATAAATACTGAAGGAACAGCTGCATCCTGAATAGCCTGTGCTGACTCTCTTGTGAGCTTCTCTCCTGCCTTTGCAAGGACAGTTCCATCTTCACTTACTACATCCTCAGCAAGAACCTGTCCGGCAAGTCTGCTCTTGAAAGAGAGCTTCTTGTTGAACTTATATCTTCCAACATGAGCAAGGTCATATCTTCTAGGGTCAAAGAACATTCCTGAAATAAGCGCTTCAGCACTCTCTACAGACAATGGTTCTCCCGGTCTTAACTTCTTATAAAGTTCAAGAATACCCTCCTGATAATTAGTAGAAGTATCCTTCTCCATAGTAGCAAGAAGCTTTGGCTCCTCGCCAAATATATCAAGAATTTCTGCATTAGTTCCAAATCCTAAAGCTCTGATTAAAACAGTGATAGGAACCTTCTTATTACGGTCAACCTTAACATAGAAAACGTCATTAGCATCTGTCTCATACTCTAACCACGCACCTCTGTTAGGAATTACCTGACAGCTGTACAGGAAAATCTTTCCGTACTTATCCTTCTGTATATCATAATAAATACCAGGTGAACGTACCAACTGGCTGACGATAACTCGCTCAGCACCATTAATTACAAATGTACCTGTCTTCGTCATCAAAGGAAGGTCACCCATGAAAATCTCATGTTCACTTATGCTTTCTGTTTCTTTATTATGAAGTCTTACTGTAACCTTAAGAGGAGCTGCATATGTAGCATCTCTTTCTTTACACTCTTCAATAGAATATTTGACTTCATCTTCGCATAACGCAAAATCCACGAATTCCAGGCTTAATCTTCCATTATAGTCTGCAATTGGAGATATGTCATCAAAGACTTCCTTCAAACCTTCATTCAAAAACCACTGGTAAGAATCCTTCTGCACCTCAATAAGGTTAGGCATCTCAAGAACCTCTTTCTGTCTTGAGTAACTCATACGCATTGCCTTGCCCGACTTTATTGGGCGTAATCTGTTTTTCTCCATCGACGTTTCACCCCTTAGTTTTCTTCACATTAATATATTACATTATCGGTAAATGTGCAGAGAATGAGCACAACATACCACAATAGTGCATTGTCCATAGTACTACAATATATAATTTCTGTCAAGGGATTTTCATAATTTTCCATGAATAATAATAGAAAGCGCATTGCACGCTCATACAGAAAAAAGAAAGACAGCTAATCCTGAAGACTCGCTGTCTTTCTTATTAAATTAAATGAATATCAGATAGAATTACTTAAGAGTAATCTTAGCTCCAACTTCCTCAAGCTTCTTCTTGATGTCCTCAGCCTCTTCCTTAGAAGCCTGCTCCTTAACAACCTTAGGAGCTCCATCAACTAAGTCCTTAGCTTCCTTTAATCCAAGGCCTGTGATTTCACGAACAACCTTGATAACCTTAACCTTCTGATCTCCAGCTTCTGTAAGCTCTACATCAAACTCAGACTTCTCCTCAGCTGCTGCTGCGCCAGCACCTGCTGCTGCAACTACAACGCCTGCTGCTGCAGAAACGCCGAACTCTTCTTCACAAGCCTTAACTAAATCGTTAAGCTCTAATACTGATAAACCCTTAATAACTTCAATAATTTCCTGTGTTGTCATTATTATAATCTCCTTTTAATCTTATTCTAAATGTGGAAAGCGCCTTAAGCTGCTTTCATAGTAACCTCAGCATTAAACTGATTATGCAACTTCCTCGTTCTTCTCAGCGATCTGCTTAATAACACGAGCAAAGTTTGTAATAGGTGACTGGATACTTCCAAGGAACTTGGAAATAAGCTCTTCTCTTGAAGGAATTGTAGCGATTGTAGCAATTCCTGCTGCATCGTAGTATGTTCCCTCAACAACGCCACACTTTAACTCAAGAGCGTCTGCAGTCTTAGCAAAATTAGCTAAAATTCTTGCAGGTGCTGTAGCATCTGTCTTGCAGAATGCAATAGCGTTAGTGCCTTCAAGTGTATCAGCGATAGACTCAAACTCTGTACCAGCAATAACTCTCTTTACTAAAGTGTTCTTATAAACCTTATAAACAACTCCAGCTTCTCTTAACTGCTTACGAAGCTGTGTATCCTGCTCTACTGTAAGACCACTGTAATTAACAACAACAACGCCCTGGGCGCCATCGAAATTAGCTTTGATCTCATCAATAGTAGATGTCTTAAGGCCTACATTCTTTAAAATAGCCATGAATAATTACCTCCTGTTAGATTCTTGCCTCCTGCGAGGCGATTTTGCCTAAATGAAGATTATTCGCCTATAGTTTCACTACAAACAAAACCCTCTCCGCCAAAGACAGAGAGGGAATAATTAATCAAATCCTTTAATCCTCGGTAGGCGTTTTACCTTTAACCCGAATACTCACTGCAGTCATACTGCATCAAAGAATTCAGGACCTGCTGTCTACGGCAAAATATTATGTGCAGCTAAGCTGCTCACAAGTCGATAGTATACTATCAAAATATATTGATGTCAACCGTTTTATATCAGAAAATTAATTCTGATTAACCCACATACTTAGCTGTGCTTATCTTAACACCAGGGCCCATTGTAGAAGTGAGAACTACACTTCTAAGATAAGCTCCCTTAAGTGAAGATGGCTTAGCCTTAACGATTGCATCCATAATAGCCTGGAAGTTGTCTGATAACTGCTCCTCTGTAAATGAAGCCTTACCAATTGGCACGTGAATGATATTAGTCTTATCAAGTCTGTACTCAATCTTACCAGCCTTGATATCATTAACAGCTTTTGTTACATCCATAGTAACTGTACCAGCCTTAGGGTTTGGCATTAATCCCTTAGGACCAAGTACACGACCAAGACGACCTACAACACCCATCATATCCGGAGTTGCTACAACAACATCAAACTCAAACCAGTTGTCGTTCTGAATCTTAGGAATAAGCTCCTCGCCGCCAACGAAATCTGCTCCAGCTGCAAGAGCCTCATCAGCCTTAGCACCCTTAGCAAATACTAAAACACGAACAGACTTACCTGTTCCGTGTGGAAGAACAACAGCTCCTCTGATCTGCTGCTCAGCGTGACGTCCATCACAACCTGTTCTGATATGTGCTTCGATTGTCTCATCGAATTTAGCAGTAGCGTTCTTCTTTACTAATGAGATAGCGTCTGCTACTTCGTATAATGTCTGGCGGTCAATATTCTTGGCTGCCTCAACGTATTTCTTTCCTCTTTTCATTATAAACCTCCTAGTGGTAATATCGGAAGGATTCCATCTTTCCTCCCACAATAATCAAGAATCAAATGTGTAGATTAGTCCTCTACAACGATACCCATACTCTTAGCTGTTCCTTCTATCATAGAAGTAGCTGCCTCAATAGATGCAGCGTTAAGATCTGGCATCTTAAGCTCAGCAATCTTCTGAACCTCTGCTCTCTTAATTGTAGCAACCTTATTCTTGTTAGGTACGCCTGATCCTGACTTAATATTGCAAGCCTTCTTAAGAAGTACTGCTGCAGGTGGAGTCTTTGTAATAAAGCTGAAGCTTCTATCAGCATAAACCGTAATAACTACAGGTATGATAAGATCTCCCTGATCTGCTGTCTTAGCATTGAACTGCTTTGTGAATTCTACGATGTTAACACCATGCTGACCAAGTGCTGGACCAACTGGTGGAGCTGGTGTAGCCTTGCCGGCAGGAATCTGTAATTTAATATATCCTGTTACTTTCTTTGCCATTTTGGCACCTCCTAAAAATAAATGTGGTAATTGGCGACCCGCAATAGAATCATTCAGGTCTCCCACGTCCCAGGATCGGGACTGCATCTTATAATAACTTCACATCTGTGAAATCAATTTCGACCGGTGTTTCACGACCGAACATCTCAACATTAATTGTAAGACACTGCTTACTGTCATTAATATTGGTAATCTCACCAACTGTATCCTCCCAGGCACCTGAGAGAATCATAACCTTATCACCGACCTTGCCGGCAAACTGGATAACAGGCTTAACTTCCTGCTCTTCCTCAAGGCTTATGCCGAGATTCTTAATCTCTGTTGGTGTAAGTGGCACTGGCTTAGACCCAGGGCCTACAAAACCTGTAACGCCTCTTGTGTTTCTGACAACATACCAGCTGTCATCATTCATAACCATCTTCACAAGAACGTATCCAGGAAACATTTTCTTCTGAGCAGCTTTCTTAGAGCCATCCTTAATCTCCACTACTGTTTCAAGTGGAACGATAACTTCAAGAATCTGATCGTGAAGATTTCTGTTTTCAACTGTCTTCTCAATGTTAGCCTTAACCTTATTCTCATAGCCAGAATAAGTATGAACTACATACCATTTTGCGTCATCCATATAATCACCTATTCCTTATTTTACAATGAACTCAATTCCAAAGCGGACGATAAGGTCCACAACTGCAATGATTACACCTAATAATACGGATACAACTAAAACAGCTCCAGTTTCCTTTGTAAGTGACTTACGGTCTGGCCAAATAATCTTTGAAAATTCAGCTTTCAACCCTTTGAACCAGTTCTTTTTCTGCTTCTTAGCTTTTACAGTATCACCCATGAAATACTCCTCACTGTACTAATTACTTTGTTTCCTTGTGTAATGTGTGTGATTTACAGAACTTACAATACTTCTTAGTTTCCATTCTGTCCGGATGAGCTTTCTTTTCCTTAGTCATGTTGTAATTGCGCTGTTTACACTCAGTACATGCCAATGTTATCTTTACTCGCACAACTTCCACCTCCAATTATTATTTTTGTAGGTGTTAAAACACCAATTGGTTTCTTTGCAGCCACATCAATGTTGGGTTGTTGATTTCAAGGCACGCAAAAAAGACCGCTTCCATAGCCGCTCTAATATAACATAGCATAATCCAACTCGTCAACAACTTTTTTAATAAAAATATAGTGACAAAAAATACACTTCATATTATAATATTTGTACAAATACATACGATATATATAAGGAAAGGGAATTCCTTATCTTTTCTTAAGATTATTACAGACAAGGAGGTGACTGTTATGATCAGCAGCGTGTACAGCTATTATCTTGCCCAGTATGGGCATAAGACTTACTCGAAGTACGACTCGCACACAAAAGCACAATTAAAGAATACATACAGCAGAGTGCTGAAATCTAACAGCCGCACTCCAACTTATAAGACAGATATGTCTGAGGCTGCACAGAAATATGCGATAGACTTAAAGGAGAACGCCAGAGAGCTGAGCAATATTGCCAACGAGTTATCCGGCAGCGACGGTCAGGGTATGGCATTTAAGAAATCCGCCGTATCGAGCAACTCAGAATCCGTTTCGGCAGCATTTATTGGCGACAGTTCATCACCTGACAGCAACGGCTTTGAAGTGGAAGTAAAACAGCTTGCAGCAAGCCAGATTAACAGGGGCAATGCACTGCAGCCTAACAGCCGCATCGTAGAACCCGGAGATTATTCCTTTGACCTCAATATCAACAATCTCACTTACGAATTCCAGTTCACCGTGGATGAAAGTGAGAGCAATTCAGATATACAGAACAAGCTTGCAAGGCTTATCAACCGTTCTAACATCGGTCTTACGGCAGCGGTTGAAGAGGACAGCCTCGGAAATACCGCTCTCTCCATAGAGTCAGACATGACAGGAATAACCGGTATTAAGCCTACTATATTTAATATCAGGCCTAATAACGATATGCAGACAGATAATCCTGATTATGTAGAGGGGTTTGATCAGCCAACTATGGTAAAGAATACAGAGTTCATCAACACATTTGGATTAGACAGAGTAACACAGTATCCGGGCAATGCAATATTCTCAATCAATGGAGAGGAGCGTTCTTCACCTTCTAATAATATCACTATCAACAATGCATTTGCGCTCTCCTTCCACAAGGAGACAGAAGAGCCTGTTACTATCAGCCTTAAGGCTGACACAGATTCTATTGCAGAGAGTATCACTGAACTGGTTTCAGGCTACAACAATCTTGTATCCATAGCTGCGGATAAGAATAATGACCAGTTTAAAGGTAACGAAAAGCTCAAGAATGAATTTGTAAAGATTGCCAAAGCATACCAGCCACAGCTCGAGAAAAACGGACTTTCCATCGGTGATAACGGTTCTATCGAATTAAACCGCGATGCCATACTTAAGGCGGCAGGAGATGGTTCTCTTGGTGATGTTTTCAACGCACTCGACTCCTTCAAGAAGTCAGTACAGAGAAAAGCCGAAGACATTGCCATTAACCCGATGAACTATGTTAACAATAAAATAGTGGCCTATAAGAACCCGGCAAGACCTGTTAATGACCCTTACAATCTTTCCGCATATTCAGGAATGATGTTCAATGGATATATCTGACAGTTGAGAGATAAAATGTGTAATGTGTCATAGCTGATTTCTATATAGCGTGAGCCTATCACGCAGGACACCCGCCAGCCGATTAATATAATCGAAACTGGCGGGTGTCTTTATTGTTGATTGCTGATTGTCATATTAATTAAGCCGCAGCTACAATATTGTCTGCCTCTGCCTTAAAATCTTCAACGAACTTAAGGATTCCCTTGAATGCCTCTGCTTTCTCTGTATCATTATCTGCTTTATTAGCTTCATTAAGTCTTATAACAGATTTATTAACCTCGTTCTGGTCAATAACATCACCTGATAAATTAATTATATCCTTAGTGCTTCTGTACACAGCAAATATCCACTCAAGCCCCTGTAATACACTGTGCATATATTCATCTGTGTCTGCCGCCTTATTTCCCTCATATTCCTTAATAAGTCCCTTGAGCGCCCGAATCATTCTTCCACACATAGGACTTGCTGCCTGAAGTGCCTCTACCTGTTCCAACTGTTCATTACTCATATCAAATGTACCTCACTTTCATTATTATAATTATGAAATTAAATATATCTGCTGCCAGCTTCACGAAGCTCTTTAACAAATTCTGCCAGTCTGACCAGCGCTTTTGATAATGCCATATCATCATTATCGCTTACAGCGTCAGACAAATCCTTTACCGCTTCATTAACTGATTTCTCATCAATAGATTTACCGTCTTCATTAATAAGAGTTCTCGTTCCATTATATACTTCAAAAAGCCAGTTAAGTCCCTCAATAATAACATTTACAGCATCATGAGTCTCCGGAAAGCATTCTCCTGCCAGTTCATCCGAAACCTTCTCAATAGCTCCTATCATCTTCTCACAATACGGAACTGCTTCCTTAAGCACATCTATCTGCTGCTGCCTGATATCCTCCATGACATTATCACCTTTCTTATAAAACATTTCTGATGGCAGGCCTGCATGCAAAATTAAAACCGATATACATATCACATGCAAGCCCTACAGCACATCTGATATATATATCGGTTTTATCCGAAAAATCTTAACCTTAACAAAACATTTATTTACTATCTGATAAATTCACAGACAGCTTCCTCATCAATCTCTCCGTTCTCTTTTCTCGGAAGCGGTTCTCTTCTTACCACAACCTTCTGAACCTCCCAGCGATAGCCCTTTTTCTCATTATACTTATCAATGCGGCGCTTGAAAATATCCTCTGAGGCGCCCTTATCTATCGGCACAATAACCGCTGTAAGCCTGTTTTCATAAAATGTAATATTGCCTTCCGCCACTCCATTCATAGCCGTAATCTGTTCATTAGTCCTTATGCGGCTTATCTTCTCTCCGGTAGGAAGCAGAATAATATCAGGATTACGCCTTATAAGTACAAGCCTTCCCTGACTGTTAATCCGCCCGTAATCTCCGGTATGGAACACGCCATCCTTTACAACCTCAGCCGTAGTCTTATCGTCTTCACAATAGCCTTTCATAACACATGCCCCGCTAACAAGGATTTCCCCATCCTCAGCAATAGAAACTGCATCCTTGTCAAATAATGTATAAGAGCCGTCATACAGGTCATTAACTCCGACACATCCTGATGTCTCAGTCATTCCGTATACATTGTACACATCAAGGTCATTGTCGCACAGATTCTCAAAAAGCCTGAAAGGACAGCTTGCACCACCTATTATCACCTTCTTCAGTTCCCCATTAAAGCCGTTAATACTTCTTAAATAATCAATCATAGATGGTGTTCCGACCAGTATTGTAGGATTATAATAGTAAGTATCAGCATCAATGTGCCTTAAACCTCTTCCTATGCACACCTTTGCTCCTTGAAAAAGCGGCCATATAAGGCTGTATATAAGCCCGAATTCATAATGTAATGGAATCTGGGCAAGCACAACATCCCGATCTGTGCATTCGACTCTTGCGCTTATAGCTCTGGCGGCATATATTATATTGTCCACCGAGAGTACAACCGGTTTATCACACTCATGAGCCGTAGCCGTAAACATTATTATATCGCCCTCCACGGTATTCTCATCGTATGCCAGCCCCGTGGTATCATCCTTCTCCGCATTAGGAATAATGATGGAATCCGCGTCTGAAAGAATATACTGGTTAGTTGATGTAAGCGTATAGTCAACTCTGGTCTTCTTAAGAAGTTCCACCCTTGAATCATGCGGCAGAAAGAAATCAACAATCACCAGGTCTTTCCCTGCAATAACTGCTCCAAACATATTGACAATCCATCTGTATGACGCAGGCCCGAATATTGCAATTCTCCTGCCCGGAAACTTCTGCAGATGCAGTGCCTTCTTCGTGACATCCTCATAAAGCTGTGCATAAGTAATAGTGATAGTATCATACACAACAGCCACTGCATCCGGACGCTTCTTAGCATTACTCTCTAATATATTGTAAAATGTATTCTTATCCACCATGATCTTCTCCATCCTTTGATATAATCATATAAATGTTTCATTGAATGCTAATCTATATATTACACTTTTTTAAAATTCTGCGCCACAATATTTAAATCTTCCCTCGAAACATCACAGGCAAGAAGCTGTACCAGCAACTGATAGAACTCCTTCATACATCCCCCGATATACGGATTATCCGTACATCCGGGCATAAGCTCTAAAACATCACGCTTTAACTTACAGAACATATCATAAGGAGGATTATCATATCTTAAACATATAACCTTCACCGTTCCAAGATACCATGTAAACAACATATCCAGTTCAAGCTCATCATGAAAATGTTCCCACGCCCCCCGTCTTTTAAGTTCTTCAAGAAGCATAATATTAGAAGTCATTATGTCTTTGTGATAATCTGCATTCTTCTGCAAAACTGTTGAGTGAGGATTAACGTAATAATGATAAAAAGTCACATCTACATATGCAACCCTCTCTGCATACAGATGCAACAGCGTTCCAAAAAAAATATCCTCATACGCAACATTCTCCGGAAAATAAATGTTATTATCAACAATTAGCGAACGCCTTATAAGCTTATTCCATACGGAATACTGCATAGGCATGTTAACAATAAAATCTTTCCGCAAACCGTCAGAATTGATATTTACACAGTTCACCCTTATTCCTGTTTTCTCTGTGTCCTTGACGAAATCACTTCCCCTGTCCCTGATGCTGTTACACACCACAATATCCTGATTATTCTTTACAGCAATATCTGACATAGTCTTAAACATCTCCGGTTCAACCCAGTCATCGCTGTCAACATATCCTATATACTCTCCACTTGAATAACCTAATCCGATATTTCTTGCCCGGCCCATCTTGCCATTCTCATCACAATGTACTGCTATCACAAGCTCCGGATACTGCTTTTCCCAGCTCTCAATATGTTCCCATGTCGAATCTTCAGATGCATCATCCACAAGAATTATTTCATATTCAGACTTATCAAGAGTCTGGGTCACCAAAGATTCCATACATCTGTCAATATACTGTTCCACATTATAACACGGCACAATTACGCTCAGCTTCTTCATAATTACCGCTCCAATCGTGTATTATATTATGAAAATTATAGCATTTGCAGTAGTAATTGCCAACACAATTAATATATAATAAACTATATTCATAAGTAATTTAAGGGAGGTACAGCATGAAGATTTTCATATACAGATACGGAAGCCTGTGCGAACCGGATATAATAGATGCATTCAGGCGTATTGGTCTTACCGTGGACGAGGAAACTGCTGAAATACGCAACAAGTCACTCACACCTTCGCAATGTGCTGAAATTGTATCTCCAAGACTGATTAATGAAAAATATGCTTTTGTTTTCTCAATCAATTTCTTTCCATGGCTTTCAGACCTTTGCCAGATGCTGAATATTACATATATAAGCCTTATCGTTGACAGTCCGGTACTGGAACTTTATGCAAATGCTTTATCAAACCCTGTAAACCGCATATTCCTGTTTGACAATATGCTTTTTTCGGAATTCGAGCCATATAATAAAGACCACATTTTCCATGTGCCACTGGCAACTAATATGATACGCAATGACGCTGTAATAAATAATGCTGACTCTGACCGTAACCACAAGTTCTCAAGCGATATATCATTTATCGGCTCAACATATCAGGAAAAATGTCCTTTTAACGAGGCAGTTCTCCCTGAATACGAGCAGGGTTTTGTCGATGGAATAATTAACGCCCAGATTGGTGTGTATGGATTTAATTTCATAGAGTATATGCTCACAGACGAAATGGCTGAAAGAATCCTTAAGTGTATACCGGACCGGTATGAATTTCCTCCCGGTTTCAGAAAGAACAACAAAGCACTTGTCGCCCAGTATTACCTGAGTGTCAAAGTGGCAGAACAAGAAAGGCTGACTATGCTTAGAATGCTGTCCGACTCCTTCAACGTTGATATATATACCGGAAGCGATACAACAAGTATGCCTAGTATACACAACAGGGGATTTGCAAAATCATTAGACGAGATGCCACTTATATTCCATAACAGCAGAATTAATCTCAATATTACTGCGAAATCAATTCGTTCCGGATTGTCTCTTAGAATATTTGATGTACTCGGCTGTGGCGGCTTTCTGATTACCAACTACCAGGCGGAACTTCCAGAGTTTTTCACAATAGGAAAAGACCTGGTTGCCTACGAAAGCGAACAGCATCTCAAGGAACTGTGCAGGTATTATCTTACCCACGAAGAAGAGAGGCAGGATATTGCCAGACACGGGCGCGAAACCGTACTGGCTCATCACACATGGGACATCAGACTGCTTCAGATAATAGATAAGGCATTCCCCGCCAGATAACCGGGAATGCCCTGTTTCATTAATTAAATACAATATCAAACATTTCTTTAAAGCGGACATCATATGTATGATACTCCGCAATTTTTTCATAGCCTCTTCTTGCTATATTTGCCCGCTCCGATTCATGTGTCAGATAATAATTACATTTGTGCGACAAGTCATCAATAGATTCATACATTACCATATCTTCTCCCGGCACAAAGAAATCATAAAAATCCTCCTGATAATTAGACATAAGAAAGCCTCCGGCGCCCATAATATCCATGCCTCTTAACGGAATTCCTGACTTAATACTCCTCAGCGTAATATTAAGATTAATCTTAGTATTATGAAAAATATATGGCATGGCATTATAGTAATCAACTGCTCCTAAGTTTCTCACTCCCTTAAGTCCCGGAGTCGGATTAGGCGTATACAGATTAACATTATACCTGCCGCCATAATCTTTTCCCAGCCTTTCCATAATCTCCATCCGCTCATCAGTAGCCATCTTTCTTGCAAGAAAATAATCTGCATACAGGTACTGCACAGTCTCTACGCCATCGCTGCTTGGCTCCACAGGATAGTTCTTAAGCATATCCTTTAACACCTCGCCATTAAGCAGCTTATCCAGAAAGAAATATCCATATACCTTCCTTTGTGCATCCATAATTGAGTCGAGGTATCCTCTTGTAAAATCAGAAATTTCTTCTAGTCTGTCGAATAGATTATGTTTTTCATTATACATAGAGCCTACAAATGCAATATCCCCTCTGTATTGCTGATTTCCGGAATCACTATTTCCGGCATTACATCTCATCATCCTGTCCAGTCTGTCCACATTAACTGCAAGAGGCGCATAATACACAGTATTAATACCTTCCCGCTTAAGCTCCATATACTGGGTCTTATCGAAAATAAAAACATAATTACACGGATTAATTATAGTGTATGAATACAAAAGAACCTGAGGGCTGTCATAGACAAATGCTATATAAGGGATGTTCCTTCTCTTACAGTTATTAGATATTACCGGACTGAAATTAAAGGTAAATACGCAGTCAAAGCTGCGCCCCTGTTCTCCCTGTGAAAACTTTTCATCAAACAATTTATCAAACTCAGGATTAACCCGGTCTCTAAACAGTGGTGTCTCAACAGAAACATACTTATGTCCGTTTTTTTTAAAGCATTCTTTCACATCCTCTGTTCCAAAATTATTATATTCAAAAATAAGTATATTCATAATGCCAGTTCCTTTCTGAGCACATCTGTCATCTTCCCAATCTGCACATCATAATTAAAATATTTTGCCGTCTTTTCCCTGCCATTCTGTGCAATACGTCTGCGTTCATCCTCATGTCTAAGATAGTATGACGCCTTTTCGCAACAGTCGTTCACATCCGAATAAGCCACAAAATCCTCTCCATCCACCATAAATTCGCTTAATTCAGGACAATAATTAGTAAGAAGGAAGCCCCCGGCGCCCATAATATCCAACGCTCTGAGAGGAATCCCCGTCCTTATATTTCTTAAAGTAATATTGAGATTAATTGCGCTGTTAGCAAACATTAATGGCATATCATGTTCATAATCAATATATCCATAAACCGACACCCCGGGAATATTACTCTTAGAAGACTGTGTGTAGAGAGTCATAGGAAGTCGTTTTCCTACCTCTCTAACAATACTAATGCGTTCTCTGGATGAAATGTTCTTCTTGATAATATTAAGAATCAAGTCTCTGTCCTTTATAAAAAACTCCTCTTCTCTGGAAAAATGCGCATATTTCCCCAGCCTTTCCATTAACCTCTCATCAAACATTTCTTCAAGCAGTTCACATCCCTGCATTGTAAGCTGTGCAAGCTCAATCCCCTCAATATAGCCTTTCTCATAATCCGGCAATCCGGGTAAACTCTGCAAAAAGTCCACTTCATTGTTATACAGATTCCCCATAAATTCCACACCTGAATTAACAAGTCTGCTGTCCACATCAGCTTTCGCGTCATTTATCAGCTTTCCAATCCTGTCCGTATTGACCGCCAGCGGCAGATGATAAATGTGTTCCACCCCGAGATTCCTTATTCGCTCCACCTCCGAGCAGTCAAAATGAAACATATAATTATAGGGATTAAAAATCATTTCCGAATACATAGTCATACATGGGCTGTCATAAGTCCATGATACATATGGAATCCGGTTACGCAGCGCTACCTTGGATAGAACCGGCAGGAAATTACAGGAAAATATGAAATCATAGGGTTTATCAACATCTTTTGCCCTTTTAAGTTCCTTTTCTACATTCTCAAGAAATCCTACATCTTTCACATAGCTTTTTATATTGTATGTAAGCAGTGTTACATCATGTCCGGTTTTATCAAATGCCATAACGACATCATTTTTTATAATCTCATCCCATGTATAGTAAAGTATCCTCATACTTACTCCTCTTTCAGCCCACTCATATATTCTGCTGCCGCAGTTCCAAGCTTTTCATCAGAAAGTCCTGCCATATCTATAAGCTTCAAACACTCCATCTCATGTGCAATACCCGGCATATTAATATATGGATTACTTCTGTAATCCGGCAGATACTGAACCAGAACTTTAATCATATACCGTAACATAACAGGCATCATAGGCATATTTCTTACAGCCATAAAATAGAAAGTCTCTGCGTAAAATGAATGAATAAAGTAAAGGTCTATCTCATCCCTATAATCTTTCATAAACTCCGAATTCATCATCCTGATATACACATCAAGCTGAACCTGTAAATGTTGTACCATTGTTGACGGATTATTCATATAGGAAATCATTGTTCCATTCTCATTGTATCTGTAGTAATAAAGCTGCGCTTCTGTCACAGCAGCCCTGTTTACATAGAACTTAAGCGGATATGTAAACAACGGTTCTTCATATGCCACCTTTTCAGCATACTTTACCTTTGCACGGTCAAGCAGAGAGCGCCTGTACAATTTTGTGGTGCAGGATTCATTTAGTATGCATGAATTAAGAAGAAATTCTTTTCTCCCGGATGCGTAATCATATAGCTTATAATCAACGCTTTGTATAGACATCGTAAAATCATCCGGCTTATGCATTGTCTCCCGGTATCTGAACTGAACAATATCACAGTCATTCTTCTCCATAATATCTACAAGCACCTTATACATATCCTTATGAATCCAGTCATCAGAATCCACAAAACTTATATATTCCCCCGTCGCATAAGATAAGCCTATATTTCTTGCTGTGCCCTGTCTTCCATTCTCATCGCACAGAATCAGCATAATATTATCCGGATATCTCTTCTCATATTCTTTAAGAATCTGTACAGTCCCATCTGTTGAGGCATCATCCACAAGAATAATTTCAAGATGGGAAAGCCCAATACTCTGGCCAATAATACTCTCCAGACATTCTCCCACCATATTCTCAACATTATAGCACGGCACAATCACTGAAATCCTGTCATCACCCATATCTATTCCCCTGTCATATCTATTTCCCTGTTATATCTAAAGAACTCTAAGCATATATTTTATTTTATCATCAAATGTAAACATTTCACATACTTTTCTATAGCCCTTTGCAGCTATATCTTCTCTAAGCTTATCATGTTCCAGATAATATTTTACCTTAATTACCAGATCCTTCATATCTTCATACACTTCCAGCTCTTCTCCCGGAGTAAAATACTCCATAATTTCCGGCTGGGCATTAGTGAGTACAAAACCTCCGCATGCCATAATATCAAGCACCCTTAAAGGAATACCCGTCTGAATAGTGCACAGCGATATATTAAGGTTAATCCTGCTTTTTCTGAAAACATCCGGCATCTGGGTGTAATAGTCTGCATATCCACAATACTTTACATTTGGCAGCCTATTATCCACATCTGTAGAATAGATATTCACATCACACCTGTCCTGAAGCAGTGCAAGTGCTGTAAATCTCTGTCTGCCGGTAACTTCCTTGGCGATTGTGTATGAAAGCTCTCTCTTTGTAACCTGAAAAGAATTTCCGCTTGCTTTTATTAAATCCTTGTTAACACTGCAAAGAACATCATCAGATAACATTTCGTCAACAATGTATCCACCTGTCAAATGTGACTGTGCACCGATTATTCCCTCCAGATAACCACGATTATACTGTCCAAGCCCTTTACACAATTCTTTATATTCCGACTTATAAAGCTGCCCCAAAAGCGATACATCACAGCAATAGCCTGCATCAATCTTATTATCAGCAGCAACATTACACTTTTTATCAATATTGAAAACTTCCGGATCTGCGGCCAAAGGCAGATATTCTGCCCCTGCCACACCATTATTCCTATAATACTCTGCCTGTGCATGATCAAAGAAATATATTATATTACATGAGTTTTTCATAGTATCCAGCCGTCTGATATGAAGCGGTGAATCATACACCCAGGAAATATATCGTATCCCGTGCTTCTGGCATATATCAGAAATTAATGGCATGAAATTCACTGACAACACCGCCTGATAATCATCACCTATAAGCTTATCTTCGAATTTATCACAGAAATTCACATCACTATCCCAGTCTGATGCAATATCATAGTAGACATCATAATCCACTTTAAGTCTTTTCAATGCATTTTCCATTCCCCTCTGCATGAAGGCATTCCATTGATAAAATAGCAATCTTATTCCCATTCTTTAAATATTCCTTACTTGTATAATACTCTTCTTACGAAAAAAGAGCCGGGGCTTCGGCGATTATTATCGCTAAGCTCCAGCTCCATTAATTCTCAATATATTACTGTAAGAGTGAAAGTACACCCTGTGTCTGCTGATTAGCCTGAGTAAGCATTGACTGTCCAGCCTGTGAGAGAATGTTGTTCTTGCTGTACTCAACCATCTCTGTAGCCATATCTGTATCACGGATACGAGACTCAGCTGCCTGTGTATTCTCTGCTGTTGTATCAAGGTTATTAATAGTATGCTCAAGTCTGTTCTGGATAGCACCTAACTTAGAACGCTCCTCTGATACCTTGTTGATAGCTGCCTGAATAAGTGACATTGATGCACCTGCAGATGAATTGCTGCTAACCTTAATTGCATCATATCCGATACCAAGAGCAGATGCCTTCATGCTGTTGATACTTACATTGATAACCTGACCTGAAAGTGCTCCAACCTGAAGATTCTTACCTGTGAACTCTCCATCAAGAAGATTCATTGTATTAAACTGTGTTGTAGAATATATTCTGTCAAGCTCTGATGTAAGCTGTGTAATCTCCTGCTGGATAGCATTTCTGTCTGTTGATGTGTTAGTATCATTGGCTGCCTGAGTTGCAAGCTCATTCATTCTCTGTAAGATTGAATGTGACTCATTAAGAGCACCTTCAGCAACCTGGATAAGTGAAATACCATCCTCTGCATTAGATGAAGCCTTATTAAGACCTCTTATCTGGCTTCTCATCTTCTCTGAAATAGAAAGTCCTGCTGCATCGTCTGCTGCTCTGTTAATCTTATAACCTGATGATAACTTCTCTGTAGACTTAGAAAGGGCATTCGTTACTGTTCCCATCTGTCTGTTTGTGTTCATAGCTGATAGATTGTGCTGTACTACCATAATAATTCCTCCTTGATAAAAAGAACTCCATATAATAAATTAAAATCTTTGTTAAAATAATAAACAGTGATTATTGTTTTAGGCCTTTGTTTATCACTTATGTATTATTTATCGGAGTGAATATCAAATACTTAACCCCCTAATTTAAAAAAATTAGAAAAATTTTCTACATCTGCATTAAACTTAGCTTTTTCCTGTCTTATTCTCATTCTGTATTCATCAAAATCCTTCTTTGCCTCATAGAAATTATCGCATATATAGCGCATGCTCTGCTCTATATCATCATAATCTGTCTCGCTCCCGAACTTATACTTGTCCGGTATAGAAACATCCTCATAAAATGCAGCGCTTCCCTTTTTGTTTGTGATAATACAGCATCCGCAGGTTGCAGCTTCCCTCGGAATTCTGTCCTTTCCCGGATGATTTCCGAAATCTATGTATATCTTGGCAATATGCATATATGCGACCATATCCTCTTCAGTCAGTCCAATAAGCGGCACCCATTTTAACCACGATATACGCTCAATAAGAGGTTTAATCTTATCAAAGCCCTTCTTGGGATTATATAAAGCAATATTATGCCTTGGAATTTCAGGCACTTCAGTCATATATATATCTCCGATATAATCAGAAACATACATAATATGGCTCTCATCTGCCTTAACAACATTACGCACATACTCATACGCATACTTGGACTGAACAATATGTAGTTCAATTTCCTGTCTTATTACATCAATATCCCTGCCATCTGTATTAATCAGATAATTATCTACGCTCATCCACCATAATACTTTCCTGCATCCCTTAACAAGCGGAATAAGCCCCGTTGCCCCTTCGTTAAATATAACAACGCTCTGAGGGTTCTCAATCTCTGATAAACTTACAGCGTGTTGTGTATTATATTTCAGATATTTCCCACTGGCTGGAACATCCTGTGGTTCAATCACATTAGATGTGATGTAGAACATCTTCGCATCACACCCAAGCTCATCAAGTCTGTGACACATCTGATGTGCCAGTTCCGGACCACCACTCTCTATCCCTGCGGGACACACATTATAAAATGTCATAAACCCCTCCTCATTATACGTTTCACATTATCAAAATAATTCTTCTCACTATACTGCTCTACAGAATTCCTGCACACACGCCTGTCACACAGTGGCAGTGCCCCTTCATATATATAGTCGAGGATATCAGCAAGCCCCTTAGCATCCTCTTTTTCAAATAGATATCCGTTAACTCCAGGTTTCAGATAATCAATAAGTCCCTCCACAGGAGTAGATATCACTGTCATGCCCATGGAAAGAGCCTCTGCACCCGTAAGCATAAACCCCTCATAATCAGAAGCTGCAACAAATACAGATGCATCCTTACAGCATTCCCATGGCTTCTCCTGCCATCCTAAGAACTCCACCTGCTCCTGCTGCTTAAGATATGCCACAATTTCCTTAAGTTCTTCTTCCGATTCTCCGCTGCCGACAATCTTTAACTTCCACTTGTGCTTTGCCCTGTATAAAGCCTCCAGAATAATATCAACCCGCTTGACATCCTGAAGTCTTCCAACATAACACAGTGTATTATTATCAGGAGCTTCCTCCACTAATTCCTGCATGACAACAGGATTCCCAACAAGAAAAGTCTTTGCGTCATGTTGTCTTGAAAGAATAGCCCGTTCATTATTCCTGCTGATACACAAATGTGCGTCTGCAACCAGCATCTGCTCTACTCCACCCAGTCCAGCTTCCTCATACTCGGCAATCCTGCTGTGAACCCAGGAGAAAATTCTGAAATCTGTACTGAGCAACCGTTTTACTGCATCTGCAACGACACACATTGCAGGCCAGTTAGTGGCTACACATACATCCGGACTTCCGTAGTTTTGCACAAATCCCGCATAATTTCTTGCAAAATGCGTGAGTTTTGCATTAAAATCCTTCTCATTACATTCCTCAAAAGCATATGTCTTATTATAACCTTCAAGATATTTCATCCCTGGAGCCATATGAACAACCCTCACAGAAAAATCATCTCCGTCAAGATTTCTTGTCCATGACCTTATTACATTCTCAATTCCCCCGGCTCTGCCTCCAACCGGAGAGAGTATATCCACAGTAACCATCCTGCCTCCATATCAACATTACGGATTAACACACATCACTTTAACATAATCCTCTGTCTTATCTCTCATAATATCCATTCCCTTAACTATATCAGAAAGCGCATATTCATGAGTTATCAGTTCTTCCGGATGAATATCCCCCTCTGACAAATGCTTTAAAACATAATGCCAGTCGTCATCAGAATCAGCCTGATAAGAAGAATTCCATGTTCCGCTTACCTTAAGCTGCTTTCTTAATATCTTCCAGTATATGTCCTTAGGAATATCCATATCCGAATAAGGATTACCCACAAATATAATATGTCCTGCCGGCGCAGCTATATTAATAGCCTGGATAAGTGTTTCATTCTTTCCTACACATTCAAACACATAATCAAACCGGTGTTTTCCTGCACTCTGTATATCTGTATAATAGTCTTCGGCATGAATTCCCAGACTTCCTGCATGCTTTCTCTGTGCTTCTTTATTGCCAACTACGCAGACTCTTTTAACACCTTCTGCCTTAAGAAACATGGAAATTAATAGCCCTATCGTTCCAAGTCCGATAATACACACGGATGAGTCCCTGTCTATAACAAACTGTCTCACTGCATGAACCGCAACCGCCATAGGCTCAAGCATAGCAGCCTGTCTGTACGATACATTATCCGGAAGTTCCATCAGATTCCATTCAGGAACAGCAACGAATTCCGCAAATCCACCATCGCACCGTGATCCAAGATAGTTATAGCTACTGCACATTTCATATAAATGTTTCCTACAACAGTCACATTCGCCACAAGGTATCAGAGGGAAAACTCCCACTCTCTTCCCATCCCATACAGATTCGCCACTGAATGTCTTAATTACCTGTCCTGAGAATTCATGTCCCGGAATCAATGGATGTACATGTGCTCCGGTTCTGTATATCCTTGGAATATCAGAACCACATACTCCTGCCGCCATAACCTTTACCAATGCCCATCCTTCCTTAAGCTCCGGCAATGGTACCTCTTCATACCGTATGTCTCCTATATCATGTAGAACCTGTGCTTTCATATACCTCTCCTGCGACCTCACATTGTTTTCCACTAAACGCTACTCATATAACATCTTTATTAATAACAATCTCTTTGAACCTCTCCATATCTTCTTTAGTTGTAATCTTAAAATTCTTCTCATCCCCCGGAATCATTACAACATCCATCCCCGCCATAACAGCCGGTTCCGTAGAACCATTTATCGCCATAATGGCATCCGGCATAAGTGCCTCATTGGCCTTTAGATATGGTATCAGCCTGAACATTTCCGGAGACTGCCCTGCATACACCATATTCCTGTTAATAAGGGAGGAAACGCTCTCACCATCCTCACTGAAATACACAGTATCCTTCATGGGCAGTACCGGAAGTACTCCATCATGCTCACTGACAGATTTCACGCATCCTGCAATCAGTTCTCTGCTAAGAAGAGGTCTTGCTGCATCGTGAATAAGTACATTAATATCCACCGTTTCCTGCATAGATGTTTCAATGGCCTTAAGACCATTATATATCGACAACTGCCTGTTCTTTCCCGGTAACGCAAACCCTGCGAATTTCCTTGGTTTTCTTATATATTCCTGCCACATACTGTCTGCCACAATCCATACTTCGTCAATATAATCTGAAGTATCCAGCGTTTCCAAACAGTAATCAATAACCATCCTTCCGCCAACTTCAATAAACTGTTTAGGAATATCTGCGCCAAGTCTCGTCCCTGTTCCGCCTGCTAACACTAACGCTATGTTCATACAACAATCTCCTCAAGTACTATAAGCCTCTAATCTCTAAACTCATCAAAATCTATTTCAAGTTCATTATTAAAAATACCAACCGGAATCCTACCCTTTAATGGATAAAGTGAAGGTGTAGCATCTTCCGGGAAGTGATAAACCATAACTGTTTCTTTCTGTGGGTCTACAATCCAGTACTCGCGAACGCCAGCCTCAGCGTATTTACCCGCCTTTCTGACATAATCCCTAAATATCGAAGATGGAGATACTACTTCCATTACGAAATCAGGCCCTCCTTCCACACACTTCTCTGTAACAAGCTCCCTATCACAAACAACTAAAACATCTGGTTGTACCATCGTCTTGTTATCAGCATCCAGTTTCACGTCTACAGGGGAGACTAAAGGAAGGCATCTACCCTTCTTCTCCTTAATATAGTTGGTAATCTGATTATATACCGAACCATTAATAATCTGGTGAGTAATAGATGGGGCTGCCATGTCATAAAACACTCCATCAATAAGCTCAACTCTCTTATCATCAGGAAGATTGTAATAATCCTCAATAGTAAATTCTCCCGGCTTTTTCTCCCCAGATTCTCCGTCATAGACAACTGCACCCTCTCTAATTATATAAGGTGCAGCAGATACATATCCATATTGATAAGTTGTATCATTAAGCACTTTTTCCAAAGCTTCCATATTCTCTTGTCTTGGATTCTTAGTAGCGCCTGCAAGTATCTTATTGAGCGTGCCTAATGGAATACCTGTCAAGTTAGATAACTCAGCATTAGTATACCCTAATTGCTTCTTTCTTTTTCTCATCTGCTCTAAGGTCATATGGCACCTCCTAATATCTTTTTACCAATTTTATCATACTTATGGTAATATTTCAATATTATTTTACCATATTTACCATTTCAAAGCAGAAACTTTCCATTTATAAAAACATTTTCACAGTATAACAGGGACTGTAATCAAATCACAGTCCCTGTTACTCCAGCTAACACTAACGCTATGTTCATACAATAATTTTCTCAAGTACTATAAGTAGTGTCATTTTTTAACTTTTAATGCCATTTTTTAGTGTTACCTACTAAAAACTGTTTTTTATATTTTTAGTAGGCAATTTGGGCATCTCTTTTCACCTGTTTTTCTTGTTTCACCTACTAATAGTCATGTATTCACAATTTTAGTAGGTTTCTCATGGGAATTATATCAACATAACAGTCTAAAGATACCTACTAGAAGTCATCTATTCACAATTTTAGTAGGTCTCACCTCCACAATTTCGTATACTTCCCGTCATCCCATTCCCGGAGGATCATTTCCAGCAATTATGGTACTATAAGCCTCTAATCTCCTTCAATATATCTGCGTAGGGTCTTCCCTTGTCAAAAAGCAAAGTAGTACCAAGCACGAATCCCTTAACTCCCATCGGTGCAAATGTAGTAATCTTGTCGGCACTGCAGGCTCCGTCCCAATAAACCTCAAACCCCATCTCTTCTCTAATCTTAAGAAGGCGCTCTATTTTCTTACCAACATAAGGCAGATACATCTGTCCGGCATTACCCGGATTAACCGACATAACAAGAACCTTGTCCACAATCTGAAGCATTTCCATCACTGTTTCAATACTTGTTCCCGGATTAATGGCAATACCCGGTATCATACCCGCATCAATAATCTTCTGAAGAGTAGTTGATGGATGATACTCTGCCTCAGGATGAATGTAAACTGTGTCACCCTTTCTTAGTGAATTAAGAAAAAGACTAATATGTGTATTTGGATGTTCTATCATCAAATGTACATCAAGCGGCCTATCCGTCGCAGAACGAATATATCTTAAATCATTTAAAGACATAGCAAAGTTCGGCACATATCGACCATCCATAATATCAATATGGAAAGAATCAATACCCGCTGCTTCAAGTTCTTTTACTTCCCTCTCAAGATTTCCAAAATTGGCACACATCATTGACGCTGTTAACTCTATATACATAAAACCTTATCCCCCAATCGTAATCTATATGTGATTATAACATACCACCGGCTTAAATTTAAACATTTTCCCCTCAACCTGCACAAGTTCCCTGATGTTTCCTATACTTTTCACTCTCCCATATCTTAAACCTCCCCTTCTCCCTATGAAGCCTTTTCTTTCGAGAGTACAAATTCCATATTATCCCCTTTATACATACTTGTTAGAATAGCATAAATAAAAAGTGGGAAAAGAGCAACAAATCTTTTCCCACTTTTTATTTATTATATATCCACATCACTTTAAAAAATTTTTATTTGCATAAACAATTCTGTATCTATCTTTTCTTGACTCAAAAAAGTATGTAATGAGACGCTCGGAGATAAAACCAGGATACCTATTCATATAAGGATCATCTTTAACACCACCATGCTTCCATACTGCATCTAAAATAGGAAACATCCATAAGCATAATTCATCAAGTACCTCTCTTTTCATAATAAACATATTGCACGGATTAAACAGATTTCCCGCAAATATTTTTTTTGCCTGCTCACACTCTTCCGGCAAGTTGTTATCAAAATACTCCATAAGATAATCCCAATCTTCAGGAATATGCCTCTCCTTAAAATTCTCAGCAATACTTGGCCCTATATAAAGAGGTGCAGGTAATATAACATCTACATCATTATAAATAACACGTTTAAGCCAGTCGTCAGGAAGTAAGAAATGTCTCCTGTAATGAGCTATTCCAATATAATCTTCAACCGCATGTTTCCATATCCAGTAAATCCCTGTCAACTCACAAAACTGTCTGTTCCTGTCAGAAATATTATCTCCAACGCAGTCTGTTATCACTCCATCTGAAATCCTCTCATCCGTAAGCGCTGCTCCTACCTGAATAATCTTTTCATATGGTTTTAATAAATACTCGTTCTGTAGTTTCTTATCATATATTGAATTAGCTACATATATTACACCAGCAGCTTTTTTATCTATGCGCTTCTCACTCCCCTTGTCATGTCCTATCGCATCAATATCATCAATCATCTGGTATAATCGTCCTTGAGATTCATATTTTTTCTTAACATACGCATTTCTCAATTCAATATCTAATTGTACCGTTACCGGTATAATATCTGAAAATCCAACTTGTTCTAATTCTGCTTTTAGTTTCGCATGATTAACGCCACGTGTGGCAATATATACTCTGCAAGAAATATCTAATCCCGGTTTAATAAGCTCTACCGGAATATTATCAACACTGTTTGGATTGTCACTCATATCATCAACAAGATATGCCAAAACTTCAGTATCTGAAAATAGATATGTAATGTATTCTTTTAAAGTCTGTGCTCTGGAATGTGCTCCAGCTATATAAATATTCGGCATAATTCGTTGTTCTACCTTATATTCCTTTCACTTATTTAAGATTGTAATAATCTAATGCAGATTGATCGTTACACTCTTCAAATGTATCACGATTAAACCAACACGTATTATCCCTGCTCCAAATCACATTTTCTCTTATAACCCTTGCTGGACATCCAACGACTAATTTATTTTCTCCGAACTGAGATGATGTAACTGCACCATATCCTAATATTGAGCCATTTCCTATCATTGCTCCAGGCAACAGTGCTACTCTTTGTCCTATCCATACTTTATCTCCAACAATAACATCCTTAGCATAATTAAGCCTCTGTTTAGATATTGCATCAAAAAAATGATGGCCATCATCTGTACGAATTATAACGTCGTTAGAAATCATACAATCCTGTCCAATAATTAATTTTGAATCCGAAATAGTCAATTCTGCATCTCCAACTGAAGTACCATCACCTATTGTACATATACTATTGTTTCCAACTGAAATATTCAAATGATTTATTATATTTATATCTTTTCCAATTCTAACCATAGAATTATAGCCATTGAATTTTATTTTGATTTTTTCAGAAACTGTACTTTCAAAAAAAATTTTATTCCCATTATCGTCCTCATAAAAGTCACTATTAGTATCTTTCAATTCAGTACCTGTAATCAAGGTATTAATTTGAAACAATTCACATATTCTGACAATCTCAACATTCGAATAATTCAACTCACCTTTGACATAATAATAAACATCTTTATTTTCCGGAAATACTATAACTAAAGTATTTTCCATATTTTTTAATTGTTTCTGTCTAACAATTGAAATCCCATTATACTCTTTATCTGATGTACTTTCCCACCTCTTATCCATCACATAATCAATTTTAATATTCATTTTATTAACTAATCTTGTATAATTTTGACCTATACCATATGCTATAACATTATCATATCGTTTTTTTATCTGTATATTATTCTCCATACTTTAGTCCAATACCCACTTATTTATATATGTTCTTGTGATTTTTTTTATTTTATGCTGCGGTATTCCATTACCTTGTAGATCCTTTACAATTTCATCACTTATATATTCATCCGTAATTGCTATTATTATCAAATCAAATGTACAATCACTCCAATTAAATTCCATCGGATTAAGAATTATATCTTGACCGAAAAATGTTATATTATACGCTTTATCTAACCATGCCACAATATTCACTTTTTTATTTTTCAACTCTTGAACAACTTTTTTCCCCATAGCTCCGGCACCATAAACTATTACCCTTTTTGCATTCGTTATGTCGTCAAAGGGTCCAGATTGTTCAAACATCTTATCAGTTAATTGTATTAATTTCATGTATTGATTGAGCTGATTAGCAAAAATCTCATAATTATCACCTTTAAGCAGAGTATTTTTCAGAAATAAAATAAGATTGTCAAACTTGGGGTTTTTATTTTTACTCATTGACTCAATTCGTTGGCAATAATGATACCCCGAATATTTTACTACGGCTATCTTTTTTGTTTCTAAAAGATAATTATATGTTAGTGCCACATCTTCTCCTAATGATATGTCATCTGGTATTATCAACTGAATTTTTTTTAAATATGAAGTAATATATAATTTTGACCAAACATATTGTGTTATACCAAACTTATAAAACGAGCCGTAATACATACTTCTGTCAATAATATCGTCTCTTTCATATACACCCTCGCTTATGTTATTTTTCCCAACATTTGAGAAATTCTCATTCTCTACCGTATGATTGGCACAAACCAGCTCAACTTGGTTTTCTTTCAAACATTTCACCATGTTTTCAATGTGCTTTTTCTCAATCCAATCATCTGCATCGACATATGTTGCAAGCTCTCCTGTAGCTAACAAAATTCCAGCTTTTCTTGCATTCACCAGACCTTTATTATTCTGATGAGCCACCACTATCCTACTATCAGTCTTTTTATAAAAATCACACAACTCACCACTTCCATCGGTAGAGCCATCATCAACGAGAATAATTTCAAGATTCGAATATGTTTGTTCGCAAATGCTATTAATACATTTTCCCAAATATTTTTTTACATTAAAAATTGGCACAATTACACTTACTTTATCTTTCATTTTATCCCACTGAAAATGTATCGCAGTATTTGCAATCACCCCAGTTTTCCCTTCCCTCATATAAACATTTTCTTATCATCTGAAATTTGTCACCATACCAAATGTCAAGAAGTTTCTCTTTAGATGCATCACCCAATGTATATTTCCCTAATGCATCATTACAACATAGAGATACCTTTCCAGTAGGTCTGATTATCATCTGTTTAAAAGGTAACACACACCTGTCTTTGTTATATTCCACTAATTTTTTTCTGTTTGGAGCATTCCCTCCTCTAGATGTCAATATTTCATTAGGTTTTCTAAGAACAATCGTCACTTTTTGTTTCAATTCCGGATGGGATTCACAATAATCTCTTATTTCAACACAAGGTTTAATTAATTTTAATTCCTGTTGATAATTGTCAATTATAAGTTCATCAAGGACTTCTATCAATGCTTTGAATTTTTCAATAGTCATCAATGTTCCATTTGTATATAAGTGCATTCTCGCATTAGGCAAATGCTCTCTCGCATATCTGTTAAAATCTATTATTCTTTCATCTAATAACGGTTCATTATTAGAAAATGTAGTCAATTTCCCTGAATAATTTATATCCTCCAGCTGTCCTATTATATTTTTAAATAATTCTTCTGTCATTATAGCTTTTTCTCTTGTATCATTGTTTCGATTTACCGGGCAAAAACTACAAACACCATTACATCTGTTTATTGTTTCTATTTCGATGTGATTGAACAATGTCGGATTTTTAAATAGTTTTTCTGTTTCAACGAAGACTTCTTTTCTTGAGTACTCAATTTTTTTTGAATTAGACCATTCTTCTTCATCCTTTGCCTCATTTGCTTCTTCATAAGGATTGAATACTAACGATTTCTCTTCATAATATCCATGAATTGAATTTATATAGAATTCGTAATTTGTTATACCCATTTCATCTAACTGCTGAGCCATACTTTCCCCATAAAGGCTTGCTATAATTATTTTACAGTCCTTATACTGAAAAATATCCTGTGGAGAAATGATTTTTTTCCCACAAAACATCTTTCCTTGCTTTGATTTGTCATTATCAATAATTGCCTGAATATTATCGTCGCCGTATTGTTCTACTGCTTTTCGTCCGTATAATCCGGCTCCAAATATTATTACTTTCTCATTATTCATATTTTTCTTTACCTTTTCTACACTAAAATAATGTATCAAAGTCAACCCTTTCAAAGACTTCCAGACATCCACCTCTTGTGGCATTATATATTTTTATCCCATGATTTTCAGCATATTCTTTTGCGCTCATATAAGAAATAGTCTGCAATTCAGGATGCTGCTCAGCTTTCTCATGCGCCTTATCCTGATAATTCTCAACAAAGTGTTGTTTTCCATTTACAGGCTGGCTACAATCTGTCCCAACTAAATATATCTCTTTGAATCCCAAATATGTTGCTAACTGCAAAGCCCCATCATATGTTATAGTGTCTCCATTATACGATACTTTGGAGAAATCTTCTGAAAAAAGAGGTTTTGTACCTTTATGTTTTAAGGGTTCCATATGCCACTTATGTATATTATCCGGCACATCTTCCCTATTAAAAAAATAACAGGTATCAGCTATAAACTTTTCTTTTACATTCATATTCAAAATATCATTTTTCCATTGAATCACGCCATTAGGATCAGATATTATATAATAATCAGGTCTCCAATTAGTCATATCAAATCCTTTAAAAATGCCATTTACACTGATGCAAATCTCTTTATGAGCATACAGCTTATCTAAATCTGAAATACATAGACTAGGTCCTGTCGCAACAATAAAACATCTGGAATTCCCGTGTATATTTCGAAATTTTTCAAGTTCAGGATGTTCACATAAGGCGTTATCATGCAATATGGAATCAACATCCAACAAATTCGTTTCTTCTTTACTAACTCTTATGCTCTGATTTTCCTGCAACCACATTAAGTTCTTATCTGATGAATATATTTCAAATGTACTATCAATACCTATTGCTTCAAGTCTGTTATATAATAATACACTTGTAAGACCCTTATATTTAATCCCCACTTTTGTTTTACTTACATATTTTTTTATAAGGCTGTTATAATCAATCTGGCATAATATTTTTTGTGTTTCATATAGTTCTTTACAATAAATGTAATAAAGTATGTTATCATCTTCCAATATTTTTACAACTGATTGATATTGTTCTATGGATATAATTATAGGATATTTTAAAAACATTTGCTTATAATCACTATATCCTATAACCGGTATTCCATCATATTCTTTTAAATTTGAAAATTGGTCAATAAATGCCACAATACTTTCCTTATCAATAAATTCACTTAAGTATTTCCCATTATTACCAATGCCCCATATAACAAATTTAATCATATGTATTTATTACCTCATATGTTTAACTTTTTGATAATTGCATCTTAGCTGGTTGCAACACACGCTCTTCGACTTTGCAGCTTGTACAGTAATTGCACATTTTTACAAAGCCCTTCTTATCTATCCTGTCCAGTTCATCTGCCAACATATTGACAGGGGTATTCCTTACATCTGCATACTCATCTTTACATTCATCATACAAATTAAGATAATGCATAATGCCATTTGCAACCCCACACCTCATGGTTACTTTTCCGTTACAATATATATAATAAGACGTTTCAGTCGCATCAAACGAACAATTACGATATATTTCTTTTAGTTCTTCATCTGTTCTATTTTTAAAAGATAAATCAGTAAAATCATACCAGCCTGCATTAGGACGCACATTGCATAAAACGTCTCTTTTTTTTAATTCATCTACCAGACTATGAGCCTTATTATTAATTTCATAATCATTTATTACTATATGTACTCGTTCCTTATTTCTTTCCAACGACTCTAATACTGTATCATTTGGTATATATGTACCATTTGTTAAGATGTAAATATCGCCAATATTTTCAATTGATGTAGCGTAATCAATTAATTGCGCCATCCCGGTATTCAGCATTGCATCTCCACCCGAAAAACTTAAAATATGGATATATTCGCACGCATCTGATAATTTCTTTAAATCTTTTTTGTAGTCATCCACATTAAATCCAACAATATGTTCTTTTTTAAAATAAGGCAAAAACTCACAACAATACTTACATTTTAAATTACATATAAAGCCAGCTTTAAATGCCAACTGTTTTATTGTTTTTTTACGTGTATTATTATAGTACGCTCTTCTATTAGGGCAAGAATGTATTGATGCCTTACAGCTTTTACATCTTTCTAACATATTGTCTGTTCCCCGATTTTTACATTCCTGATAAATTTCCGAATAAACTAATTCAAAACCATCTGCATACTCCACATTAAGATAATTTCGACATGCCTCAGTCCATTTTGATAAATAGCGTTGTTCCACCGCAATAATTACTATTCCATCTTTTATTTCACTAAGGTTTTCAGGGTTATTTATTACTCTGCTGGTTAATTCTGTATTTACTTCATCCCATATCTCTGTAAATTCTCTGCCAGCCTGTTCCATCATTTTTATTAATTTTCGACTCGTACTTGACGCAGCACCCAGCATATATATTTTTTCATATTTCATTAATATTTTTTCGAATGTATCCATTTTCAATCCTCTTATTCTTATATTTGTTCTCCAGCATTACACTTTGAAGCCTTATATGACGGCACACAATAATTGCATGCATGAAGCATCTTTTGTTTATCTAAATTAATTAAGCACTCAACATTTAACTCTTCTTTTTCTCTTATGTTTATATATTCTTCCTCACATTGTTCATATAAATCCAAATAATACATTAAGCTTCCTGCTGTTGGACAATGTGCACTCAGTTTTCCGTCAATCAATGTATAATAAGGTTGTTTTTTATATGTTGCACAATTTTCTGCAATATGATTCAGTTCTAAATCACTATATTCTTTATAACCGGTGTCACTTTTATCAAGCCATGTCATATCTTTATTAACATAAAAATTTATACCGTTATCCTTAAGCACCGATATCAATAAACTATTATCTACTCCTGAGTTTGAATAATCGCTAATCATAATAGCAACACGGTCTGTATTTTGCGATAGTATTTCAAGTAATTGTTTGTTTGGAATAATAGTTCCATTACTTATAATATGAATTTTATTAATATTTTTTACATTAATCATATTCTGTATAAATATGTATAAATCCTGATGTATTAACGCTTCTCCACCTGCCACATCAATAAGAGATATACTATCCACAGCTTGCGCAACTTTCATTACATCTTTAGTTAATTGTTCCATTGAAACCGAAAATGCTTTCCCTTTTTCCGCCAAATACGGATTGAATTCTCCACATTTTTTACATTTTAATGAACATGCTGAACCTGTCTTAATTATCATTTTATTTATTATCATTATATGATTCCTCACCAAATAGTATCTTAGATAGTTTTAACGCCATTTCGCTATTTTTTTTCGCCTTAAATTTTAATGTTTCTCTGTTATTTTGTTCTATTAGTAATTGAACTTTTTTGATTATTTCCTTGCAATCCATTTCATCTGGTAAAGCAGGATATTCTGTTAATTCTATTCCCAAAGTATCTTGTAATGACACCGTTTTATGAGAATTACTCCCCATATATACACATGGTGTTCCACCAAGTGAAGCCAAAATAGAAGGATGATATCTTCCGGAAATAAAACATTGTGCATTTTGCAAAATAAGACCAATTATATTAACACTCATTTCAACAGGTACAATCGGTATATTTAATTCCTTTGCCAAATTTATCAGCATCCGATCTCCCGGGCAACATTCCATAATTACAATTTGATATCCATTTTTTTCGTTAAACGCTTTCGTCAATTCTTGTAAAAGTGTACGATATGATACAATAGCTTTTATCTGATGATATGCAGCCTCCGAATTTCCTGACATAACAATATATCTATTGTTTAATAACCCTAATTTATCTTTTATTAAGTTAATTGAAAAGTTAGGTCTCTCCCTAAGCATTTCATAATAGCTATACTTACCGAATAACGCATCCGGTATAAACTGTATATTATTCAAATAATCTTTTACAATTTCAACCGAATACTTATCTCTCAAACATATTTTCTGAGCATATTTTAGGATTTCTACCGCTTGTTCTAACTGTTCAACATTCATTACATTATCGTTTCCGGGAGAGATCATAGCATTCACAAGATAAAAAGGCTTTTTAACTTCTATGCAAATGAACATTAACAAGCAAAAAACATACATGTCTTTTCTAATTTTTTTGCTAAATATAAAACTACCCTCTCCATTAATAACTACAGCATCAACTTCGGATATTCTATTTTTTATATTTGTTATTTCTTCAATTTGAATATAATATGAATAACCAATAAATTGATTTATACTCATATTACTATGTATGTCTTCAAATAAATCAAGTAACTCATATCTGTAAAATACGTCTTTGACTTTAACTTGTTCTGAAAGATTATTAATTAATGCTTCACTTGTAGCTCTACATCCTACATTCATGTCATCAGTATTATAACCAGCTAACAATATTGAACCAATATCATTTATTGTAATAGATTTTTCTTTTTTTAATGTTTCAAATACTTCGTTAACTTTAACACTTATTTGTTGGGATTCATTTTTATAGGAATCGTATTCATATGGAATATCATCATATGCTATATAATTTGTTATTCCAATTTCATCCAATTGTTTTTTTATTTCATATACATATGTACTGGCTATTATTATCGTATTGTCTATAAAGTTATGAGACATAATAGATAGCGAATCACTTAGACTATATATTGGCAATCCACAGTATTCTTTTCCTATCTTGCTATTATCATTATCAATGAATCCAGCTAAAACTGCTTCGTTTAATCTTTCATATACTTTTTTCCCAATTAGTCCTGCTCCAAAAATCCAATATGTCATAATACACTAACCTTTGCCTACTAAGTTATAAATATATCTTTTTAAATCAATATCTAATCCTTTATTTTCTTTTACAATTTTTGCGTTTTTTATATACCAGTCACTCAATTCTTCTATATTTTCTATATCACCAATATGGTAACTATCAATCATCTCCGAATCAGTATTTATTATGTCTAACGAGCCGTCCATTGTATTAAATCCCCATATATATCCCTCTTCATACTCTCCTGCATTTATATAAACAATATTCCCATTATTTAAATACTCTTTTATACATCGTATTTTTGAATATTGTGCCTCATATTTCATAATCATGTTAGATTTAAAGGGAATAAGCCATACATCATTATTATCACAAATAACTGCGCTATAATTTCGATATTTAGGTTTAAAACTTTTCGGTAATTGCAGTATTGTATTTTCTCGATTAATATTATTTTTTTCTACAATTTCCCCTTTATCACTGGAAATAAATAATGCCTTAGATTTCAAATTACAAATTCCTATACAATTGGTACACTCATACTTATCCACAGATTTTATTGTCTTTTTATCTATGTTAAACTCAATAATTTCTCCGGATGGAGCCCCTGCCCAATATATAATGTTATTATTTGTTGTGGCAATCACATTATTCTCATTACTAAACACTAATTCTTTGCCGAAAAAAGGAATAAAATTAATTTCGTCGGTTTCAGTATCTATTTCCAGAACAGCAGCTAACGAACAGCCAATAAAATAAATATGGTTATTCTTACATATGGAAGATCTAAACTTAAATTTCCCTTTATAATCGCTATTGAATAATAGATATTCACTCAATGTGTCATTTGTTATATTATATATAAACACCTTATCTCCACACAAGGGAGCTATATATATTTTATTATTGCATTTTCTTACTGCTCCGTACATATTATCTTCACCAGTATAGTCTCTATCAAGTATCTTCACTAATTTTGTTTCGTTTTTTTCTCTATCTAACACAAATAATGCAGGATACTCTTTTGTTGTAAACCATATATTTTTATAATCACCTGTTGCACCATTAACTGTCAACATTTTCCCCTCCATATAGTTACTAATTAATTTAATCTATTTTTCTATATTTCAGTTTATTTCTTTGAACTTGTTCTATAGGAAGAATATCTTCTTCTTTATATGTTAATGCCTCATATACTGCTTCTAAATCTCGCTTCAACTTTCTTATTCCATCAGGTTCTAACGATGCAGCATGATCTGTCCCCTTCCATGTTCTATCTAATGTGTAATGTCTTTCAATATAATGTGCTCCAAGTGTATACGCTGCAACATCAACTGCTATTCCTAAATGATGACCTGAAAATCCTATATCTTTTACTCTGCCACCATATATTTTTTTTAGCCGTGTTAACTCTAAAAGGCAAACATCACTAAAAGGAACTGGATATCCAGATGTGCAGCCAAAGATGACGAGATCTTTTCCTCTTCCATTTTTTTCGAATAATTTAACTATTCTTTCCTCTTCATCTCTTGTAGTCATTCCAAAAGATAATTGAATCTCCCCAAAATAGTTTTCACATAACCACTGCAACATCTCATAATTTGTATTACTTGCAGAAGGTATCTTTATAAAAACAGGGTTTAAACTTGTAATTTCCTTTGCACTTGTTAAATCCCATACTGAAGTTGAATATATTATACCCGCCTGTTCACACCACTCTTTTAACTGTTTATGCTGTTCTATGTTAAACTCAAGAAATTCCCGATGCTTTCCATATGTTTCCCCATATGAATTAACTGGATTAGGATGAGGAGCATTATATTGTTCTTCAGTTAAAAGTTCTCTTGGACATCTTTTCTGAAACTTAATTGCATCTGCTTTACAGTATACTGCTGCTGTATTAATTAATTCTTTAGCAATCTCCATACTCCCCATATGATTACATCCAGCTTCTGCGATTACATAAGGTTTTTCGTACATAATCTTTATTTCTCCTTCATTATATAGTCTATTATTTCTCTGACAGCCCCTTCTCCTCCTCTCTTTTTTGTAACATATTTAGCCGCTTTTTTTACAATGTTTTGCCCATTCGCAACAGAACATCCAAACCCCACACTTTCTATTACTTCCAAATCATTTACATCATCACCAATATAAAGTACATTGTTTATCGAGATATGATATTCTTTACATAAACTCTTTACTACTGATAGTTTGTCTGCCACTCCTTGCTCAAGTATATCAACATTTAATTTTTTTGCTCTTCGTTTATTAAGCTCTCTTTTCTCCCCAGTAATAATTCCAACTATAACCCCTGTTTCTTTCAATAGTTTTATTCCCATTCCATCTGTTGTATTAAATCTTTTTAATTCGTCCCCATTTTCCGAATAATACATTCCACCATCTGTTAGAACACCATCACAGTCCATCAAAAACATTTTTATTTGAGGAATAATTTCATTCTTATTTCTTAGAAGCCGCTCTTTTAATTGTTGTTCTATAATAAGCCAATCCGACGGCTCATCTATTTCAAAATATGTAGATGAATCCATTTCATATGGCTTTGTTATACCGGAAATTCTACATTTCGTTTTCAATAATCTTTCTTTACTCGTAATATAAAAAGCACCATTTTCAACAAGAAATCCATCAAACTCTTGTCTCCTAGGTCTGCTTAAACAATCATAATTTAATGGTGTTCCAATACCATCATCATTTATATTCCATATAAATCTTTTCTGTCGGACAACTGATAATACACTATCTGTATTATCTTGTGTATAAAGTTTAATGCCTCCTGACAAATCATCACTGGATAATAAAGGAGAGGTAGCCTGAATTAGGATAACATCATCAAAATCATAATTTTCAGCAAACTCAAGCATTACAGACTCTGTAGATGCAGTATCTGTTGAAACCTTTTCACTTCTTTGAATAACCTCTGCTTTTTCAAAACCAAATGTATTAACAACATATGAAATCTTTTCACTATCTGTTGATACATAGATTTTATCTATATATTTGCATTCATTTGCGGCTTTAATGGCCCAATATACCAATGGTTTTCCAGCCATAATCTTTATGTTCTTTAATGGTATAGACTTACTTCCTCCCCTAACAGGAATAAATGCAACTATCTTTTTCATTTTGTCTCCTTTTTCTCATAGTTCAAAAAAGCTCACATTGTCCACGCATTATTTTTCAATATCAACGCTAACCTTAATTTCTATATAATATATTTTTACACACGTATTTTATATCGGTTTTATATTTGTATTAATTAACCCTTCTACTACTCCCCTCCCTCCATCATCTCCAGTATCCTCTTCATTCTGCATTTCCATGTATCATTCTGCGAAGCCACTTTGTAACCCTTCTGTGCAATCATCACTGCTGCCTTAGGATTTTTAAGAAGCCACAATACATTTTCCCGTAGTTCATCCATGTCATCAAGATTATAAAACACAAGTTCATTGCCATGTTCAAACCGTTTAAGTAGATATTTGCTTGTATCTGTCAGACACAGAGCACCATTCAGCATAATGTTAAACACACGCTCACTGCATCCGTCCTTAAACCATGGCATACAGTTAAGCCCTATCTTAGCTCTACCCAGCAGTCTGTTACATTCTTCTGAGGAAACTCTTGAATGTATATGTACATTTTCTCCCCATTGTTCTCCCTCTATATTCCATCCATTTCCATAAATTTCAATAACGGCGCCTGTGCTCTCAATTGCATGCATTGTTCTTAACTTGTAATAACGTCTGATATTATCAGATATTATAAAACCATAATTAATAATATAATTCTTAATCTGCTCCTTTGAATAACCAGTCTTTGTATCAAAATAAATCTCCATAGCTTTCTCAATCGTGAGCTGTGGATTCTGTATTAGCATGTTATATACAACGGTATACATCTCAATGCCCTCGTCCGGCATATCCTTTACTTTAAGAAAGGGTGTCGAGCCTTGGCAATCGCCCACATAAAGTACATCAATTGGGCGCTCACAGTACGGCAGCTTCCCGGAAACCTCATTCCCCCCGTTTGGCATAAAATGTATGTTTTTAATTCTGGGATAATAGTTTTTTATAAACGTTTCATGATTTTTGTCTATAACAACAACATCGATATCTGTTGGAGGATAATCAAACGCATCACTGAAATTATATGGATGATCAACTATCAGATTAAATACGGGAATATTATTCTTATTCCAAAAATTTTCTCCATTCATATTGAGCAATAATCCTATTTGATTAATGAAAAATGCTGCACAATTTCCTCCAGATATAAATTCATCCAAAGAATTACCTTCATATGTTTCAGTATTATTTATATTTACAACATAACATTCGCAACCAAGCTCCATTGCTCCTTCAATAAGCTGATCCATGAAGTAATCCAGCGTCTCAAGTTTCCCTTTTACGAATACTATTCTTTTATGTTCACTCTTCCCAATCAGTCCCTCAATTACTCCAAGCATCTCTGGTTCAACAGACTCTCTTGAAAAATGACTTTCATAAGTCATGTGGCTTTCTTTGCCCATCTGTTCCAGTTGATTTCTCTCATCAGTTATTTTCATAATATTCTCTGCCAGTGCATAAGGATTATCAGCGTCAACAACCAGTCCGTTCTTTCCGTCTTCTATGTAGTATGATATCCCGCAGACATTAGTGCACATAACAACTCCGCCTGTCATCATCATTTCGATAGCTACTGTAGGCAGAGGTTCAACTCTTGACGGAACAATCAGGCAGTCTGCCAGCTCCATCTGTTTTATAGTTTCCTGCCTTGTAAGCTGGTGAAGCATATTTACATTATCGTATTCATCTGCTAATCTGCACACACTTCCATACACATCTTCATCTACACAAGCCTCATTGCCACAGAACGAGAATTCTGTCTTCCCGATATATTCCGCAGGCAGCATCTTTATTGCCTGTACAAGCACATCTTGTCCTTTTATCTTAGAGAATGTTCCCGCTGTGAGAAATCTTATTTTATCTGCTCTTTCTTTATAATGCTCTTCTGCTTTTCCATTATATCCATCCACAGCAAAATGTAACATTGGAATATCACATCCATATATATCTTTAACAACCGCTTTTACATAGGGACTTACAGCATATGGATGAACATTTTCACCTAACTCATTAAAATCCGGTATTACACTTTTAAAATACTGAAAATACTGTACTCCCTCATGAAGCCACCAAAGAACTGGAATATTGCTTCCATTAAGGACGTGAACAGCCTCATATGTAATAAGTGTATTTGCAACAACTAAATCATAATCTTCCCATTCTTTAATAAATCTTTCCCTTTCCGGAAAAAATCTGTCAATTATCTGTGGCGTAAGCCCCATTTCTTCAAGTTCTACCCTGAGTTCACCATCCATCATAGATATAACATCTGCATGAAAACCACGGTGTACGCATAGCTTTATCATATCAATAAGGACTATTGGTGCCCCTGTCCTGGACAACTGATGTGTTATGAATAATATCCTTTTTCCCATCTTATCTCTCCGTATTTCAGACTCTGTAATCCATTATCATTACTGGTTTTCCGGCATTTCGAGCCTCATAAATATAGCATCCATATCTGTTCCTTACCAAGGCATCATATATCAACATCCTGAATCATAACCGGCTTTCCGGCATTACGGCACCACTGAGCCTCTGCCCCCGCCTCTCCATAAAATGCGTCGCAGGCATCCACTGCCATCTTAACATAATCATATTGAATAACATATTCCTGATATTTCCTTAGTGTCATATTATATTCCATAAGAAGTGAGACATCTTCCTGCTCAAGTACCTCTTCCATATTGGCATCAAATACGAGGAGTGGCATTATGTCTTCGCTATATTCCACAAACACTTCCATTGAATGTCCTATTTTTTCAAACATTTTATCTCTGTGCTCAAGAACTCCATTGGTACTTATATAGTACAGTATAATTTTCTTAAAGCTGCCATCCTCTCTCATTACTGCCGTCTTCCACTCAGACGGCATCCTGTTATACTTAAGCAGAGAATTGCTGTTCTGGATATACTCTGAACCGTTACCCTGTATCTTATCCAGCCACTCACGCTCTGTTTCTTTTCCATAGAATTCAATAAGCTTATTAACGTACAACTGCTTAGTTCCTTCAGACTGTACAATAACCCTGTCCGCATATACAACTCCCGGAATTGTTACATATTCCTTCATTCCGGCATACGCCCTCATATCCTGAGGATCAATCTCCTCAGTAACGAAATACGGTATATATGTGAGTCTATCTGTATGAATGGCAAGATTCTTAGTATAGAATCTTGGATGAACACTTCCCGCGATATTATATCCATCGTAAGGATTCTGGATAATTATTTCATCCGGATTCTCCAATTCATAATTATATTCATCCAATGTGACAATATTAAGATACTCCGGATACATAATATCACTTTCATAAAGTTTGGTCGTTCCATCATAATTTTTATAATAATATGGTATCGGCATTACAATTACATCATTGTAAGGGTCTTTGCTGTACTCTCTCCACAATCCGTCCATCATATCCCAGTGCTTTGCTTTAAAGGGCATGAATACAATAGTTCTTTTTCCGTTACAACAATCTGTAACGGAAGGTTTCAGCTTATTTCTGGTAGTCCTAAAAGTCTGCTGTTTCTCTCTAAATGCGGTATACTCATGAAAACTCTCCCTGAACTCATTGAAAGTTGCGCCTTTTTCTATAAGCACTTTTTTCTGCTTCTCAAAAAGCGGATAATCATGAGAATCCCATGTGTGCACCAGTTTCATATAATCTCCATATTTCTTCTTTAAGATAGCATCATATGAATAAGGAACCGGTATAGTAATATTCTCAAAAGGAAGTCTTACAGCCTTCGCATAATATTCTTTAGGGAACATATATTGTCTATATTCAGTCCGCAGTATCATAATTGTAATATACTCCGCCTCATCTTCTCTATAAAGCCCACACAATCTGTCCACCAGAACATTAAGCTGCTGCACAAGGTTCTTCTCTCTGTCTATCGTTATACCACATAGTTCTTCAATCTGGCTTATCCTCATAGCAAGCTCATTAATATTCTCCTCTGACAGCTCCGTCTGTATTTCCTCAAGTTCTTTTACAAACTTCGCAACAGAATTAACTATATTTATAATCTCACACTGAAAATCATCGTCTTCTTTATCAGGTGCTATGAAATCCAGAGGAAATATATCTATTCCTGTCACATAAGGGAATCCATGATACTTTTCAAGATGTGCCTTTTCAAAATTAATGGTCCTTCCATTAATTATTCTTGTCAGCATATTATCATTATTCTCATCGCTGTTTATATTGAATATCTTATATCCCTCCGGCATTACCTGTTCAGCAACCTGAAGGAATCTGTCATAGTCAGGTCTCTTCATACATATATCCATATCGTCATCCCAAGGTATGAACCCATGGTGTCTTACTGCACCGAGTAATGTTCCCCATTCTGCGAAATATTGTATACCATTCTCCCGACAGGCTCTGTCAACATCACTCAGAACTTCAAGCTGGGCAGCCCAGGCCAGCTTCATCTCAGATGTTACATAAAACCCATCTCTTACCTCAGCCTCAAAAAAACTCTTCTCTAACTCCATATATGTATGTTCCCCTGTCTTATAGATTAATATATAGACAAAAAGAGCCGGTGCAAGCACCGGCTCTTCTGCTTATAGTAGTAGTTGTAATTAACCGAGAAGTGAAAGTACTCCCTGTGTTGACTGATTTGCCTGAGCAAGCATTGAGTTACCAGCCTGTGAAAGGATGTTATTCTTGCTGTACTCAACCATCTCAGAAGCCATATCTGTATCACGGATACGTGACTCAGCTGACTGAGTATTCTCAGATGTTGTATCCAGGTTGTTGATAGTATGCTCAAGTCTGTTCTGAAGAGCTCCTAACTTAGAACGCTCTGTAGATACAGTATCGATAGCAGCCTGAATAAGTGACATTGACTTACCAGCGGCTTCGTTAGAGCTAACCTTAACATCTGTTGCTGTAAGGTTAAGTGCTGATGCATTCATCTTATTGATGCTGATACCAATAACCTGACCTGAAAGTGAACCAACCTGAAGGTTCTTGCCAGTGAACTCGCCATCTAACAGGTTCATTGTGTTGAACTGTGTTGTTGAGTAAATTCTGTCAAGCTCAGATGTTAACTGAGTAAGCTCCTTCTGGATAGCATCTCTGTCAGTAGATGTGTTAGTATCGTTAGCAGCCTGTGTTGCTAACTCATTCATTCTCTGTAAGATAGAATGTGTCTCATTAAGAGCACCTTCAGCTACCTGAATAAGTGAGATACCATCTTCTGCATTATCAGATGCTCTGTTAAGACCTCTGATCTGGCTTCTCATCTTCTCTGAGATTGAAAGACCAGCAGCATCATCGCCTGCACGGTTAATCTTGTAACCTGAAGATAACTTCTCTGTTGACTTCTGGAGTGCGTTAGACACTGTACCCATCTGTCTGTTTGTGTTCATTGCTGATAAATTGTGTTGTACTACCATAATCTTTTCCTCCTTGAAATTATTATTGTGAATGGCATCCTTGCCATTCCTTGTTATGGTTTACAGGAAACGTTTCTGTTTCCTTGTACTTTATATATCGGACCCAAGTCTCAAAACTTTAGTCCTTAATATAAACTTTTTTAAAAAACTTTTTAATTATTGTTTAGTATCCATAAACTGTGGTTCACTGCTCAGCCTGTTCATATTCTGATAATAGGACTTAGCCATTGAAGCGCTTCTTTTAGCTTCTTTATGCTCCTGTCTTTCCCTGCGGAACATATCCTCGACCTTAACCTTGTTGCGGGCTTCCTGAACTTCTATCTTAGCGCCAAGTTCAGTTACAGTCCTGATAAGAGTCTTCATAGCTGCAATCTCACCAGAATATGACTCTTTATTATTCTCCAGTTCCTCTTTTACTCTATTATAAAGAGACTGAAATCCTTCATCAAGCTTATCCAGTTCATCAATACATCCGCCTTTTGCCTTCATGTTGGCATCAAATGCATTATCATCCAGCTCTGTCTCAGACAATATGCTGTCCTGTTCCTCATTAAGAGATATTATCTTATCAAGAATCTCCTTTTTCTTGCTAAGGCTGTCAATCATCATCTGAAGATAATTATTCGCTGTCATAATCTGTCCTCATTTCTGTACATATCACTGCTGGTTCATTCCCTTGGTGCGGTTCATAACCTCTTTCCATGTATCCCTCATTCCTCTTATCTGGTCGAGTGCCTGATTAAGAATTTCCGGATCCTTTTTAATATTGGCATCTACCAGAAGCGAATATATGTAATTATAGATATTCTCAAAATCCTTGGCAACAGGATACTTATGATTAAGTGTTATCTTGAATTCAGTAATAATATTCTCTGCCTTCTTAATATTGATATGAGCTTTCTCATAATCATTCTTCTCAATAGCAATCAATGCCATATTACAGAACTTAATAGCACCTTCATAAAGCATGAGTGTAAGCTCTGCCGGGCTGGCTGTAAGAATCTTATTCCTGTTATACTCCTGTGCAATATTCTGATTAAATGCCATATTTCCCTCATTCCTCATGAGAACTTCTGTCTCATGCGTATTTTATTTACCGCAAAAGCTTACCCAAACAATCCTGTTAATGATGATGACTGTGCATTCATCTTAGCTAATGCAGATTCCATAGCTGAGAACTTACTGAAATAGTAATCCTCCCAGGTTGTAATCTTATCCTCTGCCTCAGATATCTTAGTATTATATTCAGAATACTGGGTACTCATCTGCTTATCATTATAAACTGTATAAGCACTGCTTGTTGAAGATGTTGCCATCTTATTGCCTAAATCAGTATACAGCTTTGATGAGAGCTGTGAGAAAAATGAGATTACAGTATCAGGATCACTGGCTATCATTGCCTTCAGCTTATCTGAATTGCCAGATGTATAAGAATCATCCTTATCACCATCAATATGTAATACACCCGTTTCATTCTCCGGAGAATTAAAATATCCAAGAGTAGCTATACCGAAACTTGCAAGTGAATATGACTTACCATTAACCTTGAAGGATAACGCCATATCATTCTTCATCGTGTCGAGAACGCTTCCTAATGTAGCATCCTTTCGAAGAAGTGAATCCTTAATCTTAGTCTCCCACTTCTCAACCTCATCATCAGACATAGCATCTTTCTCTTCACTGGTAAGAGGCTCATATCCCTTAGAACTTGCCGCATTATATGCCTCATCTATTGACTTAACCAGATCATTGTAGTCCTTAAGGAATCCTTTAATCATATCATAGATTCCATCGACATCTGTATCTGTTGTAATTGTAACTTCCTCTGCGCCTGTGACAGCTGTAGCCTGAATTGTAAGACCATTGATTGAGAAATTATTGGTATTATTAGTAAACTTCGCCTTATTAAGCTCAATCTCCGAATCTTCTCCTATTATTCTTACAGCACCGTTTGAATCTGTTCCGGTTGCAGCCGTTGAAGCCATTGCTATCTTAGAGTCAAGTAATGCTTTCGCTTTAGCCTGACTTGCATTGTTAGTGTCAGTAACCTCTGCCACAACCTTTGCATTGGCAACGTCTGCCACTGCCTTTCCATCATCACCGACAGACACATAGTTCTTAGTATCCTCAATTATCCTGGCATTGTCCTCATACTTCTTAATATTGGATTCTATAGCTTCCTTCTGCTTCTTAAGAGCATTAAACTCCTCAAGCTTTCCATCCTTCTCTATAGCTTCCGTATCATATTCATATATTGTATTGCCTTCGGAATCCTTAACTTCATTGCCTTCTGCATCCATCTTAGGCTTATAGTATGCATCAAATGAATCTAACAGATGTGCTGCTTTATCCTTCGAATTCGCTATATTCTCTTCCATGCTTATGGATTTATCCCAGGTGTCATCTGCAGAAATAGCGTCAATAACCTGCTTGGCCGCATTATACTTATCGGCATATCCTTTAGCCACATTCTCCGCTGTAACCTTCGTATACATGCTTTCCAGTTCAGCATTGTACTCGTCACTTCCCTCGGTAAGAGCTGCAAGTCTTGAATATTCAGCGGAATCTGTTATGTTAACAGTATATATTCCAAGCTTCTTCAATGCAGTAAGGCCATTGGAATCATTAGCTGTAAGCGAAAAATCTCCATCTGCTCCGGATGTCTTGGAACTTATGAAAAATCTTCCGTTAGTCTCATCAAAGCTGGCATTAACCCCAGTTTCCTTCAATCTGGCAACAAACTGGTTAACATTCATATCCTCTGTTATATCAACAGTTTTTGTCACTCCATCAGCCTTAATGCTTATGGAGCCATCCTTCGTTCCAATTATATCTGATAACTTAGTAGAACCTGTAATCTTACTTCCATCTAAAGCTTTAATCTCTCCGCCTGTAAGATATCCTGTAGCTGCAAGCTTATTAATCTTGAGAGTCTGTGTTCCATTAACCGCAGATGAACTTGCTGATACCTTCGCATATGCAGAATTAGATACTGTTGATGTCTTAAGATTATAATTACCTGAAAATCTTGTATTAGAAAGCTTTCCGCTGTAGAATCCGTAAATACTGGTGTTCATCGTCTTCCACTTTTCCTGCTTCCACGAAAGCTTAGTCTGTGCTTTAACAAGATTATCCTTCTTCAAACTGTATGAAGATACAAGTGCTGATACCAGCGATTCTGTATCCATACCCGAAACCATTCCCGATAGTCTTATCGCCATAACCTCACTCCTTATCTACGCTCGTCCACAAGAATACCAGCGAGTTCCCATGCCTTGGCAAGCATCTCAAGAGCCTTCTCTGAAGGAATCTCTTTAATAACCTCGTCAGTTTCTTTATCCTTAATCTTAATTGCAATTCTCTTAGTCGGCTCATTATAGCTGAACTCAGCTATGGTATTATTGTTGAGAATCTTTCTTATATCCTTAACCTCTGCCATAGATTCAGCTTTCTTCTTCTCTAAAGCCTTCTCGCCGTCATAAGCATTATTGTTATTCTTCTCGCTCTCATTAGCCTGTCCCACTGCAACTGCAACATTAGACGCAGATGACTTAGCTGTATCTGCTACAACTTCATTGCCCTTGTCTGTAGTTGTATTATTGCTTGCAGGAGCAGCCTGCCTTACAGGCTGTGAGCTCTGATTCTGATAACTCGATGCTGCTGCTACTCCATTAACTTCCATTCCCATGATATTCCACCTCCGTGTGAAAAAATGTTAAACGTTACATTGTTGTACTGCTTATATCGGACAAAGTCCAAAAAAATTAACCCTTTTCACAAAATTGTACTAAATAAAATACAATTATTTCTTAAAAAGCTGGGCAAGAGACTTGGCATCAACTGACTCTGCTGCTTCTTTATTAGAATCAAGAATCTGCATATATACTTCCTTACGATATATAGGAACTGCTTTCGGAGCTGATATGCCAAGCTTTACCTGATCGCCCTTAATCTCTATTACTGTAACTTCTATATCATCATTGATAATAATTGCTTCGTCTTTCTTTCTGGATAATGCAAGCATATTAGTTTCCCTCCTTCTTGAGAATATCATATATTGGATATCTCACCTGATAATCCGAATTATCTGCTATAAGCTGAACTCCCTTCATCGTATCAACATTAATGATAATTGGCGCTTTAAGATTAATTGTCATCTTAGTGAGATCCTGTGGCACAGTAAGAGCACAGAATACCATAAGTTCTGCATCCTTAATATTCTCTCCGAGAGAATTAATTATCTCATCCTCGACAATAGGATCATATGCCTCATACACAATTTCCGGCTTCATAATTGGGAGTGCCAGTGTCGGCTCATCAACTGCCTGTAACCACACTATAGAAACATCCTCTTCCTTCTCAGCATCATATACAAGTGTATACTTCTTCCAATCCTCGAATCCTATAATCCCTTTCTCAAATGTGATGATTTTCTCATCACTAACTTCAATTTCCCCAAACCATTTAGTCTGTACTCTCATAAATGCCTATCCTCCGTTCATATCTGTAATTATAATATACATTCCAAAGTCATGCTCTACCCAAGGAAATCCAGCAGTGTCTGCTGTACAACCTTGCTTGCTGCTGACAATGCAGCCTGATAAACAAGCTCAGCAGATGAATAAGTTACTACTATCTCCTCCAGATCTATATCCTCATTCTGTGACTTAAGATCTGTGAAATTCGTCTTCTGTTCTGTTAATCTTGTCTTGGTAAGTTCAAGTCTTTTCTGTCTGTTTCCCACATCTGCCTTGGCATTGGATATCTGTTCCTGATATGACTGCATCTGTCCAATTCCTGTTTCAAATGCTTTCGTCATCCTGTCCTCAGCCAGATCCTTCTGCTTGGTAAGCCCCTCCTTAATTGTAGCAAGCTTTTCCTGCGATACATTATCGCTGTACTGGGCTTCTTTCATCATTGACTCCACCTGTGCAATCTGGTCATTAAGATCATACACATTCTGGACAGCTGATATAAGGTCATCTACATTCCTTCCAAGATATACACTGAACGCTTCATCTGCCTCTGTATTTACCTTTAATTTCTGTGAGAAATTAACTATGTACTCAATATCTTCGCTCTTCTTATTATATTCGATTCCTGTCACATTATCAATACAATCAAAATACATCGTCGGGTCAATGTCTCCCTTGATGAAATTACTCTTATTATATGTCACAGACATCTCATTATTATCATATACTGATTTGTATACATTCTCTCCAAGAAGCAGTTCTCCGGTTACAGAATTAATAGCAATTTCATTCTCTCCCGGAACATAATTGTTATCCGTGGTTGTCACAATATTTACTGTATTCTGTACTACTGTCCCGTCTGCCTGTGTAACATTCGCGGTAAGTGTTCCCGTGGCAGTCAATGTTCCGTCTGCATTCACAGAGATATCCGTTGTATTATTCTCTCCCATGCTTATTGAAAATGTACTTCCGTTAATCTCATCATAAGCAAGCTGTATTCTGTGGACATCTGCAACATTAGGCATAACGGTGTTTCCATTAACATCTGTCTTAACATCAAGATTAAGGATATCCTGATTGCTGTAGGCATTAGTATAAGCTGTCTTGTTGGAAAGATTATCTCTTGTAAAATTCTGGGTAATCGTATAATCAACATCCTTAGCGGTATCATCTGACTGATATGTAAGAGGCTTGTCTGTAGCATGTCCTGTAAATACATATCTTCCCGCATAATCAACATTTCCTTCTGAGTAAAACGCCTCAACAAGCTTCTGAAGGCTTTCTGCCAATGTATTTCTCTCTGATTCTGAATAAGAATCTGTAGAACCCTGAACACAATATCTGTAAAGATCTGATACTATATTATAGCCCTCATCCAGTGCATCATGGGTAACGCTCAGCCATGATGATGCATCCGGAATATTCTTGCCAAGATACTGGGTTACTTCATCTAAACTTGAGCGGAGTCTCAGCGCTCTTATGGCAATAATTGGATCATCTGAGGGTTTACTTATCTTCTTCTGTGTTGAAAGCTCTGTACTCAGTGTATTAAGCTGGCTCTTGTTAACCTGAATATTGGATATGGAGCTGTTTATCATCATCTGATTAGTAATTCTCATATTGGCCTCCTTATTATACTCCTGTGTTATTAATAAGTCTGTCGTATAACTGGTTCATAACCGTCATCATCTTAGAGCTTAAATTATAAGCCTGCTGGAACTTCACAAGATCCATAGCTTCTTCATCGGTATCAACTCCCATGATTGACAGCCTCTGATTCTGTATAGTCGTCTGAAGATTAGTATAATTCTTCGTGAAGTTAATCGCTTTGTTAGAATCAATCGACATATCACTGACAATACTTTCAAGGAAAAATGAACCCGTTCCTCCATCATATATCTTGGCATCCTTGGTATTAATCAAATCAATAATTAAATCAGTATTGGCTTCTCCATCGCTTCTGCTGTACTTAGTTGCAAGCATATCAGCATTATCAATAAGTTCCTGGTTAACAGTCACATTAATTGCCGACAACGCTCTTGTGTCGCTCTTTGTCACAAACAGTGGTATTCCTGCTGCCGAACCATCAGAGGTAACACCTTTCTTAAGTATCTCATTGATCGATGCAGTGAATGTCTGGATAAACTGATTAAACTGTGACTGGTAATATGGGACTCCCTTATACATTGTATTGTTATCCTTCTGACTCACAGTCTCTGTAAGAATATTACCATCCGCATCTGTTTTATAAGTATCATTGCCACTATCATCTGTTGTTGTCGAATACTTCTCTATCTCGCCATTACAGCCATCTCTTATATCTATAAGACCTCTTAATTCCCCGCCAAGAGAATCGCTGTACAGATAGAATTCCTGTCCATTCTCCCACTGAATATCATACAATCCGTCCGCATCCGATGCATTCCTTGGCACGTCTCTGGATACAGTCTGGAGAGTGTGATAGTTGTAACCGTCTACAAGGGTATTACCGTTGATTGTAATCTGCATATTAGTAAGGTTATTTCCCAAATCCGTCTCGTTAACAGTAATATTGACAAGCTTTGAAAGATCATCTATCAATGCATTTCTCTGATCCTTAAGGTCATTGGCATTACCGTAATTAGCCTGAATCTGATTAATCTGCTTGTTAAGTGATGCAATATTCTGAGAAAGGGAGTTAATCTGCTGGACAGCATCCTTAATCTCGTTATTGGCATCAACCTGGACATTCCTCAAATTAGTCGACAGTGTATTGAAATAATCAGTAAGACTCTTTGCACTATTAATGAGCTGGTTCTTAGCTGACGTATCCGCCGGAGTCAGATCCAACTGGTTAAGTGCCGTAAAGAAATTATCATACTCTGCTGAATATCCCTTTAAAGTAAATTCATTGAGATAATTCTCAATCTGTGACATATAACTGTTCTTAACGCTATACTGACCATAGTTAGTATTGTTATTTCTGTATTTCTCATCATAATAAGAATCTCTTGTCTGATTGATTGCATCGACAACAACTCCGGAACCAAGGGTTCCATAAGACGCATATGACCTTAATGCATCTCCGGCTTTTGTCGATGCTGTTTCCTTGGTATAACCGTTAGTATTGATATTGGCAAGGTTATGTGACGTTACATTGATTGATGTCTGTGCCGCCTGCAAACCTGTATATGCAATTGTTAATCCAAAAAATGTTGAAGCCATATAATCCTCCTATCATGCATTGCCCAAAGATGTCACAAGATGTTCAAGCATTTCACTCACTACATTGACATATCGTGATGCTGCGTTGTATGCCTGCTGATACTTAATCATCTTCTCTAATTCTTCATCGGATGAAACTCCCTCAGACTGAAGTCTCTGATTATCATATCCTTCAACCATTGTTGTCTGATTGCTCACATAATTGGAAAGAGCCTTTCCCATTGTGGCATATTCGCCGATGAAATTATTATAGTATGTCATAAAATCTGATTTCGCATATGTATCAGGATTAAGTGATGCAAACTTTTCATCCCACACATCGACAAGCTCTTCAGCTCTGTCGAAATCTTCCTTACCCTGTACAGTTGAAAGTGGTATCTTTCCCACATTCTGTGCTGCTTCCGGATTAATCTGCAGATTTCCCAGCCTGTACAGTGACTCATAACCTGTTTCGTTAAGGTTATTTCTCAGATAAATTGTCTTTCCCGTATCATCTGTAGTCTTGATATATCTGTCAGTTCCCTTTCTTGAAAAAAGTTCTGTTCCAACAGTCTTACCCTCATCTGAGCCATATCCGGTCTTATCCATATCAATCATTGAATAAGTATAAGAATCTACCGGAACTTCTGCTCCACCCATACTCTGGTAAAGCTTCTCTCCCGACTCAAAGCTGTATGTTCCGTCTCCATTATCCTTTCCTGAAACCTCTCGTCCATATCTGTCATATAATGTCTGCTGTGCAACTGAATTATATGTATATGTTTCTGCCTGAATCTCACTGCCATCCTCTGCTGTGTAAGGTGTTGCCCTCACTTCCGTTGTCTCCGGGCAGAGAATGTTATTCACAGCTTCCACAATACCGTTGACAAGCTTATCAAATCCCGCCATCGCACTGAGAATCGGAGAAGGTTCAATATATGTATTGTAATACTTCTGATCCTCAAGATAACTGTCATAAGCCTCCTGATATGCTGCCCTTCCCTCTGCAGTATTCATATCATAATCCGAACTGCTTGGAACAACCGGGACAACCGTATAATCAACTACCATATTTCCTCTTGCAATCAGTAATCCCTTAAGCTCTCCCTTATCTGTATCATCCACATTGGATGCCTGTTTGCCATCTTCATATACATCTCTTTCATACCCCGGCCAGGTAGGTATTACAAGGTTGGTTCCTTCCACAACTCTTGTGTCCATAACAGCTCTCTCTCCCATTGTAACAAAAGGTACATTAGCCGCTGTTATGACAACTTCCTTGCTGTCAGTCTCATAATAGGTTATGTCTATATATTTGCTGAGTTCATCTATAGTCCTGTCTCTCTCATCCCTCAAGTCATTGGCTTTTTCTATGCCTGCCGCCTCTATCTTGGCAATCTTTTTGTTGAGCTTGTAAATTGTGTCTCCCAGGTCATTAATATCCTGCACCATATTCTTTACCTGAGTATTAAGTGTCGTCTGATAATCTCTTAATCCCTGATAGACATTCTCTGACTTCTCTATAAAAGCTGTGGCATTCTGTATAAGAGAAGATCTTGCAACTGTACTTGAAGGGTTCTTTGCAAGCTCGTTGACCGAATTGTACAGATTAACAAGATATGATTCATATGTTACCCCCTGCATCTCTCCAAACTGGTCTTCAATCTCTTCCACAGCCTTATACTGGCTCTCATAGAATCCCAGTCTGGAATTCTCATTCCTGTATGCCTGGTCAATAAACTGGTCTCTTATTCTTCTCACCTCAGATATTGCAACTCCAAGCCCGCAGCTCGCATTGCTCACCTTATCCTTAGTGTCTATGTTCACATACTGAGTATCTGAAAAAGTAACCTGCTGTCTCGTATATCCCGCTGTGTTAATGTTAGACAGATTGTGTGCAGTTGTATTAAGTGCTGTCTGTGCTGATCTGAGTCCTGTTGAACCCACGAACAATGCTGCCATTCCGTTAGCCATAAGGTCACCTCTTTCTTAAATAATCCTAATCATTTGATATATATATCGACATATTTTCCAAATAAAACACCCCTAAGGTGCAAAAAAGCCACACTCCCTAACAAGAAAATGTGACTTCTCATCCAACACGGATGAATAGTCTGTTAATCATCCGTGATATTATTCCTATTAACTGTGCTACTGTTTAGCATCAAAACTTCCACCACCGAGACCGCTCTGCTCCTCATATGCACCCTTGCCATAATTAGCTGTCTGTGGTGCCATGCTGGCATTCCTTGCCAGATTGATTTCAAACTCTATCATATCCATAGACTCTTTCAGGAGCAGTTTATTATTCTCATTCACATCCGCGAGCTGGCTCACAGTCTTCTTAAGTTCAAGATAAGACTTCTCCAGCGCATCATGTTCCTTAGGCTTCTTCTCCAGCATCTGCACAATCTGCTTAACCCTGACTTCTGAAGGTGACAAATGCAATATCTTGCATATATCTGAAACGCATGCCATGCGCTGTGTTTCAATTCTGTTCAGGTCATCGATAAGCTTCTGTTCCTGCCCAAATATTGTCTGAAGCTGTTCAACATTACCCTGCACAATAGCGGTGGTCTTATTATTAGACAAGTCCAGTAATCTCTTATACTCTCTGTTCTCATCATCCATTATGCTAATCAAAGAATCAATCAAACTTGCCATCTAATAAAACCCCACTAAAATGTTAATGTTGATACACTATTCAAAATCTTATCAGCAACAGCTTCTGAACTTATATTGTAAGTTCCTGCTGCCATACGTGCCTTGATGTCAGCTATCTTGTCCTCACGGACATCTGATGCCTGACTAACTGCTGTTCTGGCTGTCTGGTATGTTCTGGCTGTATCAGAAATCTCAAACTTATCACTCGCCGTAGATGTCTTAGCTGTTGCCTTAGCTTTAGAGATCTGGCTGGTCTGATAAATCTGGTTCACAGCATTATAAGCATCTATACGCATATTAACCGCCTCACTTTCTATAATTCAAGCAGAACAACATATATATTCTTCTGCTTTATGTCATAGATATCGGACAGTTTTTCAAAATACTTTATACCCACTTTCAAAATAATTATAAAATATTACATGTCCAGATATCTCATTCTTGCTTTCGCTCTTTTTTCGCGCTCTTCGTCCGGAATTGTAATAGATGTTCCATACATGCCTTCTAATCTGGTTGCCATGCTCTGCTTGCATCTATCACAGAACCTTCCTGATTTAATGCTCTTTCCACATACCTCACAGGCAATTCCAATAGGAGATTCATCGCTGAATGTAAGCCTTTCCTCTCTTATCCACCGTTCAATCTGTTTGGCACTCACTCCGCAGTCTTCCGTAACCTGTCTCATAGAAGCCCGTGGATTATCCTCTATATATTCCTTGACATACTGGAACTGGTCTTCAAGCTTTTTCATACATTCAGGACACAGCCTGTATGCTCCTCCTATATAATTGTATAATCTGCCACATCCTTTGCAATTCTTGACTTCCATAACGCCAATTCCTCCTATATCATAGTAACTTTATTATTAATATTATGTTAAAATCCATCTCCAACACACAGACTTACTCCATATACCTCTTGTGTTCCCGATTCTTTTAGAACAGCTGCGCAGGCATCAAATGTAGCTCCTGTTGTATAGATATCATCCACGATTAATACTTTTTTATATATTACATCTTTTCTGTCTACTTGGAAAGCATTTTGCAAATTTTTTATTCTCTGTAAATTATTCAGCTCTTTCATGGGAGTTGTCCTTACCACCCTTTTTAGTGATGTCTCATCCACCGGAATTCCCATAAGACGCCCCAATTCTGCTGCAATTAAGCCCGCCTGATTATACCCGCGCTCCTTAAGTCTTGAGCTGTGTATCGGCACAGGCATAATAACATCCGGAGACCATACATTTATCATGCCGCCGCAGGAGCGTACCATCTCTGCTGCATAGGATGAAGCATACTCCCTCTTGTTATAATACTTGAATCTGTATATGGAATTCTTAACTGCCCGGGAATATTCATAAACCGCAGCCGCCTGGTCATACACGTGTAATCCCCTGCCGCAGTCTCTGCAAAACTCGTCATCATCATCCTGAATAGACTTACCGCATTTTAAGCAGACCGGCTCCTTTATATATCCAATCTTCTCACGACATCCCGGACATATATCAAGTCTTTTCTTTCCACAAAACGGCTTTGGCTTGCCGCATATCGGACACGCCGGCGGCAAAATTGCATTTACCGCCTCACAAAACACCTTCCTGTAATCCATAATCCCCCATTGTAATTAACTTTAGTTCATTTCTATAGCCTCATGAATCTCCCTGATTCTATCGGTAAGGGATGAGTACCTTTTTGTCTCTGAGACATTCCCTGCCATAATTCTGAATATTTCCTCTTCCCCCACAAGACATACACATTTTCTTGCTCTTGTCACCGCAGTATACAGAATATTTCTGTTCATAAGCATCCTTGGCCCCTGAGCCATAGGTATAATAACTGCCGGATATTCGCTCCCCTGAGATTTGTGGACCGTTATCGCATAAGCAAGTTCAAGTTCCTCAAGCTGGGAAAATTCATAGTTAACCATTCTTCCATCTTCAAATCTTACAGTCACATTCTCGTCAAATGTACTGATTCTCTCGATTATTCCAGTATCACCGTTAAATACACCCATCCCCTGTTCCACAGGAATACCATATTTGCTTCTCTTCTCCCACGCAAGCTGGTAATCATTCTTTATCTGCATGACTTTATCACCCTCGCGGAATATCGTATCTGAAACCTGTCTCTCCTGTTTTAACCCATCCTTAGGATTAAGGAAATCCTGCATTATCTTATTAAGTCTCTCCACCCCCACATTAGACTTTCTCGAAGGGGTGAGAATCTGAATGTCGTGGACATCAGCCTGGACATAACCCGGAAGCTTATCTCTTAAAAGTGTCTTCATTGCATTAATAATGTTATCTGCTCCCTCTCTCCGCACAAACAGGAAATCCTTACTGTACTTGTTAAGTACAACTTGTTCTCCTCTATTAATCTTATGGGCATTGATAATAATTTCGCTCTGGGCTGCCTGCCTGAATATTCTCTCAAGCTTAACAACCGGGAAACAGCCGGAATCAATAATATCCTTCAGCACATTTCCGGGGCCAACGCTTGGGAGCTGATCCACATCCCCGACAAGTATAAGCTTCGTTCCAATTGGAACCGCCTTTAGAAGGGAATTCATGATATTAATATCCACCATGGACATCTCATCGACAATTATCACATCTGCTTCCAGTGGGTTATCCTCATTTCTCTCAAAAAACATGGAAAGACCTGCAGCCGATGATTTCCTGTCCCCCTCAGGAACCCCACCGCTTATCTCAAGGAGCCTGTGAATGGTCTGTGCCTCATATCCGCATGCCTCTGTCATACGCTTAGCCGCACGTCCTGTTGGCGCTGCAAGCCTTATATCAAGCCCTTCCAGTTCGAAATACTTAATAATTGTATTAATAGTTGTTGTCTTACCCGTTCCCGGTCCGCCTGTTATAATAACAAGACCGTTTCTCACTGCCTTGGTGACAGCTTCCTTCTGGATATCATCCAGCTCAATATTTTCCTGCTCTTCTATTCTTTTTATTCTGTCCTCAATAAATGTCTGGTCTTCCTCCATACTGACATCAAGATGGTTAAGCATGGCAGCTACATTTGCTTCCATGTAATAATACATCCGGGCATAAACACATTTGACGCCGTCCTTAATCTTTACCACAACCTTTTTATCAATGGAAAGATCCGTGAGAAATCTGTCATAATCCTGAACGTCCACCAGAAGCAGCTCATTTACCTGTTTTACAAGAATGTCAAAAGGAAGATAAGTATGCCCCTGCGCTGTTGCCTGATTGAGAACATAGAATATACCGCTCTTAATTCTGAAATCCGAATCAACCTTAATCCCTGCCTTTGCTGCTATCTCGTCAGCAGTCTTAAAACCAACTCCCTCGATATCATCAGCAAGCCTGTATGGATTCTGCTCCAGAATAGAGTAAATATCATTTCCATAGCGTTTAAATATTTTGTTTGCAAGATTCATCTGGATTCCAAACCGCTGCAGAAACATCATAGCCCGCCTGATATCCTTCTTGTCTATCAGCTGGTTAGCTATGTCCATGGCTTTCGCCATGCTTATTCCCTTAATCTCAGCCAGACGCTCCGGTTCCTCCTCCATAATCCTGAAGGTGTCATCGCCAAATTCATTGACAATCCTTTCAGCCATTTTCTCGCCGATACCCTTGATTGCTCCGGAGCTTAGATAACGCTTGACGGATGCTGCATCCTCCGGCGCCTTAAACTCATAAGATATGATTTTAAATTGCATGTAATAAACCGCATGCTTTACAAATTCGCCCTGTGCCGTAATAAATTCACCTGTGTTGATATAGCTCAAAACTCCAACACAGGTGATTTCTTCCTCATCATATACAATATTAAAAACCGTATATCCATTGTCTTCATTCCTGAAGATAATATTTTCCACAAAGCCTTCTACATATTTCACAGACTCGTAATCCAATCTGTTCTCTCCTTTATGTTAAATACTATAGTTCCTTTTCATCTGCTCATATAGCTGCTGTGCAATTCCCAGCCCCTGACCATTATTGGACTCCGTTATGAGCTTGGCATAAGAAGACATCATCTCATCCCCAAAATAACTTCCCAGAGTATTGAGTGATGTGTCCTCTGTTCCGCCTATTCCTGCCATTGATGTGAAGAGATTGCTGTCCTCATCCTCCGAATCAATCTTCGCCATCTTCTCCATAGACTTGAGAACCTGCTCAAGAAAATAACTCTCAAAATCCTTGCACACAGACATAAGCTCATCGTCTGTAGCCTGGGAATAATCCTTGTTGGTCAGCTTGTCAGTCAAAGCACTGGCCTTCGCATCATATGTATCAGCATAACTGGTATTGCTAAGTCCTGTAATAGAATCACTCATATGTCAGTCCCCTTTCAAGTCAAATCTTAAAAGTTATCCCTTAAATGTCATCCCCAAAATGTTATCTCTTAAGGTTATTAGCCTGCTCCATCATAGTATCAGAAGTTGTTATTGCCTTAGAGCACAACTCATAGGCTCTCTGTGCCGTAATAAGATTAACCATCTCCGTGGCAACCTGCACATTTGACGCCTCAAGATATGACTGTTTCAAAGAACTTCTCTTTCCTACCTCATCATAGTCCTCGTTAAGTGCCACTCCGGATGCATCCGTCTCTGAAAGATAGCTTCCGCCAATCTTCTCAAGTCCCGCCGGATTAGAAAACTGGTATAATCCAATCTTAATTCCAATAGGTGCCGGATTATTAGCCTCATCCGGATACAGAAGATTACCTTCTGAATCAATAGATATCTTATTAGTCTGATAATCACCAGATAATACAATCTCTGCCCCATCTGAGCTAAGCACCGGATAACCTTCCGAAGTGCATAACATAACTCCCTCTGTAGCAGTAGACCATGTAAAATGTCCATTTCTTGTATACACAGAGTTCCCGGAATTAGTGTCTCTCACTGAGAAAAAACCATCTCCCTGAATTGCAAAATCAGTATTGCTGTCTGTTGCATTGAGCGTTCCCTGTGTGTATATTGAAGTAACCGCAGAAACTCTGGAACCGAGTCCCACCTGCGCTCCAACCGGCTTATCCTCCCCATTGGCAGAGGTTGTCTTCGACTGAAGATTCTGATAGAGCAGAGACTTAAACTGTGTCTGCTCCTGCTTATACCCCACCGTATTAACATTGGCAAGGTTGTTGGCAATTGTATCTACGCTTGTCTGCTGGCTTATCATACCTGATGCCGCAGTCCATAATGATCTCATCATAATGTCAGCCCTCCATAACAAAAATGTCTAACAGTTAACTAAATCTCAGAAATAGATACCATCTTACCTAACATTTCATCAATGGTATTCATAATCTTCTGATTACTCTCAAAATCTCTTGCGATGGAAATCATATCCACCATCTCTGTTACCACATTAATATTGGAAGCTTCCAAATATCCCTGATTAACTGTTGCAGTAGGTTCTGTCTGAGTTGCCCCATCCACAGCCCTGTAGAGATTCTCTCCATATGCTTCAATATAATCGTAATCTTCAAAATCTACGATTGCCAGCTTGTCCACAAACTGTCCGTCAGCATATATCTCTCCGCTCTCTTCTACAGTCAGCTTATCAAAGTCTGTAGGTAACTGTATCGGACCACCTTCGCCCAATACAAAATCACCATCCTTGGTTACCAGATAACCGTCACGGTTCATCTGGAAAGATCCGTCCCTGGTATAAAGTGTTGATGTCTCTCCGGTCTTGCTTGTAAAGGATATTGAAAATAACCCACTTCCGCTCAGCGCAAAATCAAATGTATTGCCAGTGTTCTGAATTGAACCCTGATCCCAGTTTCTGAAAGATTCTCCAACCTTCGCACCGAGATTCAATGTTCCGATATTCTGGTTAATATACCCAACAGTCTCATCCTTAACCTTAATTCCATACACGTCGTTAAATGACTGTGTGGTAAGACCTTCTTTCTTGTAGCCTGTTGTTGTAGCATTTGCCAGATTATTAGACACTACATCCAGTCTCTTCTGCTGAACCGTCAAGCCAGAGTACGCTGTGTAAAGCCCTTTTACCATAAGCCCGCCTCTTTCTTGAAAATGTTACTTGTTACTTAATGTGAAGTCCTAATATATAATTAGTTGACTTCATCTCTATAGCCAGCAAGAAACTCAATGAACTTACCTGTTCCGACAGCTACACATGTCATCGGGTCCTCGGCTGTCATTGTATTAATTCCTGTCTTAGCTTCAATAAGATCTTCCAGTCCTGAAAGAAGGCTTCCACCTCCTGTAAGGACAATTCCCCTGTCTGCGATATCAGATGCCAGTTCTGGCGGAGTCTTCTCAAGAACACTGTGTACAGCCTCAACAATCTGTGATGTTGCTTCTCTTAAAGCCTCCTCTGTCTCCTCTGAAGTAACTTCGACAGTCTTAGGAAGGCCTGTAACAAGATTTCTTCCTCTTACATTCAAAGTTGTAACCTCTGCCTTAGGATACGCAGAACCAATCTTAATCTTAATATCTTCTGCAGTTCTTTCACCGATAAGAAGATTATGTTTCTTTCTCATGTATCTGACGATTGCCTCGTCAAAATCATCTCCGGCAATCTTGATAGATGTACTTACAACAGTTCCTCCAAGCGAGATAACCGCAATATCAGTTGTACCACCACCGATATCAACAATCATGTTGCCGCAAGGTCTTGAAATATCAATTCCGGCTCCGATAGCTGCTGCGATAGGCTCCTCAATAATAGCAACCTCTCTTGCTCCTGCCTGAAGAGTAGCATCCTCAACCGCCTTCTTCTCAACCTCTGTAACTCCCGAAGGTACACAGACACTGATTCTAGGCTTCTTTAACATTCTCTTGCCGATAGCCTTCTGAATGAAATACTTAAGCATTTTCTCTGTTACAGTATAATCAGAGATAACGCCCTGACGAAGCGGTCTTACAGCGACAATATTACCCGGTGTCCTACCGAGCATAAGTCTTGCCTCCTCACCGATAGCCTTAATCTTGTTAGTATCTCTGTCAAAGGCAACAACTGAAGGCTCCTTAAGAACAACTCCCTTGCCTCTGATATAAACAAGAATACTTGCAGTACCTAAATCTATACCGATGTCTGTTGATAACATGTGAATTCCCCTTTCTTCTTCTAAAACATATATTCAGATATAAATTCATATAGTCATAATGTAAAAAAGCCAAAATATCCATGGCTAATCAACATTATATACATAAAAAAGGAAATTTAAAAGCCCTAAATAAAAAAAACAACAATAAAAGCACAATAATATATAAAAAACATGGGAATTACTGTTATCATTGTGTATATCGGTTAAAAATCCTCAATAATTAACAGCAAAAATCTTTTGACCTTGCCCAAATATAATATTATAATCTGTGAGGCATCTGAAATTATTTCCAGGTCGCTTACTGAAATACTATTTGAAGTCTGTTCCAGATTGCATAATGGAGGTACCATATGAGTAACAAAATCAATAATAATAATGGAAACATTCGATTCCGGATGTTAACATCGAAAGACAAAGCTGCTCTTGAACAGCTCATATCAACCATCGAGAATTCTCTCGCTGTACCGGAATGGTGGATTCCAATAGATGATACTGCACGAGCACATTTTTTCGATTCAGACTGGGCCTGCTTTCTTGGCGCATTCTTCGGTGATACATTGGCAGGCGCAAGCGCTCTGTTCTTCAACAAACACGAATTCGCCGAAGAAGCTGAAAAGCTAGGTCTTGACACTTATTCAACAAATGTGGCAGAAATCGGAAGGTGCATGGTTCACCCTGATTTCCGCGGCAATAATATCATGTACCAGCTCAATATGCAGCTTTGCCAAATCGCCCGCGACCGCGGTATTGATACTATACTCGCCGTCGCACATCCTGACAATACCGCCAGCAACGCATCCTTCAGGCGACTCGGTGCCCAGCTCAAGCTTACCTCCACAGTATACGGAACCTACCGCCGCAACATATATATGATTCCATAACATAATATGTGGGGTGCAGACCGGATTGGACAAAGTCAAAGGGATTGGTGGGTATTCTGCACATAGACTTTATTTATTGGCACTTTGCACTCAAGCCAGATAATTTGTCCAATTGTAAATTAATTCCTCAATACTATAATTCTTCTTTCAAACATTCAAGCAGGCCTTTACATCCTGCCATCACATCCCTGAATGTTGCTTCAAAATCTCCTGTATACCACGGATCTGCGACATCCATTCCGGACCCGGCAAACGTAAGCAGTTTATATATCTTCTCGTCCGGGTCTCCTCCGGAAATTCTGTTCATATTTCGTATATTCTCCGTATCCATACCAATCAGGTAATCGTAGTTATTATAGTCGTCCAGCGTCATTTGAACTGCTCTGTGAGGCACAACCGGAATCCCCTCATGTCTTAGCTTGGAAACCGTTCCCGGATGAGGACTGCTGCCAATCTCCTCGCGGCTCGTCGCCGCTGAGTTAATATAAAAGCTGTCACTAAGCCCTTCCTCCTTCACCAGATGGGTCATGACGCTTTCCGCCATTGTGCTGCGACAGATATTGCCGTGGCAGATGAAAAGTACTTTTATCATAGTTTTAATTTACTCCTTTTTGCGAAGATTTTCAGGTATTTTGTGCAATGCACTTGATAATCTTTCCAAGATTTATCGGCGTATATCCACATACATTTGCTGCCAAATTGATATGCTTACATCCCTCTTTGTATGGTTCCATATTATTATGGTCGTGACCGTGTATATTCAGGCACCATGACAATCCATACACCGGCTCATGTGATAACAATATTTTCTCTGCTATAAAAAGCGGACCTGTATAGATTTCATCAAAGTAATTCTTATATACACCTTTTGCGTCATGATTTCCAAGAATCAGAATCTTCTTTCTCGCCTTAATGTCTTTGATATACTCCGGTTTTCCAACGTCTCCCAAGCAAATAAATGTATCATTTTTCATCTCCCTTTTTACAAAAGTGTGTCTAACGTATAATCACTCATAATTATACGAAATTCACTACTTTTATACATTTTTATTCATTTTACCTACTGAATACTTTGAAATTGCTTAGGGAGTCCACGCAATTCAGAGAATTGAATTTTAGAAACGCCTACTCAACTTGAATGTTGAGTAGGCTTAATTTTTAATCTCAAAAATTATTAGAACTTAATGTTATCCATAAACAGCTCTTTGTATGAGTGAATATAGTAGAAAGATAAATCATCTAAATATGCTCCATTATCACGTTCTCTAAGCTCTTTTACTGCTTTGTCTAAGTCATTTGATGTAACATCTGGGTACATCATCTTAGCTACATTTGTAAAGACTTCAACTGCAAAGTTCTCTGATTCAGTTGATACATAAACTCTTAAACTGTCATTACTGAATGAACCGTAAGCAATAATATCAACAGTTGCATCTCCAATTTTAGCTTGCTTAGCTACTGCATTTCTAAATGGTGTTAATCTATACTCTGTTCTATAATGCTCGCTACCACTAGCTATATCAATTTCTTCAGCATCAGTAATAGGTGTTACAGCATTTATATTGAAGGTGTCTATAAAATTATCAATCAAAGCATAGTCAGTTTTTTTCTCAACCTCTGAATCAGTTTCTGATGTCACATCTTGACTTTGATCGTTTGTATTATTATCTGAACCACCACTTAAACCGATAGATAAGTATACTATCCAAGCGACTGCTATTATTCCATATTTGAGTGCTGGTTTCATATCCTTTTTTCGCAACATCAATATAGTTAATGGTAATGGGAATATACAAATCCAACCTAATACCCAAAGCCAAGTCTTTCTCTTTTTCAATGGTTGGTTTCCATCTGTTGTACTCCATGTGTATCCACAATCTTTACAAAGACCTATTGTAGTTCTAACAACAGCTGTTCCATTTTTACCTTTAAGCTCACCTTGTTTTTCTCGAGTAAATGTTACATTTGAACTTCCACATTTAGGGCAGCCAGCCTTGTTTAATTGTTCTTGCTCCCTTTGCATATCGTATGTAATCTGAGAGCCACAAAACTCACAAAACTTGCTTTTGTCTTTTATTTCTGCTCCGCAACTTGTACACTTCATGTTGGTTATCCTCCCCCAATGATTATTACTAAATACTATAGCATACAGTGTCAAATTGTGGAAGAGTGCATAAAAATACCACAACCTCAATGAGATTGTGGTATTACTAATTACTTATATAAGAATCCTAACTCATATACAAGTGGTCTCATTCTATCCTCTAACTGCTTGTACAATTCATTAATCTGTTTTAACCCCTCTGGGTCATACTGTTTTAACAAGCCTTTAATCTGATACCACCCTGCATCCCATGTGTTGATGTGATAATCTGGATTCTTTTGATTAAATTCTTTACGATATTTGAAACTTGATTTTACAAGTTCTGTTGCTTTATCAAGTACTGCTTGTGCATCTGGTGATAGTTTGCACTATCAAAATATTAAAATGCAATGGCATTCACCAAATTCCTACTGCCAATTTCTCTTTAATATCTCACTCTTCAAGTACAATGTATTCTTGACAGATGTTTTGAGCGGATGCAGTTTACCTCGCTTTGTCAAATCAATAATATTTTGTCTGGAGCACCCAAGCAGCTCTGCCGCTTCCGTTGCATTAATTACTCTATGCGTGACAAAATTCCGAAAATCTGCCGCAGTAAGAGGAACAACTTTCCCCATACGATATAGCACAGAATCTGAGATGCTCATATTCACATCCCATGCCACACCATATCCGCCTGTTTGCATTTGAACGTGTTCAAAATATTCCGGTTTCTTAAGCAAGATTTGAAAACCTTTTGTCTTCTCAAAATGTTTCTTCAAATCACATTTCTTGATAATTCCATCTCTAAAAAATACAAGCAAACAATAATCATCCAAAGGAAGCACATCTTCTATTCTTGTAGCAAATCGCTTTCTGATTTCTTCCGGGAGATCCTTTTCATCCATTGGGACAAGGTAATAGTCGTCTTGAGCACATCTTCCCATCGCTAACGTCAGAAGTTCATATTCATCGTATTCCTCCAACTGATTATCACGTAGAATCTCTCCAATGTTCTGCCGGTCTGTGGGAATAATTCGTTGCTGAACCCATACTTTGCTCCAATAAGAGTTTATGGTAGTTTCGTTTTGTTTTACAAAAGAATCCAACAGCAAAGGAGTTTCCCATGGGTCTGCTCCCTCAGGCAATTCGATATAAAATCTCTTTTCAATCTCATAATAAAGAAGGTACGCCAAGTCTTTCTGCACATCGGCAGCTTCATCACGAATTGCAAAAATCTTCATATGCACACCACCTTTTCCAAATCATTTCCCATATTTTATCTTGAAGTGCTACGGAAATAATACCATCAAGTCCTTCCATTATCCTCTCTCTATCACTCTCATGCAGAGAATTTAATATAGGCCTTTTATCTGCAGGTATCAGTTTCAAATTCTCCCATGTAGACTTTGACCCAATATAATTATTACAAGGTTTATCTTCCATTACATCGAATGTATCTACCTGACTATCGTTCATACAGCGACAAAGCAGTGAAAGTCCATGATCAAACAACGGTGCCATACGAAAAGTTTTCTTTCGGCTATTACGCAACACTTCGATATTGGCACCATGACGGTCGCGATTGAGAATTAGATAATCCACTACGAGCATCTGATAAATATAATCTTCCCACCCCTTGCGTACACAAAAATCGAGGGCAGATTCCACCTCATAACCTTCTATTTCCATATATGCATCCAAGGCAATTTTGGACTCACTTTTTTCTTTAAAATCTTCAGAGGCGCAAAGGTATACATCTCTAATTACCCCATCCACCATGATATCTGCATGGATAAGCTGATACGACAAATGCGGAATACCTAATATAGTAAGTAGCCTATCGACAATCAATTCATTTACACATTCATGACCGATTACGCCCTGCACTTTATCAAAATTCGAAAGCTTGTAGTAAACTTTTCTGCCTCCTAATTCCGAATACGATTTCAAAAAGGAACCTGCTGTTCCTGATGAATTACGATATACCGACCAGGACAAATAAGTGAGGTCCTGTTTTTCTCTTATCAACTGTGTGTTCATAGTCTGCCACCTCCACCCTAATTTTATTCTATTGCTTGACATACGTCAAGCGGAATTTTGTGTTCACTTGACGTACGACAAGTAGATGTGGTTTTAAAAATCACCGAGGGTTCCTCTCCTTTTTTGTTCACCAGCATTGCTACATTATTTATAGTTCCGACTCAAAAATAGCTATAGTCAGCCATATATGCATGTTTTACCGGTAAATGGCTGATTATCAAGCCTTCTTATGCCTTTCTTTTAAACAAATAGCACTCCGGCGGAAAGCATTTGGCTTCTCGCTCGAAAATTTGACATTTCGCTCGAAACATCGACATTTTGCTCGAAACGTTGACTTTTCGCCTGACTTTAATCAAAAATAGCACTCCAGCAGCAACCCTTCACCACCGAAATGCTATTTTTTCTCAGCCACGTCACAGCCCCAAATCCTAAAATTTTGGTATAAATCCGGTATAAAAATCCTTCTTTAAACTCCCACAACCCCCGATTTTCCTAGCCTTTTCCCGAAAAGCAACTTCTTGCCGTGACAAAAAACACATTAGTACTCAATCCTAAAATAATCCAAATACTCTTTATATTTATCCTGCGCCGTCAGACAAGTGTCTGTCAAATATCCCTTTTCATTGTTCCATTCTTTCAGCCCACGATAATAGAAAAGTTTTAAATTATCATCAATGATAAATGGAACAATATTATATTTCAGACATTCCTTAAACATTATCAGTCTTCCCACACGTCCGTTTCCATCCTGGAACGGATGAATCCGCTCAAACTTTACATGAAAATCCAAGATGTCTTCAAAACTCTTTTCTTCGTTTGAGTTATATTCTGTCAGCAATGCCTTCATCTTATCGGCAACTTCTTCAGGAAGGGCGGTGTCCATTCCTCCAACTTCATTCGGCATTTTCTTATAGTCACCGACAGCGAACCATTCTTTTCTGGAGTCACTTGTTCCATTTTTTAGAAGCAAATGCAACTCCTTAATAAATTTCTCAGTAAGCGATGCTTTTGCGTTGTCTATAATCATATCAATACATCTGAAATGGTTTGCTGTTTCAATTATGTCGTCTACATCGAGGACTTCATTTTCTATGCCTATGGTGTTGGTTTCAAAAATGTATCTGGTTTGATCGTGAGTCAAGCGACTTCCCTCAATGTGATTTGAATTGTATGTCAAATCAATTTGTGTCTTATGGTAAATCCCACCGAAATATTTGCTTGCTTTCTGCTCCCGCAAAATATCCAATAATGTAATAGGCCTTTCTTTCTTTTTATTAGAACGCTCCGGCTTTTCCGCATTTTCGGGAATATTCCAAGTCTTGCCAGTAAGAAATGCACCGGTCACACGTCCATGAGCGCAGTAATTTCTAACGCTACGTTCCGACACATTCCATTTTTTTGCGATTTCATAAACTGAAAGGTATCGCATTTACTATCCTCCGTTATTAATCAAATCAATAAAACTACATATAGTATAACACATCATCGGCAATAAATACAGATATTTATGCTTCTATTCTTCTTTTTTTGCCGATACGGATAATAAAGATATGCTGGCATCATCTCTAACACCGGCTTATTCCATCACTCTTACCTTTACCAAATCACATTCCAAAATCCATTATACATCTACCATTTCAACCTACTATACAACTTGCACAAAAATTCCTTGGGCTAAAACTGGGCTACGAAAATACGACCAAGCACCCTTAATCCCTTATTCCTCCTTGCTTTACAATAACTCCGAAAAATTTCTGCCGTGGCAGATGAAAAGTACACGTATCATAATTTTTTCTTCCTCCTAAATTGCCAAGATATGCCGAGTTTTGCAAGGTTTTATCGACATTTCCGGGCATTCATTATTCTTAAGTGTAAACTACATAATCGGCATATCTTGGCAAGAATTAGCATTTCACAGCCGTGTGTAGTAGTAAAATCGTAGTAGAAATTAAGAGTAATTACTACTGCGATTAGGGGTGTTCACTTTTGCTTAGGGGGGTGTTCATTATTTAACAATGAGTGTGCAAGCACACACCACTTTGCTATTTTTTCCTTCTATTCTTAATAGTTCTAGATTCGCTACTAGCGTTCTTCAGCTTTTTAGAAGTGTTTTTAGGTGCAAGTATTACTACTCGTTTTCTATTGCTTCTTAAAAACTGTACCAATTCTGTATAATCACCATCTCGGCTAACAATAACAAAAATATCTATACTCTTATTCTCATTCAGAACTTTTTGGGCGTCTCGAATAATTTTGTTATCGATTTTATTTTTTTCTCGTTCCCCTGCCATAAGGATTGGTTTGTAACCATACTCTTTAATAGTAGATTTCCAATTTGCTGTTGCTGGGTCTTTTTGCATAGCATAGTATCGAACCTCGGCTACATTACCAATATTCCATATTTCATTTTCAATACTTGCTGCGTGACTTGATGAAACATTCTCTGCATCTATAAACACCATTGTGTTCTTTTTAGCTGACGGCTCGTCATAATAGTCATCATAATAATCGTCATCATCGAATCCATATTGCTCACGCTCCTTCCGTTCAATGTATGCCCAATCATCATAAGCCCCACCAGAGGTCATCGCATCAATTAATTTCTGTCCTTCAAGTCCCCACAAAAAATCCCACTCACTCACTAAATCACCTTCTACTCCGTTTCGCTATTTTCTATTTCCTTTAAGCTACGACCATTTTCATCTTTCCAACTCGTAAGGCCGTTTGCACTCTTACCAATTACAAACATTGCTGCATATGATGGGCTAGAGAATAGAACATCCTCTTGAAGAACACCATCAACTACACTTACTTTTCTTCTCTGTTCTTTTAAGACAGCCGGGATAGTATCATCATCCTCTATTGCGATATGGCTACCCTGCAAAACAACAAATCCTTCTGAAGTACGAACTCCATCTGCCTCAACCTTACCAACACCTTTAATGGTTCTTTCCAAGTGAAGACTTAAGTCCTCGGTCTCCGCATTCTCCCAATCATCATTAGCAACAATGATAGGTTTATTCAATGGTTCCAATACTTTATATCCTAACGCACTGATAAGAGTTTTTACATTATCAACAAACTCTTCCATAACAGCAATCTGCGATTCCTTCATTACAGTATTCTTATATGTATTCTTTGTAAGGACGGTATATCTCTTGCAGGCTCTTGCAATTTCAACAAAGCGATTCTCTAAATAACGAATCAAAGCTTTATTCAAATCTCTTCCTATGAAAATGGCTGCTGTAGTCCAATAATACTTTTCTTTTTCTGACTGGTAATCTCTTAAATGTTGAACTAATCTTTCTTTAACATTCTCGGCTTCTCCAATATAAACTGAATCAGAGCTATCATCTTCTTTACAGAACAAGAAATAAACACCAGCCTGCGTAATATCATCTCTATTGCATGAGGCTACTTCAATACGGGGGATTTTAATTGCCTTGCCATTCCAATTAGATAATTCTGCTGTAATCAAGCTATCTGCACTTCCGTTTACAAGGAATAATTCTATAGATTTACCGTATGCCATATTTATTCATCCTCACTTCCATCAAGTTTATCCCTAAATTCCGGGATAGTGCAAAGAAAATCTGTTACTGTTTTATCAACAGTTCCTCCACCCAAATCACCTGTCAATTTCTTCTTTCTGTTATCTTTATATGTAATGGTCAATTCATAACTGCAACCATCACAAACTCTGCATTCTTCTATTTCTGTCCACGGACGATAGAGCCATATTACATTCTGATAAAAATCCATAACCTTTTCGATTTCAATATGAACTACTTCTTTATCAAGAATTCTCCTGCTTGCTCTAGGATAAGCAAAATACTTAACTGTTCCATCCGGGAATACTTCAAATGCCCATTGGCCTTCCTCCATTGATTCAGGGTCATAATATCCCCAATTAGACCAATAGCGAAATCTAATCTTCACTATATCTTCTACAAGGAAATTCTCTACACACCATTCTGTTTCACAATCCTTGCAGAATCGATCTGGTTGACCGCCACCGATAAAAACTTCACAGCCACCAAGCTTGACATTTCCTTTTTCAGCCTCTTTAAAAGCATCGTGCGTTGGATACCCATACATTATGGGAATTATATTATTTGATTTACATTTCGGACATACACATCCCATCAAATCCCTCCAATCAAAAAAGCATCCAGATCTATCCCGGATGCCAATAAAAGCCACACTATATGAATACGGGATTGTTCCTTGTTTACAATGTTTTACCTCTCAGAATGGTTACAAAACTACCAAATTATATTATATCACTCAACCCGTAATTTTACCAGTAAAAAAGCACCCAAGCATTTCTGCCTGAGTGCCGTCAAATCGATTATTCCATTATGCAACCCTTACAAGGCCACCCTGCTCCATTTTAATTTGAATAGAGCCAATCTCACCGAACTCCCCTTCACGATTCCATACATACGCATATGGATATCCCTCTTTAAGTTGTGCCACTTGGAATATCTCTGTATGGGTCATTCATGGAAATGAGTTCTACCCTTGAACCCGCCGGGTACTGTTCCTTTACCTTATTTACAATATCTCTTGGTGGGAAAAACATTACTGCTCGCCCCCTTTCTTCGCCCCTGCTTTAAATGCTGCCGAGCCATTCAGTTTTGAAAGAAGGATTTTTCTGTCTGCCTTGAACTCATCACCGATGAACCCAAGCCTTAAAAGGAAACATCTGAATGCATATTTCTCATTTTCCTTTGCCTCTGTCTTTTCTTTGTTGATTTCTGCCACTCTATTCTCTTCCATCGTCATTTCCTCCGTTATTCTTCATTTTTCAACTATACAATTCTGATAATTTGTTCATATAAAAGTATCTCCTGTGCATTTACATTCCTATTATTATGGTAATGCCCGAAAAACCACTTTTTGAACTGTACACTCTGACGTATCTTTTCCAGATATTCATTCAAATAATCTCTCTTATACTTACCACCACCGATTAAAACTTGTGTGCTTGCTGCACAACAGTGAGACACTATAAAATCAACTTCATTTCCATGTGCTTGCAGGTTTGTAATCCCTTCCAGCATCTCCTCTTCCGATGGTAATTCCTGCTCCCACCAGCTATAATGATTCACTCTGTATGACTTAAAATTTTCTTCCAACGCCATTCTCCTATTAAAAAAATCCGGATCATCATATTCTAAAATACCGCCGGATATGTCATGGCTTTTTGCTCCGCCAAAAGTAAATATCTTCTTCCCTGCAATTGTGAACACCTGCCCCCTCATCAGATGTATCACAGACGGTCTGATTTTATGAACTTTTCCGCCATTCCATTCTTCTACAGGATAGCTGTAAAGCCTGTCAAAGTTTTCATGATTCCCATCTACAAACAATGTAGTAAATGGTTTACTTTCCAATTCATCAAGCATTTTTGTTTCCCATCCTCCGGATACTTCCTTATCCCATATTCCACCAAAATCACCACATATAATCATAAAATCTTCCTTTGTCATTTCCTTTTGATCCGGAAATAAGTCTATATCAAATTTCTCAAACTCCCCATGACAGTCGCCGGTTATGTATATCATCGGTTCATCTCCTTTTATGATTTTTTCTCTTTGGGCCTTTTCGTTGCCCGCTCACGCATCTTCAGATTAAGCTCTCTATATCTTCGCTTTTCTTCTTCATCTTCCCCCAGCAATTCAAGATCTTTCTCCATTCCAAGAGAGAACAATACTGCTGCATATGCACCAATCGAAACTGTACACACACCTTTCTCTATCGATGAAAGTGTATCTGCGCTAATACCGGCTCGCTCTGCCAAAAGCTCTGCCCGTATATTTCTACGTAGTCTTGCTCTCTTTATATTTGCCCCTACTTTTTCCAATGCCCGCTGTGTACTTGGCAAAAGGGTCACTGTTTTTCTAACCATATTCATCCTCTTTTCAAACTTTTTTCTCTAACACCTGATATATTCGGTGTTATGCAATTTTCTTCTTGACTATTGATTCTGAATCTCATATTATTATCTCAAGAAGAAACGAGTTTTTGACTGAGTAAGGTCTTTATGGCTGGAAATGGGTACCCGTTTCTTTTTTTATATTCATAATGTCATATAAGTACATCTTTCCGTCTTCTGCATGTCTTACAACCATGATTACTTTAAAAACGTTGTAATATTTTATTTCACCTTCTTCATCAAAAACCGGTAACGCAAATCTAGAATCATATCGATACCACCCATATTTTGCATCTCTTTTATGCTTTTCTTTGAAATTTTCCTTATGCGCCTTATTCGTAGCAATCTCTATCATTTCCGGTAACCCTTGAGTTGCATTTGCCTTCGCTTTTGCATTTGCCCCCTTTAGTGTATTCGTATAATTAGAATGAGCATATTCCTCCGGTAAATCCATACCTATGTACACCATATCTTCTGTACTTTCAATGATATGTGCTTCCCCAACATACTGCTTTAAATATCTCTCGACCTCATCCCAATCAATTGCCTGTCTTCCTTTGAATCGAATATCGTGGATAAACACTATCTTATTCCCTTTCAAATCTTCTACTACATTTACCTTTCTTTGCATAAAAAAATCCTCCTACAAAATTTGATACTTTAATTCTGTAGGAAGATTTTGATTTTGTCATTCAAGCTGTGCTTTAATTTTTTATGCAGCAATCAGCTCATTTAGTTTTTTATAGTATGAATACAGCCTTCTGTCTCTTGGATTTTCTATTATAACAATTTTTTGTGACAAGATTGATTTTCTATTTCCGCATATGATTGAATCAATCGGAATCTCAAACCACTGACTTAATGCATACAGATTGTCAATCGTTGGCATATTGATACCACTACACCAATTGTATACACTTTGCACACTTGTAAGGTTTAAATATTCTTTTATGTCTTTCGGCGTAATCCCGCGCTTGTCCATAATTCGGCGAAGATTAATACCGGTCTCTTTAAGGTTAATTGTAGGGAATGCATATTTCGATTTTTCCATAGCTTATCCTATTCCACCCTTCTGTTATCTTCATTTACTTTTTTCTAAACTCACGTAGCAAGTCATTGTCCATCTTTCAAAATATCGACCTTTATTTTTAATAAAAATATCTATTCTGCAGCCATTTCACGCCGATATGGCATCCAATATATAGCACTACTATAAGAATAACTGCCCATGTGGCAAATCCCGCCAACGACATTAACCATAACAAAAATGTATGTATACAATAAAAAATCAAATAAAGAAAACTACCTAATGCCGGAGCACTTCCTCTATCATAATATAGACCAACTATAACAAATGTTATTCCATGCATAAATGGTTCTGCAACCCAATTCAATGCTTCAGGCGGAAGTGACATCGATGTTTTTCCCATATTTACTACCAATCCATCTCCTAGTGCTTCAAATAGATTAGGAATATAAAATTGTCTTATCAAGATGCTAATTGCTGCCATTAACTTATACATAAACCCTCCTTACACATTTTTGCTAATTTATTACCTATCATTCAATTTCCCCTGCTAAAACAAAGGCATCTATCAATATTCCATAATTACCTTCCAAATTCTCTATTTAACGATTCCTCTACCTTTTGTAATACTATAATTTTGCTTTCTCTTCTTTTCATATTCCATTATTGCATTAATTAACTTTTGTTTTAACTCTACCGGTATTGATGATTTTTCTATCATTGCAATATCTCCGCCTATTCCATTTTCTCTATATTCTTTCTCTTGTAAATCCAAGGACTCAAATGCTTTGCTCTCCCAAAAGGATACTTCCTTTTCCTTCATATCCTCCCAGGAAATGCACTCCATTTCATACATCCACCCCTCTGTTACAATGACATTAGATTTAACTACTTCATTTAACAATTCCGCATCTTTCTGCATCATATCAACACTTTTACTTAACGCTTCTTTTACGCATGCTTTATAAACCTCAAACATTTCTTCATCAAGATTATATGTATTAGTCAATGTAAAGCTCTCATTATCGTTCAATTGTTCTGGATTAATACATCTGGGCGATATTCCATAATTCGAATATGTTACAAATGCCCTATGTACATCATCTTCTAAGTAATCCAATAATAAGTGCTTATAAAAGGCATTTAACGACATAGTCTCGGACGATAAAAAACCCGCCCCAGTAAGTGCCGCATAATACTTCTTTAATTTTTCTATATCCTTTTCATCCATTTTGATACTCAATACTTTATTCGCCATATATTACCTCCCCAACAACGGTATGACTTTATATTAGAGGTATTACCTTCCTAATGTCAATATATTTCTTACAAAAATTTTAATTATCAAAAATAGTCAAGTACGATTGACTAAATCATACTTGACTATTTTTTCAACAAGCCACGTCACAGCCCCAAATCCTTAATTTTCTGGCTTAAATTTGGTATAAAAATCCTCTTCTAAACTCCCGTAACCCTTAATTTTCCTGCACTCTTCCAGGAAAGCAACTTCCTGCCGTGGCAAACCATATGTACCTTTATCATAGTTTCTCCATGTTTTTCCCGGAAATGCCCTGTTTTGCAGGGAGCCGGTATTTTTGTGTAATACTCTGAAAATGCCTGCCACTAAGGATTTCCTTCACTAGAATATATTATCAATTTTAACATCAGATTCAATTACATAAAAGCAGTTCATTTTGCGATAACGTTCTGAAATGTCGTTGTAACGATATTTAATGTCATTTTCCGCAGAAGTTTCATTATTTAATAGCAATGTTATTATTATAATAAGAGGATATCATTTGTCTTTTTAAACAATATTGATATACCATATAAATGTACAGATGCTGTACATTTTATTATTGAATATCTGTTACCTTATATCCCTGATCGGCAACAGCCTGCATAAGAACATCATCTGAAACACTTTTTTCAAGCGTTACGACAGCGGTTCCGGTCTTGTGACTGACCTCTGCCTGTGTCACGCCATCAAGTGCTTCGAGAGCTTTTTTTGTGTGCATTTCACAATGTCCACACATCATACCTTCGATTTTCAGTGTCTTTGTCATAGTTTCTGTCTCCTTTTTTGTTGTGATTTTAGTTTTATTTTTGATTTTATAATTCCATTTGGAATCATACATCCGAAAGAAATTCAACCGCAGTGCATTAGTGACTACACTAAAACTTGACAAGCTCATGGCTGCCGCTGCGAACATTGGATTTAACTGCCACCCCAGAATACTGATAAACGCCCCCGCCGCTAATGGAATACCGATAATGTTGTAGATAAATGCCCAAAACAGATTCTCGTGAATATTACGCAAAGTTGCATGGCTTAGGCGTATAGCTGCAGGTACATCAGACAGGCAGCCCTTCATCAACACCACATCTGCTGCATCAATTGCAACATCTGCACCTGCACCAATGGCAATGCCGATATCAGCACTTGTCAGTGCAGGAGCGTCATTGATGCCATCACCGACCATAATGACCTTTCCTTTTTGCTGCAATTTACGGATCACACTTTCCTTGCCATCAGGAAGTACACCGGCAATTACTTCGTCCACACCGGCCTTCGTCCCGATAGCTTTAGCCGTGCGTTCATTATCACCGGTCAGCATTACAACATGAATACCCATATCCTGCATTTCTTTAACTGCCTGAGGGCTGTCCTCCTTGATAGTATCTGCAACAGCAATAATACCGTAAAGTTCACCATCACAGGCAAAAAGCAACGGTGTTTTTCCTTCTTCCGAAAGATTCTCTGACATTACATTTATCTCATCAGTCAGTTGGATTTGTTCACTGATAAATTTATAACTTCCACCATACATAGGTGTGCCATTAAGCGTTGCCTCAATCCCATTTCCGGGCAATGCATGGAAATTCTCAACCTCAGCTGCCGACAGCCCGTCCTGCTCAGCACGTTTCGTGATTGCTCTTGCCAGTGGATGTTCGCTTTTCTTCTCCAGTGCATAAGCAACTGCCAAAAGCTCTCTATCACTTCTGCCGTTTACCGGAATCATATCCGTAACCTTAGGTTCTCCCTGTGTAATAGTTCCGGTTTTATCCAGTGCCACAATCTGTGTTTTTCCGGTTTCCTCTAAAGATACAGCCGTCTTAAAGAGTATACCGTTTTTGGCTCCCATTCCGTTGCCGACCATAATGGCAACAGGTGTAGCAAGACCAAGTGCACAAGGACAACTAATAACTAACACAGAAATTCCTCTTGCCAGGGCAAAACCCATTGTATGACCGGTGACAAGCCATGTGATAACGGTTATCACCGCAATTATGATAACAGCAGGAACAAATACACCGGAAACCTTGTCTGCAACTTTTGCAATGGGTGCTTTTGTTGCAGCAGCATCACTTACCATCTGAATAATCTGAGAAAGAGTAGTGTCCTCACCGACTCTTGTAGCTTCACAACGAATAAAGCCTGATTGATTCAGCGTTCCTGCAGAAACCGTGCTTCCTTCTTCTTTATCAACCGGAATACTTTCGCCCGTCAGGGTAGATTCATCTACTGAGCTGTTTCCTTCTAGGACGGTTCCGTCCACAGGGATATTTTCACCAGGACGCACAACAAAGATATCACCCTTTGCCACCTGCTCAATCGGCACAATACTTTCCATGCCATCCCGAAGCAGCGTAGCTGTCTTTGGAGCCAGCTTCATCAAGCCTTTCAGGGCATCGGTTGTTTTTCCTTTTGAACGCGCCTCAAGCATTTTCCCAAGAGTTATCAGCGTCAGAATCGTAGCAGCAGATTCAAAATAAAACTCATGCATATACGACATCACTGCATCTGCGTTACCTTTCACCTGTGCATCAGTCATAGCAAACAGTGCAAATGTACTGTAGACGAAAGCTGCCGCAGAACCTAATGCAACCAATGCATCCATATTCGGAGCATGGTGCCACAAGCTCTTAAAACCGCTGATAAAAAACTTCTGATTGATGACCATGATAGCAATCGTCAACAATAGCTGCAAAAGCCCCATTGCCACATGGTTGTCAACGAAAAACGGTGGCAGCGGCCAGCCCCACATCATATGCCCCATGGAAACATACATAAGTATTATCCAAAATCCCAGAGAGGTAATTAACCTTTTTTTTAAAACGGGAGTTTCCTTATCCTTCAATGCATCCTCATCAGAGGATAAATGTGTAGTTTGCCCTTTATTTCCATTTTTCAGAGATGCTTCATATCCTGCATCACGAACCGCAGCTATGATTTCCTCAGCAGATGCTGTTCCCTCCACGCCCATGGAATTGGTCAACAGGCTCACCGAACAGGAAGTAACTCCTTTCACACCTGATACCGCTTTTTCCACACGGGCAGTGCAGGCAGCACAGCTCATACCGGTTACTGTATATTGTTCCATAATTTCACTTCCTTCTATTTCATAAGTTTTTGCAGAGTAGCAACTAACTCATCGATTACTTCATCCTTACCCTCGCGGATATCTCTGGCAACACAGCCTTTGATGTGATGTGCAAGCAATTCCTTGTTAAAAGCATTGACCGCGGCGTTCACAGCGGCAGATTGCACCAATATATCCGCACAATAAGCATCTTTTTCCACCATCCCCCGAATCCCGCGAATCTGCCCTTCAATCCGGTTCAGACGATGTATCAGTTTCTTTCGTTCTTCCTCTGTGCGGACTGTCGTTTTTTCACAGCATCCGCATTTTTCCTTATCTTGCATTATATTTTCTCCTTCACAAATACCCCCGTAGGGTATTTGTATTATATACCCCGTCTGGGTATATGTCAACAAAAATCGTACGCCGCAGGGCGCACATTAAAAAACGGCAGTCTGATTTTTCAAACCGCCGAAATATATTTTATTTTCTGACCGAGCAAGCCTTTTTTATTGCCATAACTGCAATGGATACCATAGCTCCATTGACTTTTCTGGCATTTGCACTGTCACTTTCCGCCACACAATGAGCGTAGGCAATCTTCTCCATCTCTTCGAAGTCAGTCGATATCTCTCCAAGCAGCGACATACTGGTCGCATAATTATCAGATACCTATTTATTATCTAATTCAATAAAGTTATAAAGATTATCATCCTCAAGGCTTCCTGTAATTACTTCCCTCTTTCTCCTGCTTTTTGTTCTTGTACATCTTTTCATCCGCCTCTTTAACTATACTGCGTATATCCATTCCCTTGCCCTCTGCCATTCCGGCTGCACAAGATATATGAATATCATCCTGAACATTAAATGCAGCTATCTTATCCTTAGCAGACTTAATAATGTTCTCCGCCTCATCTTCCCCTGGCTCATCAATAATAAGCAGGAATTCATCTCCTCCTATTCTGTACACACGACACCTGTCATCAGAAAATTCGTACAAAGCAGAGGAAAGCTTCTCTATCGCCATGTCACCCACAGCATGTCCGTACTTATCATTAAAATACTTCAGGTTATTAATATCCCAGAATATTACTGCAATCCTGTTCATGGAAGGATAATAACTGTTTGCCATCTCTTCATACTTATTCTTATTGAAAACCTTGGTCTTATAATCTGTTTCTTTCTGATATGTAAGCTGGACTATCCTCAATGCATCTTCATTACTGCTCACCATTGCATACTGCAAAATTATAGAGAAAACAAATAATATTATGCATCTCGGAAACACTTCAAACCCCAATATAAGAAGAATCATACTGTGGGTATTGAGCGGAACTGTAAGAGCATTGTCCACAACATAATCCATATACCATGCCCTTACATGCTGGCTCTTAAGAAGAATATTCAAGTCACACAGTCCGAAATAAAAGCTTAAAAACGAGCTTATCGCCATGGTTACCATGTTAACAACATATGTAAACCATAATATGTCTTTCCTTCTATATAATACAGCCAATAATAACGGTACCACAAAAACCAGAGTTGCATGGTAAGATAATGCCGCAAAAATAATACCTGACGCAATACATATCAGTGTCATCATGTAGAACTTAATCCACTTTTCAGACAAATCTTTCCTAAAATATATGTACAGTGACGGAACAAACAGCACGACTGTAGAGGCAAATGCAACCGTAATCAGCCTCATATCTACTTCAAAAAAGCCGAATGCGGTAAGCAGCCAGATTGCAGTAACTCCAATAAGAAACCAGAAGAATCCCTTTAAAGTATATTTGTTTGATTTAATCTCCTGATATCTCAGTTCTTCACTGTATTTCTCTTTGAAATTATCCATGCCCATATCCCTTTTCACCGTCCGACAACTTTATACAGATTTTAACATATTTCTACTCAAATGCAAACTAAACAGTAAGACAAATAATTTTTATAATTTCTGTCACCTTTTTCCTCTTAAGCAACTCTTAATATATAGAACACATACAGGAGTGAAATATATGGTATTTAGCAGTTTTGAATTTTTATTATGGTTTCTCCCATTTTTTCTGGCGATTTATTATCTTACGCCTTATAGACACCGCAATATAAGTTTGTTTATATTCAGTCTGATATTTTATTCTTATGGAACATTACAGCAGCCGGAGTACATACTGCTTATTCTTCTTTCAGTGGCAGTAAACTATATTCTCGGAAGATGTATTGACAAGAGCTTGAACCACCGCAGATTCTGGCTTGTCATTGGACTTATATACAACTTTGGGGTTCTTGCAATATTCAAATATATTGATTTCTTCATCGAAAATATTAACCGGATTCTTGCTTTCCTCAACATAGGTTATGAGGTTCTGCCATATACAAACCTCATACTTCCAATCGGAATAAGCTTTTATACATTTCAGATAGTTTCATATTTAATTGATGTGTATTGGAAAAAAGTTCCTTCTGAGAAGAACCTGATTACTCTTGGAACATATATAACCATGTTTCCACAGCTTATTGCAGGTCCGATTGTAAAATTTTCAGAAGTGAGAGAGCAGCTTCACAACAGAAATTTTGATAAAAAAGTATTCTGGGATGGAATAAGGACATTTATCATAGGACTTGGACTTAAGGTTCTTTTAGCAAACCGCATTGGAAGTCTTTGGCAGGACGTTAACAGCATCGGATGCGAATCAATATCCGTTCCCCTTGCATGGATGGGAATAGCAGCTTATTCCTTCCAGATATATTTTGATTTCTGGGGATACTCCCTTATGGCTATTGGACTTGGAAAAATGATTGGTTTCACATTTCCGGCGAACTTCAATAACCCATATACAGCCCGCTCAATGACTGAATTCTGGCGAAGATGGCATATAACTTTAGGCTCATGGTTCAAGGAATATGTATATATTCCTCTTGGCGGAAGCCGCCATGGCAAGGCTGAAACATTCCGGAATCTCTTTATTGTCTGGATATTGACAGGCTTCTGGCATGGAGCAGACTGGAACTTTATTATATGGGGACTGCTCATTTTCATAATAATTGCTATAGAGAAGGCAGGTTTATTAAGATTTCTTGAAAGTAAGCCGGTAGTCGGCCACATTTATATGATACTGCTCATTCCTCTTTCGTGGCTTGTATTTTCTGTATCCGACCTTCACACACTTGTCTTATATCTCGGGAGGCTTGTGGGAATAGGCGGAACCAGTGTATTTGCAGGAGATTATATCAAATACGGAAAAACATATGCCCTGCTGCTTCTTGCAGGTCTGCTGTTCTCAACGCCGATACCGCAGAAAATATATTCACGGATAAAGGATTCATTCCTTATAATTCCTGTTCTTATTGCCATAGTTGCAGGAACAATATATTGCCTTTATATGGGGCTTAACGACCCATTTTTATACTTCAGATTTTAATCTGGACATATTTAACTGAAATGGAGGATTGATTATGAAGAAAAATACAAAAAATATACTGTCATATGCTGCAATAGCAGTATTATTTACAGCCTTTCTAATGATTGGCACAGGTGTAGTCATAAAAGGAAGCACAAAAAGTAATAATAAAACCTCTGAATACCAGACAGAAGCGCAGGTGGAAACACCCTCTCAGGGAATTTCTGAAGAACACTCCAAAGAATCCTCAGAGGAACAAACTGAGGCGCCAGACATAACAGAAACTGTTCCTGAAACTATTCCTGAAACCGTTCCTGAAACCGGGACAAAGACCTCCGTCTCAAATGATTATTTTGATGATGCCCTCTTTATAGGTGATTCACGTACTGTTGGGCTTATGGAATATGGTTCTATTAAAAATGCTACTTTCTTTGCAAGCACCGGAATGGACATTTACAAAATTTACAATCAGAAAATAAATGTTGGAAATCGTGGTAAAACCGATCTATTGACCTTGCTGGGAAATAATAAATATAGTAAAGTGTATGTGATGTTGGGAATTAATGAATTGGGATATGATTCAGACGCAACATTCAGAAAGTACACGGAACTTATTGATACAATTAAAGCCCACCAGCCTGATGCAATAATATATATTCAGGCTAATATGCATGTCTCAGCAAAGCGTTCTGCTTCTGATGACATATTTAACAATCACAATATCAATGCTTTTAACAATAAGGTTTCCGGACTTGCTGACAACAGCACTATATTTTACCTTGATGTCAATCCTCTGTTTGACGATAATAACGGCAATCTTCGCGCCGATTATACCAATGATGACACTCATGTCCTTGGAAAATACTACAAAATATGGACGGATTGGATTGCTTCAAATGCTGTAGTCAGGTAGAAAACATATTTTTAAGGAGAACTGACTAATGACAGATAACGCAAAGAATAAGTGGTTCTGTCGAAAAGTAGGTGAGTTAAAACATGGCATGTACACCTTTGCCATAAGCATTTTAAAAAATGAATCTGATGCTGATGACGCTCTTCAGAATACACTTCTTACAGCGTACCAACACATTGACCAGTTGAAATTCACTGAAAAATTCAAACCCTGGATATATAAGATATTAGCTAATGAATGTTTCCATATAATTAATAAGCGTGAGTTTAATGAGAATATAGATGAAATTGACTTTGCCGCAGACACAAAGGGCGACTTTGAAACCAAGGAAACTCTGTGGAATGTGGTTAATTCTATGGAAATCAATTACCGGACTGTAATTATTCTTTTTTACTATGAGAATATGAGCATTAAGGATATAGCCAAATCACTTGACATAAGCACTGATAATGTTAAACAGCGGCTTACCCGGGCAAGAACCAGACTGAAATCGCTTTTGAATCAGGAGGATTTTTATGAATAAGCTTGATAAGACTATCAGGACTAACTTAATAGCTCAGGCGCCGAAGATGACTGAAGAGACATCCCGCCATTTTGATGATACTCTGATGTCCCTGTCATCGTCTGATGATAAGCATAAGAGCAGCTCACATATGCACACGCATACTTTTTATATGATACGCAGGACATGCGCCGGTTTTGTATGTGCAATTGCTGCCGTCTTCCTCGTCGTAGTTGTGTTAGTAAATGTCAATAAAAATGTTGCATATGCTATGCAGGATATCCCGATTATAGGTAATCTTATAAAAGTTGTTACTGTTAATAAAAAGGATGTTGCAAACGAATATCACTACGAGGATATCAATGTTCCTCAGATTGAAAGCCAGGAAGGTCTTGAGGAATCTATTGATTATATCAACGCGGATATCAAAGAGCTTACAGATGCAGTCATTGAGCAGTTTGAAAAGGATGCCGAAGCGCTTCCGGACTCACATTTCGGTCTTTCTATTGACTATGAAACCGTAACCAATAATGAAAACTGGTTCACATTAAAGCTCATTCTTCATTATGCAGCGGGAAGCACAAGCACTGACTACCAATTCTATCATATTGATAAAAAGGCAGGCAAGATTGTTAAATTGTCCGATTTATTCAATGATGAATATGACTATGTAACAGATATCAGCAACGAAATCATACGCCAGATGAATGACCAGATGGATAAGGATTCCAGCAAATCATACTGGGTTAAGCGTGAAGGAAAAGAAAATTTCTATGAATTTGAGAATATTGACCCGGAGCAGAACTTCTATTTTTCCGATAACGGCAACATTGTAATCGTATTTGAAAAATATGAAGTTGCCCCAGGATATATGGGAAGCTGTGAATTCGAGATTCCTAAAGAAATATATCAGGCACATATGAAGTGATATAACATCTATGTTTCCTCCGATAATAAGCGTGACTTGCGCTTCTTCATGCACTTATATGCAATCAGACATATGATAACCGACATAAAAGAGCCTGCGGGAGCTGCGAATCCCATTGGAAACAGCGTGTCAGCAAACATCTTTGACGCAAAATATGCTCCCGGCACTCTTACAAATGTGATGGCTATAATATTATGAATAAACCCTATATAGGATTTACCATACGCAGCGAAATACCCGGTAAAACAGAAGTGTATTCCTGCAAATAAACAATCACATATATAACTTCTGATATACTGGGTTCCCATTATCACAACTGCCGCCTCTTTTGTGAACAGGCCAATAATCGCTCCTGCCGCATACTGCATGAACAGTGTCATTATGCTTCCATATATTATTGTTATTAATGTTGAATACCACAGTGTCTTTTCTGCCCTGTCATGCCTTCCGGCACCGATATTCTGTGCAGAAAGTGCAGAAACTGTCGCAAGCATGGCTGATGGGATAATAAATATCGCACTTATCATTTTTTCTACTATCCCCACTGCTGCCGCATCGTTTAATCCTCTGTGATTGGCAATAACCGTTATTAGAATAAACGCAACCTGTATGCAGCCATCCTGCACAGCAACAGGTATTCCGACCTTCAGAATTCCCCCCATTATTTCTTTATCCGGAATAAAATCCTTTTTGCATAAATGAATACCTCTAGTGCTGTTCTTCATAACCAGCAGTGATACAACTACACTCAGTGTCTGTGACAATGTTGTGCCAAGAGCTGCCCCGGCAGGACCCATATTACACACGCCAATAAAGAAATAATCCATAATAACATTTGCAATACAGGCTATACCTATAAAATACATGGGAGTCTTTGAATCACCAAGCCCTCTGAATATAGAACTTATAATGTTATATGCTGTAATAAATGGAATTCCAATAAAACATATAGTAAGATATGTGACCGTCCCCGAAACAGCTTCCTTTGGTATGCCGATAACACCTACAAGAGGTCTTACAAGAATAAGAAGCAGTATCGTACATACGGCTGAAAGCGTCATGAATAAAGTAATTGTGTTGCCAACGGCTGATGCCGTATTTTTCTTATCACCTGCTCCGGCAGCCTTGCCGATTACTACTGTGGTTCCCATTGCCAGCCCCACAATAATTACCGTTATCATGTGCATTATCTGGCTGCCGTTAGTTATAGCTGTAATCGCATCAACACCATTAAACCTTCCTGTTATATATAAATCCGCCATTCCATAAAGCGTCTGCATAAAATATGACAACATATATGGCAGGGCAAAATAAATAATATTCTTAAACACACTCCCTGTTGTAAGTTTATTTTCCATTGAACAAATCCTCCTGTCCATACAAGATAATAAACCCTATAATGCCATTAAGGTCAATAGAAAAATATATTTTTATAAAAAACGGACACAGAATTTTCTCAAACATAACATATTTTAGTCATAATTCATTTATAAACTATACTCAACAAAATCACTAAAGAAATGGAGATATGACTATGATTAAATTAAAGAAATTTAAAAGTTCCTGCGTAACTGCCGTCATTCTTAGCATGTGCCTTATGACTGCCGGATGCGCCAGGAATTCTACTACCGATTCAACTAATAATGAAAACACAATTTCTTCCGGTATCACACAGGATGAATCCAATATAGTACATGCGGCAGATGCCGAGAATTCACGGGTTGATATTACAGGCGAATTTACAATAACCACGCAGATATCGGACGGTGTAACCCAGAGCGGTTCTATCTACACAATAACAAAAGCCGGAGAATACACAGTATCAGGTCTGTTATCAGAGGGTCAGATAATTGTAGATGCACCAGAAGATGCTCAGGTCACAATTATTCTTAACGGCGTATCTGTTACATGTTCAAAAGACTCTCCTGTATATGTTAAAAATGCGGATGAAGTCAAGATAAAATCCAATGAGAATACATTTAACGAAGTGAAAGATTCCAGAGCTGAGGCAACCGAAGATTCATCTGATGATTCGGGCAATGCAGCAATCTACGCAGACTGCGACTTAAGTCTTACCGGCAAAGGAACATTAGTCGTCACAGGGAATTATAACAACGGTATCCAGAGCAAGGACGACCTTTCTATTAAGAATGTAACTCTTAAAGTTACCGCCGCCAATAATGCATTAAAAGGCAATGACGCTGTTGAAATTGAATCTGGTGAAATCATAGCAATCTCTTCCAAAGGCGATGGAATCAAGACTTCTAACAGCAGTCTTTCAAGCAAGGGCAACCAGAAAGGTATTGTTACTATTACCGGTGGCAATATTGACATCTATGCTGCTTGTGACGGAATTGACTCTGCTTACGGCGTTGATGTTTCCGGTGATGGAAACCTGAACATTTACACTGACACTTACTCAGATTACAGCAAAGAAATCACTGCCAGCACTGTCTCTTACACAATTTCCAACGCCCCGGGCAACATGGGTAGTGTTCCGGACAATGGTAACATGAATGGCGGCAATAGTGCCTACGGTACTAAAGGAAATAAAATGGAGCGTCCGGGAATGCCCGGTGACTTTAATGAATCCGGCAATTCTTCAGGTAAGTCCTACTCAACCAAGGGTATCAAAGCTGAGAGCGAAATTACTATTTCAGGCTGTACAATTAATATCAGTTCAACAGATGATGGAATTCATGCCGATAAAAAGCTTGATGTTAATGGCGGATATATTAATGTAGTAACTTGTGTTGAAGGACTTGAGGCCATGACAATAAACATCAATGACGGCAAGACATTTATATATGCAACAGACGATGGAATTAACGCCTGTACCGGTGACAGATCCTCAACTCCTCTCGTCAATATAGCAGGAGGATATGTTGATGTAACAACCTCTACAGGAGATACTGACGGCATAGACTCTAATGGCAACTATACACAATCCGGAGGTTTTGTTATTGTAAAAGGCAGCAACGCATCCGGCAATATGGCTGGCTCAATTGATGTTGACGGTAATGTCACAATAACAGGAGGAACAGCAGTGGCTCTCGGCGGCATATGCGAAACACCTGCTAATTCTGTAAATGCATACGTATTATCTTCAGTTTCATTCAGTCAGGGAAGCTATTCTTTAAAGGATTCAAGTGGTAACGAAATCTTAAGCTTCACTCTGAATGCTTCATACAGCAATGGCTGGATATGTTCATCCGACCTTAAGACCGGATCAGAATATACGCTCTCCCACGATGGAAGTCCGGTTGCTAACTGGACTCAGGAATCAGGAACAATGGGAGCTTCCGGTGCCGGAGGTTTTGGCGGTATGAGCGGCAAATACAACAACGGCGGCTTTGGCGGACGTATGCAATAGCATTATAAAAAAAATATTCAACTTGATATATAAACTCCCGTATGATAGAATACATTTACGGCTACTTTATCAATTTAAAGCGTTACACTTTAAATCTTCAAAGCAGTCGTAATTTTTATTATATATAAGGGGTGTTTTTATGAAACTGGTAATTTTAATTATCTATTTTGCGGTTCTTATAGGTATTGGCTTATACTGTCGCAAGCATGCAACTGATGTCAATGGATTTGTTCTGGGTGGACGTGCTGTCGGTCCATGGCTCACTGCATTTGCCTATGGAACTTCTTATTTCTCTGCCGTTGTATTTGTAGGATACGCAGGTCAGTTTGGCTGGAAATATGGTATTGCTGCAACATGGGCAGGTATCGGCAATGCGATAATCGGTTCTTTACTTGCGTGGGCAGTTCTTGGAAGAAGGACAAGAATTATGAGCCAGCACCTTGACTCAGCTACCATGCCACAGTTCTTTGGAAAAAGATTTGGAAGTAATGCACTTAAAATAGGCGCTTCCGTCATTATTTTTATTTTCCTTATTCCATATACAGCATCGCTTTACAACGGTCTTTCAAGATTATTCGGTATGGCATTCAATATTGACTACAGTATATGTATTATAATCATGGCAGCTCTTACCGCAATCTATGTTATTGCGGGTGGTTACATGGCTACAGCCATTAATGATTTCATTCAGGGTATCATTATGCTTTTCGGCATTGTTGCCATAATAGCTGCCGTCCTTTACTCAAAGGGCGGATTCATGGCTGCACTTTCCGGGCTTGCAGAGGTAAGTGATCCGTCAGTGAGCTCAGCTCCGGGAATATTTGCTTCATTTTTCGGACCAGACCCTTTCAACCTTTTATGTGTAGTAATCCTCACATCTCTTGGAACATGGGGTCTTCCTCAGATGGTTCAGAAGTTCTACGCTATTAAGAATGAGGCTGCTATCCAGAAGGGAACTATTATTTCTACTATATTTGCGCTTGTAGTTGCCGGAGGCTGCTACTTCCTCGGAGGCTTTGGACGTCTTTTCTCTGACCAGATTGATGTAAAAGCCAACGGATATGACTCAATTATTCCTACTATGCTTTCCAACTTAAGTCCTATGCTTATTGCACTGGTTGTAATACTTGTACTGTCTGCATCAATGTCGACACTGTCATCACTGGTAATTGCATCGAGTTCAACACTTACAATCGATTTTCTGAAGGACAACTTCATTAAGAATATGAGCGAGAAAAAACAGGTACTTTTCATAAGAGTCCTGGTTGTTGTATTTATTGCTATCTCGGCAGTACTTGCACTTATACAGTATAAGAGCTCCGTAACATTTATAGCTCAGCTTATGGGAATCTCATGGGGTGCTCTTGCCGGTTCATTCCTTGCACCATTCATGTATTCGCTTTACTCAAAGAGGATTACAAAAGCATCTTGCTGGATATGCTTCCTGTTCAGTTCAATACTTATGGTTGCCAATATTTTCTTCAGAGCAAGCTTCCCAACATGGCTTCAGTCTCCAATCAACTGCGGTGCCTTTGCCATGTTAGCAGGACTGATAATTGTTCCTGTTGTCAGCCTCTTTACTCCAAAGCCTGACAAAGACCTTGTAGACAGTGCCTTTGCATGCTACGAAAAAGAAACTGAAGTGCCACAGAAAACTGCACTCGGCAAATAAATAAGCATTTAACTTATTTCCTTTACAATATCCACCTTATATGCTATAACATTTCGCAGTACTTTATTATCAAGGGGAGGATAATATGCTTTCAAAGAAACTCCCGGATGTCCAGATGTCCGAAGCATTTATAACAAGTATTTTTCTTGCCATGTCAGGCGGCCTTCAGGATGCGTACACCTATTTCACACGCAATGAAGTATTCTCTAATGCACAGACAGGTAATGTTGTGCTTATGAGTACACACTTTATGATGGGAGAATGGTTTCAGGGATTCCGCTATCTTTTACCCTTCCTCGCATTTAGTCTTGGAGTATTTGTCACCGAACAGATTCAGGCAAAATATAAATACGCCACCAGACTTCACTGGCGGCAGATGATTCTTCTTATAGAGATAATAATACTTATATCAGTCGGTTTCATTCCTCACAGCTTTGATATGGCGGCAACGGTAATTGTTTCATTTTCATGCGCCATGCAGGTTCAGGCTTTCAGAAAGGTAAACGGCTATTCCTTTGCAACCACCATGTGTATAGGAAATCTGCGAAGTGGAACAGCCGCATTGTCAACTTTTGCAAGAGACCATAATACAGCTTGCCTTAAACAGGCAGGATACTACTTTGGCACAATATTGTTCTTTGCCATCGGTGCGGGAATTGGCGGAAATCTGTCCATAATGTTTGGAATCCGCACCATATGGATTTCCTCAGGACTTCTGTTCATAAGCCTGATTCTTATGTTTGCAGAAAAGTTCAGAGATTAATGTCCGATTTGTTCAATCTATTCCATATCCCGTAGGAGCTGGTTTCTTCGGCCGCCCTTCAGGTACAAGGCACTATAAGACTTATATCTTTCACATGGATTTACCACCAGGAATTCAGAGGACTCCTTACCTGTGGTAAGTCCTGTGATAAATATAAGCATCTCCTGGTCAAGCTTCCCAATATCCTCCTTAGACATAGTTCCCTGTTTAGAGCCTTCAAGAAAGTCAAATGTATTCTCAAGCTTTTTAAGAGTCTCCTCCTCTAATTTTTCAAGCCTGTCTGCCTGCACAGCGAATTCCGTCTTTTCCTTATCAATATCCGCAGAACCTACAGCTATATCGGATTCCTTAATCTTTGCCTTAATTGCAGCATACCAGGCATCAGTATCCGCCTTTAAGTCATATACATTTTTAAAATGCTTAGATAGCGCATCAAGAAGCAGATTAATTACAGTAAGTCTCTCATCATACTCCGCATCAATCATTCGTCTGTAAACATCCGGAGCAGCATTACCTGCAAGAATATCACTGATTCCATAGTCGTCTTTATATTTGTTATATAAATCATAGTATGTAGCCATATCCGCAGCTACATCCTCATTGTGAACAAATTCTCCGATAACATCCTCATTTACAGGAAGACCCAGTTCCTCATACACATACATAAGATTGCTTAAATCCTCCCAGCCTCTGGCTGTAACAAACTTAAGTCCATCCACGTCTGATTCCACCCTGTAGAAATTCTGAGGTCTTATATCAAGATATGACAGAATAGCATTGTGTATACGCCTCTCCTTCGCATAGTCACGCCATACCTCAAGGTCTGCGTCAATATTAATGACACGGACACGGTCATAAGTTACCATATCAAACTCCCTTACGGAACGGTTGAATTCAGGAGGATTTCCCGCAGCCACGATAATCCAGCCCTCCGGTACCTTCTGGTTGCCGAATGTTTTGCATTGAAGGAACTGCAGCATAGTAGGAATAAGCGTCTCTGATACGCAGTTTATCTCATCAATAAACAGAATTCCTTCCCTGTGACCCTGCTCTCTGATTGCCTTGTAAACCCCTGCAATAATCTCGCTCATGGTGTATTCCGTCACAGAATACTCCCTGCCGTCAAACTCCTGTGTTCTTATCATAGGAAGTCCCACCGCACTCTGCCTTGTGTGGTGAGTGATTGTATAGGAAACCAGTCCAATTCCGCACTCCGTCGCAATCTGCTCCATAATCTGCGTCTTCCCGATTCCCGGAGGCCCCATAAGAAATACCGGCCTCTGCCTGATTGCCGGAATCCTGTACTCACCCTTTTCATCCCGCAAAAGATATGCCTTCACTGTATTAATGATTTCCTGTTTTGCCTGTCCAATATTCATAACATAATCCTTTCACCTATTAAATGTAATATCTATCTGCTGGTCTCGTCCACTCTTATTCTCATCGCCCATGGGGGAACCTGTGTCTCATCAAAGTCCTGCATGAATATAAATGCAGTCCTGTATCCCGGTCTTTTCTTAGGATACACGCCTTCTCCATCAGTAAAATACAGTACTCCTCCGGGATTCTTAATCTTCCCGTCCTCAATAAGTGAGTCAATATATTTGAAGGGCGGTCTGAAATCCGTATTTCCTCCACCCTTTATCTCAAATGCATTAAAGAAGCTTTCCAGTTCTCTTCTGTCTGTAATCACATCATCACTCTGAATCACATCATCACATTGTATCACATGAATTCTGCTCACCTTGAAAAATGCGTCCTCATCCATAAGTATATCAAACGTTTCCTGCAAAAATCTCCTGACAAGTTCACCGCTTGTTGAATAACTTGTATCAATAACGACAACAAACTCCCGTATTCTGTTGATTTCCATCGTCTCAAGAGGTTCTATCAAAGGCATATCCTTATATATAGAAAGTCCGTAGGAATAGTATCCAATATCAAATTCATCATCACTGACTTTAAGCTCCTCATGCAATTCAGCAAATTTCCTTAAAAAATCCCCGTAATTTCTTCTCCTCTTTTCCACTCGCATAAGCTCATATAACGAGTCCGAACCGTCACCGTCCTTACTGTGACTGCGTTCCCGCTCCATGCTCATTTCTCTGGCCTTCTTCTCCCACTGCTGCCATGCTTTTTGTGGCTGCTGCATCATATTCTTCCTGTCATTCTCGTATTGCCAGAGTGTGTGGTCATCGGTATAGAACTCGTTCCACATTTTAACAAGCTCCTCCCTGTCCACCTTAAGAAGATATTCATATATCTGTGCCGCGGAAATAATGCGCTCCTTATTTAATTCCTCATATACCTTCTGCCGTCTCCATGTCAGAATCCTTCGCACAGCAGGCTTGTCAAGCCCATCAATAATACGCTCCACCGCAATGTCGCACGCCAGATTCCACAAATCCTTGTCACGTCCGCCGCAGAGCCACAGATGGCAGTAAACACAATGCAGAACAGTATGAAGATAAGCTCTCTTTAAAAACAGTTCATTCCTGCGAAAGACATCTATTGTATGTTCTGTATTCATATAAATGTACACACCGTCCGTTGCAAATGTGCTAAGTCCCATATTAGCTCGAGGCACCAGAACATATAGAACCGGTTCAAGAAATCTCATATCAACATAAAGCTCTCCCGCAAGGTAATCAATAATTCTGCTTCCCATCTCAAGCTGCCATTCGCTTTCCGTCTTAACGTGAGCCAATCCTGTCATCTCCTCTCTTATCTGACACTCTATCCATTCATCACTGTCAATAATATATGCTAGAACTCATATCTGCTCTTCTTTATACTGCCTGCAATATTGCTCCCCAGTTCAATTATTCCGGCGGTTCCTGCTGTCCACCCCGCCTCTGCTGCCAGCTTAACAGCCATCTCTAATCCCTTCTCGCCCAATACATTTTCATTGCTAAAAAATGTCACAATATCAAGTCGTTTTTCTCTGACAACCCAGTTCAGTATATCCATGATATTGTCCTTTAAATAACTCCTGTAAATATCTGCGCTCTCCCTTGAAAGGGCAACGGGAAACCTTAACCTTCCGATTGCCATATGCGACATTGTGTAAACACTCTCAAGTGCTCCCGCCGCCTCAAATATCCCATCATACCCTGAAACATCAATAACTCCTCCATTGAAGAGCTGTCTTGCCCGGTATCCTTCTCCCTCCATATCCAACTGAAAAATATGGGCTGGTCCGATTTCTTCATAGCTCTCAGTATACTCTGAATAATAGAAACTGCCCAGTATATTCTTCTCTCCGTTTATAAACTGAAGGTCAATTCCTTTGTTGAGCTGTTTAAGAAAATATTTAACTCCTGTCGGCTCATTGACATCACTTCTGACCGCCAGAATATCAAGTCCTCTGCAGTTCATAAAAGCATCATTATTAACGGTATTCAGTTTCTTTCCAAACTCAATACTCTTGAGCTTTCTACAGTTATAAAATGCATAACTTTCCAGAACCTCCACACTGTTCGGCAGACTTACACTTTGAATATAGCTCCCGGATAATTCATGAAGTCCCTCTGCATCTGCAATCCGTCCAAGTTCCTCCCACTCTGTTTCAAATGTCCGATTTTTACAATTACATTTTTCAGCAAAACAATATTCACCAATACTCCTGGCACTGTACCCATTCATATCCTCCGGTATAATAACCTCGGGTACCTGCCCCATAAGGCGCATAAGCCGAACCGGTATACTGCTGCCTAGTGCTACCTCCTGTCCGTTATCTCGTCCATTATCTGTTTCTATTAATTCACACAGGGCTGCATAGTGTGTTGTGATACCCTGGGTGGTGTATTCGTACTCAATAATCATTATGTGCCTCCTTTGGGTTGTGGATGGTTCAGGTATCCGCTGCGAGCGACAAGTAGCGAAAGCGTGCTCGGAGGCGGAATACACCATCCCCATACATTCTAACATAAAACTCACATCCCTGGCATAGATTGTATAAATGAAACTTTTGAGGTCCCCCGTTTATGCGAGACTATATTGAAGAGAGGGCTGTTGAACTGGCATATTACATAATTGAACACAAAGCAACCGTCAGACAGACGGCAAAGGCTTTCAGTGTTAGTAAAAGCACTGCACATAAAGATGTCACTACAAGACTTATGGAAATCAATCCGGAACTGGCTAAAGAAGTAAGAAAAGTGCTTGATGTAAACAAGCAGGAAAGACATATTCGTGGAGGTATGGCCACTAAAGAGAAATACCTCCACAATGATTGTTCTAAATAATACTATATAATTGCTGAAACATTCAGGCCGTGAGACCTTGAAAGGTCTACAAATTCATCACCACACTGTACAACCGGAAGATGAAGTGCATTATCATTAATAAGAATAACCTTTCCTATTCTTCCATCTGAAAGTCTCACATCATTATGAATATAAGAAGATGCAACATTCTTAAGGAATGGAAGGCTGTATGCAGGGTCAAACTTAGTAAATGCATCATTGTACATTATCTTAATTACTTCAAACGGACATAATGCCCCACGATATACTCTTGCTGCAGTCATGGCATCGTACACATCAGCAACTGCAATTATCTTAGCAACCGTCGGAATATCTTTGCTCTTTAATCCAAATGGATATCCTGTTCCATCACATTTCTCATGATGGAGCAGGCATGCCTCCTTGACACGCATATCAATATTCTGATTCTTTAACTTCTCATATCCAAGATTAACATGCTGCTTCATAATCTTGAATTCATCTGAACTTAGTTTCCCCGGCTTAGTAAGTATCTCATTAGGAATCATAAGCTTTCCAATATCATGAAGAATTCCGCTGATAATAAGGATTTTGATGTCATCCTCCCCATATCCAAGCCATTTACCAATTATTGATGCAATAAGCGCAACATTAACACAGTGAACATATGTAAGGTCATCAAACTGTCTCATACTGTGAAGCATATCAAAAATCTGAAGACTATTCTTATTATCAGACAATATCTGCTGTGTACCCTCAATAAGCTTATCCGTATCAATAGGAATATTATTGGTTACAACATCATTAAGACCTTCCTTTATATCTATGATATTCTCATCATAAGACTGCTTGAACTGCTTATATTGAGTGCTTTTTCTTATCTTGTCAAAATATTTTTCATTCTCATTATTCTCAATATCTGAGTCCTCAAAAGACTGTTCACTCTCTCTGTCATATACCTTGATTTCGAGAATATGATTACCTGATATATTAGATATAATACTGTAATCTAGAACTGTATCCTTCTTTACAAGGATATTACCATCAGGTGTATGAACATCTTCAGAAACTATATCTCCTTCAACTGCATCAAATATAAATATGGTTTTATCACTCATTACGTTTACCCCCATAATATGTTCTTTCCCAAATACAATCCAAGATAATTATAAATTTAACTATAAAAAAAGTCAATTTACTCTTGACGAATCTTGTATAAATGTGTAATATCTTTATGCGGTAATATTAATTGAATATTTTATATCCCTTATTAAGAGCGGTGGAGATACATAGGATCTATGAAGCCCGGCAACCCCTGTTAAGGAAGGTGCCAACCTGAGCGATATTAGTCGAACAATAAGAGGATTTCGATACAGTCAGTAATCGGGTCCCTTATGGGGACCTTTTTTATTGGCATTAGTGTCCAAAACACTTCAACGGGGATAGACATATTCACCATATAACGAAAAGGAGGAAACATGGAAAAAAGATTATTTACTTCAGAATCAGTTACAGAAGGACATCCAGACAAAATCTGCGACCAGATTTCAGATGCAGTTCTCGATGCTCTTTATGAGCAGGACCCATACTCAAGAGTTGCCTGCGAAACACTCACTAACACAGGTTTTATTATTGTAATGGGTGAGATTACTACTAAAGCTAACATTGATATTCCTGCTATTGCAAGAAAGACAGTTGTGGACATCGGATATGACAGTTCTGACAAGGGCTTTGACGGAAACACATGTGCCGTCATGGTTGCTTTGGACAAACAGTCTGCTGATATAGCTATGGGCGTTGACAAGGCTCTTGAAGCTAAAGATGGTGAAATTGATGACTCAGAAGGCGGTGCCGGAGACCAGGGTATGATGTTCGGCTATGCTACTAATGAGACTCCTGAATATATGCCATACTCTGCTGCTCTTGCACAGAAGCTTTCTATGCAGCTTACTAAGGTTCGTAAAGACGGCACTTTGAGTTATTTAAGACCAGACGGAAAAACACAGGTCACAGTTGAGTACGATGCAGATAATAATCCTGTGAGACTTGACGCTATTGTTGTTTCTTCTCAGCACGCACCAGAGGTATCACAGGAACAGATTCATACAGATATTAAGAAATATGTTATAGATGCCATAGTTGATCCTTCTATGATAGACGATGATACTAAGATTTACATCAACCCTACAGGAAGATTTGTAATCGGCGGCCCTAACGGTGATTCCGGTCTTACAGGACGAAAGATTATTGTTGATACTTACGGCGGGGCTGCAAGACACGGTGGTGGTGCTTTTTCAGGAAAAGACTGTACTAAGGTTGACCGTTCTGCTGCTTATGCTGCAAGATATGTTGCCAAGAATATCGTTGCTGCCGGGCTTGCTGACAGATGCGAGATTCAGCTCTCATATGCAATCGGCGTCGCTAAGCCAACCTCAATCATGGTAGACACATTTGGAACAGGCCGTCTTTCTGAGGAGAAAATCGTTGAAATTATCCGTGAAAACTTTGATTTAAGACCTAACGGTATTATCAAAATGCTTGACCTCAGAAGACCAATCTATAAGCAGACTGCTGCTTACGGACATTTTGGCCGTACAGATCTTAATCTTCCATGGGAACAGTTGGATAAAGTTGAGATTCTTAAGAAGTATCTTGCGTAATATTAATACAGGTAAGTGTCGCCGCTAGGCGCACTACAAAATGGCTGAGGCGGTTACACACCCGCTCTCAGCCATTTTTTTCTCTCCATCCGGACAAGGAATATAGTACCGCGGAAGCACAACTCCGCTGCCATTGCAATCCATACCCCGACAAGACCGTATCTTCCCACAAGCAGGAATGACAACACCACTCTTACAGCCCACAGACTTAAGAAATTCATAAGACTTGACATTAATGTATCTCCTGCCCCACGAAGCACCCCTGTAACAACAATTGAGGCTCCATATAATGGTTCTGCAAATGCTTCAATTCTTAATATTGTCACACCAAGTTCTCTAACTGCCGCATCCGGTGTCAGAATTCCTATCATAAATGGTGCAAATATAAACATTAACATTCCGGTCACTGCCATAATTCCCATACCGAAGGCAACAGAGATTCTTCCAAAGGATAACGCAAGTTTCCCTCGGCCCGCTCCTATACTCTGTCCCACTAAGGCTGTCGCAGCCTCCTCTATGCCATAAGCCGGCATATAGCACAGACTTTCCGCTGTTATTGCAAATGAATTGGCAGCCACAGCAACTACACCAAGAGGTGCCACTATTCTTGTTATAGTTATCATTGCACCAAACATTACCACATTCTCAAAGGTTACCGGAAGAGATAATACAAATGCTTTTCTGATTGTACCTGTCTGCAATCCTGACCCCATATTGCTATCTTTGCCATAATTCCTGGCAAGCATCGGCGTTCTTGCCATCAGCACATAAAACATTATTATAGTTGTCACTATCTCTGCGGCTGTTGTTCCAAGAGCTGCTCCCATTACACCGAGTCCAAGACCAAAACCATGCCATTTGAAGATAAAGACGAAATTAAATACCACATCCAGAAAACAATTCATCGAATTGAGTATACCCGGAGTCCTTGTGTTGCCACAGCTTTGAAGCATCCTAGTTCCCAGCCTGTTGAATGCCATTGCCGGCATGGAAATTGAAGTTATAAGAAAATACATTGCGGCATCATGCTGTATGGCCGCATCTCCCCCAAGCCACGCCGGAAGCTGCCAGCTTATAGCGGTTCCAACACCACCTATAATTACTGATATCAAAAGCACAATCCCAAAAGATTGCAGGAACACCTGCCTTGCCATATGAAATTTTCTGGCTCCGATAAACTGTGCAACCTGTATAGAAAATCCCAGAGAAGGTGCTGATGCAAGACTTCCAAGCAGCCATACGGTTGTTGACACAAGTCCAATGGCAGCCGAACAATCTGCCCCGAGTCTTCCCACCATTGACGCATCAATATACTGCATTATGATAGAAGATATCTGAGCCATAATTGTCGGAAGGCTGAGCATTATCACCAGCCTTATCTTCTGTTCAAATGTTATTTTTCCGTTATTTCTTACATGTGACAGAATATCTTCCTTCATGAATTAATGTCCTTCTGCAATCTGTCTCGCATGCTCAATGGCAGCATCAATATTAGCACAGAAATTGTCTCTTCCTATCTCATCAGCAAATCCGGAATGCTCCATAACTGACATCGGCTGCTCATTTACATGTGAAAGAATCATAACTGCACCATGCTTCTTACATACACTGTGAATATTTCTGAGTGACCTTAAAGCTGTAACATCCATTGCCGGAACGCCACGCATTCTCACAATTACAGCCTTTGCTCCTGAAACCGTCTGGATGTCCAGGAACTTATCTGCAGCAGCAAAAAACATTGGGCCATTAACCTCGTAAACAAGGGTATTCTTAGGTACTTCCTTCAGATTGATGCTGTCAGGGTCATTGTCCTCATCAATATTTTCACCAATATATTTCCAGCTCTTAACCTCTGTTACATCCGCCATTCTCTTGAGGAACAGAAGTGCTGTAAGCACCACTCCTACCTCAATGGCAACCACTAAATCAAACATAACTGTGAGTACTGCTGTTGTGATAAGAACAAGAATATCACTCTTTGGCGAAGTCCTGCACAGTGATACCATCTCTCTCCAGCCGCTCATATTGTACGCAACCATAAAAAGAATTGCTGCTATCGCCGGCATTGGTATCCATGCAGCATACGGCATAAGCACTACTAATATGAGAAGAAGTGTAACTGAATGAACCATTCCTGCAATAGGAGTACGTCCTCCGTTCTTTACATTGGCTGCAGTTCTCGCAATTGCACCTGTAGCCGGGATTCCGCCAAATAATGCTGATACGAGGTTTCCTGCGCCCTGGGCAACAAGCTCCATATTAGGTTTATGTCTGCTTCCTATCATACCGTCAGAAACAACGCATGAGAGCAGCGACTCAATTCCGGCAAGAACTGCTATTGTGAATGCGTCAGGTAAAAGGTCCTTAACCATGCCAAAGCTTACATTCGGGACACTGATTCCCGGTAATTTGCTTGAAATTGTATACAAATCCCCAATAGTTTTTGCCTGCATTCCCAGTTTAACCATAATAACAGAAACTATAACAGCTACCAGTGACGCCGGTATTTTGTCAAGTTTCTTAAAGCGAGGCCATATAATCAGAATAGCCAGTGCCACGATTCCCACGACAAGTGCCTGCCAGTTAAATGTATCTATACATGTTCCAACCGCTTTTAACTTGTCGACTGTATCAATTGTCTCTCCATTATAAGCGGCAAAATCAAGTCCAAGAAAATCCTTTATCTGTCCGGCTACTATTGTAACTGCAATACCAAATGTAAATCCTGTTGTAATTGTATATGGAATAAACTTTATCAGGTTTCCAAATTTCAGAAATCCCATAATTATAAGAATTATTCCTGCCATAATAGTTGCAATAATAAGTCCGTCCATTCCGTTCTTTGCAACAATACCTGCGACAATAGTTGCAAATGCTGCTGTTGGCCCTGCAATCTGGACACGGCTTCCGCCTAAGAATGATATGACAAACCCTGCAAATATTGCTGTGTAGATACCCTGCTCAGGTCCGACGCCTGAAGCTAATGCAAGGGCTATAGACAGTGGCAGCGCTATAATCGCCACAATAATTCCTGCAATAACATCGTTAACAAACTGTTTCTTTGAATATGTCTTCATGACATCAAATAGCTTTGGTACAAATTGATTCATTGTTTTCCCCTTGTGGTTTAACCACATTTCCCTCATATTTTAATAAAAAATGTATCTTGGCACTAACGAATAAATAAGGCTGCACACCTTTTATTAGCTGTGCAACCTTAGAACCGTCAAACATTTATCTATTATATTATTCACGTGTTACTGTGCTGTTGATGTATCATTGATTGTTACATTCTCACAGATATATTCTGTTACTTTCTGGTAAAGTACCTGATATCCGATTTCTGAATTCATCGTTCTGCCATAAGTATCGAGAATCTCCTGATATCCGTTATATCCATAGTATGCAGCAAGTTCTTCACCTGTTGAATTGATTTCTTCAGCCTCAACTGTAATATTATTATCTGCTGCAATTATTGTTATAATCATCTTCTGTAAAAGATACTGCTTGGCATAATCCTCTGCGTACTCATTAAATGCATCCAAAGTCTCAAAACCATATGCACTCTTAAGATATTCTTCCTTTGATGAATAACTTGAGCTGTATGATTCATACTCCGCATCCACATTGCTGTTAAGGGTTTTTAAAAGTTCCTCAAGCTCCTCACTTGGATACTCTGTAACATCAAGTCCCTCTATCATAGCAGAATATGCTGATTCAAAAATTTCACTTGCCTTGGCTGATGCTGCCTGTGTGTCAAGATAAGACTTAATATAGTCCCTTAACTGATCCACTGTAGTGAGCGAATCATCCTCAAGTCCTAACTTAGTTGCATTAGCAACCACCCATTCATCTGAGAGTTCCGGAACTACTGTCTCCTGAATATTCTTAACTGTTACTGTAAATATAACATTCTTTCCGGCAAGATCTGATGAAAAATAATCATCCGGGAATTTACAAGGAATATCTGTCTCCTTACCTACAGTTAAACCTGCAAGTCCCTTGTCAAGGTCATCAATAAGCTTTCCTGAACCTATAGTGTATGTCACATCTGTTGCTGTTCCGCCCGAAAATGCTGTTCCATCAAGCTTTCCGCTGTAATCGAGTGTTATCACGTCTCCAGACTTAGTAGTTCCGGTTGTAACAGCATTAGTTGTAGCAGTTGTCTCTAACATACTGTTAATATAATCTTCCACATCCTTATCTGTTACCACATAATCAGATAATACGCAGTCAACTGATATACCCTTCCATTCAGGAACAGTAACATACTTCTTATATACATCCGCATTAGATGTAATAGTTCCCGCATACTCTGCTGCATCAATTTCAGCATTAACAGTAGAAGGTGTTTTATCAGTATCTTTTTTCTTAGAATCGCATGCTACCAGAGAAGCTGTCATTGCAGCTACAAGTAACACACTGAATAACTTCTTTTTCATATACATCCTCATTTCTATATTCATAAACATTTGCCGCATAATAGCAAGCTTTATATTTATAGCACAAATATAGTAAAAATAAAAGTAATTTCACATTAATTTCACTTTTTTATATTACGGATGGCTGTTATAATCTTAATATGTTTAATAACAGAATGAATATATGGAGGATAAGGTCACCTTTTTATGTGACATCACATTTGTATGAATAAGAAACTACATCTACGTTTATTTACAACGTTTCTGGCTATATCCATAATCTTGTCCGGTCTTATACCGTTATCAGGCTGCCAAAAACCTCAGGTTACACTCTCAACTCCAGAGACAGTGAGCGGTTTTAAGATTAATACATTTGTTAAGATTGATTCATATACAAGTATATCAAGAGATAAGCTGAACGAAGCACTTAACCTGTGCGACTACTATGAGAATATTTTCTCAAGAACCATGGAGTCCAGTGAACTTTACAGGGTTAATAAAGAACAGACTGCAGATATATCCAGCGAGTTATATGAGCTAATCAACACCGGGCTTCAATATTGCCATCTAAGCAACGGTGCTTTTGATATTACAATCGGGAGTGTCTCAAGTCTCTGGGATTTTACAGCAGATGCCCCCAGAGTTCCCGATGCTTCTCTTATTGAAGATGCTCTCAGATATGTTGATTATACCCAAATAAGTGTTACAGACAATGAAGACGGAACCTACACACTTAATAAGCCTGAGGGAGTCATATTAGACCTCGGCGCAGTTGCCAAAGGGTACATTGCTGACAGAATTAAGGATTTTCTTGAAGAAAATGGAGTCAAACGTGCTATAATCAATCTTGGTGGCAATGTTTTATGCATCGGAAAGAAGACCAACTCTGATAATTTCGGAATTGGTGTGAGAAAGCCCTTTGCTGATAACAATGAAATTCTGGTTGCGCTTTCTATTGATGACAGTTCTGTAGTCTCCTCCGGCAATTATGAGCGTTACTTCTACTCTGAGGACGGTACATTTTACCATCACATACTTAACCCGAAGACTGGTTATTCCTACGACAATGATTTGTCTGATGTCACAATACTGTCTAAGGATTCCCTGACTGGCGACTGCCTTAGCACCACAGCTTTCTGTCTTGGGCTTGATGAGGGTATGAAGCTTATCGAAAGTATCGAGGGTATCGAGGCCATATTTGTTACAAATGAGGGGGACATCCACTACAGCAGCGGTGCAAAAGCCTATATAATGTGAATTTAAATTACAGATTGGAGAAAAGATAATGATAAGACTAATGTTTATAGTTATATATGCAATAATAATAGTATTTGTGAGCCTTATAATGCTTCCGACATTCTGGCTCATAGGAAAGTTTAATAAGGAGGCAAAAGACCGCGGAAGTCTTCGGTTCGTTCAAGGTGTTTTCAAGATTGTTCTGTTTATATCAGGAGTTTCAACTACTGTTAAAGGCCTTGAGAACCTTCCGGAAGCTGATGATGATGCCGTGCTGTTTATTGGCAATCATCATGGTTTCTTCGATATAATTATTTCTTACACATATATGAAGCCTAGAACAGGCTATGTATCCAAGAAAGAGATTGAGAAAGTACCGCTCCTGAATATCTGGATGAAATATCTGTACTGTCTTTTCCTTGACCGTGACAATATGAAGGAAGGTCTTAAGACAATCCTTACAGGAATTGACTATATCAAGTCAGGTACGTCTATTGTTATTTTCCCAGAAGGTACAAGAAACAAGAGTACTGACGGTGTTCTTCCTTTTCATGCCGGAAGCTTCAAGCTCGCTGAGAAATCCGGATGTAAGATTATTCCTATGGTACAGAATAATACTGCAGCCGTTCTGGAAGATCATTTCCCTTTTTTCAAGAAAACGCACACAGTTCTTGAATTTGGAAAACCTATTGATGTATCTTCGCTTGACCGTGAACAGAAAAAAACTCTCTCTGCTGATGTCCATGCAATCATTGAAGAAATGTACGAAAAGAACAAGGCACTTGTATGATTTTTACACCATATAATATAAGCCAGTAATCCACAATCCATTTGGTTAATATATATGTATATTTGTAAAAAACATTTGCAATCGGCAAATGTTTTGATATAATTGTCAAGTATGAATATTTACATGATAAGATAATATAAGGAGTATAAAATATGCAACCTTGGGTTATTGTTTTACTAGTAGTCATTGCTGTTTTAATTGCTGCGCTTGTAGCGCTCACTATTTTAGGTAGAAAACTTCAGAAGAAACAGGAAGCGAACAACGCTCAGCTTGAAGCTGCTAAGCAGGTTATGTCAATGCTTGTCATCGATAAGAAGAACATGAAACTTAAAGAAGCCGGTCTTCCTAAGATGGTTCTTGAGCAGACACCAAAAGCTTTAAGAGGTCGTAAGATGCCTATCGTAAAGGCAAAGATAGGGCCAAAGGTTATGTCTCTCATGTGTGATCCTAAGGTGTTTGAACAGATTCCGGTTAAAGCTGAAATTAAAGCTGAGGTAAGCGGCATCTATATTATGGGTATTAAGTCCGTTCGTGGTGGTAAGATTGTAGTACCTGAGAAGAAAAAGAAGGGACTTTTCAAGAAAAAGAATAAATAACAACAAAGAGGCTGTATGAAACAGCCTCTTTTTTTAATTAGCATAGTCACTGCTCAGAGAAAAATGCTTGGATTGAAACTTACTATATCTTAGTAATTAATCAGTCAGCTTATGAAGAAGTGACATCTTCATTTCATAATATGCCGGACTCATGTCAAGATAGTGGTTATGAGGATTCTCAAAACGCTGCTCTTCTTCCCATATATTATTATCCAGCTGTTCCTGGACATACTTCTTTATATCATCAATTGACACTTTTTCCATGACACGTTTGCCATCCTTAACAACAAGCTGCTGAAGAGGCATAGCTGTACAGTTCTCAAAGTATCTGTTTTTCCATGGTTTTACAGGGTCAACATAACGGTAAGGCTGTGAAAGATCAACTTCCTCATCAGCCCCTGTTATAAGGTCTGCTATTGCCTTCTTATTCTCATCATATATTCTGTAAACCTTCTTAAGACCAGGATTAGTTATTTTCTCAACATTTTCAGATATCTTAATTCTTGGCTGGAATACCCCATTCTCCTCAACCGCGGCAATCTTATATACCGCGCCAAATACCGGATCAGACTTGGCAGTTATAAGCCTCTCTCCTACGCCAAAACTGTCAATACATCCGCCCTGCTCAAGAATAGACATGATTGTAAATTCATCAAGACTGTTTGATACAACTATTTTACAGTCAGTAAGCCCGGCCTCATCCAGCATCTTCCTTACCTTCTTAGAAAGATAAGCGAGGTCTCCGCTGTCAAGACGAATTCCTTTAAGACGCTTTCCCATAGGTTCAAGTACTTCTTTAGCACATCTGATAGCATTAGGTATTCCAGATTTAACAACATCATATGTATCTACAAGAAGAACTGTCGCATCAGGATAATTCTCTGCATAATGCTTAAATGCTTCAAATTCATCTCTGTAAAACATTACCCAGCTATGTGCCATTGTACCGCTTATAGGAATGTCAAACATCTGCCCGGCAAGAACCGTAGCAGTCCCAACTGCACCTCCGATATAGGCTGCTCTTGCTCCATAAACCGCTGCATCCATGTTGTGTGCACGTCTTGCGCCAAAATCTGACACTGCACGTCCCTTGGCTGAGCGCACAATTCTTCTTGTCTTGGTTGCAATAAGAGACTGATGATTTACCTGCAAAAGAATTGCCGTCTCTACAAGCTGCGCATCCAGAAGCGGGGCAACAACAGTAATTACCGGCTCATTAGGATACATTATCGTACCCTCAGGAAATGAATATATATCACCTGTAAACTTGAATTGTGAGAGATATTTAAGAAAATCTTCGCCAAAAAGCCCCTGATTTCTCAAATAATCTATATCATCCTCATCAAAATGAAGATTTTCAATATATTCTATTATCTGCTCTAATCCTGCAAATATAGCATATCCGGCATTATCAGGATTCTTTCTGTAGAACACATCGAAAGCAACCCTTCTTTCCTTATCCTCATCCAGGAAATATCCATTGGCCATTGTCAACTCGTAAAAATCCATTACCATTGTAAGATTTCTCTCATCAAACTGTTTCTTCATACCGCTTGTCCTTTCTATTATTCCTCTATTCTGAGATTCTCTGTTGTTATCGTTATCTGCATATCACAATCAGACAAATGTTCATAATTAAGTTCCATCCCATACACAAGATATATATCTATCGTACTCTCCGTGCGCTCTATTTCAAGCTGCTTTGTTGTAATTCCAAGGCTCATTCCCCCGTACGGAGTATGATAAAATGTCATTGTCTTGTTTCCCGGCTGAAAAAGCATCTTCGTAGTAACCGCACCCTTTTTGGAAACCTCCACACAGTTATCATATATCTTAATCATATTTGAGGAGCGCTCCTGTGAATCATCATAAACCTCCTCATACCTTATATATTCCTTACCATTCATAACCGAGTATGTTCCCACATTGATAACCTCAACAGCATCCTCTTCTGCCGCCACTAAAGTCTCATCCTCTCCGCCCTCCTGTGATGTCTCATAGGCTTCTGTCATGGTACCTGTATACAATCCTTTAATCTTAATAAAGACCTTATCCTTATTATTCAATCATTTATCCTCCATCATAATCCAAACAGCTCATTTAAAAATGTTAAATACTTGAATTTAATCTGACATCCCTTATCAGTAACTGTCTTATATTCCTTCTCTGTAAGCACCCCTGCAAGCTTCTCCTTAGATTCTTCCGGAACAACTCCATAGACTGCATCTACAAAGCATAAGGGTGGATATAATACACACCACCAGTTTTTCCCTTCAGCCTCCCCGATATCAATTCTGAAAGCTTCATAGTATCCTGCTGGAAATGTGACATCGCCGTAGGACTTAACCGGAAAATAACTTCTTTCAAAATATACCCTTACATCATCATCAAATCCATTATCTCTCAATGTACTGACAGCAACTTCCTTAATAGCTGCGCTTTCTTTCTCCAGAATATTTCTTGATTCATCAATAGATTCTGACTCTGAAAGCATAGGTCTTATGTAATCCACAACCGCCTGCTTAACCTTTAATTTAACTTCCTGGTCTTCCTCAGAATCACTGTCAGCCCGTACATGAAATCTTATAATACTTTCTGAAATCCCCTGAGTTACAGTTTCCAGACTTCTCATGTAAGTTACTCTATAGTACCCCACCAAAGATGAAATTACAATAACAAACATCAGAAGGTATGTAAGTCTTTTCCTGGTTTTATGCATTCTCTTCATAATAACTCCTCCATGCTTTAATTATCTTCATGTCTGGAGTATATCCCGAAAATACAGAAATAAACAAAAGGCTGGCTAAAAAAGCCAACCTTTTAATCAAACTGATTATTTATTGAGAAGTCTGATGATTCCCTTCTCCTGATTGGTAATATGTTGCCTGATTACAGTCTTGGTATTCTCTTCATCCTTCTTAGAGAGCTTGTTAATTATATCATTATGCTCACTTATAAGGATAGAATGCGCCCTTGCGTCCTTTACATACTCAAGGCGGTATCTGTACATCTGCTCACGCAGATTATTGATAATCTGAATAAGTCTCTGATTCTCAGTCATAGCATATATAATATCGTGGAAACTTACATCTGCATCAACAATTGCCACGACATCCTTTGAAATAATAGCTGCCTCAAATCTCTTGTTGGCCTGCTTTAATTCCTCTATTCTCTCAGGTGTAACCTTACGGCAGGCAAGTTTAGCCGCAAGTTCCTCAAGTGCTGCACGTACCTCAAGGACATCTCTCATGTCCTTCTCTGTTATATGAGCAACTTCTGCACCCTTTCTTGGAATCATTACAACAAGACCTTCTAGCTCTAATTTTCTTATTGCCTCTCTTATAGGTGTTCTGCTGACACCAAGTTTCTGGGCAAGCTGAATCTCCATCAGTCTCTCCCCCGGCTCCATCTCCCCTCGAAGAATCGCCTGTCTTAAAGTATTAAAGACTACATCCCTTAATGGGAGATAATCATTCACATCCATCTTAAGTTCACCTTTCATAATAAACTTTCCTTTCTCCTATTGATTTCTTATACTTCTGTTTGTTATATCTGCCTATTCATATAGAACAATCCTTGCATTATGGATTAAATATCTCTGTTGTGTATACCTGACGGGCCTCTCCTTTTGCCCTCAAAAATCTCTGACACTCCACCATTGAATCTTCATCCGGAAATATTCCAAATACAGTCGGGCCACTACCGCTCATCATGGCATTAATTGCACCATGTTCTATCATATCCCTCTTAATACTATCAATAACAGGATATAGAGGAATAGTAACAGATTCCAGTACATTGCCTATACGCGATGCCACCATCGCAACATCCTTAGTTCTTATAGCCTCAATTATTCCATCTATATCAGGATGCTCCACTATTTCTTTCATATCCAGATTCTCATAAACAATTCTTGTGGATACATTTATAGGCGGTTTGGCTATGAGAATATTGCAATCAGGCATATCCGGCAGTCTTGTGAGCTTCTCACCTATCCCCTCAGCCAATGCAGTTCCTCTCATCAGACAATATGGTACATCTGCACCAATCTCAACTCCAATCTTCATAAGCTCCTTAACCGGAACATACAGATCATATAATCTGTTAACTCCAATCAAAGCACATGCTGCATCACTTGAACCCCCGGCCATTCCTGCAGCTACCGGAATAAACTTATTTAGATCCACCTCAACTCCACCGGAAAACCCATATCTGTTCTTCATTAGCATAATTGCTTTGTAGATAAGATTATTCTCGTTAACCGGAAGAAATCCGATATTAGTCCTAATCCTTATATCGTCCTCCGGAATTCGTGTCATGATTATCCTGTCATATAACCCAACAGTCTGCATAACCATTCTAACATCATGATACCCATTATCCCGTCTTCCTATTACATCTAATCCTAGATTAATCTTAGCCCTTGCTTTCAATCTGATACTGTCCATACATAACCTGTCCTTGTATACAAAATCCAATCTTATAAACCACATTATATTAGAGAAATTGTATAAAATCAAGTACATTCTCATTTCATAAATTAGCTGATTAGACCGTACAACTTAAAATGTTTCATTCTTACGGTACTTGTGTGGTGATACTCCCTTTGCCTTGCGGAAAGCATCTCCAAAATAGTTGCTGTCATTAAATCCACACTCAAATGCAATATCAGTTATAGACTTATTGCTCTCAAGCAGAAGTCTGCATGCATTCTGGATACGAACATTGATTATATATTCTTTGAAACCGAAGCCTGTAGCCGTCTTAAACTTTTTAGAAAGATATGACCTGCTTAAGTTAAACTTATCTGCAACATTCTCCAGAGAAAGATTATCTGCAAAATGTTCGTATATATATGTTGCAACTTCCTGTATTATCTTATTGTCAACATCAATTTCCTTAATAACATTTTCCTCGTAATTCTTGCATCGGATAATAAAAAGCAGCAGTTCAATAAGTCCAACCTTGATAAATGCCGGAGACAGAGAATCCGGTGTGTCGTTCTCAAACATAAGCTTATCAAGAAGTGATGTGACATAATCTCTTCTCTTGTCCGGAATATTAATTACTCCGGGTTTCATACAATTATCAAGAAGTTCAGAACCAATCTGATTATTAATCCATTCTGTCAGCTCATTTCGGAAACTGATTACAATTCTTTCGTGAACACCCTTCCCATTATAAGTTGTCCTGTGCAGGCAGCCACTCGGAACAATGACCAGATCTCCTTTTCCGAACTTATAAATATTATGGTCTATAAAACTGGTACACTCTCCGCTTGAAAGGTAAAAAATCTCATGAAAAGGATGAACATGTGCCTCATAATTATTGCAGTCAAGTATATTGCTTTTTTTTATTCTCTTAATATCAAAATCTTTAGTCATGTCCTGAAACATTTTTTCCCTCCATACATACAACTGTTAATCTTCTGTCTATTATGGTAATATATCTGTAATAATATCGAAATTTATTCGTTTAATTGTAGAAATCACTGTTTTTTATGCTTATATTATGTATAAGGTATATGAAAATGTCAACAATAAATTGGTATTTTTATCCGGAATTCATCACAAGAAAAGAGGAAAATTATGGCAAAACCTATAAGCGAAGACAAACGGAATATGATTCTTAGCGGCAATCTGTTTCACGCGATACTTATGCTGGCAGTTCCGGTCATGATTAATAGTTTTATACAGTCTATGTACAATTTAACAGACACCTTCTGGCTCGGAAAAATCGGTACAGAGAACCAGTCAGCAATCACTCTCGTCTCCCCATTTCAGAATATTCTTATTAATTTCGGTAATGGAATAACAACTGCCGGTGCAATTCTTATATCCCAGTATCTTGGTGCAAGAGAAGATGAACAGGCCAACTCCATGGCTAACCACATTTGTCTTACTTCACTGTGTTTTTCTGTCATATGCGCACTCCTGTGCTGGATTGTATCCCCAGGACTGGTCTCATGGCTTGGAGCCGAGGGCAATATATATAATTACGGCCTTACATACATAAGAATTGTCGTTCTTGATTTGCCTTTCCTGTTCACCATCAACCTGTTTACTTCTGTAAAACAATCTCAGGGTGATACAGTAAGACCTATGCTTCTCAACGCTTTCGGTGTAATAATTAATCTTATTTTAGACCCGCTTTTTCTTATGGTGTTCAAATGGGGTATCGGAGGAGCGGCATTGGCAACACTTATTGCTAAGATTCCATGTGCATTCATCGCTCTCTGGGTACTCACAAGACCGGGACAGCTTATAAGAATCAGCTTTAAAGGTTTCAGATATGACAAGAGTAAAATGGGTTCTATTGTAAAAATCGGACTTCCTACAGCCATCGGTGGAAGTACTATGCAGCTTGGATTTCTTCTTATGACCAAGAATGTTAATGCCTATGGTTTTGTGGCTACCAGCGCATACGGAATTGGTAATAAAATCAACAGCATTATCACAATGCCAGCTAACGGAATCGGTTCCGCAATTTCTACAATCGTCGGACAGAATATGGGCGCCAGACAACAGGACAGAGCCGACAAAGCCTTTCATTATGCTCTCCGGATGGGAGCACTGTTCCTGTTATTCTTCGGTCTTATACTCTCGAGACGGTTTATTTCTCAGGCAATGGTATCATTTTTCTCATCAGATGACAGAGTTATTCCTCTGGCAACCGATTTCCTGTCACTTATGGCATTCTGGTGCTGGAGCAACGCATTCTACAATGTAACGCAAGGGTTGTTCCAAGGCAGCGGCCACACTATGATAACTATGATTGTGGATGCATCCCGAATCTGGATATTCCGCCTTCTCACTCTATGGATTTGTTCAAATGTACTTAACATGGGAGTGGAATCTGTATGGTACTCAGTTGTAATCAGTAACGGATCATCGGCAGTAATATTATATGCCCTTTACTGGACGGGCATCTGGAAAAAATCTACAATTAAAATTGAAAAGAATGAAAATGTTGAAAAAACTATTGAAGAGAGTTAACATTTATCTAGAACATTCCGATATAGATTATAGATTAGAACCATATTCTAACAATATTCAGAACCAAGGAGGGATTCTATGTCATTAAATGGAGTTAATTCAGGTTTTTCAACCTACGAAACAGGTAATGTTTCAAGCACTAAGAACACATCAGATGTTTCCAGAGCTGGTAAGACAGGCTCAGACAAGACAGCCGCTTCAGGATATTCAGATGTAGCTGCCACATATGAACACTCATCTAAGTCTTCGAATGCTGTATCTTCATCCAGCAGGAAAGCCTCTAATGCATCAGTTGTGGCACAGTTAAAGGCTGATCAGGAAGCCCGCATGGCACAGATGCAGAGTCTTGTAACCAAAATGTTTTCTAAACAGGGCATCACAATAGGAACTGCCGATGATATGTGGAAAGCACTTGCCGGTGGTAACTTTACAGCAGACGCCGAGACAATCGCCCAGGCTAAAGAAGATATATCAGAAGACGGATACTGGGGCGTAAAGCAGACTTCAGAGAGAATTTTCTCATTTGCACAGGCACTTGCAGGTGATGATGAAGAGAAAATGACTAAGATGAAGGAGGCCTTTGAGAAAGGTTTTAAAGAGGCAACTAAGACCTGGGGCAAAGAACTGCCGGATATTTCTCAGAACACAAGAGATGCTGTATTAAAGAAATTCGACGATTATTTCGCGGGAAAAGAATAACACAAAAAGCATTGAGCACAGGAAAACTAAAATCGTATTCCATCGCTCAATGCTTTTTTATGTTCGTAAACCCTTACTCTATCCCCGCACCAGCAGCAGTTTAGTTCCCCTCGGCACTTTGCTTAATTCAGTAAATTCCTCAGCCGTCTTTGAATTGCTCCTCTTTATGGATTCTGTTGTTGTGTGATATGTTTTTGCCACATCCCACAGCGTCTTAGTTCCATCTGCAATATATCCGGTCATTGATGGTTTATCTGATAGGTCCATCTTCTCATTATCAAATATACTCTCCTTAATTCCAGTATAGTTATAATTTCTGAAGCATATAACATCCAGCGAAATTGTCGCTTTTACTTCTATAACCCCTGCGCTGTTTATCGTGGCAGCCAGCTGCTCTACTGTCGGTTTTATACTGTATTCCAATTCCTTTTCACTAACATTATCCGGCAGACTGATTTTATTAGCAAAAGGTATTACTGTTTTCACGCTTCCCAAGGGCTGGTTATCATTGGATGTTATGTAGAAAACATTTGCTAAAACAATACCTTCCGCAGTTATCTCCCCATTAGAATAACTGCAATCATCCAACTGTACTGTGGCAGTACAATTACATATCTGCATTAAATCCGCATATTTTTCCAATTGAAGATTTCCTGAGACACGGCTTGCAACTTTATTGTGAACCAATAATGTTCTGAGCAGGGTATCTGATGTCGTAAGTTCAAGTCTGCATGTAGGAGAATATATATCGGCAATAACATCTTTTTTACGCTCCTCATAGGCTTTTACATCCATATCCATCACAACTTCCACCGATATATCCCTGTTCTCTCCATCGAGGTCAGGACGTCCCTCTATTGCCTTTCCTATAACCTGATAATTAACATAAGGTATCATGTCTGCGCTGCAGCCACTTATATCAAGACTTCCATCGAAATTAACTGTTGTCTCGTACCATTGAATTGCCCTGGAATCGTCTGTCCCCAGATACATAACAAATACATCCAGTTCCCCTGTCAGTTTAAGACCGTCATCTGCAAGACGTGTATTCATATTTCTTACATTCACATCATCCCAGATTATTTCCTGAATATCTGATTTTCCGGCAGGCAGTGATATATTCTCTCTGATTCTGAAATTATCTCTCTGATTGACTGCAAGCTGGACAAATTCCAGTTCCCGCTGCAACTGCTGTATATCAGTATTTTCTGTCTCTTCAATCCCTGTTACCATCTGGATATCCTGAAGATTCTCGCACACTATCTTCAATGTCACTATAGCCTTGACACTTATTTTTCTCGAATTAATAGCTTTAATGCTAAGATCCTCTATTGACGCCTGACATGTAACATAATCTCCCGTGGCATCGTCAGAAAGATTTACATTTTCAGAAAAAGGCATCTTCCCCTCCATTTTTACAGGCTGCATCCTCTCCATATTAGATGCACTTCCAATAAACAGCAGGGCATATTTCAATTCTCCTTCTACCGTTGCCTTGTCTTTATTCACCTTAACACTGTCAACCTGAACATCTCCCCATTCTTTAACAATAAGTTCAATATCTGCTTTATTGTCCGGAACATTAAAATCATCATCCAGAGTAATCTGCGCTATGCTGTTGCACTTGATTCTGTATTCATGAATATTCTCTGTTCTAAGCCTCACGATTATCCTCCAATACTTATATTTACATTTTAAATACTACGCTCTCATCGCGTCTTTCCATCTTCAGCACTATAACCGGATATGTTTCAACCTCATTTACCGCCTCATCCGCAGCCGGACCTATTAAGTTCAAATCAATATATATGGCATCTGCACTTGTATATACATTATTCACCTTAATTGAATAGCCGCTCGTGTCCCTCGTTCCATAACCTGCCACAACATATGTATAATCCTTAGTTGTATATGTAAGTCTCATCACCTTATCTTTTCTGCTCTCAATAAGTTTTTTCAATTCCTCCGGCAGGTCCGCATTCTCAACAACAGTATAATCTATATGAGTCTTATTATCCGGCTCGCGCTGCCCTTTGCATCCCGCCAGTGAAAATACCGGCATAATTATCAACATCAGAAAAAGACAGACCGCAATTTTCCCACAGAACTTTTTCCACATAAAAACACCCCCACAATAAGACCTAATTAATCTTATGTGAAGGTGCTCTAAATATTCATATTTAATTATAAAAAGTTGTTATTTTCCAATATATCAGATTACATATCCCTTGCTTTTAATAACATCGATTACCTGGTCAACATACCTCTCACACTCTTCTGTACTTCCGGCTTCAACCATTACACGAACAACAGGCTCCGTTCCACTTTCACGCACAAGAATTCGACCATTACTTCCAAGTAACTCTGCGACTGTCGAAACAGCCGCCTTAACATCAGCGTCATCCTGAGCCTTTGTCTTATCAGTAACCCTGATGTTCTTAAGAACCTGTGGATATATAACAAGTGGTGCTGCCAGTTCCTTAAGTGTTTTCTTCTTAGCAATCATAACTTCCATCATCTTAAGCGCTGTAATTATTCCATCGCCTGTAGTTGCATATTTTGAAAATATGATATGTCCTGACTGCTCTCCGCCTATACGATACCCATTCTCAGACATACATTCATAGACATATTTATCTCCAACCTTAGTTTTTTCATATTCTATTCCTACAGCATCAAATGCTTTATATAATCCAAAATTAGACATAACCGTTGTAACAACTTTATTGCCAGCCAGCTTATCTCTATCCTTCATATAGCAGCCATAGATATAGAGAATATGGTCACCTGTGATTACTTCACCTGTTTCATCTACACACAGACATCTGTCCGCATCGCCGTCAAATGCAAACCCTACATCAAGATGTTCTCTTTTAACAAGGTCCTGAAGCCCTTCAATATGTGTTGAACCACATTTCTCGTTAATATTGGTACCGTCTGGAGCCGCATTTATTACATAAGTCTTAGCTCCAAGGGCATCAAATACTGCCTTGGCAAGAGTCCATGCACTTCCATTAGAAGCATCCAGTCCGACTCTGATTCCCTTGAATGAATATATGGCAAGACTCATCAGATATCCCATATATCTGTTACGTCCTGCTGTGTAATCAACTGTACAACCAATCTTCTCCTTTGTTGCATAAGGAATCTCTCCTGTTTCTCCATCAAGATACTTCTCTATCTCAGAGATAACATCCTCTCTCATCTTCTCTCCGGCAGAATTGATAAGCTTAATTCCATTGTCATAGAATGGATTGTGGCTCGCCGAAATCATGATTCCACAATCAAAGTCCTCAGTTCTTGCAACATATGAAACACTTGGTGTTGTAGTGACATGAAGCAGATATGCATCCGCTCCTGATGCAGTAAGTCCGGCTACTAAAGAGTACTCAAACATATAACTGCTTCTTCTCGTGTCCTTACCAATTACTATCTTTGCCTTTCCATCCTCATGATTCTTTCCATAGTACCATCCTAAGAATCTTCCAACTTTAAATGCATGGTCTACTGTAAGGGTGACATTTGCTTCTCCTCTGAATCCATCAGTTCCAAAATACTTTCCCATAATCTTATCCTCTTCTATACATTTATTAACGGCTCTGATTAATCATCATATCCATTAGGATTATTCTTCTGCCATCTCCATGAATCAGCACACATAGTTTTTAAATCTTTCTCTGCCTTCCAATGAAGTTCTCTTTCAGCCTTACCTGCATCACAGTAGCATGTCGCGATGTCACCCGGTCTTCTGTCCTTGATAACATACGGTATATGTATACCCGTTGCCTCTTCAAAATTCTTAACAATATCAAGCACAGAATATCCCTTACCTGTTCCAAGATTATATATTGCAAGTCCCGGTTTCTGGGCAAGCTTTTCAACTGCTTTAACATGTCCTGCGGCAAGGTCCACAACATGAATATAATCTCTTACTCCTGTTCCATCGTGTGTATCGTAGTCATTACCGAACACTCCCAGCTCCTTTAATCTGCCTACAGCAACCTGTGTTATATATGGCATAAGGTTATTCGGTATACCATTAGGATTCTCTCCTATAGTACCGCTTTCATGTGCTCCAATAGGGTTAAAATACCTTAAAAGAATTACATTCCAATCTGTGTCAGCTTTCTGGATATCTGTGAGAATCTCCTCAAGCATACCCTTGGTCTTGCCATATGGATTAGTAATCTCTCCCTTTGGACAGTCTTCTGTAATCGGTACAAATGCGGGGTCTCCATAAACAGTTGCAGAAGATGAGAAAATTATATTCTTAACGCCATGCTTTCTCATAACATCAAAAAGTGTAAGAGAACCTGATATATTATTCATATAATACTCAAGCGGCTTGGCAACTGACTCCCCAACTGCCTTAAGCCCGGCAAAATGGATTACGCAGTCAATACTTTCCTTGTCAAATATTTCATTGAGTGCCGAAGCGTCATTGATATCAGCCTCATAGAATACAGCTTTTTTACCTGTTATTTTCTCAACTCTGTCCAATGACTTTCTGCTGGAGTTGACAAGATTGTCAATGACTACAACGTCATAGCCTGCATTCTGAAGCTCCACAACTGTATGACTTCCTATATATCCTGCTCCCCCGGTAACTAAAATTGCCATATTGTATTCTCCTTAATTACTATTAAAGCCACAAAACCTCATAAAACTTATGCCGTCTTGTGACCCCATATTCTTGTGATAATATTAATTATAATAACAAATGCTATTCCATCATACGCTCTGTAGACCAGATTTCAACTTCATACTTGTTGTTCTTATTGTATCTCTTGCGAAGATTCTTTAACTGCTTTAAGTATTCAAGTGTAACCTTTCCAGAAAGCTTTGATTCTCCTTCTGTTCTCTGCTGGAACTTATATGGAATCTCAACAACCTTACTGTATGTACCCATAGCAAGCACTTCAACCATAATCTTCCATCCAATCGGCTGAAGATCCGCATGCTCAATTACCTCCCTCTTAAACATAAACAGACCGCTTGTCGGATCTGAAATCTTTCTAAGGCAAGGCAGCATTATCTGACCTATCTTCCTTGCAGTTCCGGAAACAAACTTTCTGTACCAGTTAAGTCCCCCATCGTCTCCTCCAGGAATCAGTCTGCTTGGGATGCAGAAATCTGCACCACTTAACATAGCTTTATACATATACTTAAGCACAATTGGAGGATGCTGAAGGTCTGCATCCATACAAGCCATATACTCACCCTTTGCAAGCTTAAAGCCATCAAGAACTGCAGTTGCTAATCCTGTTCCATTCTTTCTGTGTTCCATTCTTACCTGTGGATAATCCTTGGCCACTTCCATAATCACATCAGGTGTATTGTCTTTACTGTCATCAACAAAGACAATCTCATACTCAACACCCTGCAAAGCAATATCTATCTGTGCAACAAGCTTTCTGATATTCTTGCTCTCATTAAATGTTGGAATTACTACTGATAACATTGTTAATATCTCCTTTAAAAAAGAATTCTTCGGTCATTATACAACAAAAAACGATATGGTAAAACATTTTTCGTAAAAATATGAAAAGCTTTAACTATTATACCCTTGTGACAATCATTGTTGCCTGCCCTTTTACTATTATATACCTTAATCCTGCACTTATAAAGAAGCTGTCTCCAGCGTTAAAAGGCATAACTTTTTCAAAATCGTCGGTCTGTATAGTTCCGGAACCTGTAATAAACAGAACAGAAACAAAGGATGCCTCATCCACCGCTATCCTTGCTTCATCCGAAATCTCATACTTGTAAACTTCAAAATATTTGCACTGTACAAGTCTCTCTTCCACAAAATGCTCATTTCTTGCTATAACTATCTCAGACTTATTGTCCTTTACATACTTATGGGTATCAACAACATCCAGCGCTTTCTTTATATGTAATTCACGTGGATTACCAAACTTATCTCTTCTGTCATAATCATACATACGATATGTAGAGTTAGAATTCTGCTGTATCTCACATATAAATACTCCTGCTCCTATCGCATGGATTGTTCCGGCCTTTACCATTACTACATCCCCAGCCTTTACATCAACCCTGTTAAGAATATCTGTAATAGTATTGTTGGCGATTCTCTCCTCTATCTCATCCCTTGATGCATCTCTGGAAAGACCACAATACAGATATGCTCCCGGCTCACTGTCCACCACATACCACATCTCATTCTTTCCGTACTCATTCTCATTCTCAAGCGCATACTCGTCATCAGGGTGAATCTGGATTGAAAGTGCCTGCTTGGCATCAATAAACTTAATAAGTATCGGGAATCTGTCCTGAGCCTGACATTTCCATCCAAGTGCATCTTTGCCGATAATATTCAGATACTCATTAAAGAGCATTCCCTTGTATCTTCCTTCAGCAATACGACTCTGCCCATCAGGATGTGCTGACAGCTCCCAGCTCTCACCAATAACATCATAGTCACATTTTTTCCCATATACATCACGTATCTTGGTTCCACCCCACAGATTATCCTTGAATGCAGGCTCAAGCCTTACTATCGGACTCTTATCAAGTCTTACATAATTACCCGAAACCGGTTGTCCATCCTGATTATATATCTTAACAAGATCTGTATCGGATATATTATCACCAATTCCAATTTCAATAATAACTACATTCTTATCTGTTTTATTAGCTACCTTATGCTTAACTCCTACAGGGATGAACACACTTTCGTATTTGTTATAATCCAGAGTCTCATTACCCAGAGTTATTGTTGCAACACCCTCAACAATCGACCAGTGCTCTGTTCTCTTCTCATGCTGATGAAGAGTCATGGACATTCCAGGAAATACAGTAAGCTTTCTGACCTTATATCCCTGGGAATAATTCAGTATCTCCTGTGTACCCCATTCCTTATATGTAGTTCTGTTATAATCAAAAAATGCTTCATATGTATCCATATTTTCTTTCATAATCTGCTTAATGTTGTCTGCAGATTTCTTAGAAGAAACATATGTTGCATCATCTGTATTTACTACCACCAGATCTTTAACATCATTAGCTACAACCAACTGTCTTGATGCACTGTTAATTACATTCACATTGTCGCAATCATATTTTATGACGCAGTCTGACTTTATATTATTACCAAACTCGTCCAGATTGCTGGCATTACCCACATCCATCCAGTCAAATGCGACCTCCACCACCTTGATAGAGTTACACTTTTCCAGAAGAAGAGTCTCTATACTTCCATGTGGTATAGACTGCATAACTGATTCAGAAAATCTTACTGATCTTCGTATTGCCGGTACTTTTCTCTTTGCAGTCCTACATGCACTGTATAGCTCCGGTGCAACCTGTCTTGCTGTATTAGTCATATCCCCAGCTCTAAAGACCAGCATTCCACTGTTCCACAGATATCCCTCATCATACCCATAGCCCATGAGACCTTCTGTTTCATACTCATCAAAATCCATCCTTGCTATGAATTTCTTTACATCTTCTTTTTCTCTTAATATATATCCATATGTAGATGACTGTGTTTCCGGCTTAACACCTAAAACAGCAAGAAATCCATCCTTAGCATATTCTTTAGCTTCAAGAATGGCCTCTTTGTATCCATCCCCATCAATGAGATTATCAGAATTTACTACCAATACTAATTCAGACGGATTGGCAAACATAGTGCCTAACAGTACAGCCGCCGCCGTTCCCTTAGGAGTTCCCTCTAACAGTACTCTGTATCTCAGACTCTGAAATGCCTTCATCTGACCATTAACAATATTCTTATAACTTTCATTGGTGACAATTATAAATTCTTCGCAAAAAGGCATATTTCTTACTACTGTCTCCTGTAATAAAGAACGTCCCTCCTTAATCTTCATAAACTGCTTTGGGAATTGCCTTCTGGACAGCGGCCATAAACTGTCACCGCTTCCTCCAGCTAATATTACACATTTCATAGCAATCCTTCCTTAATATCTCTTGCTCAAATCATTTCGATACATATTATCTCAATTAATTATCATTATATCTTATACTACTGTATTATCTGGGGAATCCTGTGTGTCGTCTTCCTCCGGTGTTGTCTCCTCCGGTGTTGTCTCTTCCGGTGTTGTCTCTTCCGGTGTTGTCTCCTCCGGTGTTGTCTCTTCCGGTGTTGTCTCTTCCGGTGTTGTCTCTTCCGGTGTTGTCTCCTCCGGCTTCGTCTCCTCCGGTGTTGTCTCTTCCGGTGTTGTCTCTTCCGGCTTTGTCTCCCCCGGTGTTGTCTCTTCTGTCTTTGTTTTCTCTGTTGTACTCTGTGTTGTGCGCTGTGTCGTACTCTCTGTATTACCCTGTGTTGTGCTCTGTGTCGTCTCAGCAACTGATGTTTTTTCTTTGCTTGTCGTTGTCTCCTTTGGTACTCTGGTTGTATATTCAATAGGAGTCCAGTCTACTGTCTTCTTAACCTTCTTCTTTCTGTTTCCTGCCATTGCAAACACTGATGCTGCCAGAAGAACAACAATAAGAGCCATAACTAATGATGCATAAACAACCTTTCTTCTGCTGTTTCTCGAAACATGAGGAAATATCCTTCCTACCATTTCTGACATTCTATCCATTAAAGTGTATTTACCTGAATAGCTGTCTTCATAATCATCTCTTACATATCCTATTTCATCATATTCAAATAAAACCCCCTCATCATTTTCATCTGTTTCCTCTGAATCTGTCTTTCCAAGGGGCTTATTTTCAATGGTGTTATTATCGTCAGTCTCTCCATAGTAAAAGGATTCTTCGTCTGCTTCCTGTAAATCAAGTCCCTCATATGCATACACATCTAATTCGACTTTATCATCTTCTCCGGATATTGCACCTGCTGCGTATCCTTTAGGTTTTCTGCCAAGAATTGTCTCCTTCATCATTGCTATAATTTTCAGAATGTACTCACTGTCAAGACCTAATAACTCTTGAATTTCTTCAACTGAATGCATCTCATAGCCATAGAGTTCCATCATAATTGTCTGTACTCTCGACAATGACTTGATATTATCTGAGGCAGAATCATATGCCTTCATATTCTTAAAAATCTTAGAGCAATCCTTAATTATATTAAATAATTCCCGGTCTTCTTTTATCTTATAAAAGTTATATTCGTAATTATCATTCACATTGATAGTAGATGAATCTATAAGGCTAAACATAAATACAGATACCATGGTTGCTATCTGCCTCATTATATTCTTATCCACATTAATCGTATCAATCTTAGTGCAAATATCAATAATTGCCCTCGTAGATACTTTCTTAAAGTCTTCCCCAAAAACAGGATAAACAAGGCAGTAGACATCCTTTTGAATCTCTTTGCAAAAAACCTCTTTATCTGTTTTCCCGGCTCTTAAATTATTAATAATATCTTTCATCTGCTCTTGACTATTACTCATATTTTATCTCCTCGTGAATATACATTCCGATTGATTATACCACTATATTATACAAAAGTCACGATTTTCTTAGTTACATGGTATATTAATACAATATATTATGTTTCCAGGCACTCATATCGACCTTTCCTGATATTCCATTTACATAAGAGGAGTCTGTAAACTGCCACATTGCAAACGGTCCTGTATAAGTGCATGTACTCCTGTACTGTGCAAGCCACACATTACATGAGATATTTCCTGCATTAATCCTGTTTTCCATCCAATCCTTATTAGCATACACCATAGCTGAATATCCACAACTGTTTACTGTCTGTGCAAATGCATTAATTACGGCAGTTCTCTCTGAAGTTGAAATCTTATCTCCCCTTCCTCTTCCGCCTCCTGCGCTCTCCACATCTATAATCAGCGGAAGAGATACATTATAACCACTACAGGCAGAGACAATAAAGCTTGCTTCCTCAACAGCTTCCGATGTATTGACAGCCTGAGTGACAATATATGCTCCAACCTTAATCCCTGCGGCAGTTGCCTGACTCATATTATAATCAAACCGCTTGTCCTTCACCAGATTAGCAGTTTCATAACCACGATAACCTACTCTTATTATAGCGTAATTAATCCCTGATGCTTTGACACTGTACCAGTCAATATCTCCATTATATGTAGATACATCAATAACAAGGGAAGAGCCCTGCGATCCATCAGCATTAAAATAATACTGTGCTCCGTCAATCTTCTTCCATCCTGTAACTGCCTGGGAATTCTCAAAATAATAATTCTTACCGTTAACATTCTGCCATCCGTCAGCATATACAGTCTCAATCTGTGCTTCTATCTCTATTAGAAAATATTTTTGTTTTGTATTGTCTGCTTCGCTTTCTTTATCGGATACAGTTGATGATTCTGATGCTTTGTCTGCTTCGCCAGAGTCTTTTGTTGCATCTGATGTAGAGTTAACTGTCCCAGAACCTACAGAGCTTTCTGACTGTGACTGCGACTGTCCTGTTTCGCTCTCATCCTTTACAAGAAACTTTGTCACAACATTTTCACTTCCACCAGTCACATCGACAGTCCCCGTCTCATATATATAACCCTTATACTGCTGACCATCTATTATAAGTGACTCTGCTTTATAACTGCCGATTTCTGTTTTTGAAATCAAAATGCTTTTTCTGCTCTTGAGAGTATATAGAATGCTGCCCCCTGATTTCTTAACAGAGGTAACACCAACACTTCCCGTAACCGCATTATCAACATAAGTAACCGGCTTAACATTCTCGCCTGTGCTTTCTGTTCCCCTGTTTTTAGAAGGGTCCTCCTTCTGGGTTGCCGCTGTGTCCACAACGACTTTTTCCATAATATTCTCTATAATCTGAAATGTTTCTACTGTCGTCTCCGCCGCTTCAGGCATTGTATATCCCTCTTCCGCCTGAACTACAAGTGTATATGTTCCTGTCTCAAGATCACACATTTCCACTGTACCATCCCTGTCATCATCAGGATATTGTGCAGCCTCCACACCATCTATCTGCCGGCCTACACTTGTTTCTTTAAGCATATCAATCTGAACCGCATTCTCCTCCTTGCTGCCCTTTAATAGATTGAATACAAGCTCGTGTCCTGTGAGAACTTCTCCGTCTTCCCCGTAAACCTTTGCAGTTATATTATTCTCGTCAGCCACCGCCTCAAGGTAAAGAGCCAGCATTGGTACCTCGCTTGTACTTTCTTCCTCCGTCTGCTCTGTAACCTCCTGAATATCAGCGGTAACCGGCTTCGTTTTATCAGGTTTCAATACATTTATAATTACTAAAACCGTTGCCATTATTACAGCCATAGCCACTGGTATTATGGAAACCACCACATGTTTCTTAACTCTGAAGAAATCGTTTATCTTTCTTTTCAGAGCCTGAATCTGTGAAATTTCTTCTATCTCAAGTACTTCCAGTTCTTCATCTTTTTTTATTTCAGATTCCTTATCTGTAACAATCATTTTCCTCTGCCCTCTGTAATTTCAATAACGGCGCCCACTTCATGTAAGCGCCGTCAAATAACTAATCAATCCCTGTTGTCGTTTCGCTTACTGTCCCAGCCTGCGTTTTAGTTTCCTTTTCAGTCTGTGTCTCAGATTCAGTCCGCGTCTCTTCCTGCTTGTTTCCTTTAACTGCTACTTTCTTTACAACAGTTCCCTCTTTAGGTACATTAAATGTATACTCTATACTATAGCTATAAATATCGAAATCAAATGTTTCTTTTCTGGCCTCTTCTTCTGTTAATTCCACGGATTCTCCTGTACTATTATCAGTCTTCCTGACAACAAATCCCTCCAGTGCTGCTGTTTCACCAAAGTTATTCTTACAGGTAATTCCATCTGTAAAGCTGAATCCCTTAGGAAGTTTATTACCTGCAAGTACAATATCCTTACCTGAAAACTCTTCAGTTACAACAATTATCTGAAGTTGGGCCGTATTATATATCCAGCCTGACTTAGGGTCTTTAAAGCTGTATCTGACTGTGTACTTTCCCTCTGTAGACAATGCATCTTTCTCACTGTATTCCTTACCCGCAGCATCGAAAAATGTATATTCCACATCCATGTCGTATCCGATGGAATTAGTTCCCTTAACACCATCAAGAAGATTAAGCTCCTCACTTAGCTTCCCGGCGCCTGTCCCGTAATATCTCTTAAGGGACTTATTCTTAACTGTAATAACAGCTTCCTGTGTATCAATATGATAATTGGCATACCCGAAAAATGCAATATTCATATCAACATATCCGTCAATTCCCGCAACTGAATTAGTTACGCCATACTGCCACATATCGTAATGCCATTTAAAACTTGCCAGGTCATCACCATATGCCCATCGTGTAGAAGTGTAATGATATTCTTCCCAGCAACATGCCATCCATACCTTGTACTTAGATGAAAGCTTCTCTCCATCAAAGTTATAGTACCATCTGTCCCTGTTAGAGTATACCATTGGATTATAACCATAGCTTGACACAACATTGCAGAAAGTCTCGCATGCCTGTGTTACTGAATCATAATCTCCATCCAGCTCCCAGTCAAATGCTACCGGATATGTAATCTTGTAATCCTTAATCAGGTTAATGCAGAAGCTTGCTTCATCATAGGCAGTCTTGGCATCTTTCGCCCCGGAATAGAAATACACTCCAACCTGAATACCATTAGCAAGCGCACCCTGAATATTCTGTTTAAACTTCCTGTCCTCATACAGGCCGTCATCTCCGCCACCACATTTGATCATTGCAAATGAAATGCCGTCTGCAGCAACCTGTGACCAGTCGATATCTCCCTGCCACTTTGATACATCTATTCCATATACAAGCTGACTCACTTCATATATTTCATTGGAACTGGTTGTAGTTTCGGATTCCGGTTCTTCAACTTCCTCTCTGGATGGTTCTTGGGAATTATCCTCAACTATCTCGAGGTCTTCAACATCCTTTACAGGTATTGGTGCAGAACTGTTCTCCACAGCCACCTCTATTATTTCATATAGTTCCTGGCTGCTTGTATTCTCATCTGCAACCGCCTCCTGTATTATCTGGGCAACCTCCTCATCAGGCTTAGCCTCTGTCTCTGATTCTGCCTCTGTCTTCGTCTCCGAAATAATCTTGTTCAATTTATCCAGATTGCTATAGGTCGATGTTTCAGTTTCCTGCTCAGTCTCATGCGCCTGTACAAGATTATTATCATTACGGTGATTAACATATTCAACACCTGTTACTACAGCCGCTGTTCCCGTCACAGTAACCGCTCCTGCCAGTATACACATTTTCACATGAGACATAATTACCAAATTCCACATATTAGCTGATTTTCTTACCAATCCTGCAAATAATTTCTTCATCGCCAAAGTAACTCCTATATAAACTAGTCATAATAGTGTTTAAAGTATACTCTCCAAAAAATCGCCCATGTGTCACAGAAAGCCTGCCAGATATCTTTCATACCGATTCTGTTTGCTCCGGATTCTCTGACATACACAACCTCTACCGGCATCTGTGCAATAGAAAAGCCTCTCCTGTGAACAGCAACAAGAAGTTCAATATCATATGCAAATCCCGACGTTCTGATAAGATGCGCTACCGGCTTTATAGCCTCCACTCTGAACACCTTAAGTCCTGTCTGTGTATCCTTGACATTGAGGTGAAACAAAATTAAAAGCATTATGTAATATCCCATACTTATAACCTTGCGCTTAAACGGATAATCAAGCTTGGAATCCTTGTGGAACTTACATCCAATAACAACATCTTTATTATCATCTATCATTTTCTTAAGATAACCCTCGAGCTGGGATGGATTAAGCTCAAGGTCAGCATCAACAAATGCGACATATTTACCCTCAACCTGTGAAACGCCTGCAATTATTGCATTTCCCTTTCCACGGTTCTTCTCAGAGCTTACTATCCGGACTCTCTTATCTTCCCTCATAGCCCTCTGTATCTCAGCCTTAGTATTATCTTTACTTCCATCATTAACCGCTACTATTTCCAACTCTGGCACAAACTTTTCCACAATTCTTAATGTTTCCATTATACTGTTGTAAATAAGTTTCTCCTCGTTATAAGCCGGCATGACAATAGACAGCATACCATCCAAATCTAACATTAACCTTCTCCCTTATGCGCTGTACACACTATTTAATATTACAATGCTATGATATCTTTTTCAAGTATATACCTGATTTTATTACAGATAATAATACAGATTTATCGCATAAAAATGGAGGATAATGCTATGAACAAGAAATCAAATGACGCAAAAGAGCATTTCATAAAACAGAATATTGTTAAAGGACCTACTATGTACGACTGGGAGATTCATGATGACCAGGATAAGGTAATTCATGACAGCATTAATGCTATTGAACGAAACCGTGAGAATATGACAGAGGAACAGATACGCATTGCTTATACTGAATTAAAGAGCGGACTTGGCCCCACAATGTACAACCAGCTCTGTGACCGTAAAGCATCCGGAAATTTTCAAGGGTAAATATATAAAAAAGGGGGTTCTGCACAATGCAGCCGTAGCTGATATTATCCGGCGCTACAGCTGCTGCGTGCCACCTACTTTATTTCCCTCTTTGCGCACTCCAGCGCTGCTGCCACAACTGCATCCATATCATAATATTTATACTCTCCGAGTCTTCCTCCGAAGATGACCCTGCTTTCCCTGTCTGCAAGTTCCCTGTAACGCGCATAAAGCTCACTGTTCTTCTCGTCATTGACAGGGTAATATGGTTCATCTCCCGGCTTCCACTCCGAACTGTACTCCCGGCTGATTACAGTCTTAGGGAGATCGTTACCATTTTCATCCTTGCCGAACTCAAACCATTTGTGTTCAATTATTCTTGTCCACGGCGTATCAGCATCTGTGTAATTAACTGCCGCATTTCCCTGATAATTCGGTTCATCGAGAACCTCCGTGTCAAACCTTACAGAACGGTATTCAAGATTACCAAGACTATAATCAAAATAAGCATCTATTGCTCCTGTGTATACAACCTTGTCCGCCTCTTTATCAATCTCCGCCTTTACCTTGGCAGAAGCAAGATAATCCACATTCAGGCGCACCTCAATACTTCCCGGAAGGTTTCTGTCATCCAGCATATTCTCCACCATTCTGGTATATCCACCCTCAGGAATTCCCTGATACAGAGCATTAAAATAGTTATTGTCAAATGTTAATCTTACCGGAAGCCTCTTTATAATAAAGGACGGAAGTTCCGAACATGGGCGGCCCCACTGTTTCTGGGTATATCCCTTGACCAGCTTCTCATAGATATCAGTTCCCACAAGACTTATAGCCTGTTCTTCAAGATTCTTCGGTTCTGTGATACCTGCTGCTTTTTTCTGTTCCTCAATCTTTAATGCTGCCTCCTGCGGAGTAACAACACCCCACATTTTATTAAATGTGTACATATTGAAAGGCAGAGAATACAGTTCGCCTTTATAATTCGCAACCGGTGAATTAGTAAACCTGTTAAATGTTGCAAACTGCGAAAGATACTCCCACACTACCTTATTGTTAGTGTGAAAAATGTGTGCTCCATACACATGGACATTGATTCCCTCCATCTTTCTTGTGTATACATTACCTGCTATATTGCCTCTCTTATCAATTATAAGGACTTTCTTTCCAGCCTTAGCTGCCTCATGTGCAAAAACTGAGCCAAAAAGTCCTGCTCCTACTACTAAATAATCGTACATATATGCCACCCTTCACTATATTAATTATGGGACAGCTCCTAAGAACCATCCCATTAATTATACTTATTATGCTACTAGTCCGCAATATAATCTGAAATATCATCATACCCGTCAAGCTGCAATATAATATCCGTCTCGCTGTAGTCATAGCTACTGTCTTGTATCATATCTTCACCATAATATACATCAGGGTATCTGCTGTAATTCACAACAATTATAGGTTTCGTCACATCTATATCCTTATTAAATGTTCCCTTTTCTACCTCTTCTGCTATTTTATTAAGCACAGCTATGCCATCCTGACCGTATTTTTTTAAATATTCATCAGGGTTGATATACTCCTTATCACCCTCTGATATGAAAACGATTCCAATATCTTCGCCTTCTTTGCTCATTAATTTGCTGGCATTGCTGCTATCCTTTACATATTCCCTAAGAAGCTGGCTGATTCTTACAAGATCCTCTTTCTTGTAGGATACAGAGTATGCATTCCTGCATGATATATATTTCTTATATGTCTTAGGAGTACTCTTACTAATAGGAAGTGTCATTGTATATTTATTCCCTTTTCTTACAAACTCTGCGTCAAGTGTAAATGGGCTGTTCTCACTGTTAACAAGACTGTACCACTTTGAAAATCCCATATCACAGGCTTCTTCTACCAGGCTTGAATATATCTCATAGAATTCCTTATCCTCCATATTCCCTCTCATGCTGATACTTATCTGGCTGCTCTCCGGGAAATCCATATATGCCTTGGCATAATTCTCATTGGATTTAAGAATATTTCCAAGCTCTAGGACCTGTGCGTTATTCAGTCTGATATACCTGTAGTGGGTAACACCTTTCTCCCTGAATCCGACTCTGTAAACGCTGTACTGATTATATGGATATAAATGGTTAACCGAATATGCGTCTGCCTGGTCAATTTTTTTCTTGTTAGACTGGAACACTTCAGAAACATACTTTATCGTTGCAGCATCATCAAAATGTACCTGTGAAGTAACATTATTATAGTAGTCATAATCACCAATATATCCATTAGAAAGTACTACATAAGAAATATCCTCCGGTTCCGGAATATATGCAGCTTCATGTTTTCCATATATATCTATTACTGTTCCCAGCACAACTGCCAGCACATAACCCAGAAGAATTGCCGGAATGCATTTTTTAAAGACAGACACCTTTCTGCTTACCATCCATTCATATATAAACACAATAATTGCACTTATGATAAATGAGATAACAACCGCAAGTGTACCATTAACACCATTATCTTCATTGGTATATACAAGCATAACTCCAATAAAGGCGGCAACAAAGCCAACAAGTGTCCTGATAATCATAGGTAAAACCTTTCCGTTAGCTGCTTTGCCGGCGGTCTCACTCTTTCTGTGTATAAAGAGTACTGCACCAAGCACAATATATATCAGCGCAAGAACCAGCGAATATATATTATTTGTAATATCCAGCACCATATTTCCGTACCCGCTGTATCCACCCAGAACTGACAACACAAAACCTACCAGCATATTATTGGTGTAATCAAGCAATCCCACACCGCTGTCGGCTATCATATATCCGCTTCCGTGATAGTATGCCATACTTGTTGCCATCATGCAGAGAAAACGTGGAAGAAACATTATCAATCCTGTAACACAAATATTGCTTATAATATTACCTGTTACTGATACAGATACATTTATAACTGACATACACAAAACACTACATATAAACATAGCAAGGTACATATGTGTCATCGTTGCGTAATCCACAATGAAATATTTGCGGTTGGCAAGATAAAGACCGCATTTTAAGCCATATGATACAATAAGTATAAACAATGTCCAAGATAAAATCGCAGCAGTTTTGCTAAGGTATATACACAGTCTTGTATATGGTATTGAATGATAGAAATCACTGCTGCTTCTCTTGTTAAGAAAACTCCATATAACAAATGAGAGAATCGGCACAATCACTACAAACATAAATACAAGAAAATAATTATCTGATACACCGTTAATATTAGAATATGATGTCGGCTCATACTGCTTCATATAGTTAATCTCACTTATTATTGGCGCCGCTGAAATAAGTGCTATTATGGCAGTCATGATAAATCCCACAAGCCTTGTCTGCTTCAATGTCTGCAGGAACATATGGAAACTAAATATTTTCTTATTATTCATGAACCTTATCCTCCTTCACATCGAATGTATAGCCAAGTGCCTCCATCTCATAAGTAAATACCTCCTCAAGTGTAAGCGGCAGCACATCAAATACAACAGGCTTCATCGCATTTATCCGTTCTGTTGTCTCTTCTCTGTCGCCGTTAACTATCATGTTGGCAACAGACCCCTCCTGACGATATCTTGTGATATTAATTCCCTCAAACATACTTCTATCAAATGTGTCTCTGAACGCAACCTGTACCTTGAACTGACTCGTCTTTAGTTCAAATACATCGCTGTCCAGCACCAGACCTCCTCTGTGAAGCAATGATAAATGATCACATATATCCTCAAGTTCTCTCAGTGAATGAGATGTCACAATAACCGTCGCATTGCTGTCTGCCACATCTCCGCATATAAGCTTCTTCACGAGATTTCTCATAACCGGGTCAAGACCATCAAATGTCTCATCAAAGAACATATATTTTGCTCTGGTTGACAGCGCAAGTATTATAGCCGCCTGACGCTTCATTCCTTTAGAAAAGCTTGAGATGCTCTTTTCAGGATTAAGCCCGAAGGTTTTAGTAAGCTCCGTAAATCTTTCCATGTCGAAATTATCATAGATTGAACTGTAGAACTTAGCCATACTCTTCATAGTTGCCCCAGGAAGAAAGAACAGCTCATCAGCAACAAAGACCAGCTTATTCTTCATATATGTGTTCTCGTAGACATTAATTCCATCAATAACCGCTTCTCCCTGATCCGGCTTGTAAATTCCTGAGAGAACTCTTAATAATGTTGACTTTCCGGCACCATTAGAACCAACCATGCCATATATACACCCTTCGGCAATATTGCATGTTACTTTATCAAGTGCTGTAAAATCATCAAAAGATTTAGTAACACCCTTCACCTCTATCATACTTTCTTATAAACCTCCTCAATCATATCAATAATTTCACTCTTACTCATCCCCGCATATGCAAGCTGTGTAACAATCTCCTTAAGCTCTCCAAGCTTATCCTTAGATTTTTCTTCTACAATCCTGACCGCTCCGGAAGAAATAAATGAACCCTTTCCAGGAACACTCACTATAATCCCCCTTCGGTCTAATTCGGTATATGCTTTCTGAATCGTATTAGGATTAGTAGAAAGTTCCATAGAAAGAGAGCGCACAGACGGCATCTTATCTCCCTCTCGCATAATCCCGGTAAGGACCTGATCTTCGACCTGCTTAATGAGTTGTTCGTAGACTGGCACCCGCGACATGACATCAATTACGAACATACAACCCTCCTTGTTTTCCGAAGGAAAATCCGAACCCTCTGGTGAGGAGAGGGTCAGACCTCCTTGTTTTCCTTGTTCTCTGTTTATTTTCAAGTGTCACAACTGTACTATCTGAACTAGTACAGTTGTAGAATACTATACTCCACACCATATGTCAACCCTATAATGCAAAAGCAGAGAAGATTATGCTCCATTCATTGTATAATCCTCTCTGCTTTGAAAGATTTTTATGGTGTTACCTACTAGAAGCCGCTTATCCACGATTTTAGTAGGTAGCATTGGCATCTCTTTTTACCTATTTTTTCTTGTTTCGCCTACTAATAGTCGCTTGTTCATAGTTTTAGTAGGTTTTTCCCTGCAACTCTGTATACTTCCTACTCCTACTTCGGGTTCGCAAATATCCCCAGCCCCGGTGCCCCGTAAGAGCATGAGACAAAAGCAAGTGCCATTACGAAATCAGCCAGCGCAAGTATCCATGTCCCAAGCTTGAAATCCCCGTAGCCTGCCCGACGAAGCACATGATACTCTATTCCGAAACCAATGAGAACTGCGATAAAAAATGTAGATATATCAAGCCACATTTTAGAGAATCCTAATATTCCCATATACGTATAGTAAAGAAACGGAATTGCCCATGTTCCCACGATAACCCCTAAAAATATGGCAAATCCTGCCGCATTATATCTGTCCTTCAAGGCATACCATGTGTATATACCATATAAATTCATGGGAAGAAACACAAGCTTCATATGTTCCCATGTTGATTCATTAGTAGGAAAGAACAACCCGACTAATGTATTCTTGCCACTCCATCCATACACAAAATGAAACAGGGATCCCAACAGCCACACTGTCAGAATCCCTATAATAATAGTTATATTCAATAATTTCTTTCTGCTGCTCATATGCACACCTCCGTTATCCACATTCTGAATAAATATATCCCTTTTCGGATTGGTGCTGCTGAGAAAGAATTAGCATATTCGATTGCAGACCGTAAAATATGCTAATTCTTTCGGGAACACTTTTCTGAAAATGAAGATAAATACAGTGTATGCATACATATTTCAAACTATTCAATATTCACATTCATACTCACATTAGAAACCTCTATATATGTCCTTCCATCGCTGACCTCAATCTCCGTGCCATCTTCATATGTATACACGGTCTTTGACCTCCTGTCAGCCTTGCTCCATTTAATTGGAACAGAATATCCGTTGGTTATATAGTACCCCTCTCCCTTTCCAACAGTCGCCAGATTCCAGCAGTAATTATCATCCATATATGTATGAGTAATCTTCTGGACAATAATATTCTTCGTATTAAACTGCTCACCGGTCTCGTGGTCAATGCTAGGTTCCCCACTGGCATATCTTAAATAATTTCCGCTTTGCTCATCATATACAAAAGTGGTGTACTGATAGCTGCTGTATGGAACATTTACTGAGGACGCACTCACAGCATTTTCTTTAGTTGAAATATCCACATCACTCACAGCATAATTCAGAAGAACGGTGTCTTCTGCACTCTGTGCTTCAGCATCAAAACCCTTTTCCTGTATTGCTGTCTTTAACCTGAAAAGTGATGTATAAGCAGTATGCTCAGTATCAAGTTTTTCAGGGTTACTACGCCAATAATACTCGTTGTTATAGAAACCATTAATCCAGTCTATACCGGTTGACGCCTCGTCTCTCTCCGCATATGTGCTTCCGCCAAAATGAACAAATATAGCATCTGACTCAAAGCAGTAATCCAGAAAATTATGTCTTGCACTTCTTATAGTTCCTACAATTACATCCGTGCTGCTTACCTGACCAGAACCCAGTATCTCCTGAGGCGCTTCGCCCGAAACCATACTGTTCTCAACCTTAAAAAGTGCCAGAAGCCTGCATGTATACCCTTCTGTCGGCAGCTCATATACAAGATATGCCCTGTTTAGTCCGGTCTGAACCTTAACTGCAACCGGTGTATTATTCACTGATACCGCCAGCGGCCTTATCTTGGAATTAATATCAATTATATCAACCTTGTTGTCAACATATACTGTTGGTGTCTCTGTCTCCTCTTCCGATACATCTTCCACAGTTTCCGACACAACAGCCTTTTCCTTGCCTGAACCTTTTCTTATATTGAAGGCAATAATACAGCACCCTGCTGCCAGTGCAACAACCCCTGCAGCCAACGCCACAATTATAATAATTTTCTTTCTATTATCACTCATTCTTAACCCCTCATCATTTAATTTATATTAATTTTACGCTATTTTCCATTAGTTATCAACTAAAGAAAGTCTTTATCCCTAATTCTCTTCTGACAAAAAGAGCTGTGCTTTAACAATGAGGTGAAACCAAAATTGTTAAAGCAACAGCTCTTTTAATATGCCGGCAACGGGAATCGAACCCGTATGGGAGTATAAGTCCCGCAGGATTTTAAGTCCTGTGCGTCTGCCAGTTCCGCCACACCGGCGTAAGTGCCTGCCAGGCAGGCGTATTATTAATACATATGATATCCTCTGGCGCAGCCTAAGTACCTTAAATGTCCTAACAACTACGTGCTAAATCATGGTGCTTTACTACCTGCAGATTCAACATATGCAAAATGGGCGGAGAAGGATTCGAACCTTCGAAGGCAGTGCCAGCAGATTTACAGTCTGTCCCCTTTGGCCACTCGGGAATCCACCCATATATGAAATAACTCTTATAGTCATTTCTTGCGAAACTTTATAGGAGTTTAGCATATACTTTTAAATAAGGCAAGCTATTTTTTACAAATCTCCATTTTCTTTTCATCATAATTATTATGAAAAAATTCTTTATGATTATTTATTAATACTTCCGATAGTATTTTAGAAAATTTTTCTGCCAAAGAACCATACATGTGCCCCTCCCAATCACAAAAGTCTTCGTCTGTAATCGAAAGCACATCTTCTTTAATCAATGTAAAATCTAAATACTTTACTTTTCTTTCTTCACATAACTCCTTGAAATAATTATTAGCTTCTGACGAAGGTCCTCTTATCACTGCCGTTGGAGTTATTGGTTCCGTAACACAAACCAGTTCAATATTATTTTCTATACAGAAATCTACAATCTTATCATAGTATTTTATAACCTTGTCGCTTACATTATCTCTGGACCATTCGCAAACCCAGAAATCATTTTTTTCAGTATTAACCACCTCCCTATAGAAAAAGCCCCTTCCTTTATATGGACCATCAGCATCATGAATCTCTGCTGCCTTAATATCATAATCCCAGTATGCTTTAGACAGCTTTACGCTAATATTATCTTTAATCTTACTAAAATCATAAGTGTAAGCTATTTTTTTAAAATATACAGTTCTAAAATCTTTTTTTAATAATTCATTTGTAATATATTCCAATTTTACTTTTGACATAGGAAGTTGTACATACTCAAATAAATCTCCAAATTCAGAATCCCTTGCATCATCATTTATCCAATATTGATAATCCATTTCAAGAATAACCTTCTTTATATCATTATTTCTACTAGCTTCCTTAAGCAGATAATAAGAATTAACAACGGACTCACCAGGAATACATAGATTCAATGGATTTTCTGCATATCCACTATCAATTAGATATTGCGGATTAATTGAAGTTCTTCCATGAGATGCTCCGAGAACTAAACAATCGTAACCTTCTATTGTATTGGGGTTATCCACTACATGAATAATGTATCTTATGTAACCTGATGGCATCATCATAAAATCAATACAATTTATAAGAGCAACAATTACTATCAAAAATACAACCGTTCGAACATATTTTAATATCCTACTTTTCATTTTCCCCTCGAAATAATCGCCTCTATACACTCATCATAACTGCCGTAGAAATACTCCGGATTATCTTCCTTCAGAATATCCGTGAGAATCTCCGAAAACTGCTCCGCTATCTCTCCGTTCATATGTCCCTCCCAGTCACAGAAATCATCATCCTCAACATGCAGGACATTATCTTTTATAAGATTTCCATCAATATATCTGACACCATTTTCATCACATAATCTCTTAAAAAATGTGTTGGCGTCCTTAACAGGTCCTGACAAAACACAGGATGGCGGAATCGGTGTTGAGACACATATAAGTTCAATACCATTGTCTCTGCAGTATTCTACAATCTTCTCATAATACTGCCCAACCTTGGGATTAAGATTATCATAGGTCCATGGAGACGGATTTAACTTCCCTTTCTTGTCAGTAACCTTTGTGCGGTAGAAAAAGCCTCTGCCCTGATAAGGTCCCTCCGTTTCCAGTCCGGTAGCCGCTGATATATCATAGTTCTTATAATCATCCGTCTTTTTTATTTCTATATTCTGCCTAATATCTTTACTTTTTTTGGCAAAAGCATATTTCTTAAAATATACAGTTCTAAAATCCTTATCCATAAGCTCATTGGCTATATACTCCAGCTTAACCTCAGAGAATGGAAGCTGTCCATACACAAGAAGGTCTCCAAAATCAGAATCTCTCTTAGTATTCTTGTCCCAATACTGATAATCCAGTTCCAGTATTATCTTCTTAACATCGTTGTTTCTGCATACTTCTTTAATCATATAGTAGTTATCTATTACCGTCGCACCCTGAATACTCATGTTAATAGGATTACTTGCATATCCCATTTCCATAAAATAATGCGGGTCAATAGAAGCCCTTCCATGGGAAGCACCAATTACAACGCAGTCATAATCCCCGCCCGTCTCTGAATTATCTGCCGCATGAATTATATATCTGATATATCCCGGACGAACCAATACATACTCATTCACCTTTACAAGAAAAACAATGACAGCCAGAAATATTACTACTTTTAAATATTTAAAAATTTCTTTCCACACCTTATTCTTCATGTTATCCTGCACCTCTGCCTAGAACTGGGCGTACATAAATCCACCCGATGTATTAGATATATATCCCAACACCGCAACAGACATAACAAGACTGATATAAATAACCCATCTGATTATTAACGGTTTTCTGTCAATCGCATCTCTTATTGCAATGCCCTTCTCTTTCAGTACACTAACAATGAACCATACAGCGCATCCGGCTAAGAGAATGATAAAGTCCAGCTTTCCGCCAAACATATTAATAACTGTGTTCATACTGAATGCAGCATGTTTAAATGTATTTCCCATAAGCCTTATTGCATCTGACAGTGAAGCCGCATTGTCAAAATACCAGCTTATGTTTACCAGTACAAAAGTCCTTATTACCTGCCAGGCTCTGTACCATCCGGCATTTTTGTTAATATGCGTTACCTCAAACATTTTCTCATAAACTGGTGCCATGAGACTGCTGAAACTCATTATAATTCCGTTGTACAAGCCGTACACAATATATTTCCATGCCGCACCATGCCATACACCGACTATAAAGAATATGAGCAAATCCGCAAGACATATAGGCAGCGCTTTAGCCATATATTTGCCAAATGCTGTCTTACTGTGTTTCTTGAGGCACTTCCCCAGCTTATTCATAGGTCTGCTTAGGCTGAAAGGATAAAACACATAATCCTTCATCCATGTTCCCAGCGTTATATGCCACCTGCGCCAGAATTCTCCTATAGAATGGGAGAAGAACGGCTGTTTAAAGTTGTCATCAAGATGTATTCCGAACAGCTCAGATGCACCCATCACCATGTCTATTCCACCTGCGAAATCGCCATAGAGCTGTGCACAGTAAGCAAGAACACCGATAACAACATATATACCCTGATACTGACCCGGATTGTTAAACACCAGATTAGCAACAACACCGGCGCGGTCTGCAATAATAAACTTCTTAAAAAGTCCCCATGCCATACGCTGTAATCCGTGCTGGATTATGACAAGGTCATACTTATGTGCAGCAAAAAACTGCGGTGCCAGTCTGTCATATCTTCCAATAGGGCCCTGTGTTATCTGTGGAAAATATGATACGAATAATGCATATTTAAAAATGTTATTGCAGGCTTTTACCTTTCCTCTATACACATCAATAACATATGATATTGACTGGAACGAGTAGAAAGATATTCCAAGTGGCAGAAGAAGTGTAAATGTTGATATTCTGCCGTTACCTCCAAATACCTTAATTATGCCGTTGACATTCTCTATTGCAAAATTATGGTACTTAACGATTGCAAGTACTCCAAATACAAGAATAAGAGCTGCCAGTACAACTCCTTTTTTCTTCTTTTTTGCAGATTCCTTTACTGACTTCTTCTCTTCTCTGGTAATACCCTCTTTATTTAGTTGTATATTGAGACTATCTTCTACTTTCTCTAAAAGGATTCCTGATGTAAAAGTAACAATTGTTGTAAGCAATATGAATACAATAGTCTTATATCCCGAACATAAATAGTAGGCATAGCTTAATATCAAAAGCCATGCCCACTGTGCCTTCTTAGGTATCAGATAATATACAATTACTCCCACTAATAAAAATACCAGAAATCCGGTAGAAACTAGTGACATATCATTTTACCCCGCTTTCCGCATTAATCCTGTAGACGCTGAATCATCTCCCACATAGCCTCTGCTGAATTAAAGTTCTCAGGGACTATATCAACCGGTGTGATATCTATATCAAAAGCATCGTTTAACTCACCAACAAGTGATACGATATCAAATGAACTGAATATACCATCATCAATAAGAGTATCACAAATTTCATAATCCACATCACTGTTAATCTCATTCAAAATGTCTAATAACTGATCCATAAAATACCTCACAATAAATAAATCTTTTTATTACATTGCTGTAACCAGAAAACATTCTATCTTCTTATAGGGCCATAGTCAATCACATTTTAACATTTCCTGCACATTTGTATAAAAATATTGTGATTGTGAAATATTTTCCCCTTTGTATATTTTCTTTAAGAAATCACCTAAAAAAATAGAATAACGCTCTGCCGCATCTCCATACATATGTCCATCATAGTCCCAATAATCTTCAGATTCTCTATGATATATTTCATCTTTGATGAGATTAAAATCATAATATTCAAGACCATTTTCATCTGCAAGCTTTTGAATATAATCTCTTGCACATGTATAATTATCCATAGATTGCTGATTAATAAGCAGAGTTTCTTTATTAATAGGTGATGTAAGCAAAACTACTTTTGATCCTTTTTCTCTGCACAATTTAACAATTTTTTTAAAATACCGTGGACTATAATCATAGTCCACATTTGCTTCATCCCATGGGATAATCATTCTTGCTTCGTTATCTCTTACAAAAGATCTGTCTCTATACAAAAAACCATGTCCCTTATAAGAATCACAAGCCTCTAAAGAATTTACAGAACTAATATCATAATATCTGTATTCATCACTTAATTTGTGCTGTAAATTATCTTTCATATTATATATTCCATCTCGATAATTCATCCATTTAAATAATGAAGCTCTATAATCTTTCTTTGGCAATGTTTCCATCGCGTACTTAATCTTGTGTATATTATTAGGATAATTATAGTATATAAGTGTATTACTTTCTGATATATCCGAAAGATCAACATTAAGAAAATATTGATAATCCAAATCAAGCACAACAACATCTGGTATATAATAATCATACATATCAAGTATCATATAATATATATCCATCATATTAGCGCCACCTATTCCTGCATTCATCGTCTTAACACCAGATACGTCCGATACTATATCAGCATCCACTGCATATGATGTATGACTCTGCCCATATATAACGCATTCATATCCAGATTTTTCATCTTCAAGTTCATGGAATATTATTCTAGTTAATCCCGACAACATAAATGTGAGGCAGAGCGCTTTGTTAATTATTAATATAACACTTATAAATATTATTGCTTTCAAATGCCGCACAATCTGTTTCTTTCTAGAATCTGTCTTCATTTCTAACAACCCCTGTTAATTTCACTTGTCTCAACAGGCTTTCTTATAATCCTGTACCCAGTCTTTTTAGAGTACATTACAATAGCAGGCATTCTGCGGCTTAAAAACAGATAAATCCCCTCTGTCACCGAATAGGCGCCTATATTGTAGAAAGCCAGCATATCGCCAATCTTAGCATCCTTAAGCTCAAGATTCTTAACAATCACATCCCCAACCGTACATAATGAACCACATATATTAAAGGGCTGTACACCTTCTGCATATGTCTCCACCTCATGATTCACACCATCTGCAAACCCTTCTGTGTACTCCATAGGAATGAATTCACATCTCGGTTTCTTCATAGCCATAGCCTGTCCATAGTAATTAATATGATTAATTCCGCTGTCAATGATTGCATACCTTGTTGTATCATTCATCTTCATATCCGCAATTCTGCTGATTAGTATTCCGCATGTTGCAGCAATATATCTTCCCATCTCAAGTGTCACATTGAATTTTTCGGACATTTCTTTTATCAATCCTGCAAATTCTTTAAGTTCATCAAAATTACTATTCATGGCATCACAATGCTCATTAACAAAATAATCCACGGACAGTCCCGGTCCATACTCAATCTCATTAAGCTTAACACCATGCTCTGCCTCACATGTATGGGCAATCGCCTGAAGCCACACAACCTCTGACTCAATCTGACTCATTTTCTTCTTCTGTGTTCCTGAATAACACTGGATTCCCTCAATGATAATTCCCTTGAGTTCATCTTTCCTGTCAGCTATCTCATAAACCTGACGCTCATTAATTCCAAACTGGTTGCCACTTGTAACCCTGATGAGAACCTTAACCTTAATTCCACATTCAACTGCACAAGCATTGATAAGTTCAAGCTGGTTAAGAGATTCTACTGTATAGATTCCAACAGCACCAGTCTTCATTGTGTAGAGAATATCCTTCTTTTCCTTATTAACACCTGAAAGAACAATCTTATCCCTGCTTATGCCCTCTTTTTCACATATTGCGAATTCACCCGGAGAACACACTTCAAACTTATCCAGCTTCTTATCAAGCACCCCTATAAGAAAAGGATTAGCTTTCATGGCATAGCATACGGTGACACTGCATCCAAGAATCTGCTGCATAGTATCAATTCTTGAACACAATTCATCTGTATCAAATACATATGATGGTGTTCCACATTTAATGGCAATCTCTTTTAATTCATTAATTCCTATCATCTTATGCCTCCTGTTCTCTATACATATTCATAAGTTCTTTTCTGTCTATCTTGCCATTCTTAGTCAGTGGCATTGTCTCCACCTTAACAAGCACATTCGGTATCATCCACTGAGGAACCTTCTCCTTGAGAGCATGAGTCACACCCTGTCTGTCAAGCACGCTGTTCTTCTCCACCTCGAAGAAACCAAGAATCTTGTTCTCGTCTGTATCAAATATACAACAGCTTCTAAGTAGTCCATCAATGGCATTCATATAAGTCTCTATCTCACCAAGCTCAATTCTGTGACCCATATGCTTAATCTGGAAGTCCTTTCTTGATGAGAAGAAAAGTTCGCCATCTTCACTATAGTAACCAAGATCACCTGTGCGGTATATTGTTTCCAGATATCTGTCATTAAGAGGATTCTGTACAAATGCTGCATCTGTCTTTTCAGGATTACGCAGATACCCCATGGTTACTGCTGTTCCAGATACGCATATTTCTCCTAATTCACCCGGTCTGCCTGCATCAACAAGCTTATCCTCTTCATCTAACAGGAATACTCTTTCATTGGCAAATGACTTTCCCATCGGAAGTTTCTCGTCAAGACCAAACTCTCTGTCAATAATGTAATATGTACAGTTACATGTAATCTCCGTTGGTCCATAGAGATTAACAAACATTGCATCCGGATACTGTTCTCTCCATCCGTTAAGATGCTTAATAGGCATAACCTCTCCGCTGAACATAATCTTGTTAAGTGAAGATGGTCTCTTATACTCGAATCCATTAAGAGTTGTTACAATACATAACGCTGATACAGCCCATATAATTGTTGTAACTTTCCTGTCATCAAGGAAATCAAGCAGCTTAGTTGGGAAAGAAAAGCACATCTTAGGAATAAGTTGTAATGTAGCCCCTGTCTTTAAGCTTGAATATATATCCTTAACTGATACATCAAAGTCAAATGGTGCCTGATTACCAATAACATCCTCATTCGTAATTCCAAATGTTTCTGTAAAACAGTCAATAAAATCTATTGTTGAACGGTGGTTAACAATAACTCCTTTAGGAACACCTGTAGAACCTGATGTAAATATTGAATACAGTGGATCAATATCAAGCGCCTGTTCTCTTATCTTATCAAGTCTTTCCTGAGCCAGCGCATCCACTGCCTGTCCATCATATCCTTCAAGTAATTCGTCAAGATTAATGATCTCGCCCTGAAATCCGAGCTTTTCTGCTTTCTTGGCAGACTTATTATCTACAACCAGAATATCTGCCTGGATCGTATCTAATATAAGATTAATTCTCTCAGCCGGATGAGTTGTATCAAGCATGCAGTAATATCCGCCTGCATACACAATTCCCATAAATAAAGATAAAGTATTACATGTCTTATCCATATACACAGGAATTCCCTGTGTAGGCTTAATCTTAAGTGAAAGGCAGCTTCCTATGAACTTTGCCTGATTCATAAGCTGTGTGTATGTAAGTTCATTATTCATGTCCGAACACGCTGTCTTTTCCCCATACATTCTCTGTGAGTTTTCAAGAAACTCTAATACATTCTTTTCCATTATCTTCTCCTTTTACTTCTCACTCTTATCTTTTCTGAATACAAGCAGCTTACTTATAACATAATTAAGTATAATTACCACAACCTGCGCAATAAACTTTATTAACATACTGTTGAAATGCAGCATTGTAATGAACACAAGAAGAATTATCTCCTCAATTACAAGAGTTAATACTCTTCCACCCGCAAATGAAACCAACTGTTTCATAAATTCTTCCACAGTCTTAGTTGGTGCTGCAAACACCCATATCCTGTTAGTAAAGAATGCAAAAAGTACTGCAAGTACCCATGATATAACATTTGCAATAAGCTCATTTATTCCAAGTGCAACATTAAAGAACGCATATGAACCAATACTTACAACAGTAGTAAGTACTCCAAAGAAAAGATATAAAAGTACTTCCTTATACTTCTTATATAATGGTTCAAACACCCTCAGACCCGGCAGATGCATAATCTTATCAAATATATCCTGCTTAGTTTCCTGCATAATATTATCTGTATTGTTACTCATAATTACCTCACTGTTTTTATTATACATCTTTTATCATAAATATATATTATAATATTTCATCAATTACAATATCTATATTACTCACATTTTTATATTGTAACATAGCAATTTATAATTATATATACATTTTTAATACAACATCATATATATTAATGCACACAACCAATATATCAACTCCTAGTACCACCCCATAAAAGCAGTTTCTGTTAATTTTATTTCTGATTTTAGGACTTCCAATCACTGCTGCCAAAGGATATACCAATGGTATCAGATATCTCGCCTGACATCCTGCTATTTCCGATGCTCCTACTTCTGTGTAACTTATATACATTGCTGTTGCAACCAGTGCCGCAACACCAACATACATCAGGACGCTATAGATTCTAACAATAGTTCCAGTCTTATAATCATCACATTCATCTTTATCTAAAAGCGCTGCAACAATCAATAATATTGTAATCAGATGTATAAATATATTACCCATTCCAAAGTAAGCAAAATCCAGTGTAAATTCTTTAACCATCAATATAGACAGATAATCTGCAAGGAAATCAAGTAACATTCGGATATAACTGCCAGGTGACGATAACATATACTGTATCTGGTCTCCAGGCGAAACTGCTCCTCCTCTTGAATCACCAGAACCACCTGTAGAACCCATCGCTCTTATAATAAATGAACCTAACAACACTACAAATCCAAGAAGACATATAGCATAATATTTCTTTTTATTCTCTATCTTATTATGTGGCATGAAAAATGGTATCAGCATAATAGGCACATATATCTGTTTTGGCAGGCATGCCAATGCTAAAGCACCAACCATTATGATTGTATCTTTAGTCGATATATATGAGTCGCTGCGCTGACAATTTCCTATAAAATATGCCATTCCTAACATTGAAAATGCAATTACCCAATAGTCATATGAATAATTTGTTGCCAACATAAGGCTTGTTGGAAATAACGCAATGGTTGAAAATATCAGTTTCCCACTTTTTAGCTTTCTTAACCCGAGATAGCACAATATCGCATATACTATCAGATTGGCAAATTCTCCTGCTTTGAATACAGCTATAAATGAACCGCCAAACCAACGTACAACAGCCATAGCAATACCTGATGGCATATGTGGCAGCGATATCACCTCATAATCATTGGCCATTACATAATTATATTCACTGTTTAATTTTTTCTGATTAATTCTGCTTTCCTGCGCAGAATCAGCAAGAAGAGAAGTCTCATTGATATAAAAGAAATCCAGATCTGCCTGTGTAAGGCATGCTCTTCCCAGATAAGAATCAATCAGTGCCCATCTGTAATGTGAATCTATATCCCATGTGTTATGAGATACAGGTGTTATTAATATAATCGCACTTCCAATTATTAATATACTGCTTACAACTATCTTGTCTATTTTATCAACTATGCCATGCTTTTTAGTATGCTTAATGTTCTTATTCACAGACTTTGCATTCTTTATTCTGCTGATTATCCTGTCCAGAACATTAAACCGCCACTGTACAACATAGGATATAATAAACACAATAACTTCAAATATTACTGCCAGATATAACAATGGTTTATATGGAGCTACTCTCTTTTCAATCACCTGTGGTAAATCGCTGTGTAACTGGATACCACTCAGTGGATACTCTATATCTTCCACTATCTTTATAGATTTAATATCAGAAAAATCTGTTTTTATATACGCCACATTTTCCTGCTTAGGAACACTTAAATTATACTTATATTTTTCAGTATAACCTTCTCCATAATCAACATATACACTGAAAAGAGCTATACTGGTAACTGTATTTTCCAATTCAAACGATATACTTTGTACATCTTTTATATCGGATGTTATATTATAAATTATTGTATCGTCTTCATATACTTTATTATCTGTACATTCGGCAACTATATCGTTATCGTTATGTATATATTCGCGTGTTTTCTGCCTTGGGAAAACCATCATTCCAACAAGCACTCCTGTGAGAAGTGTGCATATCAAAGCAAATATCAATCTCTTCTTCATAAATTTCTCCGATTTAACACAATTTCCAATTATAACATTCTAAAAAGCATAGTATCATATATTGAATACAAACCAATTACAAGCATACTTATAAGAATAATATAGTTATATAATTTTCTATTCATATTATTATTCACTTTACCACTTCCAATAGTAGCAAGCATAGGATACAGCAATGGCACAATATATCTTGGCTGGCATCCTGCAAACTCACTAGAGCCAACGGCAGTAAAGCTTACATACATTGCTGTTACAATCAACATTGCAGATACAATATAATTAAATACTCCAAATGTTCTGATAATACCAGCATTTTTGTAGTTATCATATTCGTTCTTATCCGTTACAGCAGTAACTATCATCAATAATATTATTGCATCTACTCCATATTTTGAAAATCCTAAATATCCAAAACATGTTGTATATTCTGCAACTGCGTCAAATGACAAATAAGAGCCGAGATAATCACATACCTGAAGGAAATATCCTATCGGATTTCCTAATATATATGAAATCTGTCCTCCTGGATTAACTTCACTTCCACCTCTTAAATCGCCTTCACTTCCTGCCATTCTGAATGTCCTTAAAAACAACGAAGCCGAGAGGAATATAAATCCACTTATACATATAGCATAATACTGTTTTTTATTTTTAATCTTGTTCCTTGGCATAAGGAATGGAACCAGCATCAATATAACATATACCTGTTTCGGAATACATGCTAATGCAAATGCTGCTACCATAATTATTGTATCTTTTATTGATATATACTCATCTTTTCTCTGACAGTTTCCTATAAAATATGACATTCCCAATAGAGAGAATGCTGTTACCCAGAAATCATATGAATAACTTGATGCCAGAAAAATATTAGTAGGGAACATTGCTATGACCGCAAATATCATCTTTCCACTTTTTAATTTTTTCAAGCCAAAAAAACATATTATTGAATACAATATAATATTTGCCAGCTCACCTGATTTATACACAAAATAAAATGGCAAACGCATAAACCTTGTTACAGCTATTGCAATACCGGATGGAATATGTGGTAAAGAAATTTCTCCGTACTCAATATCCACAGCATATTTATAATCAGCATTTAATTTTCTGATATCAGTAAGATTACTTTCACGATCTCGTTTTGGCACAGATTCAGAATACACATATAAAAAATCAATATCTGCCTGTGACACATATGTTTTTCCAAGACTTGATGCATTAATTGCCCAATCATAATGCGAATCAATATCCCAGCTTGCATGTTTAGGTGATGTTGTAAATATCATAGTTGTTCCTATTATCAAAATAAGTGTAACAACCACATATTCAACTTTTTCTTTTATTACATTTCTTGCAGTTATTAATAAGCATATAGAAACAGCTACTGCATTTATATATACAAATCTCTGGAAATTAATCCCTGCATGTTTATTAATTACCAGAAAGATAACCAATTCTGTTAATACGGCAAAAACAGCCGAACCCGCTATATATAAAAGAATTCTGATAATTTTTTTGTATCTGTTTTTAAAGAATGCAATAATTCTGTTATTCCAGTTGAACTTTTTATCAATAAAAATCCAAGCTACAGCCATAGTCATAGATACAATAACTGCTACTACAATCCTTGCAATACTTGGATAAATAGGTTGTGTAATAACATCAGCTTTATTCTGATGGAATTCTACAGCATCAATCATATAAATTCCCTGAGTTACATCAAATTCAATCAAATCATATTCATCATCTTCGGGAATAGAAAAGAAAGCATACTGTTGTCCTTCAGGAACAGTATAACTAAATCTGTCCAGATAATCTTCAGAGCCATTATTATATAAAAACATTCTTATATATGTAGGGCTATCTGGAATATATCCTAATTTAACAACAACATTTCTATATTCTCCTGAAGCTTTAAACAGTACTGTTCCATCTGTTTTGTCCTTTGCATCATTCAAAGTCAATACCGTTTGAATATCATTTTCGTTAGGAACATATTCCATACGCTTCAATGGTGTTGTTATTAACGCTGTCATAATAAACCCTGTGATTATAAATACAACAACAGAAAATATAATCTTTTTCTTCATATAATTCCTCCAGATAACTCATAGTTCATTAATTAGGGTCCATACAAAAAACAGCCTTGGTAAGTGAAAAATTCTTATTATAGTATGGATCTCCATCCTCAAGCTGTTTCTTCCACTTACTCTGAAATCTGTCTACCTCCCCCTTAAATCTTTCCATTTTCTCTGCTGTATCATCAAGTCCTCTTGACTTTGATTCGTAATGGTACCACTGTGAAAATGCATCATACATCACAAGGTACCCCTTCTTCCTTACTTTAAGGCAGAAATCAACATCGTTGAATGCAACCGCAAATTCTTCCGAAAATCCTCCCACTTCCTCGTATAATTTTTTAGAAATCATGAGACACGCAGCAGTAACTGCACTATAATCACAATTAAGGAATGCTCGCGCGAAATATCCAGGGTCTCTCTTATCTATTCCTACCCCTGCATGTCCGGCAACTCCTCCAAATCCCAGAATTACTCCTGCATGCTGCACTGTATCATCATTATAGAATAACTTCGCTCCTACAATTCCTATCTCATCTCTCATGCAATTTGCAAGCATATCTTCTATAGATTCAGGGTTAATTAATTCTGTGTCATTATTTAACAGCAATATATATTCTCCCTTGGCATGTCCCACACCAAAGTTATTAATTGCTGAATAATTAAATTCGCGTTCCCATTTTACCACTTTAACATTATTATATTGTTTCTGAACTTCTTCATAATATGCAAATGTCTCATCTTCTGTACTGTTATTCTCAACTACAATAAATTCAATATTTCTATAAGTGCTTTTTTCCTGAATGGAATCAATACATAATTTCAAATCAGCAATATGGTCCTTGTTAGGAATTACTATTGATACTAACGGGCTTGAAGCTCTCTCATACTTAACTCTGTATGTACAGAATACATCACTCATTAATACTTCGCCCTTTACTCCAACTCTGTCAAGATGATCCTGAATAGCCTTCTGTCCAGCGACATGACAATATGACTTGCTCTCTGGATTAGCCGCTGTTGAATTAGGATGCATTCTCCAGTGATACAGAATTCTTGCAACATGCGCCACCTTCTTTGATTTCTCATAGCAGCGTAATATAACATCATAGTCCTGTGCGCCATCATATTTTTCTTTAAAACCACCAACTGATGTAATTATTTCTTTCTTAGCACAGAAGAAATGTGTTATATAATTATTTGATCTTAATAAATCAAGATTAAAATCCGGCTTGAAATGTGGTTCAACATTTTTCCAGTCCGGTCCTAATATCTTGTCCTCATCAGTATATACAGCATCCACATCCTTATCCTGAAAACACTTTACAACTTCATATAAAGCATCCAATTCCAGAGTATCATCATGATCCAGAAGGCCTATAACATCGCCATCTGCCATGTCTAATGCTGCATTAGTATTACCTGCTATTCCTCTGTTACTCTCAAGTATCTGATATTTTACTCTCTTATCCTGCTTTGCATATTCCTCAAGTGTCTTCTCAAGAGCCTTATTTCCGCCACTTCCGTCGGCAATACACAGCTGCCATTTCTGATATGACTGTCCTGTCACTGACTCAATCATTTCTTTTAAATATTTTATAGGTGTATTGTAGGTTGGAACTACAATACTTATAACCGGTTCATAACCAAATCTGTGATTTTTCTGCTCCTCTAAAAGCTCTTTAGTTGCCCTCTCAGCCTGAAATCTTTTCTGATAAATAACTGCCTGTGATTCCTCTCCATTAGTTATCATTCTGTAAGCTTCTTCTCTTAATTCGCTGTAACCATGTTTAATTCCATAACCTGCAAGATATGCCACATTTGACGGTGTTGCTATTGATATTAATTCTCTTACATGGCTTCTCTTTCTTGCTTTCTCCTGCTTTCTTAGCTCTCCATATACACTAATCTTCTTAGTGTATTCTCCCATGCACATCTTCATATAGATATCTTCTGATTCTGTGTTAAGTTCGGCTTCAAATCCAATCTTATCTTTTGAGCTATCCGAATATCCACGCATATAAAGGTCAACTCTGTTGAAATACTGCATTGTATGCTCAATAGGCTCCCCTGACTGTGTTTCAAATGAAATAGTCATTGGTGCACCATGTCCAACTGCCCAGCCGGACACTTTGGTCTTACACTGTTTTCCTTCAGTATTAAGTTTTATGGCTTTATCTACATTATACTCAATGGCAGTATTAGCAATAATATTTCTGATGTTTCTTCTGTTCATATCAAGCAGTTCTTCATCTTTTCCTGCATTTCTCACTCCAAGTTTTAATGTATTAATTCCATCACATCCATCAATGTCACTAACAAGATTAAAACCGAGTCTTTTTCCACTGCTCATATTATTCTGTTTAGCTATATCAAATCTGTCAATTCTGTCAAATTCTGATGGAACTTCTTTTCCATCAGCAACAAGATAAAACTGGTGGTCATCGATTTTACCACCAGTATACCAGCCTACAATATGCACATGAAGTTTATCATCATTTCTGCTCAGTTCTATATTATCTATATATCTGCTTCTATTCATAGCATTTCCACCTTTTATAAATAACTATCTTACATTTGAAACATCCCATTTATGAGGGATTAATGCCACACCCATATCTTCAAGATTAGATATTATCTCGAATTTAGCTGCATGCTTTATATAGTCTTCTGGCAAACCTTCAGAATATTCTATGCTTATATCAAAATAATACTGTCCTTTTATAAGCGGAATATCTGAGAATGTTATACTGACTTTTCCATCCTTATTCATGTTGAAATTGTCAAATTTATCTATTCTTGTATCTATACCATAAACATATACGCCATCAATTCTGTTTATCTTAACACCAATAATAGCATTCTCCACAGGTTTAATTACATGATAATCAAAATTAACAGTTATGCTGCTGCCACATTTGAACATTCCCTGCTCCTGACCATTGACATCTAGAAGCTTAATGTTACTACATCTGACATTACCCGTTCCAAATCTGTTTTCGTCCTCAAGCCCTGATTCAATCCTCTGTTGTCTTACTCTTGCTTTCTCTTCTTCATCCATTCTCTCGTTATTCATGTAATCAAGATATTCAAGATGTACAGACTTAGGGTCACCTTCTTTTTCTATGTGTCCGTCTTTAATCCAGATAGAACGGTCGCATATCTGTTCAATCTGTCCAAGGGAATGTGAAACTATAACAATAGTTGTTCCCTGTCCTTTGATTTCTCTTATCTTATTGAAACATTTTGTCTGGAAGTTGGCATCACCAACAGCAAGAATTTCATCTACAAGAAGTATGTCCGCATCAACATTGATTGCAACAGAAAAAGCAAGTCTCATATACATACCTGATGAATATGTTCTTACCGGATTATCTATATACTGTCCCAACTCTGAGAAACTGATTATATCATCCATTCTTGCATCTATCTCTTTCTTAGATAATCCAAATATAGACGCATTTGTATATATATTTTCCCTTCCTGTCATATCAGGATGGAACCCTGCTCCTAACTCTATAAGTGAGGAAACTCTTCCTCTCATTGTTATACTTCCAGAATCAGGGTATATTATCCTTGTAAGCATCTTTAATGTAGTACTTTTTCCGCATCCATTCTTTCCTACAAGACCTACTGCTTCTCCCTTTTTTATAGAAAAACTTACATTATCAAGAACAATCCTGTTCTCATATCTGTTTCTCTTCCAGAAGAGCATTTTTTCCTTTAATTCTTTTCCTTTGTCATAATAAACTTTGAAGCTTTTAGTAACATTTTTCACTTCAATTGCAATCTGATTATCCATGCCATGCTCTCTTTCTATCGCTTAAAATTCTTCAGCAAATCCCTTCTGAAGCTTTGTGAACAATAATTCTCCTATTACAATAAATACAAGTCCCATTACAAATGCAAGAATAAGGTCATTAAGTTCTGGAACAACTTTATAATATAATATCTGTCTGTATATCTTAACAATAGATGTCATTGGATTAAGATTAAACATTGTAATGAGCCACTTGCCAACATGAGCGTGTTCTACAACATCTACACCATACATGACAGGTGTAAGATACTGTAATGCCATAACAAGAATTCCGAGTATATACTGCAAATCCCTTAAATACACTGTAATAGATGCTACTATAAGTCCTACACCAAGACATAATATATACTCAACTATCATAACTACAGGCAGACACAAAAGTGCAACAGGATTAAATCCTCTTCCTGATATAATAAGAACAACAAATATAACAATAAATGTAAGTAACATATTAACAAATCCACTTGTTATTGTTGCAATTGGAAGTACTTCTCTTGGGAAATATATTTTTTTAACCATTTCTTTTTCACGTAAAACACTGGTTGAACCATCCTGAACGCTTGATGCAAAAAACATCCATGGTACAAGAGCTACAAACAGGAAAATATAATACTGTTCATATTCCTGCTTCATAATAATCGAAAAAACAAGTGTGAATACAACAAGCTGTAAAAGAGGATTCAAAAATGTCCAGAAAAATCCCAGAACAGAACCTTTATATCTTCCTCTTAAGTCTTTTCTCACAAGACTAATTATCATTTCCCTGTATTCATATATTTCCTTAATCTGTTTCATAAATTCTCCATCATGCTAACTAAAATGCAGCATACATAAATCCACTATTATCTGTTACATAACTAAGTATAATAATTGCCGCAAAGAATGCATAATATACTGCCCATCTTACTGGCAATGCCTTTGTTGCCAGAGACTCTCTTATATTAATACCCTTTTCCTTAATTATACTTACAATCAATACAACAATACAGCCTAAGCCTATTATTGTATAATCCATGCCTGTCAATCCGATTCTTGCAAATGAAGCAGCATTTACCTGCGCAAGATCCCAATTCACAATAAACATCTTGAGCGATGTTATGGCACTGTGCATACCCTCAATACTAACATCAAATATCCATCCGATATTAACGAGTATAAATGTTCTTAAAATCTGGAAAGCTTTCCATATCTTAGTATCCGGATTAATATGAAATACTTTAAAGCCTTTCTTATATACCGGTGTCAGAAGATTACTTGCTGCTATAATAACACCGTTATATATACCGTATGCTATATACCTTGCTTCTGAACCATGCCATACTCCGACAATAAAGAATATCAGAAGATTAGAAACGCATATTGGAAGCATCTTTCCAAGATGGTCACCAAGATGTTTCTTTCCCCATTTGGTAGCTTTATTAGCTCCTTTTGACAGTGAAAAAGGATAGAATATATAATCCTTCATCCATGTTCCCAGTGTAATATGCCATCTGCGCCAGAACTCTCCTATTGATTTAGAGAAATATGGCTGTCTGAAGTTCTCGTCCATCTTAACGCCAAATATCTGTGCAGAACCTATAACAATATCAATTCCACCAGAGAAATCCATATATAACTGAACTGAATACATAAGAAGCCCAAGAATACGCATCATACCGTGGAATCCATTGCATTCCGCAAATACCGCACTAACAAATACACCGGCCCTGTCAGCCATAAGAAGTTTCTTAAACAATCCCCATCCAATTCTCTGTAAACCAAACTGGACATTCTGTAAAGAATAATCATTACCTTCAAAAAGTGTAGGTGCAAGCCTGTTATATCTGCCTATAGGGCCCTGCATTATCTGTGGAAAAAATGATACAAATAATGCAAATTTGAATATATTCTTTTCACTTGCATATTTTCCCTGATACACATCAATTATATATGACATTGCCTGAAATGTAAAAAATGATATTCCTATTGGTGCAACAAAATCTATAACCGGAAGTTGTGCCCCGACATGCATATGTCTGAAAATACTGTTAAATCCTGCTAATGTAAAGCCACTGTATTTTAATACAGCAAGCATTCCAAAATTAAGAAGCAGAGCAAGTACCAGTACCCATCTTTTTTTCTTCTTAACTGAGTTCTTGAATTTTTTCTTCTCATCTCTTGCAAGCGTCTCTTTATTCTCTTTAAGATAAGCGTCCGCTTTTAACTGCATATTTTCAAGTACTCTTCCTAATATGTATACAGTTATTGTTGTAAAGAGCATAAAGACCATTCCTTTGATATGGAATGTCATGTAGTACATATAACTCATTATCAATAATATTGTCCATCTGTATTTCTTGGGCATAAGATAATATATAATTGCTCCCACTAACAAAAACGCAAAATATAATGTTGTTGTAAATGACATTTTTTTACTCCTCTATGCTTTGGTACATCTGTTCATATGAATCATAAAAATATCTGCTCTCATCAATTGTTCCATTTGAATCATCATATAATACATTTGATAATACTTCTGAATATCTGTATGCGAGTTCTCCTCCCATATGACCTTCCTTATCAATATAATCCTTATCATTTCTTGGAAGTACATCAAATCTGGCTCTGTTAAAGTCATAATACTTTACATTAAGTTCATCAAAAAGTGTTGTGAGCTTCCTGTATGCTTCATCAACTCCCAATCGTTTCATGCTACTTGGTGTAATAGGCGATGTTACACAGACAAGTTCTATATTATTCTTATTGCAGTATTCTACAAGTTTTCTGAAATATTTCTCAGGATATGGGTTGACATCCTGTTTTTCTATACCAATCTGTGACTTAACATAGTCCTCCCCAACCGGATTTCCCTCTGGCAATGGCAGTGCAAAGAAACCTTCTCCCGTGTAATCGCCTCCTGCATCTGAATTATCCAGAGAATATATATCAGCTTTTTTGTACCCTTCCGATGTTTTCTGCTTTATATTGGCTTTAATATCATCAAATGTGTACTCATAAACAAACTTCTTCGTAAATGAATTTCTAAAATCCATACTGTCCATATTCTCAGCCATATACTTCCACTTTACTGGAGATTTCCAGCTATACTGGGCATAAAGAAACGGTTCTGCAAAGCAGCCCTCTCCAAGATTTCCGTACCAGTAATTATAATCAATGTCAAGAACAACCTTTTTTACATTATTATGGTTTTCCAGTTCCTGTAAAAGATAATATGAATCCTTTATTGTTTCTCCTGGTATCGCCATATTTAATGTATTGACGCCAGACTTTTCCTCCAGCTTTACTGGATCAATAGCACATCTTGCATGTGAAGCTCCCAGCACAAACTCCTGATAATCTTCTTTACCTGAATCAGCCTGTCTTAATATGTAATTAATATATCCTGTTTTTGCAAATAAAAAATCAGACAAACCTATTATCACCGCCATACCGGCAATAAATATCAGACATTTTATATATGGTCTGAATTTTCTCATTTTTTCCTCCCTTATTTCAAAAATCCAAAATCATACTTTTTAGTTGGATTTCCAAATACTGTTATACCATCTTTAACATTAGTAATAACGGCTGCGCCCATACCAACCGTTGCATTCTCGCCTATTGTAAGTCTCTGCTTTATTGTCGCATTCATTGCTATATATGCTCCCTGTTTTATTTCAACAAATCCTGCAATTGTTGCTCCAGCTGTCGCCTTTACATGTTCGTGTATCAGGCAGTCATGTCCAATGGCAACATTAGCATCTAATTTTACATAATCATTAATTCTTGTATTCCTGTTGAATCCCCGTTCAATGACTGTACCTGCCCCCATACACACATTATTGCCAATAATTACTTTACCGAATGATGGAATCCTGAATTCATTATTATTCTCATCCTCGGCAATAAAAAAGCAGTCTGTTCCTATTGTTACTCTTTCAAAACACTCAAAGTTATCACCTATAATGGCATTTCTTATAACTGTTCCTGACTTGATATAACAATTATTTCCTATTACAACATCATGGTCTATAAAACATCCTGCTTCAATAATTGTATCAGCACCTATTTTAACACCTTCGCCCTTATAATAGCCTTCCTGCGTTAAAATGTGCTTTCTTTTTTTATTCTTTTCTTTTTCTTCTTTATCTATCGTAATCGCAAGCTTTGCATACTCTCTTTGTGGATCATCGGAAAACATAAAACAATTATCTTCCATAAGATTCTCATCAATTTCCATTCCATTTTCCACAAAAACCAAGCAATTCTTATGTCCCTCCATATTAGGAAGAAGCCTTTTCACTTTATGAGTCATAAAAAGCATCGTTCCATCTACCGGCTCTCCAATAAACGAAGCCCCTGTTATCTCAAAATCATATTTATCATTAATCAATTTAATATTATAGTGCATTAGTTTCACCTGTATTTTCCAGACTAGTTTCCAAGTGTCTTTAATATTTCAACAGTTCTGGTAAGCCCTTTTTTCATTGTATACTGTGCTTTCCAGCCTGCATTTTGCAATTTAGACGAATCCATTACAGCCTTAGTTGCTTTTGAATATCCAGCCTTTTCCACTTCATCCGGAAGTTCAAATACCACTTTCTTTCCTGCATAATCAGCTATTATTCCTGCTAAATCCCTTAATGATATGTCCGACTCTGAATCTGCTATGTTATACGCTTCGCCACACTTTCCCTCTAAAAGACACATAATGAGTGCTGACACCGCATCAGCCACATAAGTATATGAATAAAATTGTGTCCCCTCTGACTTAAGAACAATATCATTTCCTTCAACACCATTCTTTATAAACTGCGAAATAGCCTTGCTGTCTGACTGTAACATTGTTGGTCCATATGTTCTTGCAAGTCTTGGAATAACAATATCCATATCCTTCTGTTTAATATATGCCTGACATAATGCCTCTCCCGCTCTCTTGCCTTCAGGATAACCGGCACGCATAGTATTACAGTTAATATATCCACAATAATCTTCTGTGAACTTATCAACATCTCCTCTGTTCTCTCCATATATCTCTACTGATGATGCAAAAACGAATCTTTCTACATTATGTGATGCTGCAAACTTAAGAAGATTATTAGTTCCCATAATATTCGCTGTTATTGTTCCAATCGGATCTGTCGCATATGCCTTAGGATGAGTATTACTTGCAAGGTGAATCACATAATCAACTTTTTGCTCAAGATTTATCTCATCCTCATTAATATCTGTCTTGTAAAAGATAAAATTGTTATTATCCCAATAACTTTCAAATCTTTTTCTTGCTTTCTCTTCATTTCTTCCAAGTGCTATGATTTTACAGTTAAGATCTTTTCTTGACATAATTACATCTATCAGAAAACTTCCTATCATGCCGGTAGCCCCAGATATCATAAATGTCTTGTTTTTCAGCTTTGTCCATTCATAATTCAGGCTGGCAATTTTGCTTATGTCCTCCTGATATAAATCATTCTCTAATAACAACATATCTTCACCTTTTCTTTCCTACTTCAGCCAATTATCTCTGTCTGTATTAAGGTATGCCTTAAACATTTCAAGGTCATCCTTAGTTGTAAGTTTAATATTCTTATCTGAACCCGCTGCAAAATACAATCTTTCTCCAAGTTCTACCATCATTGTATTAGTATATGATGAACCATAGATTCCTATTTCTTTCTCAAATGCTTCATTATATGCCCAGAGTAACTTTCCAAACTTGTATGCCTGTGGTGTTGATACTCTTCTTAATGTTTCTCTTGGAATATACCTAACTGTTGATATCTCATCATCCTTAACAAATATCTGCTCATTATATGGCATTGATGTTACCGCATTTCCATACTGGTTACACTTGATAATTACATCTGAGAGTACACTTGCATCAACAAGTGGTCTAATTCCATCATGAATAATAATGTTATCATCATCATTACATTTACCCTGAAGATTCTTTACACCATTATATATTGATTCCTGACCTGTACTGCCGCCTGATACAATCCATTTAAGCTTAGTGATATTAAACTGCTTCGCATATGCACGAAGAATATCATGCCATCCATCTATACATACTACCTCTATTGCATCTATTTCCGGATGCTTCTGAAATCCCTCTAAAGTATATATAAGTACTGGTTTGTCATAAACATTAATAAACTGCTTTGGTATATCCTGTCCCATTCTGTGTCCTGAGCCACCAGCAATAATAACCGCTATATTAGACATATTAAATCCTCCTAATTATTGTAATCTTCATAAATTGCATCAGCAAATCTCTTAGATATATTCTTATAATCCCCGACAAACTGTTCCACTTTCTTTTGTCTGGCTTCTTTTAATTCATCCTGACCATTTTTAAGTCTGTCTAATATCTGGCACACTTCATCCCAGTTATTGGCAACATAATTAACCGACAGAATATCCTTAAAAAATGGATTAATCTTCATACCGGTAGGGCAATAAACTATTGGTTTACCCGTAAGATAATATTCCATAATTACACTTGAAAAATCTGTAACAAGCACATCTGATGACCAGAATTTATCCGCATATTCTTTACCCGTATCATATAAGAATCTGCTATCTTCTGAAAAAAACTTAAGATATTCCTTAACCTCATCTTCTGTCATTCGTCCAACTTCTAATGAATGTGGAAATAACATTGGATGTGGCCTGAAGATAAGTGATGTATCTTCGTTATTCTTAATATAATCAATCATATTATCTTTAAATCTGAAGTAATTACTTCCGCCTACTTCAACATCCTCTGACCATCTCGGAGTCCACATTACTTTATAATGGTTATCTTCTTTCGCATTTTCCTGCTGTGACATAAAATCCTGAAAAGCCGGATAGCCCAGATTTAAAGATTTTCTATAACCTTTTTTATGAGAATGTTTGAATCTGTCAATGTTTTTCTTCTGATATATCTCATTCTCTGCAAAGAAAAGGTGTATATTCCTAAAGAATATCTTTGCCATTGAAAGATTTGCCATATCAGTGAAATTATATCCATAATTCAGATAACATGTTCTGGCGTACTTTACAACATTTGCACTTCTGTATTGAACTGGAAGATATGTATCATACGGTCTCTGATAAAAAACATAATCCGGCTTAAGCTGTGTTAAATCATACCAGCCGTTTTCTGTTTTAGCATCAATAACCTGTGCATCCGGATACATTTTCCTGATGTCACCATAATTATCTTCTCCTGACTGCGTTACATCATCTGGTATTGCAAGCAGCCATGTTGAAAATCTTTCATCCCTGCTTAACTGTGCATAAACACTTTTTAACTTATTCCATATTGTCAGGTCCTGAACAAGAAATACCATTGTAATTTTAGACTGCTTAGGTGACTTTTTGCTGCACATTTTCTTAATACGGAAATATGCCATCAGATTTCCAATTGGGAATCCGTTCCTGTACATCTGCCCTAATGCCCTGACAAATGCTAATCCAGAACATTTATGATATATTTTCAACAATAATTGATACATGTGTCCCTCCAGTTAAGATGAAATCATCCTCTATGCATAAGATTTCCAAGCTTTATGTAGGCGAAAAACAGGCCATACTTCAACACATACTGCACTTTCTTCATAAAACTGCTGTCTTCCCAGTCTGCTATTGCAATATATGCATTAAGCCCGCCTCTCTTTAAGGCATTGTAAAAGCCCTGGAAAATTCCAAATCTTTTATCATATGGAAATATATGCTTCTCATATATAACCAGCATATCGTTCATAAACATTTTGCTGTAATGCCCTGCACCAGAGACTCCTGTAAGCTTATAATCTATAAGTCTCTCATCGAAAAATGCAATTTTAACACCTTCATCGCACAGATGCAGCCAGTATGGATAATCTTCTATGAGTCTTGTCTCTTCTGAATAATATCCATGTTTTTCAAATAATTCCTTCTTTACAAAAAATGCTGGAGCCGGAAGGCAGTTTCTTCTAAAAAGCCTTTCTCTTAACTGCTGTGGTGTATATGATGCCAGCAGTTTATAGTTGTCTTCACATGATGCAAGGTTGTAATGATAATTTCCATTCTCATCCACACCTCTTACCTTGGCTACGCATACAAGACATCCAGAATCATCAAGGAACTTCTTATATTTTGATAATACATTAGTGTCATTAAGAACATCCTCGGCCGCAAGATCTTTTATATACTCACCATTTGCCAGCTTTAATGCCTGATTATTATTCTTAACAGTACCTACATTTTCTGGTATTGCATTAATAATTACATTTACAATATTAGGTGTTTTATGTTCATTAATGTATGCCTCTATCTTAGGCAGTTCTTCCTTTGCATTAGGTGAACCATCATCTGAAATAATAATCTCTATCATAGGGTAATCCTGTCTGAAAACGCTATCAAGAGTATCATATATTCCATCAAAATTCTTATATGTCATTATTACAAATGATATCAGATCTTTAGTCATAGCCTCTCCTAAAATGCATTTAATGCATCTACAATATAATCAATTTCTTCACTTGTTAATCCCGGATAGAGTGGAATACTCAACTCTGTTGCACATATCTTTTCAGCAATTGGATAATCCCCCGCTTTCTTTCCCATATCCGCATATGCCTGCTGAAGGTGTATTGCAGTTGGATAATGAATAAGTGTATGTATTCCTTTATCTGCAAGATACTTCTGCAGTTCATCCCTGTCATCGCAGAATACAGGGAATATATGATAAACATTCTCCTCTGTATACTTTGGAAGTCTTATCTTATCATTCTTAATTCTGTCATAATATATATTAGCGATTCTGACTCTTTCTTTAGTCCATTCATCCAGCTTCTTAAGCTTTACAGAAAGAAATCCTGCCTGAAGTTCATCAAGTCTTGAGTTAACTCCCTTATAATCATGCTTATATTTCTTAGTTGAGCCATAATTTCCTAACGCTCTCATTTTATCTGCAAGCTCTTTGTTATCTGTTATAACAGCCCCGGCATCACCAAATGCACCAAGGTTCTTTCCTGGATAAAAACTAAAAGCTCCTACTGTTCCGAATGAACCAGCCTTCTTTCCCTTATGCATTGCACCATGAGCCTGTGCTGTATCTTCAAATACGTAAAGATTGTGTTTCTTGGCTATCTCGCATATTCTTGTCATATCAGCCATTCTTCCATACAGATGTACTGCAATAATAGCCTTTGTTTTATCAGTGATGGCTTCTTCTATTCTGTCCGGGTCAACTTCAAGATGGTCTAATGTTGGCTCTACAAGAACAGGTGTAGCCCCAACATAACTTACAGCAAGAGCAGTTGCAATAAATGTATTAGATGGAACAATTACCTCATCCCCCTCACCTATATCACACGCTCTTAACATAAGCTGAAGGGCATCAAGTCCGTTACCCATTCCAACACAATAATTAGAACCGCAGTATTCAGCAAATTCCGATTCGAATTTTTCCAGTTTCTTTCCCTGTATAAACCACTGGGCTTCAAAAACCTCATTATAAACTTTGCTGAATTCTTCCTTCAAAGGTTCATGCATTTTCTTAAAATTAGCATACTGAATATCCATTTTTACCTCCACTAAGCCTCAAGCTCTTCCACATATTTTTTAAAGTCGTCATAATTCCTTATATAATCTGATTCATCATATAATTCAGATGCCAGAACCATAAGAACGGCATCCTCTGAAAAGTCGAACATCTCTCTCCATACCGCCGAATCAATAAACAATCCTTTGTTAGGATTATCCAGTAGAACATCCTCCTTTTCCATGCCGTTATCAAGAAGGATTTTACAACTTCCATGAACACATATCAACACCTGCTTTAAACACTTGTGAGCGTGGTAACCTCTTCTTACGCCTTCACCAGTTCCATACATATAATATACCCTCTTTATATCGAAAGGAATATTCTTATTCTGTTCCAGAGCTATAAGAGTTCCTCTGTCATCTCCATGTTCTTCAAAATTAATAATCTTAATTTCCATAACAATCCTCATTTCCTGCTAATCATTTTTCTTGTTACCGCCAACAAATGTAGCAAATATGCATACAACATACACTACCAGAATAGTTGTCATTGCCAGTCCATAAACAAGACCAGCTCCCCATATTGCATAATGTCTGACAATCATATTCATAAATATTACATCAATAATAAGTGCTATAATATACGCAATTATTATTACATGCTGCCTTCTTATTACAGTAAGAATTACTGAGCCAAACGAATCCAGTGCCGAAACACCACCAAATAATAATAATAATATAAAAAGCGGCCTATATGCATTTAATTCAACACCATATATTAACTGTAAAACCGGTATTCCTAAAAGAGCACCTCCAATTACAACAATAACTGTTACTGCCGCTATCATAAGCATCTGTTTCATAAGAAGTCCTACAAGTTTCTTCTTTTTATCAGACTCCCATAAAACTCCCATCTGGACTATATAAGGTTTAAAAATAAAGCTTCCAAACATATTTATAACAAATACCGGCATAAATATAATGTTAAAAATCGTCTGCATATCTTCAGAGAGAATCGCATCTATAGCATATTTAGGCGAATTAACAAGATAGTTATACAAAAAAGCACCCGCACATATAGGCAGACATGCTGCCAGAAGGCTTAAAATTTTCTTAAATTCCAGAGTACTTCTGATATCATAATATCTGAATATCGTATAATTAAGTATTGCAGAAAATGCTATTGCAGATACAGTAAGACATACAGAAGATACAATAAGATTTCTCGTAATTATAAATACAATTGAGAATATTAATGATGCCATAAATATCCTTATTGCTAACATCTTGGAAGCTATGTCAAGTCTTCCTCTCTTCTGGAGTTCTCCCTGCATTACATCATCATATCCATCAACAGCCCTGTATAACGACAGTGTCATAAGGACAATAAGCTTTTCGCCTCTGTAGCCATTGAAAAGCGAATACACAAGACATGTCACCAGCATTATTGCTATAGTAACATATCGCGATGTTTTATATGTAGAAAATGAGTACTGGCCAGAAGCATCAGAAGCCTGATAATCACGCATTGAATAGCTTCCAACACTTGCAAACATCTGACTTACGGAATATGCAATTGAAAACACTCCTGCTGTAAACAGTCCCCCTACTCTTGTAACAACCAGCAAAAGTATTGCTGACTGAAATGAGTATATAAGGCTTGCTACCACATTCCATATAACGCTTTTCTTTCCAATATCTTTATCATTACCTGCTAACAGCTTAACCAACCAGTTCAATAATATATCCTCAACTTATCTATTTTATTTCTTTTCTCTCATATTCTCACGAATAGCTATTTCTTCCGTAAGATTTCTTAATTTATCTTCAAGAACAGAAATCTTTATTGACATAACAAAAACCCTTAATATCAACAAGAAAATAACAACAACAAATACAAAATTAACTGGTGCCTGAAATCCGAGTAATGCAGAACCCCAGCTGGCAATTCCAGGAAATACACTCAACAGCACAAGCACAAGTGCAAAAAATATCCAGAAAACTGTGTCATTGATATTCATCTGGGATTTTCTTAACTTTCTTGCTATGTAAAAGCATGTAAGTATTGAAATAACTATTAAAACAATTTTTAAACTTAATGACATACTTACAGCCCTCTCTTTCTAAACCACTGCACAAAAAGTATTGATGTGGTCATATTAAACATATACTTTATACTGTTAATTGGATTAAGATAACTTTCTCCGGCAATTCTGTCATTCATTTCTACCTGATATTCTCCAACCTTAGCTCCACATCTTGTAAGATATGCAACCGTATCAGGTTCTGGTCCGAAATTCATACTTGTTGCAAGCTTATGAATCATTCTTTTGTTAAACATTCTCATTCCAGATGTTGGATCTTTTATCTTCTTATGACATGTTATAAGTATACAGAATTCAATAAGTCTGCTTCCCAGCATTCTTGCTGTAAATGGTTTCTTCTCTGTTGCAAATCTTGAACCAATTACAATATCAAGATTCTTTTCTTCCGCCATCCGTTCCATTCCCTCTATAAACTGAGGATTATGCTGACCATCTCCATCAAACTGTATAGCATAGTCATAATCATTAACTAATGCATACTTCATACCTGCCTGAAATGCACCTGACAGTCCAAGATTAACAGGAAGATCTACAAGATTATATCCATGCTCCCTGCATAATTTAGCGGTATTATCCCTTGAACCATCATTAACAACAACATAATCTAATTGTCTGTAGTTATTAATAAGATTATCAACCACTCTGACAATATTCTCTTCCTCATTGTACGCCGGAATAATAACCAGTACTCTTTTATCCATAAAATCCCTCTTTCTAATTACAGATACTCATTCTTTCCTTCTTCACGAAGCTTTGCAAGTACCTGCTTGATTTCTCCTGCATTCTCTTTAGTTGTAATAAGAGTTGCATCCGTAGTGTCAACAACTACGATATCTCTTAAACCAACTGTGGCAATAAGCTTTTCGCCACCTTCAATTACACATCCCTTAGTATTAACTGCAACTACGTTACCGTTAATTACATTGCTGTTATCATCATTCTTCTTGATTCTTCCAACTGCAAGCCATGAACCGACATCATCCCATCCAAAATTACCAGGAAGTGTATAGATAGAATCTGCTTTCTCCATAATTCCATAGTCAACTGACTGTGACTCAAGATTAGGGAATTCTTCCTCAAGCACTGCATTTTCATCAACAGTTCCAACTGCTGCCTTAATCTTTAATAATCCTTCATATGTGTCAGGCATGAACTTCTTAAAGCAGTCTAATATTGTAGATACCTTCCATACAAACATTCCACTGTTCCACAGATATGTTCCATCAGCAAGGTATGATTTAGCTGTCTCAAGATCTGGCTTCTCAACAAACTTCTCAACCGAATAAGCATTATTCTTCTTATCTGCCTGATTATACTTGATATATCCATAACCTGTCTCTGGATAATTAGGAGTAATACCAACTGTTACAAGGTTAGCTCCTTCTTCTGCAATCTGGACTGCTTCTTTAAATGTATCTGCAAATACTTCATTATTCTTGATAAGATGATCTGATGGAAGAACAATCATAACTGCATCATCATATTTGCTTGCAACATGAACTGCTCCAAGACCTACACATGGTGCTGTATTTCTTCCTATAGGCTCACATAAGATATTTTCATCTGGAATACCTGGTAACTGCTGCTTTACAAGTTCTCTGTAGTTCCTGTTAGTTGCAACATAAACATCTTTAATATCAACCAGTGGACTGATTCTTTCCACTGTAAGCTGTATCATTGTCTTTCCATCATCTGTAAGTGAAAGAAACTGCTTTGGCATATTAACACGGCTCTTTGGCCAGAATCGTTCTCCCTTACCACCTGCCATAATAAGTGCTGTAGTCTTCATATAATTCTCCTTCCTCGTTCTGACTATTGAACATGTATAAAATATCCAGTGTCATAGTAACTATCTTCAATTTTTATAGCACATTTATATGTTCCTTTTCCCATATGTGCTATATCCACGCCGCAATAAAATGGTGCATAATTAATATTTTTTTCTATATTCTTTCTTAAATTGAACACTCGGTCACATAATGATTTTGATTTAATTCTGTAACATGAATCATTATTGTAGAGTAAAATTACGGGATTATAATACACTTTATTTCCCTTATATGCAAATCCCCTTATTGAAAGGTTATCATGATACCCTATCTGAGTAACTTTTACCGTATCAATAATTTTGTCCTTGTCTTTTATCACCGGTCTGCTTATTCGCACTGGTGTTTTATATACAACAGAATTTATTTCCTTAGCAAATCTGTAATCATTATCTTCCTGTGTAAGAAGCGGACTGTAAAAAGGATCATATTTTTCCAGAGCCGGATGTTTCATATATGTCAAATCTCTTGCTCTCATATTCCTTTTATTTTTTTCTTCATCAATCTCGTCATCGCCTCTTGAAAATGACTCATGATGATAAAGGCATACATCATTTCTGAGTACATTCATATAACCCTTTTCATACAGGCTCAGGCACAAATCTACATCATTATGCGTTACCGTAAGTTTCTCATCAAAACCGCCAATATTATCAAATTTTTCTCTGCCAAGCATCAGGCATGCCCCTGTCACACACAGGCAATTATAATCTGCAACATTTCTGAACGCTTTAATATTACTGTCATCTGCTGCCTTTGCATATAAATGTGCAAAACAGCTTGTTTCATAATTAATTACTCCAATATGCTGGATATATGATGTCTGCGGATACAACAGTTTAACTCCAACTGCTCCCGTCCCCGGCTGTGCAGCCTGTCCAGCCAGTACTCCTAACCAGTCAGTATCACTATATTCCTGTTTAATAATCTCGATATCATCATTAAGAAACAACAGCTGTTTTCCTTTTGCTGCTCTGGCTCCTATATTACACATTTTAGAAAAATTAAAGTCAAACTTTTCATATATATATAATATTTTACCCTGAGATGCATCAGCCATATCCTGATATATTCTTCTGTTATTATCACCGCTTCCATTATCAACAATTATAATCTCATAAGGTGTTTTCCATGTATATTTATAAATGCTTTCAACACAGCACTTAAGTATATCCGGATTATCCTTTGATGGAATAATTATGCTTACCATCTTATGATTATTTAGCATATAGTGAATATGATTAACTTTTTCCTGCTTACTGTCTCTAATCACATCAGCATTTACACCTGCTGTATTCAAAAGCTTTCTTTTATAATTCTCTATATCATCCGTTACTGCATCATGTCCTATATCCGTACTTTTCTTATGAAAAAGTATCTGATGTATATGTCCCACATTTTCCAGACTGCCCTCTGCCAGCAGAAACATTGATATTTTATAGCAGTCAAATATGTCTTCTTTATCAAATGTATTTATATATTGTTTTAATTTCTTAATGAAGAAATCCTTTCTGATTATAAATGCATCTCCAATATAATTAAAAGACAACAATGTATCCCATGAATAATCTGGTTTACAATCAGGCTTCTCTCTGACTCTGTCTTGTGTTATCACATCTGAATCACAATATATATATTCTTTTTGATTTCCTGATTTCTTCTGTATATATACATATCCTGATACTGTTTTAAAAAAATCCTCTGAAAGTTCTATGTTATCTGCATATATCGCAGCATATTCACAAGACACCTTTCCAACAGCTTCCAGTATATCCATAACCTTAGAGCCATCTGTAATCCGGACAGGTTCAACACATATATCGTTTTGCCCAATTCTCTGCTTAGGTTCAACTTTCTTTATATATGACTGATAAGCTGATTGTTCTGTCATTCTCTCGCGCACTTTTTGTCCAAGCGCATATACAAATGTACGAAAGCCTTCTTTGTTAATTATTTCACATGCTCTTGTTAAAAACATCAGTTCTCTCCATGAATCTTTCTAATCCGTTCACTGACTATATCTGCTGATCTCTTATATGCAAGATGCTCCTTTGCATATTTCTGTCCATTATCTGCTATCTTACAATAGAACTCTCTGTCCTCATAGAGTCTTCTCATATAATCAGCCGCCTCATCCACATGAGCATCAGCCCAGATATTACCTTTCTTGAATGGCTCATAATCCTTATCAAGTTCAATCAGATCATATCCAACCATGCAGGCAGTATCACTGTTCATAAACTCTGTGTTACCGGACCAGTTAGTTGCAATAACCGGAGTTCCGACATACATTGACTCTGCCATAACAAGCCCAAATCCTTCTGAACGGTGAAGTGATACATATACATCCACATCCTTAAGCAGGGAATTAACCTCTGTCTTGCTTAAGTGTCCGCACATATAATATATATTGTCATCATTCTCAATTACCGAGCTGATTATCTTCTCGTCGTCAGCTGACAATTCCGCTTCACTTATCTTGATAACAAGACCGACATCTCTGTACTTTTCTCTGCTCTCTTCATCCTTACAGAAAGCCTCTTTAAACGCTTTAATTGCCGCAAGAGGATTCTTCCTCTCCATAACACTTCCACTGTTATACATAACAAGGAATAAGAATTTGTCTTCAGGAAGATTAAAATGTTTCCTGTCATACTCGTCATTGGTAACAGGAGCAACGCAATGTGGCACTGTAACTACCGGTTTATCTGTATATTTCTTTAATGTGTTGGTAACAAAATCCGATGGTGTCCACACTTCATCAACAAGTTTAAATGCTGGCAGCCATTCCTCCGGAAATGTTTCCAGCTCCCATGCCCAGTATCCAATATTATATCTGTAATCCCACACGTCCTTGCCCATGCTTAGGTAAGCAACCATAAACTCGCTGGCATTAACATGAATGATATTGATATCATATGGAAGTTCCTCGGTAAGCCTGTCATCGTAGGAGGCATTAGTCCTTGAACCTCCCGGTGGCACAAAGAAATCTCTTATCACATGAGCTTCGTTATTCTCATCCAAAAGCCGGCACATTATTCTTGCACTCTGTCCAAGCCCATTATCTCCCTTTATATTACCAATAATATTAACACCGGGCTTGTAACGTCCCGGCTCATATTTCTCAATAGAATCAGCCGACAGCTTGTCTGTCGCATTATTGATTATCCCTGCTTTCATCTTACTAAGAAGCTTCATAGGAATCACTTTGGTAAGAACCGGTCTTAACGCCTCTCCCGTATTAAGGAAAAATTTTGATAATCCCATAAGATTTTATCCATGCCTTTCTAATACCTGCAAACTTTGGGCCGCAGGCACAAATTTGCGTGCGAAAAAATTATTTTCACACTTATCTGTTATTCATCTCGTTGTTAATAAACTCCCTGACCATTCCGCCAAGTCTTTCAGGAGTGTACTTATCAAGAGCACTCTTGTAAGCCTTCACATCCACAAGTCCCGAATTAATCTTATCATCTATATTCTTCATGCCTTTTGCAAGACTTGTAACCTTATCGTCGTCATCTCCGGCAAGACTGAATCTCTCCACACAATCGCCGACGACCTCATCAAAAATCCTTAAGTTACTGGCAAGAATAGGCTTGTTATGCTTCATAACCTCAAGTATCGGCATTCCGAAACCTTCTGCCATAGAAGGAAATACAAAACATGAACAGTTATTGTACAGGTCATATCTTGTAGTATGTGATACATAACCCAGATACGTAAGCCCCTCCACTTCTGTGAGTGCACTCTCCAAAAGCTGCTCCACATCGTCCTCCTGCATCTTACCGGCAAGAATAAGTGGTCTTGTTCCACCATTATCCCTGTACTTTCTGTAAGCCTTAATAAGAATGTCAACTCCCTTACGCTTCTCCATATTGCCTACATACAGGAAATAATTCTCGTCCTTTGGCGGAACATATCTTGTAAGCGGATTAGATATAATATATGCATTACAGCTTGGTATCTTCGCCGCCTCCGGGAAATACCTCTCAGTGTCATCCCGGGTCTGCTCCGAATTATACAGTATCATGTCCGTATGCTTCAACGTCTTCATAAGATTAATCTTAAAATACATACTGTAAACTTTACCAAAGTACTTCACATACTGAATAGGAAACATATCGTGAATCGTAATAAGCGTCTTGAAATCGCCTCCAAGATTAACCGGAATAACGGAATTGACCTCCCAGAATATGTCCGGTTTAACTTCCTTCAATTCTTTCTTAATGAAATTAAAATATGCATACACTCCGGCACTCTTATATACCGGCTTGTCCCACGAAATAACCTTAATTCCTCTGGCTTCAAATCTCTTGATGTATTCACTCTTCTTGACATCTGTAAAAAGCACCCACTCGAATTCATCATATGTGATAAGCTGTTCCAAGAAGTCATTCAGGTACATGCCTACACCACTAGGTTTGCTTCCCAACGTTCTTGCATCAACCGCAATTTTTAATGTTCTCATATCTGTATTCCCTACTCCAAACCTTATAATTATCTATTTTCAGAGTATTACCATTGTATACATGTTTAAACTGCCCCCTGAAAAAAACATGCTTCTTTTGATTTTACCATATTATAGATAGAATTGCTATATTTTATTTTCTGCATATAAATACGCCCGCCTCTTTCGTTATCTTCATGGGCTTCCTCAGCTTCTTTTCCACATATTTTTTAAAATCAGAGAACTTATCAACAAGATATTCTTTCTGATTTCCATGGCATGATAATATATAGTCCACTAACGGCTCTGCCTCACTGACTATAAGGGCATCCTCATAATCTCTTCTCTCAACATTTGAAAAATGTTTTTCAAGAATTTGTTTACCATTATCCAGTCCGAATTTTTCAAAAAGCTTCTCTGATTCCAGAGCAATTCTTTTATCATAGGTAGAAACCAGCTTACTTATCTCCTGCATATGTTTAGAACCATATGTGCCGCACACGAGTACCCCGCCCGGTTTCAACACTCTCGCGATTTCTTTCAGGGCTTTATCCACATTTTTACAATAAAACAGCACATGATTAGCTATAACAAGATCATAGTACTCATCCTTTGCCCCTGTTTTCTCACAGGATGCTTTTCTAAACTTAAATATGACATCAATATCCCTTCCGGACCAGCTTTCTGTGGCCGCTTTGATGTTTCTTCTCGCGTCACCTATCATTCCTTCTGATATATCTGTCAATTCAATTGATGTTATCTTTCTGCGCTTTCCTATCAGCAGTTCATCACATCGCCCAATTATTGCAAGTTTCCCAATATTTTCAACCCATAAAGTACCATCTCCACATCCAACTTCCAGAATCCTCATTCCTTTTTTTATACCACACAAATCATAAATCCAGGGAAACCACCCCTGCTTATTGACAGAATATTTATTATGAAGACTGATTCTTGCAGATATATTCCCTGCATTCAGATACTGGGTTCTCATGCTGTCCTCCATATTAGTCAGATGAATAATCTCCAGCATATTACTCCAGTCAATTCCATTCCCTTCATTGATTGACTCCTCTGTTTCCTCAATCGCTTTACACACACGCTGCATCTGTGCAATTTTATCCTGTATCATACGTTTCTGTAATTCCAGAGAGTTTTTAAGCACATGATAATCAGAATCTCCAATAGTCATATTTCTTATGTCATCCAGTGTAAATCCAAGATATTTGAGCAGCAATATCTGCTGCAGTCTCGTAAAATCTGAATCCGTATAAAATCTCACTCCTTCATCCGTAAGAAGTGACGGTTTTAATATGTTCTGCTGGTCATAATATCTTATAGTCCTCACAGAAACATTTGCTTTCTTCGCGAATTCTCCCGAAGAATAATATCCATCTTTATGCATAACATTATTCCTTTTAAATTTTTTCAAAAAACACTTGAAGGTGACGCCGCGTCACCCTTTATTATATACCTGACTTAAAAAATGTCTACTTGAAAATTAACATAACAATGATGCAAAACAAGGAGGCCAAAATCCTCTGCTCCTGCGTGGGCAGTCGCATTTTGCTTCGCAAAACAAGGAGGATTTATGAAAGGTATAATTTTAGCTGGTGGTTCCGGCACACGCCTTTACCCACTCACAATGGTAACTAGTAAACAGCTTCTTCCAATCTATGATAAGCCAATGATTTATTATCCACTCTCAGTTCTTATGAGTGCTGGTATCAGGGATATTCTTATCATCTCTACACCGCAGGATACTCCAAGATTCAAAGAGCTTTTAAAGGATGGAAGCCAGTTTGGTGTCAACCTTACTTACGCTGTACAGCCAAGCCCGGACGGACTTGCACAGGCATTTATTATCGGTGAAGAATTCATCGGCGATGACACTGTTGCCATGGTTCTTGGTGATAATATATTTGCAGGACACGGTCTTAAGAAGAGACTTAAGGCAGCTGTTGAGAATGCTGAATCAGGAAAGGGTGCAACCGTATTTGGTTACTATGTTGATGATCCTGAAAGATTTGGTATCGTTGAATTTAATAATGAAGGAAAGGCTATCTCAATTGAAGAAAAGCCTGCTCAGCCAAAGAGTAACTACTGTGTAACAGGTCTTTACTTCTACGACAACAAAGTTGTTGAGTACGCTAAGAACTTAAAGCCATCTGCAAGAGGTGAGCTTGAAATCACAGACCTTAACCGTATCTACTTAGAGAAGGGTACTTTAAATGTAGAACTTCTCGGACAGGGATTCACATGGCTTGATACAGGAACACACGAAAGTCTTGTAGAAGCTACTAACTTCGTTAAGACTGTTGAGACTCATCAGCACAGAAAGATTGCCTGCCTTGAAGAAATCGCTTACTTAAACGGCTGGATTACTAAGGATGAAGTCCTCAAGGTATATGAGGTATTAAAGAAGAACCAGTATGGTCAGTACTTAAAGGATGTCTTAGACGGCAAGTATGTCGACAAGCTTCATGAATAATTAAGTACAGACTGTTACAACATTTTTATATAAGAACACATTTTAAATATTAAGGAGATTAATTATGACAATTATCGTTACCGGCGGCGCCGGATTTATCGGAAGCAACTTTATATTTCACATGTTGAATAAGTATCCAGACTACAGAATCATCTGTCTTGACTGCCTCACATATGCGGGTAATCTTTCAACTCTTGAGCCTGTTATGTCTAATCCTAACTTCAGATTTGTTAAGGAGAGCATTACTGACCGTGAGGCTGTTTATAAGCTTTTCGAGGAGGAACATCCTGATATGGTTGTTAACTTTGCAGCTGAGTCACATGTTGACCGTTCTATTGAGAACCCAGAAATCTTCCTTGACACTAACATCAAGGGTACTGCTGTTCTTATGGATGCATGCAGAAAATATGGTATCAAGCGTTACCATCAGGTATCTACTGACGAAGTATATGGAGACCTTCCTCTTGACAGGCCGGACCTTTTCTTCACAGAGGAAACTCCAATCCATACAAGCAGCCCGTACAGCTCATCTAAGGCCGGCGCAGACTTACTTGTTCTTGCTTACCACAGAACTTATGGACTTCCTGTTACAATTTCAAGATGCTCTAACAACTATGGTCCATACCACTTCCCGGAGAAGCTTATTCCTCTTATGATTGCTAACGCACTTAACGATAAGCCACTTCCTGTTTACGGCGAGGGTCTTAATGTCCGTGACTGGCTCTATGTTGAAGATCACTGCAAGGCGATAGACCTTATCATCCACAAGGGTCGCGAGGGTGAAGTTTACAACGTTGGCGGTCACAACGAGAAGAGAAATATTGATATTGTAAAGCTCATCTGTAAGGAACTCGGAAAGCCGGAATCTCTTATTGTCCATGTAGGTGACAGAAAAGGTCATGATATGCGTTATGCTATTGACCCAACTAAGATTCATAACGAATTAGGCTGGCTTCCGGAAACTAAATTCGAGGATGGTATTAAGAAGACAATCCAGTGGTATCTTGACAACAGGGAATGGTGGGAAACTATTATTTCCGGCGAGTACCAGAACTACTATGAGAAAATGTACGGCAACCGCTAATGACCACATTTGTTTCATATAAGGAGAATTGACATGAATATATTAGTTACCGGCGTTGGTGGCCAGCTTGGCCATGACGTTATGAACGAACTTATCGGCAGAGGTCATACAGGCATTGGCAGCGATATTGCGCCTGAGTATTCAGGTATTGCGGATGCCAGCGCTGTCACAACAGCTGAATATGTACCTATGGATATAACTGATGCTGCTCAGGTAACAGAGGTAATTACCAGGGTTTCACCTGATGTTGTAATACATTGCGCAGCATGGACAGCCGTTGATGCTGCAGAGGATGAGGACAAAAAAGCCAAAGTTAAAGCTATCAACGCAGATGGAACACAGAATATTGCCAATGTCTGCAAATCACTTGACTGCAAGATGGTCTATATAAGCACAGACTATGTATTTGACGGACAGGGTGAGTTACCTTGGGAGCCTGACTGCAAGGATTACAAGCCTCTCAACGTATATGGTGAGACTAAGCTCGCCGGAGAACTTGCTGTTTCCAACACACTTGATAAATACTTTATCGTTCGTATTGCATGGGTATTTGGAGTTAATGGTAAGAACTTTATTAAAACTATGCTTAATGTGGGCAAAACTCACGATGAGGTTCGTGTAGTTAACGACCAGATTGGTACCCCGACATATACTTTAGACCTGGCAAGACTTCTTGTTGATATGGTTGAAACTGACAAGTACGGTTATTACCACGCAACTAATGAAGGCGGTTATATTTCATGGTATGACTTTACTAAGGAAATCTATGCACAGGCAGGACTTTCTACTAAGGTTACACCTGTAACTACTGCTGAATATGGTATTTCTAAAGCAGCAAGACCTTTCAACAGCCGTTTAGACAAGAGCAAGCTTGTTGCTAACGGATTCCAGCCACTTCCAACATGGCAGGATGCTCTTGGCAGATATTTAAAGGAAATCGGAGAAATCTAGTACTTACGTTCGGAGTCAGATTTATATTTTAAAACAAGGAGATTTTATCATGGGACAGATTAAAGTTACGCCTTGTGATATCAAGGGATTATATATTATCGAGCCTACAGTTCACGGTGATAACCGGGGATACTTTATGGAGACATACAACCAGAAAGATATGCACGAGGCAGGTCTGGATATGGTGTTCGTGCAGGATAACCAGAGCTGCTCAACCAAAGGAGTACTCAGAGGTCTTCATTTTCAGAAAGAATTCCCACAGGGCAAGCTTGTAAGAGTAATTAAGGGAAGAGTTTTTGATGTAGCTGTTGATCTTCGGGCAGGAAGCGAAACCTACGGCAAATGGTTCGGGGTTGAGCTTACAGAAGAAAACAAAAAGCAGTTCTATATCAGCGAAGGGTTTGCACATGGCTTCTTAGTATTAAGCGATGTGGCTGAGTTCTGCTACAAGGTAACGGACTTCTATCACCCGGGAGATGAGGGCGGCCTTGCATGGAATGACCCTTCAATCGGCATCGAGTGGCCTGAGCTTACAGGCACTTATAACGGTTCTGCATCTGATGAAGGCTATACATTAAGCGATGGCACAAAGCTTAACTTAAGCGATAAAGATAAACTTTGGGATACCCTTGAGAACACATTTAAATTCAACTAATTCAGTTGATATATTATAAAGTTACAACAATTCACTGATTACATGCGGGAGATTAGCACAGACTTCTTGATAGACCCACTAATCTCCCGTTTTTTCTAATTTTAGTAGGTCTTTTTCATACCATTATCTGTCTATATTTCTATATACTTCACAGAAAAGCCCACTAAAGACTCTTTTAATTGTTTTTAGTAGGTCTTTTATAAAAATTATTGCTTTTTTCATATTTATAGAACCTACTAAACCGAAACATCTTGTATATTTAGTAGGTATCGCCTCAAACTACTCTATATTTTCAATTTTTTCTTTATTTTTAGTATTGATATGTATAATTCGATAATATATATTATATATAATATATATTATGAGGAGGCTGTAATATGAAATACACTAACAGAATATTATCCCATGATTCTTTATCTCCAGATATTATCCTTAACCTGCTAATCAAACGCCAGTCGGAACTCACAAAGCTTCTTAAAAGTATAAACTCAAGACTGCATAATGCTCCCACAGGCACTCTTCGCATAGCCAAAAGAGGTAATGCACCACAATATTATCACAGATTAGGCCCCAAAGACATTAAAGGAACATACATAAAAAAGAAGCAGCTAAACCTTATTAAAAATCTGGCACAGAAGGAATATGATATCAGAGTCAGGCAAGAAATTCAGAATGAGCTTCTTGCGATAGAAAACATGATATCCCGCTATCATCCTGAGTATATTGAACATTTGTATGACTCACTTAACGAAGCAAGAAAAGAGCTTGTTAATCCTGTATATATTCCCGATAATGACTTAATTAATATGTGGAATGACATCAAGTACGATTCTCTTGATATTTCTAGTGATACACCAGATTTATTCACTGATAATGGAGAACAGGTCAGATCCAAGTCTGAATTAATTCTTCCTCTATACCCATCAACTCCAATACTGTTGACATTAATATCAAAGAATATCTCTTATAGACATGAGAGACCTACAAAACATATGCTTTCTCTTGTTTTGTAGGTCTTTCTTATACTTTCAAAAGCTTTTCAGGCTTGCATAGACCTACTAAACTTTATTATTCTTCAGTTTAGTAGGCACTCTTTCCACTTCCATCCTCATTTTTCTTAAGTTTACATGTAAAAAGACCCACTAAAATGCAGTTCAACTGCATTTTAGTGGGTCTTTTCTAATATAAGATTCAATTTTGCAGGATATATCACCTACTAAATTACAACACAAATCATATTTAGTAGGCACATTTTCTCCATAAATTCATCATATACACCATTAATGCTCATTCGGGTGATAAGTTGGAACCACTTTCTTAAGCAGCTCTCTTATATCACCACTCTCTTCATAAGCCTCTTCTTTCAGCTTTTCAAGATTATCAAAGAAATTCTCCTTGTCAAACTCAATCGGTTTTCCTATATGAATCAGCTTATTATCTGTCTCCTGAAGTCCTTCCTCCTTCATAAGAAGCTCCTCATAAAGCTTCTCACCCGGACGGAGTCCTGTATATTTAATTTCCATGTCCACACCAAGTGTGTAGCCTGACAATCGTATAAGATTCTTAGCCAGATCATCAATCTTAACCGGTTCTCCCATGTCAAGTATGAATATCTCTCCTCCCTTGGCATAAGCCCCTGCCTGAAGGACGAGTGACACTGCCTCCGGTATCGTCATGAAATATCTTATGATATTAGGGTCCGTAACTGTGACAGGCCCTCCAGCCTCTATCTGCCTCTTAAACAGCGGAATAACTGAACCGTTACTTCCCAGGACATTGCCAAATCTTACCGCAACAAAATCTGTGTCAGAAATCTCATTATACGACTGGACTATCATCTCACATATACGCTTTGTAGCACCCATAACATTAGTTGGATTAACCGCTTTATCTGTACTTATCATAACGAATTTCTTGACACCGTATTTATCAGCCATCTTCGCTACATTCCATGTTCCAACAACATTATTCTTAACTGCCTCATCAGGACTCACTTCCATAAGGGGAACGTGCTTATGTGCCGCTGCATGATATACAATATCCGGCTTATACTTAGCAAATACACTCTCCAGCCTCGTAGTATTCCTTATCGAACCGATAAGTGTTACAACATCTGCGTCCGGATAATTAATCTTTAATTCCTGCTGAATATCATATGCGTTATTCTCATATATATCAAATATGATAAGCTGCTTTGGCTTATGGCTCACAAGCTGTCTGCAAAGCTCCGAACCGATAGAACCACCTCCGCCTGTTACCATTATTACCTTGTCCTTGACATAACCCATAATGGAATCAATATCAACCTTAATAGGATCTCTTCCAAGAAGGTCAAGAACATCAACATTACGGATAGAATTGATATTAATCTCGCCATCCACCATCTGATATACACCCGGAAGAATCTTAAGTGTACAATCGGTTTCTTTGCATATATTAAGAATGTCCTTTTTTACTGCATTTGAAGCTGAGGGAATTGCAAATATAATCTCATCAATATCATACAGCTTTGCAGCATCCTTAATCTTGTCCCTTGTTCCGACAACCTTAACTCCACGAATATATTTACCTACTTTGCGTCTGTCATCATCAATGATACATGCGATATTAGAATTAGCAAGATAACTTGAATTCTGAATTTCTCGCATTATTACATTAGTTGCCTCTCCGGCTCCAATAATCATGACGTTGTTAGATGTCTTAATATTTCTGTATTTATTAAGCACTGTACGCACCATTCTGTACATAAATCTGCTGGCACATATAGCAATAATAAGATAAATAGCTGCATTAAAGTAGCAGCTTCTCGGAAGCATACATCCAAGTATCTTGTTACTCAGGTAATGTACCAACTCTACTGTAATGCAGGCTTCTGCAATCCTGTATACCTCAGCAATGCTGGCATACTGCCACAAGCTGTGATACAGCCTGAACATCCAGAATATCACAAGCGACATTAAAGTGTACGGAATTATAAAATCAACATAATTATCTATATACTGCGGTTCAATAGTTACCACACCTACATCAAATCTCATAATAAGAGACAGATATACGCAGGTATTAAGAAGAATTGTATCTGTTATAAACAGAAAAAATCTTCTTACCAGTAACTGCATCCTGTCTTTCTTTGTATCACCCATCATAAGTTCCTCTATTCCTTAGCAGGTTTTTTCACTGCCAACCCACATACTGTACCAATTCCATAAGAAATATGCAACAGGAAAAATAAAAAAGGAAGCAAAATGCATGTTATATTGCGTTTCTTACCGGCTCCAATAACCGCAACAATCGCCATAACTATGGCAAGAAGCCAGTATGCACCCCACATAAGTCCTGTTATTCCATAAACTATGCGTGACAATAATGATTTCACTGCAAAAATCTTACACCCTATACTTGCAGCCGTTGTCACTATAACTGCCACAACAAATGCCCACGGAACAAAATGATATAGAGAAAGGCATTGCGGACATACCTTGCTCGTCTTTCCAATCCAGTATCCATTGGCATATTTCTGCTTAAGCATCTTAGGCAGTGAATTCCTTGTATGCTGATATGATATTATATCCGGACAGAATCTGAGCTTATACCCCGCCTTTCTCATCCTGTAATGAATCTCATTATCCTCTGTTCTTGTAAGTGCCTCATTATAATGTCCGATTTTTTCAAAGACCTCTCTTCTGTAAGCCGCATGAAATAGTGACTTCATATATATCTTATCATCTGATGCCCCATTACCATTACGATATGGCGCAATACTTGAGCCAAACATTGAACTTTCAGCCAGAAGAAGAGTGTCCTTCCAGGCAGTTTCCTCATCAACTATATTGGGTCTCTGTCCGCCTACTATCATCTCTCCCTGCTCCAGAATCTCCACATTCTTTCTCACGAAATCCTGCGGAATATGGGCATGGGCATCCACTCTGATGACAGCATCTCCCTTATAGTTATCAAGCAGTACATTCCAACCGCAGGGAAGTGTCTTCTTGGGGTTGTCCAGAACTCTGATATCTGCCGCTCCCATAGTGTTTTCCCTTGCAAACTTTTCCATGACAAGTCTGGTATTATCTGTAGATGCGGAATCCACAAGGATAACCTCCATGCTGTCATGGTCATAATCCTGCATGCTTATATCATTAAGGATTTCCCCTATTGTATTTTCTTCATTGTATGCAATAACGGCAATTGTAATAAACATTTTATACCTGCTTCTTAATAGTCATTTTATCACTGTCAATCACTGAAACAAATGTATCCCAGAGTACACTGGCATCCGACTTCAGCCCAAAATGCTTCATGCTCTCAAGATTATACTTCATCTTTGCCGGAAGTACCTCATTAATATATATTCTGTCAGTACTCTTCTCGTCTGTAGCCTCACCGAGAAGCTTGTCCTCATCCTTGTAAGCAATACTTGTCCTTGATGTAAGCCCTGCCGGAAGAAGAAGAGTTGCATACATCTCTGGTGTATACTTCTTAACATACTTGGGTACTTCCGGTCTTGTTCCGATTAGAGTCATCTCTCCGGCAAGAATGTTGAACAACTGTGGGAATTCATCCATTCTGTATTTTCTTAAAAATGTTCCAACCCTCGTAATTCTTACATCATTATCTACAGTGACAGCAGAACCCAGCCTGCTTGCGTTATCTACCATCGTCCTGAACTTATATATCCTGAATATCCTTCCATACTGTGTCACCCTCGCCTGCCTGAAAAATACCGGTCCCGGTGAATCCAGCTTTATTGCAAGCGCAATCACTCCCATGGGAATTATAAGCACTGCAAGCATTATACTGCTCACAATCACATCAAACACTCGCTTAACCTTGAGCCACGTTCTGTGCTTCATAAGTATATTGTAATATTTTCTTACTTCCCTGGTTCTCATCTCATCCGGAAGAAGATGCCATGGTCTTAGTTCCATCGTATACCCATTCCTCTCATAACCTTAAGTCTGTACTATCTTAAACTGTTAAACTGGCTTATAACATACTCCACCTGCTCATCTGTGAGAAGAGTATGCAGTGGAAGTGTTATTTCATTGTGATACATATCATAGGAATTAGGAAAATCCTTAATATCAAATCCCAGGTTCTTATATGCTGTATGCATTGGAAGCGGCTTATAATGCACATTCGTTGCCACTCCTGCCTCTGCCATCTTAGTAATCAGCTCATTCCTGTCCTCCTCACCTCTGCCAATGAGTCTTACAAGAAAAAGATGCCCGCTGGATGTGTATTTATCCGTATAATGCGGCATTATATCAATGTCATCAGCTCTGATGCCCTCTGTGTACCTTCCGATAATATCCTTTCTCCTCTTAAGAAGTTCCGGATATCTTGCAAGCTGTACCAGACCAATAGAAGCCATGATATCTGTCATGTTACATTTGTAATATGTTCCCTTAATGTCGTACTCCCATGCACCAAGCCTGGTCTTAGCCAACGCATCCTTAGACTGTCCGTGAAGCGAGTAAAGCATAATCTTCTTATAGATATCCTCATCATCAACCCCCGGAAGCTCTCTCCATGTGAGTGCGCCTCCCTCAGCAGTTGTAAGATTCTTCACAGCATGGAATGAAAAGCTTGTAAAATCAGCCTTCATACCACTCATAACTCCACCCTCACTGGCGCCGAAGCCATGAGCAGAATCAGCAAGTATCGCAACTCTTCCAAGTGCCTCCTGCAACTCAGACTCTGCTTTGAAAATGTGTTTTTTACTCTCCACTATGGCTCTTATCCTGTCATAATCAACCATAACTCCACCGATGTCAACCGGAATAACAGCTTTGGTGTGCTCATTGATTGCTGCATCTAAGGCGTCATAATCAAGCTGATATGTTCCCTTACCAACATCAATCAGCACAAGCTTTGCCCCGACATGGCAGACCACACTCGCAGATGCGGTATAAGTGTATGCCGGAACTATAACCTCATCTCCCGGACCTATATCCAGAAGCCTTAACGCAGTCTCTAAACATGCGGTAGCAGAATTAAGGCAGGCTGCTCTCTTAGAACCGCAGAATGCTGCAATCTCTCTCTCGAATTCCTTAGTCCTCGGCCCGGTAGTAATCCATCCTGACCTTAACGCCTCTGCAACCGCCTGAATCTCTTCTTCTGTTATATCTGGTGGTGAAAATGAAATATTCATCTGTATTCCTCCATTCTGCGTCATGTGCGCCTCTGTACCCTGTCAAAACATTTGCTGTGTATTAACTCAGCCCTATGGTTTATGGTGTTACCGTTGGAACCTGCACCTGTGTTGTTGTCTCCTGTGTGCCCCCTTTAATCATATCAGGAAATGCATAAGTCAAATCCCCTGATGTGTTAGCAATAGAAATTGTATAACTAACTGTATTATATCCATTCTGTGAAAGTGTAATCGTCTTCTTACCCGATGACTTCTCAAATGAGCATGGAACTGTGCCAATATATTCACTGTTTACATACAGAGTTGCTCCAACCGGAGCTGTTACTGACACTTTATACCCTTCAGTATAGTCTGCCGCTTTCGTTGTGCTTGACGAACCTGACGCTGTCATATCGATAACCTTAGTTACATATGGCGAATTCACGTTAATTACTTCAGAATATTCCTGATAATGATTAGCTACCAATTTAATTCTGTGTGTTCCATATGTAAGCGAAACAGGCGACGAATAATCAACCTCTGTTCCATCAATGCTCATAATTGCATTAGCGGGAGTCACAGAGAAATTAACAGCGCCCATCTTAACCGGGTCTGTCTGTATCTCTGAAAAATCCACTATAGTTGTCTCATCCTTGGCAATAGTAACTGTCTTAGTTGCAGACAGATTCCCATTGCGTATATTTACTGAAAATGTTCCCTCCGGGGCAGTAATCATCATATCTGCAGTAACCCCAAAAAGCTGCCTGTTTCCTATGCTTACATAGCCCCCTTTAAGAGCATCAATACCTGTAAACTTAAGATATCCATGCCCGGCTGTGACATCAATAGAATATACCTTCTCTCCGATTCCCCTGATAGTGAGCTTATCCTGGTCAACCAGCTGTGCAATATTAAGTCTGGTGTCCCCCGACTTAACAACCGTAAAACTCTCATATACCATATTAGACGCGCCTATGCTTATCTTGCGTGAACTCTCATCTACAGTAATACCAGAGACATCGTATCTCGCCCATGCATTACTGTTCCCATATATCTTGGCAGCTTTGCCGGCTTTGTCGACATAAACATCATATATTCCACCCATATCCATTGTCGATGCAGCTTTAATTTTTCCGTAGGAGTCCTGAATATCCGTGCCACCCGAATAAGGCACCTCATACTCTGTCCCGTCCTTAATATCCACAAAATGCATCTTAAGGCCACTGGTATCTCTTAAAGTAAGTATTCCTGTAAGCGTCGGAGTCTCTCCATCTCCCTTAATATCCGTAGACACACTCGGAGCCGGAGTAATGCTGTTTCCGGGAACAAGTGCGTTGCTATTCTTTTTCTTAGAAGATGTACAGGCTGTCTGACTTACCACAAGTATCACAAGCATGATAACACTTATAAAGTGACTTAATCTGTCAGCCCTCTTGTATCTGTATTTCATAAACAATCCTCACAAAACTGTTATCTTCAAATAATTCCTTCGTATCTTCCGATTTTATCACACGCCACACATTTTATCAATTAATTCTCGTCTCCCCTGATTCTGCCTGATTACGAGCTTTAACTTATCAATATTCTTTGCAGGAACCCATGCCTTTCCGGCATTGTAATACTGATTTATTATCTTCCAGAACTTTTCAGGAAAACGAAGCAGCGCCACAAGCATATCAAGGTCATCATCGCATATTGGTCTTAGTTTATCATATTCATCAACCATCCTGTATGCTACATCCACATTCCAGTCATGTTTTTCCATTACCTTTCTGAGGAACTGATACAGGTCTGCTATCTGACAGTCATTGTGACACCTCTCGAAATTCGTTACCGCAGTCTCATTATTCTCAGCATTTAAAAATACATTGTGATAATTAAAACTTCCATGCACCAGTTCACAGCTAAGCTTAGCTCTCATAAACCTGTCGTCAAATCTTTGGCTGCTGATATATTCAGTTGCCTCCTTTGCCTCCCTATAGAAGTCATCCATGGCGCCAAGTGCAATCTGCTCAAATTCATTTTTTTTCTTTTTTCCCCTCATATAATTAGCTGCTTTCTTAAGCTCTTTCGTGTGTTTTTCAAGATTTTCCCTGACTCCGGCATCTCTTCCAAATCTGACACTGGTCTTCTCCATACTGATTTCAGGCTTCTTCTCTATTCTGCTTTCACTGGCTTTCAGCTCCACCTCTTCATTGTCCTCATCCTGAGCTAATGCCATACACTCCCAGCTTCTTTCCGGCTCTTTATTAAACTCCTGCGCTGCAACCTTCACACCTCTGGCAGACACTACATTTAAACTGATATGCAGTCTGGCTAATGTCCGCACCGTTTCTACAATATCGTCCACCGATTTCACATCGCATTCACGTCCGCCAAACCACCGCTTCATAACATACTTTCTGCCATCGTCTCCCTCTGTAAAAAGACTGCCCTCCTCATTTCTTATGTATGTATCAACATTGTTAAATCCTGCATCCCTCACTGCATTTGTAACTGCTTCATCCCGAAGATAGAAGGTGTCATTTCTTGTACACTCAAGAAACAGCCTGCACCCGGAGGATGTAAAAAGAATTACTCCTCCTCTTCCCTTTGCCATCCTTTTTATCTGCATATCATATAATTTAAGACATTCTAAAGATTTGTCATTCATATAAAACCCCCATTTCTGCGTATATTCCTAATACTGCCCGCAACATACGCCTGCCTTATCTTATGAACCCCTTCTAAGCTATATTCCTCGAAAATATGTTGTCTTCATACAAATGTGGCTGCTTAACGGATATGCATGCTTATAAAAATGTTATGACTTGCCGAAAATGGATATTATAGCTTATAATGACAGCAATCAGGACAAGATAAGGAGAGATGACAATGCCTGCTAATTACCATATTGACATACCTAAAGACGTCAGGAAAATAATAAACACAATAGAAGAACATGGTCTGCAGGCTTACGCCGTTGGCGGATGTATCAGAGACAGCATTCTTGGACGAACACCGGATGATTGGGATATTACCACTTCTGCCCTTCCGGCTCAGGTAAAATCTTTCTTTAAGAGAACAATAGATACAGGTATTGCCCATGGAACTGTAACAGTCATGATTGACAAGACAGGCTATGAGGTTACAACATACAGGATTGACGGAGAGTATGAAGATGGCAGACATCCCAAGTCTGTAGAATTCTCTGTAAGACTTGTGGACGACCTGTGCCGGCGTGATTTCACAATTAATGCAATGGCTTACAATGATACAGACGGATTTGTTGATGAATTCAATGGATTAGATGATTTGAACGCCGGAATTATCCGGTGTGTCGGCGACCCTGAACAGCGTTTTACAGAGGATGCCCTTCGTATGATGCGCGCCATCCGTTTTTCCGCACAGTTAGGTTTTACAATACATTCTGACACATGGAACGCTGTAAGAAAGCTGGCGCCAACTATCAGCAGAATAAGTATGGAACGCATTCATGTAGAATTAGGAAAGACACTTATGTCGTCCAATCCTGACTATGTTTCCCAGTACTCAGAAGCCGGACTTTTTGAGCCCATCCTTCCTGTGATTGACAATGCTCTTAAAAGCCGCTACAGCCGTAAGATTCTTGCCACACTGCGTCAGGTACCGGATAACATTTATTTAAGATACGCAGCATTATTTTCTACTTCCTCTAAGGAAGAAACCTCCCGCACTCTGCGCGACCTGAAATTAGATAACAAAACTATTGACACCGTTTCTAAACTTGTGGAACTTTCCAAGATAGATATAGAGGAGACCGAGCCGGCAGTAAGAACTGCCTTAAACCACTATGGAAGAGATTTTCTTCCGCTTTGGAGTGAGCTTATGATGGCTGGTGTACATGCTTCGGAAGAGATAACCGGAATAAGCAATCCCGGCAAAACCAGACATCTTCTGACCCTCGCACGTCTTGCAAAGGACATCTTAGAACGCGGAGACTGTTTCACTATTAAAGACCTTGACATATCCGGTAATGACCTCATTGAATATGGTCTTTCCGGACATGAAATCGGTGAAACACTTAAAGCATTGCTGGATGTGGTTATTGAGAATCCGAAACTTAATGATAAGGCGACCCTGATTGCATTGATTGAACATATTAAATAACCATTCCCGCAATAACCATGAGCATTCCTATAACCTTAACAGGGCTTATTTCCTCGGCGTACAGTACCATACCAAGCACTGTCGCCGTCACCGGCTCAATAGATGCAATGACTGCGGCCTTGGAGTTATCAACTCTCGTAAGCCCATGAGTATACAGCAAATATGCAGCCACAGTACATAACATTCCAAGTCCAACAGATACTATGCTCATTCCCGGAGTGCTGACAGCAATATCCCACACTTTCTTAACATCTGCCAAACATGCTGTCGCAATAGTTGCCACAACAAAGGTATAGCATGTTATTGTCAGTGAATGATATCCTTTCTGCAGAGCATATCTGCTGAATATTGAATATAATGCATAACCGAATCCGGCTCCTAGTCCATATAGTATTCCCTGAACTGTCACCTGATTATCTCCGGATAATACTCCTGTAACAAGAACGCATCCTGCAAAAGTCATTACAATCGCAACAAACTTTTTTATGTTTAATGCTTCCCCAAAAAGCATAGCCGACAATATCATTACAATCGCCGGTGCAGTATATAACAAAACTGCTGCCACAGACAACGAAGTTGTTATGACAGCTTTAAAATAACAGTAATTAAAAAATGTTATACTTGCTACGCCGGTTCCTATAAAACACCACAAATCCTTTATATGAATTCTTAACATATCTCTATGGAAGAACAGCAGATAAACAAGCAGAGCCACCGCTGTCACTACTGCCCTTAAAAAAACAATATCCATAGATGCTATTCCTGCAGTATTAAGGTATCTTACAAAAGGTCCAAGACTTCCCCACAGAATACCAGCCAGCAGAATATATAACACATAAATTTTCTTAGTATGCATATTAGTACGCCTTACCCCAGTAAACCATTGTCTTAGCAGGCTTACCACAGCATACGCACACATCACTCAAATTTTCCTGTGCAAAAGGCATACATCTTGATGTACAAGTAGTATCTTCTTTTATCTTGTCCTCACAAGCCTGGTCTCCACACCACATAGCCTTAATAAATCCGGCTTTGTTAGCCGCTGTATCCTTGAATTCATCATAGTTTAAGGCTGTATATGTATGAGCATCCCTGTGGGCTCTGGCTCTCTCAAGCATATCTGTCTGCATTGCAGCAAGAATCTCCGGAATCTTAACTGCAAGCTCATCTATAGAAACCGTAATCTTCTCTCTTGTATCACGGCGGACAACGATAGCCTGATTAGCCTCGATATCTCTTGGTCCCATCTCAACCCTTACTGGAATTCCACGCATCTCCTGCTCTGAGAACTTCCATCCCGGATTCTTGTCAGAGTCGTCAACCTTAACACGCAGTCCGGCAGCCTTAAGAGTCTCACGCACTTCATATGCCTTGTCGAGAACGCCTTCCTTCTTCTGCATAATAGGAATAATATCAACCTGTACAGGAGCGATTTTAGGTGGAAGCACCAGACCTGAATCATCACCATGTGTCATGATAACTGCACCGATAAGTCTTGTTGTTGTTCCCCATGAAGTCTGATGAACATATTTTAACTTGTTATCCTTGTCTGTGTACTGGATACCAAATGCTTTGGCAAATCCATCGCCAAAGTTATGGCTTGTTCCTGACTGAAGAGCCTTTCCATCATGCATAAGCGCCTCTATTGTATAAGTAGCCTCTGCACCTGCGAATTTCTCCTTATCAGTCTTGCGTCCCTTAATAACCGGAATTGCAAGCACTTCCTCACAGAATGAAGCATACAGGTTCAGCATCTGCTGTGTGCGTTCCTCTGCCTCTTCTGCAGTAGCATGTGCTGTATGTCCTTCCTGCCATAAGAACTCCCTTGAACGAAGGAAAGGTCTTGTTTCCTTCTCCCATCTTACAACTGAGCACCACTGGTTGTACACCTTTGGTAAATCTCTGTATGAATGTATCTCGTCTTTATAGAAATCACAGAAAAGTGTCTCTGATGTAGGTCTTACACACATTTTCTCCTGAAGCGGATTAAGACCACCCTGTGTCACCCATGCAACCTCTGGAGCAAAGCCTTCAACATGATCTTTCTCAACCTCAAGAAGACTCTCCGGAATAAACATAGGAAGATATACATTCTCAACACCTGATTCCTTGAATCTTCTGTCCATCTCATTCCTGATGTTCTCCCAGATTGCATATCCGGCCGGCTTAAATATCATACATCCCTTAACACTTGAATAAGACATAAGCTCTGCCTTCTTACATACATCTGTGTACCACTGAGCGAAATCCTCCTTCATGGATGTAATCGCTTCTACTAATTTCTTGTCCTCTGCCATAATAAAATCTCCTTCTGTCCGCCTGCCATTGGCGCCACGCTTTAGAGTTTATCATGTTCTATAATGCTTTTCAAGTGAAGAACAAGCGCTTTTATAATACAGTAGGAAACAGGCCCCAGAATAAACCCCACAATTCCATATATGAGAATTCCAATATATATTACTGCCAGCATTGTAAAAGGTGAAATCCCCAGCCTGTCTCCCATACATTTTGACTCCATTATCTCCCTGACAAAATATGTGATGATATACAAAACAATCAGAATAACAGCTGTTTTTACCCTTCCAAACAACAGACTCACCACAGCCCACGGAATAAGCACTGTTCCTGTGCCGAATATTGGCAGCGCATCAATAACCCCCGTAAGCACACCTAACAGAATCGCATAAGGATTTCCTATCAGTATAAATGCAGTGGCACACAGTGAAATATTTATTGACATTATAATGAGCTGAACCCTGAAGTACACATTTATCAAAGTTCTAAGTCCCTTATGGACTGCCTGAATCTCATCCTTAAACACACTCTCCCTGCGCCACGCTCTGTATTTATCTAGACCGGAAGATGCATATATCGTACCGATAAAACTCACAACAAGTCCCGCGAATGCCATTATGCACCATGTAATTACAGGTACCGTGTGATTTTTCATAATACCAAGCACAATCTGCTGCTCATCTCCATCCATGATTATACTTTTACATTTTTCAAAGAAGGCATAGCAGCAGCCCTCTTTTAACCTTATCCATCCATCTATCCGGCAGCACACCACACGGAACTGCCCATCAAGCCTCTCCAGATTTTCATCGAAGTTACCAATAAATCCTTTGAGCTCACGAAACCCCATATATCCAAGATATCCCACAACCAGCAGAATAATAAGTGTTACCATAGTCACCACCACGCTCGCCGCCAGTGTTTTCCTACCCTTAAAAAGTCTGGCAAGTCCTGAAACAGGTCGCTCCAGTAGCACCGCAAAGACAAAAGCAAGCATGAAAGGCCAGATATAATAAAACAGACATTTGAATATAAAAAAAACGACTGCAATTATTGCTGCGCCTCCCAGCAATAACTGTAACCGTCTTTTAAATGTCCATTTATACTCACCCATTTTCCACCTCATATCTGACAACAACTACACATTTTGATTTACATAGTATGTCCGATATTTTCCCATTTTATCCAGAACTTGAAAAAAGATGATTTATTATATAAACTGAAGAAAGTCAGGATTTATTAGCAGAATTGGGGTAAGGATACTTATCATGCAGACTACGGATAAGGCTACCCATCATGCAGAATTGGAATGAAGGAGCACATTATGCTTAATATAATATATGAAGATAAGGACATTATCATTGTAAACAAGCCGTCAGGCCAGCTTTCTCAGGGTGCCAGAGGATTTGACTTAGACCTTATAAGTGAGGTCATGACATACAACCGTTCAAAAGGAAATCCTGCTTATGCAGCAATCATCAACAGACTTGACAGACCGGTTTCCGGACTGGTGCTTATAGCTAAGAACAAGTCCGCAGCAGCGGCATATTCCACAGCCATGCAGAAAAATGGTGGTTTTAATAAACAGTATGAGGCTCTTGTATGTGGAAAACTACCGGAAGAATCCGGCATTTTTGTGGATTACCTGAAAAAGAACAGCAATACAAACACTTCATCTGTTGTTCCCGAAAAAAAGGCGGCATCCGATAAAGATGCAAAGCTTTCAAAACTTGAATACGAGGTTATATCCTATGATGACGTAAATGACATTTCACATATAAAGATACATCTCATCACAGGAAGACATCATCAGATAAGAGTTCAGTTTGCAAGCCGGAACCATCCTCTTATAGGCGATTACAAGTATAATACCTGTAATATAGACATAGATAAAACCGCTAACTCCTGTGGTTTTGACATGGATAAGGCTGTTAAATCATGCCATCTTGGCAGAAATCAGATAGCATTATGCGCAACATCCATAACATTAAACGGCAAAGAATTTAATATTGAAGCTGGTTTTAATTATCATGCAGGCTTGTGATAAGGCTCGATTATGGCTTTATTCCGACTTAATCGCGGCTTTTATCGCGACTGGCTCGCTTATTTCAAGATAAACTATCGTGTTACCTACAAGTAGTCGCTTCTTCTACTATTTAGTAGGTCTTTTTCTTTGCCTTGCTCCAAGAAATGTTGTCGTGTTACCTACAAGTAGTCATTTCTTCTACTATTTAGTAGGTCTTTTTCGCATGTGACTGTTATCACTCGCACCTTGTAGACCATTTTTTACAAGAATCAACCTACTAAATGTCTTAATTCTCTATTCTTTATAGGTAAGCTCCATTAGATTATATTATTATTACTAAGAATCAACCTACTAAATCGCCACATTAATCTCCACTTATAGGTATTGCCCCAAAATCCTGCCTTTCCCGGGATAATAGTTTCAAGCACATAAACACCGGATTTATGCAACCTCACCCACCTTGAAGCTACACAAGAAACTACACATAAAGCCCCACCTTGAAGCTACACCTTGAAGCGGTACCCTACACCCCATATAGTCTCTATATACTGAGGCTTACTTGTATCAAGCTCAATCTTTTCCCTAATCTTCTTAATGTGAACAGTAACTGTGGCAATATCTCCTATTGAATCCATATCCCAGATTTCCTTAAACAATTCTTCCTTGGTATACACATGATTAGGATGCTCTGCAAGGAAAGTAAGTAGATCAAATTCCTTGGTTGTAAACGGCTTCTCCTCACCATTGATAAATACACGCCTTGCTGTCTTATCAATCTTAATTCCTCTAATCTCGATAATATTATTAGTATTCTTGGAACTGCTCACAAGTCTGTCATATCTTGCCAGATGTGCCTTAACTCTTGCTACCAGCTCGCTTGGGCTGAATGGCTTCGTGATATAATCATCTGCCCCTACGCCCAGACCTCGTATTTTATCAATATCTTCCTTCTTGGCTGAAACCATGATAATAGGTATATCCTTAACCTCTCTCACCTGCTTACATATCTCGATTCCATCAGTTCCCGGAAGCATGATATCAAGTATGCACATATCAACATCCTCATTCAGTGCTGCTGCCAGCCCGCTTGTTCCGTCATTGCACACTTCAACCTCATATCCGTTAAGTTCAAGGTAATCCTTTTCGATATCTGCAATACTCTCTTCATCTTCAACAATTAAAATCTTACTCATATATATACCCCTTTCATGCTTCCTGTGCATTATTATTTTCAGCTTTGGCTTTAATCAGGTTAAGGTGCATTGTTGTACCCTCCCCCTCAACGCTCTCAGCCCATATCTTTCCTTTATGATCCTCAACTATCTTCTTGACAATGGCAAGCCCAATTCCGCTTCCACCATGCTTACTGTTTCTTGATTCATCAGTTCTATAGAATCGCTCAAATACATGCTCAATATCCTTCGCTGCAATACCAATTCCGTTATCTGAGAATATGACATGAATATAGTCTCCCTCATCATACAGGTCAATAGTTATCCTGCCCTGGCGTCCTTCAGCCATATATTTCACTGAGTTACTTATAATATTATTGACAACTCTCTTTAACTGCTCCGGATCAACATTCATATAAGCCGGCTCTGTAAGGTGGTCATTATACTCAAGCCCAATCTGGCTCGCCTCCAGCTCAGTACCAATCTCCTCACAGCAATCGCCAAAATAGTCACTCACATTGCATCGTACAAATGTGTATGGCACCCTGTTGGTATCAAGCCTTGAATATATGGTGAGCTCATCAATAAGCTTGTCCATATCATTAACCTTATTAGCAATAGTCTGTATATACTTAGCCTGCTTCTCCGGAGTATTAGCCACGCCATCCTGAAGGCCTTCAACATATCCCTTAATTGCTGTCAACGGTGTCTTAAGATCGTGGGAGATATTTCTTATAAGCTCTTTCTCCTCAACATCAGACTTCAGTTTCTCTTCAGAGCTATTCTTGAGAATAACCCTCATATCCTCAAAATCCCGGCAAACATCCCCAATCTCATTATTAGAAACCTTCGGCATCTCGAAATCCATATTGCCTTCTTTAATATTATTAGTAGCTAACTTAAGCTTATTCAATGGTCTTACAATTGAACTGTATATCCACAATGTAAGTCCCAGACTCGTTATCATAAGAACAAAAATAATAACCATGATAACTTCAACAATAAACGCCTTAATCTGTGGAAGTATCTGCTTCAGCGATGTAACGATAGATACGCTGTAATAGTTGCCCTCCGAATCCCTGAAATTAAGCTGTTTAATAAGATTCTGGTACTCTCCACCCTTATAGGTTCCCACATCAGATATATTCTCCTTAGTATCAGAGTACTCCGGCAGAATCTTTCTGATATCAGCATCCGGTAAACTTGTGGAGTTATAGATAATTCGTCCATTCACTCTTACAACGAGACATGAAAGCTTAGCAGATAATTCCTGCGAAAGCTCATCAAGATACCCGGTATCTGCAAACTGTGCAGGGTTCTCCTCCACCTTGACCTTCATATCCTCGTATATTCCATCGGTTATTCCTCCAAATATCATTATAGGCGAATATACCCCGATAAGAACCGCACCATCTTCTACTTCGTATGTCCTCTCAATACTTTCCTTCTGTATATGATACAGACATCCCATCGCCATGCTGCATAAGATTACCGGCAGAAATACCATAATACAGAAAGAAATAACTAACTTATTCTTTAACTTCATTGTAACCCCTTTTCTACTAAATACTACCATATTCAAGCTTATTTGTGGTATTACAAATATATTAAAATTATTAAATAACCCTAAATTTCCAATATAAACTAAAATTGGCTGCAACGGTCTACACCGCCACAGCCTGAAATCAGCCTATTTTAAGTTTAAACTTCTGGAGTTCCCTGTCAGAATCAACGCGCTTAATAACAGCGCCAAGGTTAGCAAGCTTACCTTCAAAATCCTCATAGCCTCTCTGAATATACTCAATATCCTCAATCTCAGAGATGCCGTCAGCCGCAAGTGCAGCAATAACAAGAGCAGCTCCTGCCCTTAAGTCCGGAGCTGACAACTGAACCCCGCAAAAACTCTTAACGCCCTCAATATAAGCCGTGTTACCTTCGACCTTAATCTTAGCGCCCATCCTTCCTAATTCATCAACATATTTGAATCTGTTCTCAAATATACTCTCTGTAACCATGCTTGAGCCTTCAGCTAATGCTAGCACAACAGAAATCTGTGGCTGCATATCAGTAGGAAATCCCGGATACGGCAGGGTCTTGACATTCGTACTCTTAAGAGTACATCCCTCACCTATAACACGAAGACAGTCGTCTCCCTCCTCAATCTTACATCCCATCTCGATAAGCTTGGCAGATATTGACTCAAGATGTTTAGGAATAACATCCTGAATAACTACATCTCCATGCGTAGCTGCGGCAGCCATCATAAATGTACCTGCCTCTATCTGGTCCGGAATAATTGAATAAGTACATCCGTGGAGTCTCTTAACACCTTTAATTCGGATAACATCTGTTCCTGCGCCCTTAATATTAGCACCCATGGCGTTAAGGAAGTTAGCTACATCAACAATATGAGGTTCCTTTGCCGCATTTTCAAGGATAGTATCTCCCTCTGCCATGCATGAAGCCATCATAAGATTAATAGTTGCTCCAACTGTTACTACGTCGAAATAAACATGTGCGCCTGTAAGCTTATCAGCCTTTGCGTGAACAACACCACAATCGATATTAACATCCGCACCAAGTGCCTTAAATCCCTTAATGTGCTGGTCTATCGGACGGCTTCCAATATTACACCCACCCGGGAGTGCAACATGCGCCTCGTTATACTTGCCCAATAACGCACCTAAAAGATAATAAGATGCTCTTATCTTCTTAATATAATCATATTCTACATTGGTATCACAGATTGAACCACCATTTATCTGAACAGAATTGTTGTAAACATACTTAACCTTTGCCCCAATTCCCTCTATTGCCTGAAGTAAAACTCTTGTGTCTCTAACATTAGGTACATTTTCAATTGTTACAGTATCATCTGTCATAATTGCTGCTGCAAGAATGCCTAAAGCCGCATTCTTAGCACCACCAATGGAAACTTTTCCCTTGAGTGGAATCCCACCCTTGACAACATATTGTTCCATATAGCACCTCTAAACATAATAGTCATATCTTATAAAGTATATCACAGAACTTTGATTTGTAAAGATTTTGCCTGCAAATACATTTATAAAAATATGGCAGATACACCCCTTACTTTAATAATATGCAGACTAAAATCTGTAGTTACATTTTACATAATAAAGGCTGTCCCTGAGGGCAGCCTTATATTAACTCATTATGTTATTAATTCTTATTGACATAATTAAGCGGATTAACCGGAGAACCACCAATCCATATTTCAAAATGTAAATGTGGACCTGTACTGTATCCTGTATTTCCAGAGGCAGCAATTGCTTGTCCCTGCGATACTCTCTGTCCGGAACTAACCTTGACAGCACTTAAATGTCCATATCTTGTCATAGTTCCGTTGTCATGGGTAATGTCGACACAATATCCATAGTCTCCATACCATCCGGCTCTTGTAACTGTTCCGGCAGCCGCGGCTGTCACTGTAGTTCCCTGCGGAACATACCAGTCCACACCCTTATGGAAGCTGCCCCATCTGTATCCATATCCGGATGAAAAAGAACCGCCTGATATTGGTCTTAAATATGTTGGCGGAGTAAGCGTTCCGACTGCAATAGTCTTAGGCACTGACTCTGTCATTATAGTTTCTTTGATGTAAGTTCTTCCTGTTTCATTGCCATTAGAATAAGACACTTCTGCAATAACAGACCTGTGTCCCACCGTTCCTTCAGAAATAACAGTATTAGTTCCTCTGTAATGAATATCATCATCCTGATAAATAGGCTCTGCCTCATAATCCTCTTCATATGTCATCTGATACTTTGTAAGGACAGATATCTCTGACTTAGGAACAGTAATAATAATTGCATCTCCCGGTGCAATTACACTTTCCACTGAGAGATTAGGATTAAGTCCTAACAGTTCTGATAATGATAAGCCATGGCTCTGCGCTATTCCTGAGAGCGTATCCCCTGCCTCAACTGTATATATTGTTTTCTCTGCGTGTTCCTTAGTTATATTCTCATAAGCCTCATCCACAGATGTTGTCACTGCATTATCTCCGGATATCTCAACCACAGTTACCTCTTCATCAAAGGTAATTCCAATAAGACCATCTCCATTGGCAACGGTAGCCCCATCCTGTGAAACAGCAGTTCCGCTAATTGCCGAAGATACTATCTCAGCCGCTGTGCTTTCCTTTGCTTTCTCTGTGATATTAATCGTGTAGGTCCCTGTTGCAGCATCCAGAGCATCAAGATTTACTGAAAATGCATTGTTAGGGTCATATTTCTCAATGAGCTTCTCAAAAAGCTTCACTACATCATCCTTGGTTGCCATAGTAACTACGAAATCACCAAGTCTTACTGTATATGCCATCTTGAAATCTACATCCATTACATTTTCAAACATACAACTGTAGATTGCACCGGACAATTCCTCAGCACTCATTCTCTTGGCTATTGTCTTCTTTTCCTTGACAATCTCAATATCCGGGTCCATATAGACGACGTCTTCATACTGTGCGCTCAGCTCCTGTCTTGCAGATGCCAGCGCCACAATGACCTCTTCCTCTGTATTGGCAGCGCCAACCTTTATCCCGTTAATAGTAATACTGTAATAATTAGCTTCTGTTTTAAATAAAGTCTTCGTTAAAAATGGAATTATCAGAATGCACACAAAGCAAGCTACTGTTGTAGTCTTAAGAAGTGTAAGCTTCATGCGTCTGCCATATCTTGACAAGCGTTCCATAGGTTCCTCCAAACAATGTGTTAATATATAGTTATCTTCTCGTAATATCTCTGTAACATTTTTGTAACATTTATACTAGCACATCATTTTTATTTTGTAAACCCTATTAACCCAAGTCTTTCTGGTAATGTTTTCCTTTAGACGGCTTCTGCACAGAATATCCGAATTTGCCAATACAATCTCCCAGCCCATAATATCTTCCATGGGAGTATGCCAAAAGATCCGCATCTGACAAATGTAGTGTTCCCTTTTCATCAAGCAGGCTCTCGTCCACATTAACTGCCATAACTTCAGCCAGAAACATATCATGGCTTCCCAACTCTATCACCTGTTTTACACGGCATTCAATATTAATAGGACTCTCTGCAATCGCAGGCGCCGATATTTTCACAGAAGCAGCAGGTGTAAGATGCATCTGTTTAAACTTATCTACATCACGTCCGGACTTCACCCCGCAGTAATCCGTCGCTTTAGCAAGTTCCCTTGTAGTAAGGTTAATGACAAACTCTCCTGTTTCTTTAATAATGTCATAGCTGTATCTTTCTTTTCTTACTGAAATTGAAACCATCGCCGGGTCAGAACATATTGTCCCCGCCCATGCAACTGTTATAATATTCGGTTTTTCATCAGTTCTTTTACAGCTTACCATAACCGCCGGAACCGGGTATAGCATATTCCCTGCTTTCCAGGTCTGTTTTTTAGCGGCTTTCTTTTTCTCACTTCCCATGCCCCAGTGCCTCCTTTACATGATGATACCCTTCAAGCACAATAGCCGCATGGTCTGCTGCCAGACCATCCCCGTCAACTACTCTGTATGTGCGGTTCTTAAGCACCCCATTCCGCTCGGTCACCTCAACTCTGGCATTGATTGTGACACCCTTCTCCTCACAGAATAGCTTCAATATATATTCTTCTCTGATTCCCTCAGCCCTTTCTTCTCTGCTGACGCGCTCATCAGCGACACTAAACCATCCTGCCTCCTTAGCATCATCTCCTGCCTCTGCCCTCTGGCTTCCTTCTTCTATCAGCGCTACAAATGCAGTTGTAATAATTCTCGTTCTAGGGTCACGGTCATAGTCACCATAGGATCTGAGCTGCTCTGCCTGAATATCATGAAGTCCTGTTTCCTCACGAAGCTCCCTCAATGCAGCGTCATACAGATTCTCCTTAAATTCAACAAATCCACCCGGACATGCCCACATACCTATACTTGGATGATTCCCCCTTTTGATAAGAAGAACCCTCCTGACATCACAGTCCCCGGTCTTCGTAAATACCAGCGTATCAACTGTATTACATGGATTCCTGTACTTATCCGGATTATACGCCTCAAGAAATTCGTATAAATCCTCTCCTGCCTTATTCTTCTCTCCTGTTCCGAGGAACAACTTATTCTGCTCAGGACTAAGATATTTCATCTTTTCTCTCCCTTCTTTGTGCCGAACCATTTAATTCTCGTATCTTTGGCACCACAGAATTTCCTGTGTATAAAATCATCCAGCACCTCATTAAAGCTGCAGAACTTATCTACCATCACAATAACAAATGTTTCCTTATACTTAGGTGGTGTGATTGTAAGCGGAAACATATGCTTTGCAATCATATCCCCCTCTTTTTCTGTAATATTAAAATATTTGCCTGCATTCTTAAGTGCCTTGGTAGGATGCTCAAATCCATGCAGCCTCTCTCCCTTCTTAGGTGTGTACTTGTGCCAGTCGTAAAGAAAAAGGTCATGCAGAAGCCCTGCTCTCGCTCCTGCCTTCTCATCCAGATGCAGCTTCTTACACACCAGATAGTTATAGTAAGAAACATGCACACTGTGACCAAAAAGCGTAGTTCCTCCATGGTGCGAGTACTTCTTCATACTCTGTACAACATCATCTGAAAACAGGTCATTTATCTGCCTTTTATATAGTCTGCCAGCCTTATTCTGGCTGATATGTCCACGCTTGAACTTATTGCATATCCTGTCAAATGCATTAGCATACCTGTCCTTCTTTATCCTTGCCTTATATATAGGCCTTAAGCTTTTTGCCTTATATGAATTAATCTTTACTGACATATTATCATCCTTTTCCGGTAACTTTTGTGCAACTGCCTGTTTTCTGACAACTGCCCTTCTATTATACAACAAAAAAGTCATCTGCAACAGACAGCTTTACACTTACTTACATAAATGCTTGTCCTGCCGCATAAATATTAATATATCCAACTTTTAAGTTGAATGATTAAGTAAAATGTGCTAAAATCACCTTACAAAAACATGCATTAATTATGCAAATATGATCGGAGGAGAACAAAATATGGATGGTAATGTTATAGTTGGGCAGTCAGGTGGGCCTACTTCTGTCATCAACTCAAGTCTTGCTGGGGTGTATAAGACAGCCATTGACAGAGGAGCCAAGAAAGTTTATGGCATGCTGCACGGAATAAAGGGACTTCTGGACAGGCAGTACGTAGACCTTTCTGAGAAAATCGGGTCAACAATGGATATTGACCTTTTAAAGAGAACACCATCGTCTTATCTTGGTTCATGCCGGTACAAGCTTCCGGAAATAAGTGATGACAAGGAAACATTTGATAAGATATTTAAGATTCTTGATGAACTTGAAATCAAGTATTTCTTTTATATCGGGGGTAACGATTCAATGGACACTATCAAGAAGCTGTCTGATTATGCAATCGTAACCGGAAGTGATATAAAGTTCATGGGTGTACCTAAGACGATTGATAATGACCTTGCTGTTACAGATCACACACCAGGATTTGGTTCTGCTGCCAAGTTTATTGCAGCAACCATGAAAGAGATTATAAGAGATGGTCTTGTATATGACTATCCTACAGTTACAATCGTTGAGATTATGGGGCGTAACGCCGGATGGTTAACTGCTGCTGCCGCTCTTGCCAAGAGTGACGATTGTGAAGGAGTTGACCTTATCTATCTTCCTGAGAAGATATTTGATATAGACCGCTTCATGAGTCGTGTTAAAGAGATTGCTGCTAAGGGACGCTCTATGGTAATCGCTATTTCTGAGGGAATTAAAGTCGCTGATGGAAGATATGTATTTGAACTTTCAGACCATGTAGAGTTTGTTGATGCATTTGGCCACAAGCAGCTTGCCGGTTCAGCTAAGTTCCTTGCTAACAAGCTCGGTGCAGAACTCGGAATCAAGACCCGTGCAATTGAGCTCTCAACACTTCAGCGCTGTGCTGCCCATATGACAAGCCGCACTGATATCACAGAAGCTTACAATGTTGGTGGTGCTGCTGTTAAAGCTGCATTTGAAGGCGAGACCGGAAAGGTTGTTGTTCTTAAGAGAGTTTCTGATGACCCATATATGTGCATAACAGAAACTAATGATGTTCACCAGATTGCTAATATTGAAAAGAAAGTTCCACTCGAGTGGATTACAGATGATGATTTCGTAACAGACGACCTCATCCACTATATCCGCCCACTTATCCAGGCTGAGCTTTCACCAATCATGGTAGACGGACTCCCAAGACATCTTAATATCAATGCATAGTAATATCGGTACATACTATTTAAGGAGACGCTTTAAGGCGTCTCCTTTATTTATCTGCAGTATGCAGGTTTCATATGCACCGGAAGTCCGTCAGAATATTCTGACAAGACACTTCCCTGAATGAGAGGTCTTGCATATTCTATATAGGCATCGGCGATGTCTGTACCATTATTAATTATCCACTCCTGTGGAAATTTTTTCTCCTTGTTGCATATCATATTTACATCCGCAAGTTCATAGCTTATCGAATAACCATCAGACTTGTCCTGTCTTATAAATGCGACCATCTTTCCTGTCTCGCCATCAAGTGCAGCCTTAACCGCAGTCTCCCCGGCTTTCTGTGCCTCCTCTATATCCGTTGCAGAAGAAAGCAGCGCTGAACATCTCTGTGGGAGATTGAGTTCTATACTCCGGCATTTGATGCCAAATTCTTTTTTCACCACATTTTCTAAGACCTTTCCACATCCGGTCAGCATCTTGTGTCCGAATCCGTCCACTACCGCCTCATCTGAGTACTCGCAAATAAATGTACCCTCTTTATCAGCTATTCCCTCCGAAACACAGACAATTACCGAACTCTCCTTCTCAAGAGCCTCCTTTAGGGATTTCTTGAATTCCTCCATATCAAATGCACATTCCGGCATATATATCAGATATGGATTCCTGCTGTATTCGGTTCTTGCAAGTACTGATGCAGCCGTTACCCAGCCTGCATGCCGTCCCATCATTTCAACTATTGTAACCGCCGGATGCGAATAACATGTTGCATCAAGTATAATTTCTTTAAGTGTTGAAGCTACATATTTCGCAGTAGAGCCATATCCCGGTGTGTGATCCGTTAGTACCAGGTCATTGTCAATTGTCTTAGGTATGCCAATAAATCTAATGTCCGATTTCTTCAATTCTGCAGCTCTGGATAACTTTGATACGGTGTCCATCGAATCATTTCCGCCTATATAGAATACATATCCTATATTCATTTCCTCGAATTTCTCAAAAAGCTTGTCATATGCCACAGCTTTCAAATCCTCCGGCAGCCTGAATCTGCAGCTTCCGAGAAAAGAACCCGGAGTTGTCTTCAATCTCTCGACCGGCTCGTTATCAGCAAGTTCTGATAAATTAATTACATTTCCGGACAGAAAGCCCTCGATTCCATGTACCATTCCATACACGGTTCCTATCTTATCCTTATTCTTAAGCCCGGCCTCAATGACACCATATAGAGATGAATTAATGACTGCTGTCGGCCCACCCGACTGTCCTGCTAAAATATTCCTAACCATGCCCCTATTCCTCCTGTCATATTAATCTATACAAAGTGTATCATTATTTGTAATCCTTGTCATTGGTATGTTGACACATTTTAACCAAACGTATAATATTCAGTTATTCACATATAAATGAAATTATTTAAAGGAGCCTTGGGAGGATTTATGAAGTTTGTTATTCAGCGCGTTAATTACGCAGATGTTAAAATAGACAGTGAGATTGTTGGCAGTATCAGACACGGTCTTCTTATCTTCTTCGGTGCAGGTCAGCAGGATACCCCTGACATGCTTCCAAAATATGTAGACAAGATTATTAAAATGCGCATTTTTCAGGATGAGAATGACAAGACTAATCTTTCTTTAGAGGATGTTAAGGGTGAACTACTGATTGTAAGCCAGTTTACTCTCTACGCAGACTGCCGAAAGGGAAACCGTCCAAGTTTTATCAATGCCGGAGCTCCGGATATGGCTAATTCACTCTACGAGCAGTTTGTCGCCCTGTGCCGCGAGCGCGTTCCTAAGGTTGAAACCGGAAGATTCGGCGCAGACATGAAAGTGAGTCTTGAGAACGATGGGCCATTCACAATTGTTATAGACAGTGAGGATTTCTAATTATGTTTCGTATGTGGTGTAAGATTTTTGACGATAAACAACATTTGATCAAAGACACAGTTATTAAAAATGCGGATCCTGCTCTTAACAGAACCCGCAAAATATATGCTGCCATTCATGATGCATGTTATGAATTCGACCTTGGTGAACCAATCTGGCTCGAATCTAACATAACTGATTTCCAGAGACATTCCAAAGTCCGTTTTACCAAAGACAATTTTATTGAAGACATAGATTTTGCTTACATGGAAATTCAAGTCATCGAGGAAGATTAGGGGGCATGAGGGCATGATGTTATGTCATCAGTGGCAATTGCCGGTTCATCTTCAAGAACCTCATTTTTTGCTACAACATTATATAACAACACTCCCCCTTTCTTTAATTTATACATTCAACCAGCACAACCGCACCATCATTCCACCTTGCAATCCTGCCATTATATATTTCATCAGCTTCCTGCTGTGAAACAAGCGCCTGACCGCGGCTTTCTGCCCTTTCCGCTGATTCTTCTGAAGCATAATAATCAACTTTACACTCATCTACAACATTTTTCGCACCTGAAGATAAATCATACACCGTGAACATTTCAAGCCCATCACCCTGCCATACACCTTTTATTCCGTCCATGATATAATAATTTCCATTCTCTGAGACTATCGAAACAAATCCATTTAACGAATGGCTGTTTCCAACTTCCTTTGTATACAAATTCTGCCCTGTAACACCATCTTTCACCGTCACCGTGACATATTTTCTCGTGTCCTTAAGTGCCTCTTTGACATTGCTGATGTCCTCGGCATATCCGTATATTTCCATCGACACAACATCATCAACACCATCATGTGTCAGGTCGTATTTATATTCCGTGACGAGGTAATTCTGCATTTTATCATTACTATTCTGATTGTGAGCATCAGCCTCAATTCCGCTGTCTGGCAAATTTTCGTTGCTGCCTTTAACACTTCCACCCCCAAATGCCAGAACAGTAACAGCCGCAACTGTCACTATCAGTACAAATGCTACGCTATTGTATGTTTTCTTTCTGCCGGCAATTCTTTCAATCCGCTTCTTAAGTTCGCGGTAACCAGAAGATGTCCCTGACAAAAGATACATATCCGATAATCTGCCGGAACGTCTGGCGGCAGCATTTAACAGTACCTCACCATATTTCTGTCTCTCGCTCACACCGCAGTTTCTTATAACCGCTTCATCACAGAATAGCTCACAATCCTCTTTGTGAAAATGTGCTGCCAGCCACACAAGCGGGTTAAACCAGTATATACATACACACAACATTCTCACTAATACCCACCAGTTATCTCTGTGCCTGTAGTGCGTCAGCTCATGCCTTATTATAAATTCATTGTCCCCTGCATTATTATTAACATAAACAGCAGGACGGACTATACCATGCAGACAGGCTGAATCCACAACATCAGTATTATAAATGTTAATTCTGCCGCTTTTACCTGATAACTTCCTTGATGACATAAGTCTGCCTGTAAATATGAGATTACTGACAATTACGACAACAAACATAAGTACTATGCCAACCAGCCATATGACTCGTATAAAACTCACAATATGCATATTCTTATCTGACTGTGCATTGCCATATGACACCTCGCCGCTTCCAACCTGTGTTCTACTGTCCGTCTGCGCACCGTCTTCCAACTTCACACTGCCGTCTTGCTGCACACTACTTCCCACCAGCATACTGCCGCCAGACTGCACTCCACTTTCTGCCTGCATATCATCACCAGACTGCGAATCGAATATTCTGTCAGATTCCAGCTGTCCTTCAGTCGTTACGCCTCTTCCTTGAAAATTCTTAACATTTTCAGTCAGATAATCAGCCACATTTACAACATTTCCAAATAACTGCACAGGTATTAAAAGCCGCATGGCAACTAACGCCCACAATACACACATTACTCCGCTCTTTACCCTGCTGCCAAAAAGTTTTCGCAAAAGCATTACTACAACAATCATTATGCTTGATGTTATAACTACATTAATCAACTTTCTCACCTGCCTTTTTCAATATAGCCTGTAACTCATTAATCTCATCTTTGCTAAGTTCGTTAGATTTTACAAGAGTGCTCATCATCATATTGACCGAACCCTTAAACACTCTGTCAATTAGGCTCTTTGTCTCTGACAATGCCACATCTTCTTTCTTAACCAGCGGATAATATTCTCTCGCTCTGCCACCTTCACTGTAAGCAATCAGCCCTTTGTCTACCATTCTTCCAAGCATTGTGACAACTGTACTTTTGCTCCAGCCAGTCTCCTCTTCGAGCATGTGAAACAACTGCATCATAGTATAAGGCTGCTCCCATAGCTTCTCCATAATTGACCATTCGCTCTTATTTAAAGTCATCGTTATTCCCCCTTCCGTTCTACATCTGTCAACCTTAGAATAACACTTTGTTTTACAGTTGTCAACCAATTTATCTAAAATTTTAAATTTGGATTATTTTGTGTTACATTTCCCACTATCCGGTCATGTTCGGGACTTACACCCGTTAGAGCGCGCCCATGGCGCGCAAACTTAAAAAATGCGGACTCCAGCCAGAATCCGCATCTATCACATATATAATTTATTACAACATATTAAACAATAACATTTCGCTCTTCCCCAGCCATAAATGCCTTGATATTAAGGTATATCTCGTCCATCAGGCGGGTTCTCGCCTCGTATGTCGCCCATGCAACATGAGGAGTAACGATAAGCTTGTTGCTGTCCTTGATTGTAAGAAGTGGATTGTCCTTGGCAACCGGCTCGGTAGTTATTACATCAAGTCCTGCCGCTGCAATCACGCCTTCGTTAAGCGCTCTTACAAGGTCTGCATCATTAACAATCGGGCCGCGTCCAAGATTCAGAAGAACAGCACTGTTCTTCATCTTCTTAAGTGTCTCATAATTAAACAGATTATCTGTATACTTATTAAGCGGCGCATGAATTGACACAATGTCCGATTTCTTCAAAAATTCATCAAGTTCGAATCTTTCGTATGGCACATCATAGCTTTGTCCGCTTGCTGAATAATATATTACATTACAGCCGAAGTCCGCCGCAATCTTAGCAACGCCTCTTCCTATATTGCCAAGTCCGACAATTCCCCATGTCTTTCCTGCCAATTCATGGAATACATTTGCAAAATGCGAGAAGCAAGGCCATTTGGCATACTCGCCGCTCTTTACGAAATCATCATAATATCTCATCTTCTCGACAAGATAGAATGCAAGTGCAAATGTATGCTGTATAACTGACTGGGTTGAATATCCGGCAACATTGGCCACTCTTATTCCATGCGCTTTGGCATATTCTGTGTCAATATTGTTATAGCCTGTGGCTGCCTCTGCAACCATCTTAAGATTAGGCGCAGCCGCCATACACTCTGCATTCATATTTGTTTTATTAATAATAACGATATCAGGATTATGCTCTTTCATTCTTGCAACAGCTTCCTCGTAAGAACTTAAGCTGTATGTCACAACCTCGCCAAGCTTGTTAAACTGCTCAAGCGAAATATCATCTCCATATGTCATAGTTTCCAACATAAGTATCTTCATAATAATCCTCCGTTTCAGCCTTTCTTATAGGCCTGTCTATCGTACATTTTTAATAATTTCCCTGTACTGTTTATTTAATTTCACAAGCTCCCTGTCTACATTTTTTAGTAAAAAAAGTCGTCCTGCGCCTTTCATTTTCTTAAATGGTTTTACAGTCAGCCTGCTATGTATGTCGACATTGTCGCTGTCATCATCTGCATAATTTCTGATTGCTATTAATACAGTCTGCATACAAACCTCCCAAAAGACATTGAATACTACCGCATTATACATCTTAATTACAGCAGATATTGTCGAACCATCGTCTGGTTAAATATTTGCGACAAGCTCCTTCATAACCTTGACATTGTTAGCAATTGCGAGCTTTTCAAATGCCGGATAATCCATTGTTGCGCTGTTGTCAGCCTTATCTGATATGGTTCTTAATATTACAAATGGAACTTTATTAAGGTATGCGACCTGCGCTATGGCTGCGCCTTCCATCTCTGTACACAATCCCTCAAAATTGCCGCTTATTCTCTCCTTAACAGCCTTGTCTGATATAAACTGGTCTCCACTTACAACCCGGCCTATATGAACTCCGATTTCAGGAACCACATTTTTACAAGCCTCACCGGCAAGCTTTATAAGTCTTTCATCTGCTGCAAATGAGAGCGTGTCCATTCTCGGAATCTGTCCAAGAGGATATCCAAATCCTGTTGCATCCATATCGTGGTGAAGAACATCTGATGAAATCACCACATCCGCGATATCAATTTCAGCCTTGAGGGAACCTGCAATTCCAGTATTAATAATGTAATCCGCATTAAAATCATCCACAAGAATCTGTGTACATGCAGCAGCATTTACTTTTCCAATACCACTTCTCACAATAACCACATCCTTGCCAGAAAGCTTTCCTGCTTTAAATGTCATGGTAGCTTTGGTTTCCTCCCGCTCAATATCCATAACTTCAACAAGCTGCTCAACCTCTTCATCCATAGCGCCAATTATACCAATCATAAATCCTCCCATCCGTTCTGCCCAAGAGCAAAATATGTTAAAAACTGCATATATTATAATTGAACATCTGTAATAAAACAACTTCTGCTTTTTCAGAGTAAGCAAAAGTGTTATACTATAGTTAAATATTTATTATATATTTCAAACTATATTATTTCACGAGGAGAATTTATATGCGATACAAAACTTCGGGCGTATGCTCACAGGCAATAGATTTTGATGTTATTGACGGAAAGGTTTCCAATGTCCGCTTCATTGGCGGATGCTCCGGCAATACACAGGGAGTTGCTGCTCTTATTGAGGGTATGGGTATAGATGATGCCATCAGCCGCATTGACGGCATTAGATGTGGTTATAAGAGCACATCCTGTCCTGACCAGCTTGCAAAAGCTTTAAAGGAATATAAGAATTCCCATGAATAGTGTAGCACGCTTTAAGAGAGTATATGTCGAGATAACCAACAGTTGTAATCTGCACTGCTCCTTTTGTCAGGAAACCCTGCGCGAACCATATTTTATGAGTGTAGATGAATTTTCTACAGTCATTGAAAGAATCAGACATTATACCAATTACATTTATCTGCATGTCAAGGGCGAACCGCTGCTTCATCCACAGCTTACACAGATTCTTAAGATATGTGAAGACAGCGGTATAACTGTGAATCTGACGACTAACGCAACTTTGATTAGAGAAAAACTGCCGACATTGCTTGCACATCCTGTACATCAGATAAATGTTTCACTTCACAGTGCGGATGACAACGACTGCATTGATATGGACACATACATTCACAATCTGTTTGAAGCCTGTGAAACTCTGCTTGCCAAGACAGACACAGAGATTTCACTCCGACTGTGGAACACCAGGAAGGATCCACTGCTTTTCGGAGATAAGAACTGCACAATAAAGAGACATCTCTATGTCAATGTACAACAGCCCTTCGAATGGCCCGACCTTAACAGCTCATACTGCAATGACCGGGGATTCTGTCAGGGACTGAGGCATCACATTGCGATACTCTGTGACGGAACCGTAGTTCCATGCTGTCTTGATGGTAACGGTGTTATGGCTCTGGGCAATATATTTGACATGACCCTGGAGGACATACTGAAGCTTCCACGAAGCATTGCTTTCATGGAGGGTTTCAAGCGCAAAACAGCTGTTGAACCCCTATGCCAGCACTGCAGCTTTAAAGAAAGATTTCTTCACAAAATGTAATTTCGTAATACATTTTTGAATAAATCGGACATATTTATAATATTTTCAGGAGAATGACCTATGAAAAGAATTGTACTTACCGGTGGCGGAACTGCCGGACATGTAACACCTAATATTGCTCTGCTTCCAAGCCTTAAGGAAGCTGGCTATGAGGTTTTCTATATCGGCTCTTATACCGGTATTGAAAAGACTCTTATTGAAGATCTTGGTATCACATATTATGGAATTTCCTCTGGTAAATTAAGAAGATACCGCAGTCTTAAGAATCTTACTGACCCATTCCGTGTGCTCCGCGGACTCTTTCAGGCAAAAGGTCTCATGAGAAGAATCAAACCGGACATTGTATTCTCCAAGGGAGGCTTTGTGTCTGTCCCTGTTGTTTTAGCAGCTGCAAGCCGCAAGATTCCTGTAATCATACACGAATCTGATATGACACCGGGACTTGCCAACAGAATTGCAATGAGAAAAGCAACTAAAATATGCTGCAATTTCCCTGAAACCATGAAATACCTTCCTGAGGGCAAGGCTGTACTTACCGGCTCTCCTATAAGGCAGGAACTTCTTCTTGGGAATAAAGCCGCCGGTCTTGACCTGTGCAACTTCACAACTGACAAACCAATTATACTGGTAGTCGGCGGAAGTACAGGTGCTGTTCATGTTAATGAAGCTGTAAGAAGCATTTTACCTGTGCTTCTTAAGGAATTTCAGGTTGTACACCTGTGTGGAAAGGGCAAGGTTGATGACTCTCTTAATGGAACTCCAGGTTATATCCAGTTCGAATACATCAGCGAGCAGATGCGCGACCTCTTTGCCATAAGTTCCATCGTTATTTCCCGTGCCGGAGCCAACGCAATATGTGAACTTCTCGCACTCAAGAAACCTAATCTGCTCATTCCTCTTTCAGCTAATGCAAGCCGTGGCGACCAGATACTGAATGCTAACTCTTTTAAGGAACATGGTTATTCAATGGTTCTATCCGAGGAAGATATGACCAGTGAGACTCTTCTTGCTGCTGTTAAAGAGCTTTATGCAAACAGACACCAGTATATTCTTAATATGGAGAAAAGCGAACAACAAGATTCTATTGACAAAATCATGAATTTAATTAAAGATAATAGTAAATAATATTCAGGAGGTGATTTGATGGGAACTGTTAAACACAGTAGACAAAGAGATGCTGTTAAAGCGTTTCTCATGTCGCGAAAGGACCACCCCACTGCCGATGTTGTATACTCATATGTGCGTAAAGAATTCCCTAAAATAAGTCTTGGAACTGTCTACAGAAATCTGTCTTTCCTTGTTGAACACGGTGAAGCCGTCACTGTTCCATGTGAGGACGGATATGTACATTTTGACGCTAATACAAGACCTCATCTGCATTTTCAATGCAGGAAATGCAAATGCTTAATTGATATTGAGGGTCCGGCTAATCAGATGCTTGACACTCTGGAACAAGATGTTTCATCATATTTTCCAGGCCGCATTGACGCTGGCTCTGTATGTTTTTATGGATTATGCGACAATTGTATTTCTTAAAATCAGGAACGATTACTGTTTTTCCTTGACACATTAATATTTTGTGTGCTATATTCTACTTGCGAACTAATGAAATTATTTAAACAATATTTCATCGAGGTTCACAATTGTTAAATTCAGGCACTTGCCTGTTATTTTTATAAAAGAAAGGAGATTTGTATTATTATGAAGTATGTATGTACAGTTTGTGGTTATGTTTACGAAGGAGATTCTCTTCCAGCAGATTTCTCATGTCCAGTATGTAAGGCACCTGCTGATAAGTTTAAGGCTCAGGGCGGTGAAAGAGAATGGGCTGCAGAGCATGTTATCGGCGTAGCTAAGGGTGTAAGCGAGGATATCGTTGCTGATTTAAGAGCTAACTTTGAAGGTGAATGCACAGAGGTTGGTATGTACCTTGCTATGGCAAGAGTTGCTCACAGAGAGGGTTATCCTGAAGTAGGTCTCTACTATGAGAAGGCTGCCTGGGAAGAGGCTGAGCACGCAGCTAAGTTTGCAGAGCTTCTTGGCGAAGTTGTAACAGACAGCACTAAGAAGAACCTTGAGATGAGAGTTGACGCTGAGAACGGCGCCACAGCAGGCAAGACTGACCTTGCTAAGAGAGCTAAGGCTGCAAACCTTGACGCAATCCATGATACAGTTCATGAGATGGCTCGCGACGAAGCTAGACACGGTAAGGCATTCGAAGGTCTCTTAAAGAGATACTTTAGCTAAGATACAAGCTTTACAGTATAATCAATATTAAACTATTGTAAGCAAAGACAGCGCGAAAGGAACATATTTTCGCGCTGTTTTATTATTTGGTGTTATTTTGATAGCAGCTATCGTAAAATGCTCGTTGAAGGGTTGCTGAGCTGAAGTGCTCTATCTCCGAATAGTTCAGGATGATTCTCCAATGAATCGGCTTCTGTTATTTCACGAACTACATGGCATGGCACTCCCACTGCAAGCGAATTGGGTGGAATATCTCTTGTAACTACACTTCCCGCACCGATAACACAACCATCACCGATAGTAACTCCTCCGCATATAGTGACATTTCCTGCAATCCAGCAGTTATTGCCAATAGTAATTGGTTTAGCGTATTCTTTATCGGTAGGAATGCCGTCCTGCTTTACATACTGATTTCTGTCCTGCCATCGAAGCGGATGTATAGGCGTAAGAAGCGAAACATTAGGGCCAAAAATACATTTTCGCCAATTGTCACAGGGCAACAGTCAACACAGGTAAAATTGAATAATCTTTATTACGGAAACGTTCATTGTTTCCAACATTTTTTCGATATTACACCTATAATAGCGTATTGTTTTGTCAGAACACCCTTCTAAAGTTTCTGCAACTGCGATGCATTTAATACTTCTGCAATGTCATTGATGATGTCATTAAAGTTTGGCATTCTTACAAATACCAATAAGAATGCATTCCACACAAATATGTTTTAGAATTTGGGGGCATTTGCTTTATTGCGTTGTAAACATTTAAATAATCTCCAAATCCCATTCCAATGCAAATAATTCCAAACAAGCCTAATCCTACGAAATGTGGAAATATCAAAAATACAATATATGGTATAATTCCAAGTATAAGATTAGGACACAAGCACATAAAAATAAAATGTCCTTTACTCATGTCTTCTGTTCCTACCACGAACATCAAACCATGCGCCAAGTCATTATACATATAAACATCTTCTTTATAACATATCGCATGTAACAATTCATGTGGCAATAAAGACAATCCACCACAAACGCCACCTATCATCATCCATATTGCATTATCAGGAATATATTTTATTCCAAGTAACAAGAATGGAATTGCCAGTAAAACCATTGTTAACACACCCCCAATATTTGCAATCAATGACAATTTTTTTGTATCTTCTAATTCCTTAAATTGTACTGCATGAGGGTGATGTTCTTTTTGGGGAAGTTTACTTTCATCTCCGTCATACTTTCCTGCATAATGAAAAATCATACGGTATCTCCTTAATAAAATTCAAATAATCACGTGCTTTCAACTTTCACAAAGCTGAAATTTGTATTTTAATTTTTCTTTCATATATCTTAACAAATTGGTCATATATATTCTTCCGTACTTTTTCTGACAAACCAGCGTATTTTGTATCCAACATAAACCATTTCTCCATTGGCATATTTACACCATATTCGGAATCTAACAAAAAGTCATTTATCTCATTCCAATTTATATGTAATGGCAAATTGTTTTCTTTCGCAAATAAATAGTCATCCCGCTGTAATTCCTGTTTTTTCGCTTTCTTGTATTTCTTTCATAAACAATCCGGTATATTACCATTGCTACTACAATACACGCGCTAAACATCTTTGTAATCAAACCATTCATTGTGTATCTCCCTATCACTAAAAATTGGAAATTAACAAGTCGATAAATTCAAATCTTTCTCATATTAGAATTTTCATCAAATGTACTCAAAAATCCCCTGAATAGCATCAGATACGTTAATCATTTCTGAAATTGGCAATCTATCTACTTTCTTGTAACCGCGAAGAGACATATCTAACAATGCAAGTTTTTCACATTGTATATAACCTTCATTTTCTTCTGTTGCCATCCATATATGAAGCGGACCCGGAGTAGAATTTCTAATAATTGGACATCCAATTATTTCACCACTCGTATTAAAAAAATCCTTACTAACCACCAATACGGGATGTTTTATTTTTTCAATCTTAAGAATATCTCCTTGATGTAAAGATTCCATTACCATACCTCTCTTCCGACAGGTTCACCCCAATCATATTCACCATCAAGCATTAACTTTCCATCAAACTCAGCGGCTCTTTCTTCCAAAGTTTTATGACGAAATGATTTCACTAAAGTGATTACACCATCTGATACCGTGACATCCAAAAACTCATTCAATGAGATTCCTGCACTTCTCAATACTTCTTTAGGCAATCTGATTCCTTGACTATTTCCCCATTCTTTTACTTGTGCTTGCATATGGAAACCTCCTTACATTTGGTATATACATAGTATATACCAAATGTAAGGAAATATCAATTAAATTCTCTTGAGTGCATCGGAAACTTCAAATCTTCTGTTCTATTCATCCCAATAATCTATCAGGTGTAGTATCAATTCCAAACAACTGCCACATAAAATCCTCTTTCTCATGATAAAGATTGATTATTCGAATGTATTTATCTTCTATCCTATAAAACACATAATTTCTAGACACAAATATGTACCGATAATCTGACACCACATCAAACATTTTCGATACCTCAGGACCCTTTTCTTCATAATCACAAAGCCCTCTTATTGTATCTGTTATGCTTTTGATAATTTTCTTTGCTTTATCCTCGCCATATTCCCCGGATATTGCCGATTTTAATGCACGTAGTTTATCCGCTGCATCAGGAGTATATTTTATCTTTTTCAATCAATTACCCCCAATTCCCGTTCCAAATCATCTGCATCAATCCAACCTTCAATTTCAGCTCGCTCCTCTGCTCGCTTCAAATCAAGCATCAGCATAGCAACCGCCTGTTCCCTCAACGCTTCTTTGCTATTCTTTGTAACAATAAAAGGAAGACCTTCAACATTTAGAGATTGCTGTATAAAGGTATTAAATGCATCCGTCAATGTCATTCCGGTTTTTGCATAAATATCCTCAACCGCTCTTTTGATTTCTGAATTTATTCTTACTTGAAACGTTGAATCCTTTGGTGCAATAGCAACATTCAAATTTGTATCCATAAGACATACCTCCACTTTTTCTACATCATAACACTTCTTTCACTCTGCGTCAATACATTGTCATTACGCACGCTTTTATGATATATATTTTCTATGAGACAATTTCACATTGTTTTGATTAACCATAGCATATCTGAGAGTTGTATCAATCTGCTCATGCCCAAGAATCTTCTGCACCACTTTCAGTAAGTCTACTGTGTGGTTTATTCAGAGAAACAAATAATTCACTATTATTATCTGTCCTTGATTCGATATAGTTTATCAAATGAATCTTTGTCTTTGCATCAAAATAAGCTTTACGTTCTTTATCTCCTTTTCTTTTGCATAAACCTTCACACATTTGCATTACTTAACATAAACAACCAACGTCATTCTTTCGTTTGCCACTACAGTTTCTCCTGTCTGGTAATACCCCATATTCTCATACAAATGGCAGTTTCCCTCTTCCTGCAGGATTGTAACTAACTCCCAATTAAAGCTCCCATAATTTCATTGTCTGCTTCAATATAACTTCCATTTTTCATGAAAATAGCAGCTGTCATTACTCAAATGTTCATCATCCTCTTTGGGAATTGCTATGCATGCATTCATGTTTAAAACTCCAATACGTTGTTCTTCTTCTGTAATGCCTCTAATTACTTTACAAGGATTACGTGCTACAATCAGTAAACTTTCTAAATTCAATATCCATATAGTTTCCTTATTTCTCGCAGATACAGTCCCTCTTTAACATCACAATAAGACATATTATTGCAATTATAGCAGTAGGAATAAGAAGAAATACCCAGCCAATTAGTGGATTTGGCATACTGTCATTTAGCACTTGCTGATTCGTGAAGAAGTATAATGCGCTCGGCTGGCTATTATTTACTGCATGTAAAAATGCTGCCGGCCAGATAGAACCGGTTTGGGCAGTAACAAATGTGAGGATAATTCCCATAATTATACAAAATACGCACATAACCGCAATCCCAAGATATGGGAATCCGGGATAATCTGTACCAAAATTATGACCGATACAAGTAAGCGGCGCATGCCAAAGCCCCCAGATAACGCCACCCAGAATAAATGCTTTCTTCTTTCCCATAAGTTTTATAAGCTTTGGCATCATATAGGCTCTCCATCCGCCCTCTTCTCCAAGAGCGGCAAAGGAGCATATAACTGCAGAAATAATAATAATCACAGGATAAAAATATGTAAGTCCCTTATCTATTCCAAATGCTTTATACAGATTAGCATCATAGGCTTCAGGAAAAACTATAATTGTCAATGCATTGCTTATTTCAGTGTATAGCCATGGTATGAATAATGCAAACAGATAGTACATCCATTTCTTACTCTTAAAGCTGATTCCAAGCATCATTGAATTCTCACCAGTCATGGCAAACCCTTCTTTGGTAATCATTCTTGCAATTACATTTGCCGCTAATGGGGCAAGCATTCCGAGACCTACAAAGCTTTCCATATCCGGCTTAGAGCCATCCCATTTAAAGCCCTTTAAAACGGGAACTAAAAAAATAATCCACGCTAGTCCAAAAGAGAATAAAAGATAGATTATAAGTCTTTTGGTTTCCAGCTTCTTATCAAAAGATTTTTCCATCACTTAGTCCTCCTTTCTTCCGGCAAAATGACATGTTACACGATATGAACCATAATATAATGCGATGGTTATAACCGGAGATAATCCTTGAATAAGAACTACTACCATCTGATGCGTATTAATAAAGTTCATAATTGAATCAATATTGAAATGAGCACTAAGCCACGTAAAATCTCCAAACATGGCATAACCAATTGCAATAAATGCTATTATCAGCCATATTCCCACCTTTATGCTCTGCGCCTTCTCTTTCCCGAGTAGTATAAATAATGGAAGTTCAATTGTCGCTGAAAGAATAATAAGACTTATTAATGGCGCAATAATTCCTTTAATTGCATTAGCTATATTAAGTACATATCCTTCCATACAAAATGCTGTGCATGAAGTTCCCCATATATAGTTAAATGAAAGAAAAACATATGCTGCTATCCCAATAAAAATATATTTTGATGCAACATACGTACTTTTTGAAAAATGAACTGCTTCCCGTCAAGTAGACAATTAAAAAAATAAAAATTTTCTATCCAGCA
>CAMEVC010000003.1 GCA_945939115.1 uncultured Eubacterium sp.
CGGGTGGTTTATATTTCGCACGCTTCGCGAGCTCAACAGGGTCACGACCCATAATCAGAGCAGGTTATGCAGCAATGCATACCTGCTTTTTTCATGCTAGGTATAAACAAAGTTTTGAAACAATAAAAAAGCTGTCTGACATAACAGACAGCTTATATAGCATTTATCATTCAACTTTTCTAGCGCCTACCGTTTGGACTTCCTATCTCTTCCGGCACTTCTGGAATCTTTCGACTATGTGGTTCTTCACCTAAGCCATAACTGGCATACTGTCTCTTGCACAGCTCTTCCTGCTGTGCATATGTCATTTGATTACGCACGTGTTTAATTCTAACAGTATTCATATTGTGCAACTGTTCATTAAAAGGAACCTGAGTTTTAGAAATATAATTCATGTCAGGCCAATACTGACCTAACGGACCAACAAGACGACCATTAAATACCGGTCTATCGCCGTCCATATTGCTCATTTCCAAAATATTATTAAGCGTCTTACGATTCATATCACACGCTATCGTGCATACATTCGGATGTATGAATCCTTTTCCTTTACGTATATCATCAACTGTAAATTCATCATTAGCTAAACCAAATTTAACTTCTGCCCCATTTCCTATAGCACTCGGCACAATTTCTGCAATAAATATTCTTGCAATAGGCTTTAATGTACTTGCGTGTCTGCCATTGGTAGCACCGAATCTACGCATATATTCGTCAACAGCATCATTTCTTTGTTCCATGATTACATATCCTTTCACATCCAATATTTCACAGATTTAACATATTATAAATATTTAACAAATCTTACATAGCATAAATATAAACCAAAAATCAAAACGTGTCAAATGGGCGTATAAATTGTCAAGATATGGTCATTTTTGAAAGCCTTTTTTAATTATTTTGTGTGTTTAGGATGTTGTTTTATGTGATTTTGTGTTTTAAGTCGTGGGATGGTCTTTTTGGGGGTTAATATTTTGACATATGTCGTCATATATCTATATGTTATGGACGAAATTTGCAGTATTTCTGCAGTTATAAAAACAGATATCTTTTGTAAATGAGGTGAAAACATATGGTTGAGACTATAAATCCGGAGACAAAACTTACAGCTTTTCAGATAGTTGAACGCCCCTCCAAAAATGGTGTATCGTTCAACCTAATCTCTTTGAGCTTTCTTCCACTGCTTTTGAATCACATTTTTTCTTCATTTTCTATTATGCAAAAAACACTCCCAGGTTTCCACCTGAGAGTGCAGTCAAATCGGTATTTAACATTATCTCTTCCTATCCCACCGCAACACTTACATTCTTGGATGTGTATGGATAACTGTCTGCATACATAGTTTCCGGTGCAATATCAATCTCACCGTTCATCCATGTCATGACGCCATGAAAAATTGTGAAATCAGCCAACGTCTTTTCATTTTTTAAGGGTTCAAATACCGACCCTGTCAATAATGTAGTATCAAATAATCTTTGTTCCCCTGTGGAAAACGTAATCAAAAGCATACCGCCTCTTAGCACTGTAGCATCTTTCACCTTAATATCCGGTACTGATTCACCCGCATAGCAAACATCATCAATAATATACATCAATAGCACCCCCTTACATAGGAGCAATTTTATCAAAATGCTCTCCTCTGACAGCTAAATTCCATGCCTTATATGCTTCCTCTTCATGGAATGCCAACCATCCGACTACCATTTTTAATTGCTTTTTGGGAAGGGAACCTGCCAATAATTCTCCATCTATTCCAACGGCTGCCTCATAATCACCATAATACACATGTACATGTGGTTTATTATGCTGTTTCGTATCCATAAATAGCATATAGATAACCATTCCACCAAATCTACTAAGTTCCGGCATTATATCCCTCCTTCTCATTTCTGTATCTATTGTACCACACCACTCGCCATTTCAAAAGACCAATAATTATATTTTTAATTATTCTTAAATTGCCCTACTCCACCACCCAAACAACCTTACCACTCAACCGTTCCATATTGTTACCACCATATGTGCCGGTATCTCTGTAAGCAGATATTAAAAGTACTCGTATGGTTTTAGGTTATTTGCTTTTGCTGTTTCTGCTATGCTGTATATTATTGCTGAGGAGGTTTCACCATTGATTGTGTCTATCATTTCCCAGTTCTTCTTGCCTATTCAGAATCCCCTGATTGCACGTTCCGAAGCATTGTTATCCATTGGCACTTCTCCATCTTCAAGAAATACTCTCAGATATTTTTCCTGATTGAGTGCATAAGTGACAGCCTGTTTCAGTTTAGCTGTGCTGGCTTTTCTTTCGTTTGATTTAAGGTACACAAATAAAGCATCAACTAGTGGCTTTATTACCACCTGACGCTGTTTAAGTCTGTCTTTCGGCTTAAGTTCTTTCAGCTTATCCTCTTCACGATAGATTACCTGTATGCCTTGGATGTAAAGCATTTCTTGTTCTCTGGTATTCATACAGGACTATCTGTCCATCTGAATACGTATATCCTGAACGGTATACCCACATATAACTTTTTGAACCGGCTGGTCTGCCGTCTTTGTTTACAAGCACGGGAGTTTCATCTGCCTGGATTAAATGAAAACCATAAAGCTTTGGATGAAGATAATCATACATTACTCCAAGATATTCATCTGCAAGGCGTATCATCCAGTTAGCCATGTTCTGGCGTGTTATGGCAAGACCATACCTCTCAAATTCTTTTTCAAGCCTGTATAAAGGTACAGCATTTACATATTTGCCATTCATGACGGCAGCTGCAAGTGATGGTGTTACAGGACTTGATGGCAGTAATCCCTTTGGATGTGGTGCACGTTTCATATGTCCGTCTTCTTTATCTGCATATACACCGATATGGTGCTCGTCAACAGTTATCCTGGCCTGTGTAAAGTGATGTCTTTTAACCACAGTATGCGGAAGCTGTTTCCATCCTTTTTCACCGAATTCTGATTTTAATTCTGCTTCGGTCATATAATGGTCTATTCTCTCAAGGCTCATCTGAAATTAAGGGGTACCGCCAGAACGGCGATACCCCTTATACAATAATTATTAATTATTACCTCTGTTGTCAATCTGAGCAATATCAACAATAGATAACTTCTTATTGTTAAATGCATGCTCAAGACTTGAAATAAGTGCATGGGCTGTATCAAGACTTGTAAGGCAGTGAACGCCTGTCTCAATAGCATATCTTCTGATTAAGAATCCATCCTTAGCCCTCTCAATACCATTTTCCGGAGTATCGATTACAAGGTCTATCTTATGCTCCAATATAAGATCTAATAATGTAGGCGCTTCCTGCCCGATCTTATTAACCTGAATAGCATGTACTCCATTCTCCTTGAGAACCTTAGCTGTTCCTCTTGAAGCATATATCTTATATCCGAGAGCCTCAAATCTCTGTGCTATATCTACTCCATCCTGCTTATCCTTATCTGCAAGAGTCATAATAATCTGCTTATGCTTTGGAAGCCTTATTCCGGCTCCCTCAAAGGCTTTATAAAGTGCCTCATCAAAGCTCTGTGATATTCCAAGACACTCACCTGTAGACTTCATCTCAGGTCCAAGGCTTATATCGGCTCCTCTGATTTTCTCAAAGGAGAATACAGGCATCTTGATAGCATAGTAATCTGCTGCTTTCTGAAGCCCCGGTTCATATCCTAATTCTCTTATTGTACTTCCTGTGATAACCTTGGTTGCAAGCTTGACAATAGGAATTCCTGTAACCTTGCTTATATATGGTACTGTTCGGCTTGAACGAGGGTTAACCTCAATTACATATACCTGATCATTATAAACAATGAACTGGATATTAATCATACCCTTTACATGAAGTGCTCTTGCAAGTCTTCCTGTATAATCTTCAATCATATCTACAATCTTAGGAGAGATTGACTTGGCTGGATATACTGAAATACTGTCTCCGGAATGTATACCGGCTCTCTCAATATGCTCCATGATACCTGGAATAAGAATATCCTGACCATCACATACAGCGTCTACCTCAATCTCCTTACCCATAAGGTACTTATCTACAAGAATTGGATGATCCTGCTTGATTCTGTTAATGATATTCATAAATTCAACAACATCCTCATCAGAAACAGCAATCTGCATACCCTGACCTCCAAGTACATATGAAGGTCTTACAAGTACAGGATATCCCAGCTCATTAGCTGCCTTAAGAGCCTCCTCTACAGTAAATACTGTCTGACCCTTAGCTCTTGGAATCTGTGTCTGTTCAAGAATCTCATCAAAGAGCTCTCTGTCCTCTGCTGCATCTACATCCTCAGCCTTAGTTCCAAGAATTGGTACTCCCATCTTCATAAGTGCTTCAGTAAGCTTAATAGCTGTCTGTCCACCAAACTGGACAACTGCACCATCCGGCTTTTCAAATTCCACTATAGACTCAACATCCTCGGCAGTAAGCGGTTCAAAATAAAGCTTGTCCGCAATATCAAAGTCAGTTGAAACTGTCTCCGGATTGTTGTTAATTATAATTGTTTCAAAGCCTTCTTCCTTAAATGCCCATGTACAATGTACAGAGCAGAAATCAAATTCAATTCCCTGTCCGATTCTTATCGGACCTGAACCGAGAACAAGTACCTTCTTTCTGTCCTTTGTCTCAACAGCCTCATTCTCACTTCCGTAAACTGAATAGTAATATGGCGTTGTTGCTGCAAACTCTGCGGCACAGGTATCAACCATCTTAAATGCTGCATGAATATTATACTTGTCTCTTAACTCCTTGATTTCTCTCTCAGTATGTCCTGTGAGCTCACCGATAACATTATCAGGAAATTCAATTCTCTTAGCCTCTCTTAAAAGACTCTCTGTGAGAGGGCCTCTCTTAAGAGCATTCTCCATATCAACAATAATCTGAAGCTTATCTATAAACCATAAATCTATCTTGGTTATGTCATGCATCTTAGCTGCAGAAATATGCCTTCTTAAACCTTCAGCTATCTTCCAGATTCTTCTGTCATCAACTATGGCAAGCTCTTCGAGAAGTTCCTCATCTGTAAGATTACTGAAATCATAAGACATAAGGCTGTCTACATGCTGTTCAAGAGAGCGGATAGCCTTCATAAGACCACCCTCGAAGTTATCAGAGATACTCATAACCTCACCTGTAGCCTTCATCTGGGTCGTAAGTGTTCTCTTGGCAGAGATAAACTTATCAAATGGAAGTCTTGGAATCTTGACAACACAATAATCCAATGCAGGCTCAAAGCTCGCAAATGTCTTTCCTGTTACAGCATTTTTAATCTCGTCAAGAGTATATCCCAGAGCAATCTTAGCCGCAACCTTGGCGATAGGATAACCCGTAGCCTTAGAAGCAAGAGCTGAAGAACGGCTTACTCGAGGATTAACCTCAATTACACAATATTCGAAACTTTCCGGATGAAGTGCATACTGTACATTACATCCTCCAGTAATACCAAGCTCGTCGATAATTTTAAGAGCAGATGTTCTTAACATCTGGTATTCTTTATCAGAGAGAGTCTGTGAAGGAGCAACTACAATACTGTCACCTGTGTGAACACCAACAGGGTCAATGTTCTCCATGTTACAGATAGTAATACATGTTCCGTTACTGTCACGCATTACTTCGTACTCAATTTCCTTCCATCCAGCGATACATCTCTCAACCAGAACTTCCCCGACTCTTGAAAGTCTGAGACCATTCTCAAGGATTTCTCTTAATTCCTGAACATTATTGGCAATTCCACCGCCACTTCCACCAAGTGTATATGCAGGTCTTAAAACTACCGGATATCCAATCTTTGATGCAAATGCTTCTCCGTCCTCAATATTATTAACAACAAGTGACGGTGCGCATGGCTCTCCAATCTTCTCCATAGTTTCTTTAAACATGAGACGGTCTTCAGCTTTCTTGATAGTAAGAGCTGTTGTACCTATAAGCTTAACATTGTGTTCTTCAAGGAAACCCGTCTCTGCAATCTCCATTGCAAGGTTAAGTCCTGCCTGTCCTCCAAGAGTAGGAAGAATACTGTCAGGCTTTTCCTTAATAATAATCTGCTTCAATGCTTCAACTGTAAGAGGCTCAATATAAACCTCGTCAGCAATATCTTTATCTGTCATAATTGTAGCAGGATTAGAGTTAACCAGTACTACTTCAATTCCCTCTTCCTTAAGAGAACGGCACGCCTGTGTTCCGGCATAATCGAATTCTGCTGCCTGACCAATGATGATTGGACCAGAACCTATAACTAAAACTTTCTTAATACTCTCAATCTTTGGCATGTTCTTAGTCCTCCTTCTTCATCATATCCATAAATCTGTCAAAAAGGTACGCTGTATCCTGTGGTCCTGCGCAGGCTTCCGGATGAAACTGCACTGTAAAAATATTCTTACCCACATATGAAAGTCCTTCATTAGTCTTGTCATTAACATTCTCAAAGGCAGGTATTGCTATACTGCTGTCAAGTGTACTCTCATCAACAACATATCCATGATTCTGTGATGAAATATATACCTTACCTGTCTTTAAATCCTTGACAGGATGATTTGCTCCTCTGTGGCCATACTTGAGTCTGTGTGTATCAGCACCAGTGGCAAGAGCCATAAGCTGATGGCCGAGACAGATTGCAAATATAGGTACATTGCTGTTATAAAGTTTCTTAATCTCTTCTATTATTTCGGTGCATTCCTTTGGATCACCAGGTCCGTTTGACAGCATAATTCCATCAGGATTCTCAGAAAGGATTTCCTCAGCCTTAGTGTATGCCGGATAAACTGTTACCTGACAGCCTCTGTTATTAAGAGACCTTGCTATATTTCTTTTAGCTCCAAAATCCATAAGTGCAACCTTTGGTCCATTGCCTGGAAGTACGTATTTTTCAGAACATGTAACCTTTCTTACAACTCCTTTGACTGTGTACTCCTTAATCTTAGGAAGAATCTCTTCCAGATTGAAGTTCACATTAGTTGTAATCATTCCATTCATTGTACCCTTCTCTCTCAAAATCTTGGTAAGGGCTCTTGTATCTATTCCACAGATACCCGGTATATCATTATCTAAAAGGAATTTCTGTATAGGGTCTTCATTTCTGAAGTTGCTTGCCATTCTTGAAAGCTCTCTGACAATATATCCATCAGGCCATGCCTTCTGGGATTCCATATCCTTGTAGCATATGCCATAATTACCAATAAGTGGATATGTCATGGTAACTGCCTGTCCTGCATATGAAGGATCAGTCAGAACCTCCAAGTACCCCGTCATAGATGTGTTAAAGACAATCTCACTAATAACTTCGCGGGTAGAGCCAATACTGGTTCCTTCAAATACCGTTCCGTCTTCAAGTATCAAAAATGCTTTCATGAATGCCACCTTAATTCCTTTCGTTTATTTAATTTGATCAATTATGAAGAGTGTTTATGCGACTTTTGCGCAAAAAAAAAGACACAAAAATGCCTTTTTCCTCTCAAATTTTACAATATGTTACCATAGATAAATCTATTTTTCAAGCAAATATTCATCTATATGTTACATAATGATAAAAGTTCTTTTGCTACTTTAATATTTCTGCTGTTAACCGCCTTTTCTGTATATTTACGCAGATTATCCAGGTGTCTCTGTGCCTCATCTGCTGTTTTCAGATAGGATTGTGTCTTAAAAAGATTGATATCATCCTCTGACATAAAAAGATAATATCTGCAGAAATCCTCCACATCCTGCTTCCATATATTAATCTTGGCACTGTTCTTTTCAGATACATATCCCTTTTCTTCACACTTATCACACTCCGCCACAGTATTAATAAATGCCTCTATATAAGAAGACATAAAATAATATCTGTCCGGATTAGCCTTAACAGCTTCTATAATATCATCGCACTCTATATAATACTTCATGCCTGAATAAATTCTTGCAACTGTATTGTATTTCTCATAGTTATGTGAATAAATGTCAGAATGATAAATGCTACCGATACGGCAGCTGCAACTTTCCATAAAAAAAGCCTTGTTTCCTTAACCATCCTCTCAGGCGCACTAACTATTTTATATGCCTCATCATTATAATGTTTTATGGCATCTTCCTGTTTTCTTTCAATAATATTATCATCAGCTGCACCGCAATACGGGCACAATTCCGTTTCCTCTGGTAACTGTGCCCCACAATTACTACAAATCATACTCCCTCCACATGTAACAATAATCAATTAAATACCAGCATTAAATCTGTTATTTGTGAAGAAAATACAAATATGTTATTTCATTCTTATCTCATCTTTCCTGACTATCCATACCTGAACGCAGTCATCATCCGCAATTTCCCTTATATTATTAACTGAGCATGCTCCCAGCGTGTCAAACCACTCTTTCGAAAAGCTTCTGGCTGCCGGATTGACTAATGACTTTCCATATGAACTTGACGCCACCTTAAGACACTGCCTTTTTTTCTTAATCCACTGTGCATATATAGTAACATTTCCTCCATCTTCCGGTGTAAGTTTGGAAACAACATCGTTAATATCAAATCTTGTCCCTGTGCCGCTCTTATCCGTATTCCATGAATCAAATGAATATCCCGGTCTTACCGGAGCATCAGGTATTCTTATACTATCCTCATACTCTGTGACAATCTTCTTATCAGTTTCATATCCTCCATTGGAATCAACATTAACAATATACTTATTCTCTCTCCATACAGGATAAAACGATATAATATCGCCCTGTATTTCTGTCAGGTTATTCAATATATTGCATTCCCCATATATCTGCCCGTCACATTCCCACGCAGTTCCTGTCCAGCCAGTCACATTATAAACCGAAGATACTTCAGGCAGACTTAATTCCACATCATATAATATCTGCTTAGAAAAATATCCATTGTTCCACAGCCATTGAGAATTCTTTTCCGCCCTGATTATCTCGGTGGAATATTCCGGAGCTCTGCCATATAGACGTATTTCATATGATATAGGTTCCCACATTGCATACAGCGTAACAACTCCATTATCTTCCGGGAGCATATCAGTCATTGAGCCGTCACTTATATTAATCCCAGTGCCGTCCTGCTTAGTGTTCCATCCCACAAACCTATATCCTCTCCTAGAATACTCACAGGGATTAAGCTTACAGCCCACTCCTAATTGTACATTCATATCATTCATAGTGCCTTCCACAACAGAAGAACTGTTACAGTCAAAATGTATAATATATTCCCATATAGCATAAAACTTAAGAGATTCCTTTGATATCACAGGGTCATCCGCCAAAACATATCCCCCAAGGGCATATCTGTCAGGCGACCATCCTTTGAATTTCAAGCCCTTATCTGATTGTGGTATATTTCTTAATCCGACAAAATAATGGGGATATCCATATGTAAAATACTCATCCTCCGGAATACCTGAAATTGCCCCTCCCTTTTCCTCTGCAATACCTCCATCATATTCTGCCTTAAGTGTGACAGGCTGCATATATACAGATACTGTGGTATCAGTCTCTATATTACCACAGAGCGCGCCTGTCCTGTCTGTATTAACCTCCCAGTTTTCATCAGGATTGATTGTTATCTCATAACCATAATCACCCGTAATGCTCTCAGAATAACCGACGGCATCTGTCACATCATATTCCCCGTTAATTCTTACATCCACAGTTCCATGAGAAAATCCCGCATCATCTCTTATCCATTCACCGTCTGAATTAAGATAAAACATCTCCACTGAAAGATTATATTCCATCCGTCTCCATGTAGCATTAATCACTATATCCTCGTCGGTATAGGCCCCAATATAAACTCTTATCCCCTCCTGTCCATAATCCTCGTCGGAGCCATTAGACCTGCTCATCTCCCATCCATCAAATACATATCCGTCTCTGCTTACAGAACCAATCCGCACATATGGAGTAAGCCCCACGCAATCATAATAATTAGATACTGTATCATCTGCCCTTGGAACTTCCGCACCATAATCAATAATATTATGATATACTCCGTAACGATCCGGAAGATATTCTCCTGCTCTCAAATCATCATACCAGCTTCCGGCCTCCTCGCCATCATCAATACAGGACTGGTAATATATTCCGTCGCATTCCCCTCCGTTAAGATTAATTGTTATATTGTGATGGACTCTGTATTCATTGACTGCAGCATATGAGATAATGGCACTTCCAATAAATAAAATTCCCATTAACACAATGCCTGCGATTGCGCATTTTTTCTTTCTATGTTTCATAATAATCTCCCCGCTTAATTACACGTGTTCGATAATGTATAAGCGCATCAGACAGTCATATAAAACAAAAACATGCACAGTATTATATCCCCTTTTGCAGGTTTAATAATACCATACATGTTGTTATTATTCAAATACTTTTATTACAATTTATAAATATTTATTCCTTTATCTCTACCTGTCCAATATACTTCCATGTTGTACCGTTATCTGATGACTGGTATTTGGCAGCAGTTTTTCCATCATTGTATACCGCTGTTTTACCCTGGGTGAGATATATTGTAATTACCCCGTTAGAATCCACAACCGGGGTAATTGCCTCTTTATATACATCATTCCATTTTAACGGTTCTGATGTATCGGCGTTATCCTTTCCGCCCTGTTCTCCTCTTGTTGCATTCTCCTGATTCTGTGAATTAGCAGCGGAACTGTCAAGTTCCTGGGCTTCCAATAATACCTTTGCAAATGTTTTTCCGCCATCCTCTGTCTTATACAGATTGCTATCCATACCTTCCACATAATCATAACAGAAAAATCCTATGTCTGCCGTAACAAATACAACACCCTTTATAATATTAGTTGCCGGGCCGCTTCCCACAATATCCCAGCTCTCTCCGCCATTGGATGTCTTATATATACGAGATGACTCATTAGTATCATTACTCTTTCCGTATCCACATACAACAACACCATTATTAGCATCAAAAAACTTAACATAATAATAATCTGCGTTGTATATATTATCCAGTTCACAGGTAGTCCAGTTCTCGCCTTTATCATCTGAATATACAACCGTGACAGGAATCTTAGTATTATTGGCTGTTTTGCCTCCATAGACGAAGGCAGTCTTCTCTGTCGTAATCATATAACTTCCCGGCTTGAGAACTGTAGAACTGTTCTCTTCATAAAGCAGATAAGAATATGATACCGGAACAGGAACATACCTCTCTCCATCATAAGTTACAAGCAGTGAGTTATCTCTTACAGTATAATTGGCAAGCTGATCCTTGTTTGTATTACTTGTCACCTCAGTATCTCCGCCCCAATCTACATTCTGCTTGGCATAATACTGCTTAAGTCCATAATCCTCAGAGCTCATAACAGACGTAACATATAAAGATGCAGTATTATCATAATTATTGTTCAGATAAAAAGATACAACCCATTCGCACTTTAACTTGCCATTATCCAGAATTCCATCCCAGGATGAAAGATGGTCTGATTCAGTATCTTTAGGCATAATCCAGAAAGACAGTAAAACGGTATTACTGTCCATATCAAGAATTCTCACTGAATCAACTCCGAATTTCTTTATCTGCTTAGAATATGGAACATATCGCTGCCTATACTGGGCAATATACTCATCAAGCCACAACTGTGCAAGTATCTTCATATCAGGATTAGCAAAACTTGCCGGATTCTCTCCATCAAAGGCAACAGTCTCTCCCTCCTTCAACACATTCCATTCATTGTCCACACATATACTGAATGTATATCTTGATTTCAAATCAAGCTGCTCTCGATGGTATCTGGATACATAGCTGTATACAAATATACCGACAACCATAAGGCAGAAAACAACCAGAGATATATATGTAAGCATTTTTGCTTGAAATTTCTTACTCATCTGATTCATATCTGCCTCCTGTCAATTAAAATTCCCGTTTATTGTGCATTGCCTCTCTTATAATTACACGGTAATACTTGTACCACCACAGGAAATACATAGCACCCGCCCCAAGAACAAACATTATCAGAACCACAAATGGATGAACTGCATATATCCAGGATGCGGAAACTCTGCCATTGAGAACAGGCAGTCCGTATGCAAGAATAACACATATAGCCATTATAGTTCCGTTAAGAACATTCCTGTTCTCATATACACCTCTGAAATGGTCAAATGTAATAATGGCAAGCATCTCTCCTATCGGTCTTGAACATGCTGTCAGCACACATAGCATCAGACTGTTTAAAACAGGTACACCCATTATTATCAATATAACAAAATAAAAAACAAATTCTGTAACAAGCTTGTAAATAAACTTGCCGAGGAAATTCATGTAAGGACTTACAAGCATAACCCTTATCATAAGATAATCTCTGTCTCCCATGGCAAATATAGTCGTATTTGCCAGACTTCCGCATATAGTTGAAAGCATTACAAACAGATATATTATAGTTGTATCCTGATGAATTCTTATAAGTGGAAGGAAATGAGCCATTATCATATACGGAATAAACATAAAAATCACTACATATAAAAACTTTCTTATAAATTCCCATATAAGCATAATAACCTGTGCTGTTATTCCCACCGCAACGCGGCTTTTAGATTTCTCCCCAAATGATGTATCTTTGACTGCTTTACTGACAATAGGAAGCTTTCTTATCAGACTGATACCAGCTTCCGTTCCCTCATAAAAACGTAATATTTTCTCAGCAAACATCTTTCTAAATAATTTCATTGTCTGCCTCCCCAAGTATATCTAAGACAGCTTCCCTTATCTCTGGAATCTGCATAGTATCATATGAAATCTGGTTAAGTTCACCATTATTAAGAACAACAACATCCTTAGAAATTCTCTGTGCAATATCCAGAAGACCTGTGGAAATAAGTATAATATGTTCATCCTTCATCTCGCCAAGTACTGACAGAAAATCATCAATATAATCATCTGTACAATAATCGAGCGCTTCATCAAACATCATTACATATGGCTTCTGTATAAGGAATGCCGCTAACTGCAGACGCTTCTTCTCCTCAAAGCTGTAATCTCCAATATGCTTATCAACAACTTCCTTAGACAGCTTAACCTTGTCAAAATAATATTCTGGTTCATTACTGCCCTTATTCATATCACACAGCATATTTATAAACTGATAACCTGTGATTAGCATAGGGAGAACGCTCTGCTTAGCCGCAAAAAAAAGTGTGCTTTTCTCCTTGGAAATAATTTCTCCCGAATCAATGGGGATATCCCCGGCAATACACTCAAAAAGAGTAGTTCTTCCTGCACCCGGGCTGCCAAGTATGGGATATATCTGCCCTTTATTAAATATATAGTCAATATCAGTAAGTATTTCATTCTTACCAAAGCTTTTCTTAATATGGTTCAAATGTAACATTGATAATTCTCCTGCATTAATATGTCTTATTATTATATTACATGGTTATTTAATTTGTAAACCTGCAAATATTAATTATATTGCATTTAATCTGCAACAATGCTATAATTTTAAAACCTTGCGTCACATATTATCAGCAAAAGTAGAGGTGGTATCTGTTTTGAAGAATTTTTTTATAACTAAAGGATGGCGTATATGTTTTGCGTGCTATGTATTCATATATATGCCATGGTTCATGACTCTTGAGAAAATAATCAACTCGAATTATCCGGGACTGCATATAGTAAACATTCCTCTGGATGATTTAATTCCGTTCTGTGAATATTTTATAATACCATATATGCTGTGGTTTCTGTATGTAGTAGGAGCCTGCATATTTATGTTCTTTAAGGGAAATAACAAGGAGTTTCTCCAGTTTGCACTCTCACTTGTTATCGGTATGTCCCTCTCACTTACAATATGCATGATATATCCTAACGGTCTGACATTAAGACCAGACTATATTCCGGACAATTTCTTTGGCAGAATTGTAAACGGTTTATATACTGTGGATACTTCTACCAATGTTTTCCCAAGTATTCATGTATATAATTCCCTTGTAGTTAATTTCGCTTTAATCAAATGTAAGGCACTTAAGGGGCACAATATCATCAAGGCTCTCTCCTGGATACTTTGCATATCAATATGCCTTTCAACCGTATTTTTAAAACAGCATTCTGTAACAGATGTTGTTGGCGGTATTGTTTTGTATATCATATTATATATATTCATATATGTAATTGATTACAGCAGATTCAAGAAAGCCTAGATTTTGGCTATAAGCGCTGCAGCTCATAGCCTCTTTAAAATGTTTAACAGCCTGATTACTTTGTCTCTCTTCCCATTTCTTTAAGCATTTTCTTGTCGCTTCTTATTGTAGCACACGCTGCCGTAGTAAGCATATTACCGGTTATAGTTGCTGATGCACCTGACTGAAACGCCTTAACTCCATCACCTGTAAGAAGCGCCCTTCCTGCAGCAAGCCTTATATCAGCCTCCGGGTTAATATATCTGAAGAATGCAATTGTGCGCAATATCTCTGGCTCAGTAAGTCTTTTCTCATTCTCCAGAGGAGTTCCCTTTATCGGCATAAGTGCATTAATCGGAATTGAATCAACTCCTACCTCTGCAAGACTCACTGCCATATCAAGCCTGTCTTCCCATGTCTCCCCCATACCTATGATACCACCTGAGCAGACCCACATTCCCTCTGCCTTGACAAGTTTCAATGTCTCAATCTTCATGTCATATGTATGTGTAGTACATATATTAGGAAAATTTCTTCTTGATGTCTCAATATTATGATGATAGCTTGTAACTCCCGCTTCGTGCAGCCTGTGAAGCTGATTAGCCGTCAGGAATCCCATTGATGCACATAACTCTATATCACATTCCTTATGCATCGTCTCATAAGCATGAACCGCCTTGTCAAACTCATCACCGGTAAGAGCCTTTCCGGCTGTGACAATTGAAAATCTGTCCACACCCTCACGCTCATTCATCTTACAAGCCTCAACAATCTTATCCTCCGGAAGGAAATCATACACTTCACAATCCGTATGATTATGTGCTGACTGCGCACAATACTTACAATCTTCCGGACACTTTCCACTTCGTCCGTTAATAATTGAACATAAATCAACTTTATCTCCTATAAAATGTTCTCTTATTCTGTCTGCACCCTCGCACAGCTCATCAAGCCCACATATAATAAAAAAAGATAAATCATCCTCTCTTGTAATTCTTCTTCCCTTAATAATCTCATCTGCGAGTTCCAATGGTGTCATCATCTATACCTCATTTTAAAATAAATTTCTTCGATTATAAAACTGAAAAGAGCGAATGTCAACCTTGATAACATACTGGTTAACATCCGCTCAGAACATCTTATATACTGATTATTATTGTTTAATATCTGCCATATCATGAATAACCTCAGATATGGATTCAACTGTAGATGAAATCTTACTGTTAAGTTCTGTGCAACTCTTAGCAAGCTTTCCAACCTCAAGTGCAACAACTGAGAATCCCCGTCCGGCTTCTCCGGCTCTTGCAGCCTCAATAGAAGCATTCAATGCAAGAATATTCTGCTTTCTCTGAATACCATCAAGCTGTTTGGTATTCTCCTTGATATTCTTAACATACTCTTCACAATCCTTAACACCATTGGTAAGTTTCGCAATCAACTCACCATTATACTTGGAATTATACTCAGAATTAATAAAATTATTAAGTACTGCGCCTAGAAGATTCGCTGCTGACGTAATCTCCTCCTCTGTTCTTACTGCAACTTTTCCTAACGCCTCGATATACTCATCCTCATTAATCCCCAGTTCTCTTGCGACACTCCTGAACTTATCTTCATCAGGATTCTCTGGAAGAACCTGTCCACCAATGACAGATCCAAGCACCTGTCCATTGTTTAACTTAAGTGGCATTCCGAAATCCACCAGACCAGCGTGACAATGGTATACACCATGTCCCTCAGCATCACATTTCTCACATCTTCTGCAGCCTTCCTTACTTCCTCTTGTAAGCTTTATACAAAAGTCCGTGAAGTTGTAGCACCCGGAAATATACTTTCCATCAGCTCCAACAGCAACTGTGGCTAATCCCGTTGCCTTAGCCCAGTCAGACATAATTGATTCAAATTTTTCCATATCAGCAAAATCCTGAATCTTCATCTACATCACCCCTTCATTAATTGTAACGTTCTTTATATTAGGTAAATTCTAACAAATAATCCATAAAAAGTCAACGAAATCAAAGCATATTACACAAATTAATGATGGAATAATCTCATGCCTGTAAAGCACATTGCTATATTGTGCTTGTTACATGTCTCAATAACATTATCATCTCTGATTGAACCTCCCGGCTGGGCAATATACTTAACTCCGCTCTTGAAAGCTCTCTCAATGTTATCTCCAAATGGGAAGAATGCATCTGAACCCAGTGCAACATCTGTGTTACCTGCAAGCCATGCCTTCTTCTCCTCTGAAGTAAATACCTCCGGCTTTGAAGTAAATACTCTCTCCCATTCACCATCTGCGAGAATATCCTCATACTCATCGCCAATGTAAAGGTCTATTGCATTATCTCTGTCGGCTCTTCCTACTGACTCCTTAAAAGGAAGTGAAAGAACCTTAGGATTCTGGCGAAGATACCAGTTATCTGCCTTGCTTCCGGCAAGTCTTGTACAATGAATTCTTGACTGCTGTCCGGCGCCAATTCCGATAGCCTGACCTCCCTTTGCATAACATACAGAATTAGACTGTGTATACTTAAGGGTAATGAGTGCAATTATAAGGTCAATCTTAGCTGACTCTGGAATATCCTTATTCTCTGTCACAACATTTGTAAGAAGCTCCCTGTCAATAACAAATTCATTTCTTCCCTGCTCAAATGTCACACCATACACCTGTTTTCTCTCAATCGGCTCAGGCTTATATTCAGGGTCAATTTTAATTACATTATAATTGCCCTTCTTCTTAGACTTTAATATTTCTAACGCCTCCGGCTCATATCCCGGAGCTATAATTCCGTCTGATACCTCATGCTGGATAAGCTTTGCTGTCGCAACATCACACACATCTGAAAGAGAGATAAAGTCTCCGAATGAAGACATTCTGTCAGCGCCTCGTGCTCTTGCATAGGCACATGCAAGCGGGCTTAATTCTCCAATTGCCTCGTCAACCCAGTAAATCTTCTTTTCCACCTCAGAAAGTGGAAGTCCTACAGCAGCACCTGCCGGTGAGACATGCTTAAATGATGTGGCTGCTGGAAGTCCTGTTGCCTTCTTTAACTCTTTTACAAGCTGATATCCGTTAAATGCATCAAGGAAGTTGATATATCCTGGTCTTCCGTTAAGTATCTCAACAGGAAGCCCACTTCCGTCTTCCATGAATATTCTTGATGGTTTCTGATTAGGGTTACATCCGTATTTTAACTGAAATTCGTTCATTCTCAAATCTCCTTCTATTTAAACATTCTTATTAATAATTCTTGTCTCGTACTCTCCTGTTGCAATGTCAATATATCTTACAAACAAAGATACTTTGTTCTCTTCATTAAGGTTATCCCAGAGCATCTGTGTAAACTCTTCAATATCTCCGGATATCTTCACCCATGTAGGCTCACCCTCGTAGCTTGGAAGAGGATTGCCATCTCCCATGTAAGTATGTATAAAATGTCCCTCGCCTGCAATCGGTGCATCATATGTAAATGTATATCTGTTGCACTGGTCAGGATTGCCGTTGTGACTCTTTAATATAGACATTGCATAGTCATATTTACCATCCTTAATTGTCAGAAGTCCTGATATTCTAGGAGTAAAGTTAGGAGCGTCCGGTTCAAACTCCCTTGTTCTTAATGACTCTTCAAATGTCCTGCCTTCCTTCATAAGATCATATACTGTATCTGTCTGGTCTCCGTTAGTAACAATTGTCTTATCTCCAAGAACTCTGACCGGAGCATAGATAATAAGACTTGGATCTTCCAGCTTGCTTGGATCAAAGGCCTCTGTTCTGATTCCCTCTCCATCCTGAATAAATACTCTGTTTCTGCTGTTAGACGATCTTCCCATAATAAAATAAGCTGTAACCGCCTTGCTTCCGTCCTCAGATTTTCCGATAACGATTCCTCTTCCAGGATAAGCGCATCCTGATAATTCCTTTGCTAAATTCTGAATTTCCATAAATGTCCTTTCCGAAGCCTGTATTATTTATTTCTTCAGGATGACTGCCTGCTTCAAAACATTCATCCCTTACGCTGCTCCATGCAAAAATACACTAAATCCGGTTAAATTGCAACACCATTCTTCTTGAGTAATTCTCTTGCAGATTCTACTGAATCCACCCCGGTTGCATTCTTAATCGGTGCAAATTCCTTCTCTCTTACCACCTCAAACGGAAGGCAGTTGTCAAGCTCATGTATCATATCAAGAACAAGCCCTTCGAACTTATATCCATTAGGCTGTTCCGGCTTAACAGGATTACCATTCTCATCGATATACGGAATCTTCTTTTCAACAATATGCAGTGGCAGATTCTTATTCGCTATTTTCTCTAAATCCTCCACTCTGAACAGATAATTAAGGATAACACCAAAATTATATGCCGGCTCACCCTTAGAATTCTTTGCATTCATCATCTCATCAGTAAGCTCATAATACTCAACAATAGAAGGCTTATTATCCTCCAGACACATAACGCCAACCTTCTCATCAGGAGCGCATTTGCGCACCACCTTAGAACCTACTGCACAGTGTTTCTCAATAGTTGCTCCAACAAATACAGGGTCGGCAATCCTCTGAAGAACATTATCCACAGAAAACACATTGAGCCACTCAATACCATTATTCTCAAGCACACTGAAAAGTCCTGACCTCTTAAGTGAAATATACCATCCTCCGTTACCGTTAGGTGATGTCGCCATCCTTCCCTTTTCCTCAAGATATATCCTGCCACTATAATCTGTTGCAGCAGCCATCTCCTGCTTGAAAAAATGTACATACTCACTCTTGTATCCGAAATAATCTTTCTCCTTGAAAAAGGATACCGTTGCATCATTATTCTTCTCACTTGTCATCACAAATAAATGAATATATGTATCTGTCTCTTTAACAACATCCATAAGATTGTTAATCAGACACTGGAATATAAAGAGCTCCCTTGTCACTCCCACATTATACATACCTTTCGGATTGTCAGACCCAAGCCTTGTTCCCATGCCTCCTGCGAGAAGAATAGCTCCGACTTTCCCCTCTTTGATAGCTTTCACTCCGGTATTCTTATATCTGTCATAACCAGCCTCAATATCATCAAGTTCCATAGCATCAAGCGGTGTAATAACACCCTTCTTAATAAGCTCAGACCTGTGGTCTATAGCAGATATAACCTCCATATCCGTCTTGTCAATCTGTTCAAGAAGTGCATCCTTCCCCTCATCAGATAACTCATCATAAAACTTTAATACCTGTTCCTGCCCGTACTTTCCAAGCTTTATCTTAGCCTCTTCTAAATTCACTTCCATAACCTCTCTTAATACAATATTATATTCATCAACATTTCAAGTCGATATCGTTATAATTTTAGCACATTAATAATTTCCTAGCAACTTAATAGCTTTAGCTTCCTCCTGAATACCTCTGAGAGCATTCATAACTCTTGGATCATCAATATTACCCTCAAAGTCAACAAAGAATCTGAATTCCCACTGTCTACCCTCAATAGGTCTCGATTCTATCTTATTCATATTAAGCCCGTTATATATAATATGACTCAGAAGATTGTAAAGTGTCCCCGCCTCATTAGCTGTCTCGAATACTATGCTTGTCTTCTTTGCATCCTTTACAAACTTCCTTGTTTTCGTGACAATAACGAATCTTGTAGTATTATTATCCTGATCTGCTATACCACTCTTTAGAACATCAAGTCCGTATATCTCTGCCGCCTCTTTACTTGCAATCGCTACATGTGTCTTATTGTGTTCCTGAAAAATCATCTTAGCTGCAACTGCTGTGTTAGCCTGACTTATTCTCTGCCAGTCCTTATGTGTATCTAAGAATCTGTCACACTGCATAAGTCCCTGTGGATGTGAATATACCGCAGTTACACTATCCAGATTGGTTCCAGGCAGTCCAAGGAGCAGATGCTCTATCTTAACATATGTCTCTGCAATAATATAATTATCATATTCCTGTAACAGATCATATACATCTGCAACTATACCCGTTGTAGAATTCTCTATTGGAAGAACAGCGTAGTCAGCCTTTCCATTCTTAACCGCCTCCATGGCATCTCTCCATGTAGACACATTAAAATTATCAACATCCCTGCCAAAAAAATTAATCATGGCAGCATAGGAATATGCTCCGGGAACTCCCTGATATACTACCTTACAATCCTTCTTATCTATCTCATCAATCGCTTCATATGGCTCTCTCAATGTCTGTCCCATCTTCTCAAGAAGCATATACTGGTTCTTTCTTGAATTTGCCATAATCTGTGAAAAAAGATCATCAATCGCATGAACATTATCCGGGTTCTTAACCAGTTTCCTGACCGCTTCAAGCTTTGCCTTCTCCCGCACAGGGTCAAGCACCTTTTTCCCAGTCTCAATCTTGTATTCTGCTACCTCTGTAGTCAGCTTCATTCTTTCCTCAAACAGTTCGACAAGCTGTCTGTCGATTTTATCGATGTCATCTCGTATCTCATTAAGGTCTAGCATATAACCCTCCCTGTTTTCCTTATCTGTAACTATACATTTTTATTATTGTATCACATTTTAAATGATATGCAATAAATGTACTTTATGTTATAATTATGACAATATAATATATTCAATGACAGGAAAGAGAGGTTTTCTATGAAGAAAGTAATTCCTATCAGTATAGTGTCTGTGATTGCAATTGTAATTGCCGTGCTTGTTATTATCTCTTACAGAAACAGCCGCATCGTGTACAATAACGACAATGCTGTTGGCAACACTGCAGGAAATCTTAATAATGGCGGTTTATTCTGTGAATACAACGGCAGAATATATTTTGCCAATCCATATGACGACAATAAGCTATATGTAATGGACTCCGACTGCAGCAATGCAAAAAAACTCAACGATGACAGCGTTGCATCTCTCAACGTGTGTGGCAATTACATATACTATGTTAAGAACAATTTCAAGCAATCAACAATAGGCACCATTTTCCGCGGACAGCTTTTCGGTGTATACCGTTGCAACCTCGACGGGTCATCGCCTAAGACTTTGTACAACCAAATCTCCGGAATTATCGCCCTGTGTGGTAACTCATTATATTACCAGCACTACAGTGACACCACGCCACTTGCTTTCCACAAGATTGATATCGCCGGCAAGGAGGATACCAAGATATCGGACACTCCATATTCTCCAGCCTGTGTCCAGAATGGCACCATATACTTTTCTGACCCTAATGGAAAGCATAACATTTTGCGCTTTGATACGGAATCCGGCAATACATCTGTTTTATATGACTGCAATTCTTATCTTGCGGATGTTGAAAATGGATACGCATATTATATAGACTTGAGTAAGAATTATTCTCTGGTAAGGCTCAATCTCTCCAATAAGACAGTGGAATTACTGTATGGAAGCACTGGCAATAAAGTTATCAATTATAACCTGTATGGCAACAAAATATTTTTTCAGGTAGAGGGAGACCCTTCTGTTACAGGATTATACAGAATGAACATAGACGGAACACAGATAGAATCTATAGCTATGGGTAATATCACTAATATCCATTGCACTTCCAGATATACATTTTTTCAGTACTATGAGAATCAGGGAATTCTTTACAGAGTCAACACTTCTGCTCCTGATACAACAGTTGAACAGATAACAGTAAAATAGTCGTTATTAATTACAAAATGCCTTCCCCTGCATTCAATTATAGGAGAAGGCATTTCTCATACCAATTAATATTCTATTCTTCAGTCTTATCAATAGATATTGAAAGCTCTTCAAGCTGCTTGTCATCCACCACATCCGGTGCGTTAGTAAGCAGACATGTTGCATCTTTAACCTTAGGGAATGCAATTACATCTCTTATGGAATCCCTCTTAGCCATAAGCATTACCAGTCTGTCAAGACCGTATGCAAGTCCTGCGTGTGGCGGAACTCCGTACTTGAACGCATCCAGAAGGAATCCAAACTTCTCATTGGCAACCTCCTCTGTAAGTCCAAGAGCCTTAAACATTCTCTCCTGAACGTCTGCCTGATGAATTCTGACTGAACCACCACCGATTTCTGTACCATTAAGTACGATATCATATGCTTTAGCCCTCACTGCACCAGGATTTGTCTCTAACATATCTAAATCCTCATCCATAGGCATTGTGAACGGATGGTGCATAGCAACGAATCTATTCTCTTCGTCAGACCACTCAAACTGAGGGAATTCTGTAATCCATACAAACTTGTAATCTGACTTATCAAGTAGTCCCATCTGTCCGGCAAGCTCAACTCTCAACGCTCCCAGAACATTCCATACGATTTTATTTCTGTCTGCAGCAAAGAGAAGTAAATCTCCCGGCTTACCCTCAAGGGCATTAACTAAAGAATTCATCTCTTCTTCTGTCATAAACTTAGCGAAAGATGACTTATATGAACCGTCTTCCTGAATAGCTATATATGCAAGTCCCTTGACTCCATATCCCTTGGCAAAATCAACTAAAGCATCAATCTTCTTACGAGGCATACTGCCCTGTCCCTGTGCATTGATTCCTCTCACTGAACCGCCGTTCTCCAAAGCGCCTGTGAATACTCCGAATCCGCAATTCTTAACTATAGCAGACACATCTTTAAGTTCCATACCGAATCTTAAATCCGGCTTATCTGAACCAAATCTGTCCATAGCCTCCTGCCATGTCATTCTCTGAATAGGAAGATTAACATCAACATCTAATATCTCTTTAAACAGGTGAGCAAGAAGTCTCTCATTAACATCAATAACATCATCAACATCAACAAAAGAAAGCTCCATATCTATCTGTGTGAATTCCGGCTGTCTGTCCGCTCTTAAATCCTCGTCTCTAAAACATCTTGCAATCTGCATATATCTGTCATATCCCGAGCACATAAGCATCTGCTTGAACAGCTGGGGAGACTGCGGAAGTGCATAGAACTTCCCCGGATGGATACGGCTTGGCACAAGATAATCTCTTGCTCCCTCAGGTGTTGACTTGGTAAGCATAGGTGTTTCAATCTCAAGGAATCCCTCTCCGGCAAGAAATGCTCTTGTGAGAGTTGCCACCTTGCTTCTCATAATAATATTTGACTGGATATCCGGCCTTCTAAGATCAAGACATCTGTATTTAAGTCTGATATCTTCCTTAGTCTGGATATTCTCCTCAATTGGGAATGGTGGTGTCTCTGACTCTGAAAGTATTCTTAATGTCTTAGCTGCAATCTCTATATCACCTGTCTTAAGATTCTCGTTAACTGCACCGCTTCTCTTAATCACTTCACCTTCTACCGCAATAACAAATTCATTACGTAGAGTATATGCTTTATCGAAACCTTCCTTTCCGATAATATTCTCATCGAAAAGAATCTGAAGGATACCGCTTCTGTCCCTTAAATCAACAAATATAAGCGAACCAAGATTTCTTCTCTTGGCAACCCATCCCATAACAGTAACCTTACTACCAATATCAGCAGATGAAACCTCTGTACATCTATGTGATCTCTTTAAGCCAACCATTGACTCTGCCATCTTACCTTACCTCTTTCCTGTAATTGCTTAATAATGTGCAAATGTATTTGCCACACTATATTATCTGAATAATCATAATTTTTCAATATGTCAATGGCTATTTCCTTCATAATATTTAGAAATAAACTCACTTACCGGGAGTGGTTTGTCAAAATAAAATCCCTGTATTACATCACAGCCATAAGATACAACTGCATCAAGCTCCTCTTTCGTCTCAATTCCTTCAAATACAAGATCATAATTAACACTCCTAAGCATCTCAATAAGTGACTTAATAACCTTACGCCCCTTGTCATTCTTAAGAGATCTGCTTGCAAATATCCTGTCGAATTTAATAATATCTGCCGGAATACTTGCTATCTGATTAAGAGATGAATACCCCGAACCAAAATCATCGACATTGATGCGGAATCCGTTTCTTCTAAGTTTCTCAATGACATCCACCATTGCCTCCAATGCATCAATAAATGTCGTCTCTAATATCTCCAGTTGTACTAAAGAAGGGTCAACATCATACTTCTTCTGTAAAGCAATAACATAATCAAAAAGATCCGAACTTGTAAACTTCTGTCTTGATATATTCACAGATACAGGAACAGGTTTATATCCTCTTCTAATACATTCGTTCTGAAGTGCAAATATCTTATCAAGCATAATATCATCCAGCTTTCCAATCATGCCTGTATCCTCAAGTACAGGAATAAACTTGGCCGGAGAAATAAGATTACCATCCTGTGAACGCATTCTTACCAATGCCTCAGCCCCTACAATCCTGTTTTCCGAAACTGATGTCTTAGGCTGCAGATAAACCTCAATTCTGTCATCCTTGCACGCTTTTACGAATTCATTGGACATATCCATATGTTCCAGATATTCGTTGCAATTGTCCTCTGAATATACGCAGCACTTTATATCAAATCTTCCCTTAGTTGATTTCTTGGCAAGATTAGCCCTGTCCACCGCCATTCTTACATCCAGTTCCGGGTTATCATAAAAATATAGTCCCACATATACATGCTGGTATACCAACGGATATCTTGCAGAAAGAACAGCCTCAAATTCCTCATTCTTTCTCTCAATATAATCTGTAACATCTTTCTGCGACATCCCATCCACCTTATATGCTCCACGGAACTGGTCAAATCCAATACCATGTGATGCCAGACACAGCGGTTCACTGACAAAGTAAAAATCAGCAATATCCTGCATTACTCTGTCTCCCTCATCCATGCCATAGAAATCATTAATATATTTGAAATTACTTATATCCAGGGCAATAAGAACTACCTTATGTTCTCCCGTACTTACAATTTCTTTCACCTTGCTGTTAAATACATCATGCCCTGCCATTCCAAGATAGCAGCCACCCATAAGTCAGTCTCCTTCTGTATCACTAATCACGATTAAACACTGTCTGGATTATAACACAATATTTTTATTAATTCCATTATATATTACTAAAACATTTCTTCATTTTTCGACAAATTTATTATTCTTCCGGTCTGGGCGTTAATTCTATGTGATATTGATATAACAGTTCTGTCCGCAGATGCCCGCTTCATTGCCTGCATTACACATTCTTCTGTCTGTACATCAAGATTAGCCGTAATCTCATCTAACAAAAGCAGTTTGGGCTTTGCGGCAACTGCTCTTGCTATGGACAAAAGCTGCCACTGTCCCTGAGAAAACAATTCCTGCGAGCATGGCGTATCATATCCATTTTCGAATTTCATTATAGTTTTATCTATTCCGGCGAGTTTAGCTGCCTCCCTGACATCCTCTAAAGATATGGACTTATCATACAATGCAATCTGATCCTCAACAGTTCCGGGAACCATATGAAAAGACTGCTCCACATATCCGAATGTCCTTCTCCTCTCAGAATCTGTAATACTGTCAGCTCTGCGTCCATCAATGTATATCTGACCAGTCTGTGGCTTATAAATACCTAGAAGCAGCTTAAATATCGTACTCTTTCCTGAGCCGGTTCTTCCAAGCAGTGTCACCTGCTCTCCCTTCTTTACATGGAAACTGAAATTATTAAGCACTTGCTGACTCTCATACGCAAAAGTCACATTGCGGAAATCTACATAAAAATCGTCCCCGCCGTCACTCTTTTTTTCCGGATTATCAGTCTCCTGCCCGATAATATCCAGTTCATCAAGTGATAAGAAATCATCTATTCTATGAACACCTGCAATAGCAGACTGTATAGTCTGTATCTCCATTCCCAGACTCTCTATTGGCGAAAAAATCTGGGAAATATAATTTATTACCGCAACCGCAGTTCCTGCTGACATTCCAAACAGGGAAAGAATTCTCACATTTCCGGATGCTGAAAGCAGCATAACAACTGCAACAACAAGTGCATTAAGAATAAGTATAACAGGTGAATATACTGCGTCATAGAAATTAGTTTTCTCCATGGCTTTGTAACTGTCTTCAATATAATAATTATACTTTCTTGTCATGTATTTTTCTGCACCACAGTTATGAATCGTCCTTATGTTGTGAAGTGTCTCCGGTACATGCCCTGATGCCCTGCTGACAGCCTGACGGTTATCTATCTGCGCCTTAAGCATATTTTTCTGTACCATGCGTGTAAACCAGAAAATAAATGGCAGCAGTATAACAAGCACAATGGCAAGTCCTGTGTTTTTTATACCAACAACCACAAGAATGCTGATTATTTTAAATGCATCTGCAAACATACTTATAATTCCTGATGTAAACAGATTCTCCACAGTATCGACATCGCCTACAAATCTTGAAACGACAGCACCCGGTTCCTGATTAGTAAGGCAGTCTGCCGTAAGATGTGTATATTTATCCATCATAGCGCTTCTTAAGGAATGTGTTATCCTCTGTCCAAGAACAGTAAGCAGACCTTCCCTTATACTTTCAGAGAGACCGGTGAGCACAGTAAATCCAAAATATACTAAAATAAACAGCATAGGAAGAGAATTACCTGCCGTTATTATATCTATGATTCTTGCTAGAATAAGTGGAGGAACCAATGCAAAAACAATAGCGCCTGTCAACGCAATAATAATTCCCACAAATACCAGTTTTTGTTTTTTCACAGATGAGAATATAATCCTCAAAACATTTTTATTCATGGAAAGCACCTCCCTCACGAGGCAGTGCTCCCTGTTCGTAATAGAGTCCGGCATATCCGCTGCATCTGCCAAGCATTTCATCGTGAGTCCCGGTTACAGCCTTTCCATCCTCCAACCATACAATCTTGTCAAGTTCAGGAAATAAATACAATCTGTGGGATATTAAAATGATAATGCTATTATCATAATGATTTCTAAGATATTGGAATATACCCTGTTCTGTTTCCCTATCCAGAGCAGAAAACGGGTCATCAAGTATCATCACCGGTCTGTCAAGATGCATAGTTCGCGACAATGCGAGCCTCTGAGCCTGCCCTCCGGACAACTTTGATCCTCCATTTCCAATAACAGTCTCAATTCCATTCTCCATCTCACTCACTTCATGATTCATACATACGGCTTGTATATATTCCCATGCAGAACCCTCAGTGCCGAGAAGAATATTATTATCTATGGCATCATTAAACAGCTCTGTATCATGCCCAAGATAACCGAAAATTTCTGTTCTCCGGGCATTGTCCATATCACGTATCTCATCACCCGAGAATTTAATACTACCCTCATATGGATATTCGCATAGAAATGTTCTTCCTAATGTAGATTTACCACTGGCGACAGAGCCTGTAATCCCTATAATCTGCCCGGGTTGTGCAGAAAAGGAAACATCTTTAAGTATTGTGCTGCCATCCGGATATGTAAATCCAAGGTGTGACACCGTAAGTTCACCCGGATCCGACTTCTTAATATGTCCATCATGCTTTTCTTCCTTAAGCAATGGCTTTATACGTTTCCATGAAACCTGCGCTTTATGAACCGCATTAAACAGCTTTGCCGCATGGGAGGACTTAACCGAAAGCTTTGTAAAACATGACACAAAGGTTGTAAATGTTGCCACATCCCATACTTTCCATCCTGTTCCCAGAACATTTCTGCTCCCGTAATACAGAATAAATAAAACTCCGACCATAGAAATAACCCTGTAAACAGGAGGGAAAGCGGCATTCCATATATTCGCCCTCACAGCACTTTTCTCATATGCCGAGAGGTTCTTTTCATATGCATCCCTTCTTTCCTGTTCTTGCCCATAAATCCTATATGTCATTGCATTGGAAACTCTTTCCAGTGTAGCGGCACTGAGCGTTCCTGCCTGTTCTTTATATGCCGCTCCTGTGCGCTGCACAATTCCTTTCATCTTCTCTGCAATCATATAGGACACTGGCGGAAATAACATACTAAGAAGCGCCAGCCTCCAGTCGTAAAGCAGAAGCATCCCCGCATAAGCAGCCAATGCCACACCTGTATCAAATATTTCCGTTGTAAACTTCCTCATTCCTTCTGCACAATCGTCTACATCCTGCATAGCCTTAGTCATAACATTGCCTTCGCCTCCTTCATCCAGCTGGATTTTACTTCTATGCACAAGATTATTATAGAGAATTAGCTTCATTCTTTTGTTAACATTATTGGAGAATCTCCGGACAAACAATCTCTTGATAAACCTCGAAATCTGAACAACTGCAATAACAGCCACATAACTTCCGGCAAGAACTGCCATATCTGCAAATGCAGCTTTTCCCCCGAGTATATCAACGAGACATCCCGTCATCTTACCTTCAAACCATGGTCCGGCAAGAAGTCCGATGTTATATATAAGTCCCGAAACTGAAATCACAAATAGCACAACCCATTCTGCCTTAAAATACGATGATATCCTGTCCGGGATAAATTTTGTCCTGTAATCATCATTATTGTACATACGCATTACCCTCTACGATGTAATATGCATTTATTATATCACGATTCGCACTTCGTGCTTGACGATTTCTTCGAAATCTATCGTGATCGCCATTCGCCGCTCGCTATGAACAAGCTACGCTTGCTCCAGCTCGCTAACGCTCAATATATCACAATAATAAAAATGTTTGACACATTCTGTGGCATATAATAATATAATACTGTAAGAGGGAGTAGTTAGCATCCTCATCCTGGGTGCAATAATAATCGTCATCACGCCGAAAGGCCGGTTATTATTATAATGTAACGAGACTTTTATCAATCATTTTGATGCGATAAAGGGCTCTTTTTTTATACCTGTATTCCATACCTTTATCGCAGGAAAGGAGTATATATGGAATATTTGTTACTAATAATCGGCTTTGCACTTCTTGTAAAAGGTGCAGATTTCTTCGTTGAGGGAAGTTCTTCCCTTGCCAAAATCCTCAAAGTACCAAGCGTTATAATCGGTCTTACTATCGTCGCAATGGGAACCAGCGCCCCGGAAGCATCCGTGAGCATCAATGCTGCCCTGTCCGGGAATAATGGTATAGCCATAAGCAACATCGTAGGCTCTAATATTTTTAACGGGCTTGTTGTTGTAGGTATATGCGCATTTATGGCAGGCTTTAACACAAACCGCGATATCTTAAAACGCGATATACCGCTAAACATCCTGATTACCATTGTTCTATGCTTCATGTTCATTGATGGAAAACTTAACAGAATTGAGGGTATTATTCTTCTTATAGGCATGGCTGCATATCTTTCATGCATGATAATATCCGCTTTAAAAAACCGTGAACAGGGCGAAAACTGTAAGGTAATGCCTCTTCCCAAGAGTCTCCTCTTCATCGCAGGAGGACTTGCAGCAGTTATATTCGGCGGTAACCTGGTCGTTGACAATGCGAGTCTTATCGCCGCCAATTTCGGCGTGAGCCAGAACTTTATCGGTCTTACCATCGTCGCTATCGGAACTTCCCTGCCTGAGCTTGTCACCTCCATCGTAGCCACACGCAAAGGCGACAGCGGATTAGCTCTGGGCAATGCCATCGGTTCTAACATATTCAACATACTATTCATACTCGGTATGTCCGCTGCTATTGCGCCTCTGACTGTACTCCAAGAATCATTTATAGACTGTATCATTCTTCTTGTAAGTGCGGTAGTTCTGTTTATCTTTGCATTTACCAGAAAATCCATGAACAGATGGGAAGGCGCAACATGTGTACTTCTGTATGCTGCTTATACAGCATATCTTTTCATCCGATAATTAATAATCATCCACACCACAGTAAGCACAACCCCGGCTGCGCTCACTGCAATACCCTGCCACAGATATGGCACTTTCATACGGATAACCGTTTCACCTCTGTCCACATAGAGAAGATTATTCTTCTTCTCTATGTGTGATGAGGAACTAAATATATCATGATATGCAAGACTTGTATTTACATTGTTCCTGTCAGATGTGATAGTAATACTGTTTTTTCCGTATTCAATATTAATAGGAACTATCCTTCTATCCGGCAGGCTGTCTGACTCAAGACCTGTCATATCTTCAAGGAGCTTTCCAACTGTATCATCATTAGTCAGACTGTAGAAATACGACAGATTCAAACCAGAAATAATTATATTGTCATTTTTAACTGTTCCGTAGAAACTTAATTCAAGTCCGTTATCATAGAATGTTCCCCACACGTCATCAAGACCATCCAGATAAACCGTCTGCCATGTGGTATATCCCTGCGGGAACATATCAGCATAGACCTTTCCTATTCTGGTATCCATATCAGGATATCCGTTCTGAAAGGTTATTGTGCTACATGTCACTCCAAGAAATGTCTGGCTGTGTGTCTTCTTATCCATAGGCATTCCATCTGCATATATTACCACCTTGACACCCTTCTCGCTAAGACGGACAACCAAATCCTCCGCCTCATCAACATCATCATATGTGAATCCGTCGAGAAAAACTGTCTTATATTGTGAAAGCTCGTCAAAGGAATAATCATCCAGTTTGCAGGACTCTCCCTCTGTTGCAGAAGGAAACGCCCTTGTTATATCAGAGGCTCCTGTCCCGATAGCTATTGCCTCATATTCACATACCGTCCCCCAATTCCCTGCAATGTCAATATGATACAATCTGTAGCCGGAATTGAAGCCTGCCAGCTTATATCCTGCTGCTTCGGCCGCCTTGTCCATTCTTCCCACTACATCTCCATAGCCCTTTAAAGATGAAAGCCTTACAAGAACCGTATCATTTCCAAGTTCAAGGCATCTGTCAAACATATAATAAAAATTACCGTTTGCCATGGCTTTATTCAGATTCATTACATTTACTGCTGTATTGGCAGCTTCCCGTCCTGCACCAAATGTAGCTGGAACCGGATTGTCATAATTAGATACAAGCCATGCTCCGGACGCACCAAGACTACTCTCATCCATAAGAGCCATCCTCTGGCTGGTTATCTGTTTTGCCAAAGTTATAAGTGTATTATCCTGCAACGTGTCAAAACGCTCACTGGCAGGCTGTCCATTATGCTCTCCTGTTACAAGAAGAAGTGACGGAACCGTATCTGCAGTCAGTAGCAGAACAAACATAATAACAACAGGTTTTTTAAGAGAATCCCACATAAGGAAACTCATTAGAATCATACACAATGCAATAGAAATAAACCTAAGCATCCAGAGATACTGGCTTCCCGGAAGATGCTTAAGCACAGGATATAAAGAATTAGTTGTCAATATAAGGATGATAATTCCGGTCAGAAAGCCTGTCCTCGTTTTCTTATATCCGAAGAATATACCAAATATGGCTATAAACATTGCAGCAAATCCAAAATAAAAGTTTGAATTACCACTCTTCAGACGTTCAACAGGATTAATGGAAATCCAGATACTCTGGAAGAAATTAGACATATTTTCCGAATTATCAAGGGATGTAATTCCTCCCCTTAAGGACGCAACCATCCACACTCCTATAATCATAAAACTTAGTATTATAGATATAAGTGTGTTTAAAACAGCTCTCTTGCTGCCTTTTTGTATTATATAAACAATACAATATACTATTACCGCCAGTGCAACCATTCCGGCATAGCCGAGATGGCATAGAGCCATCAGGTCAAAGCTTATAATAATAAGTGGTATATAGCGCAAACATTTGTCAGACAGATACTTATATACTGCAAAAATAAATATTGGAAGAAATATCATACTCAGTGACCTTGCCAGATTCCCCTCCACAAACATTGCAAGAAGATTATTAGGCATAAAAAACCATAATAGTCCGACAAAAGCTCCAAGGTATGGTCTTTCCATGCTGCGGCCAATAAAAAGCCATGGAATTGCTCCATACAGGCATACCAGTCCCACAAAAATTAAATATCCTCCAAACTGGCTTCCTCCCGCTGCAAACTGGCAAAACGCCATAAAATATGCAGGAAGAGGCGCCCAGTAACGGAGTAACTCAACTCCGTTATACCACATAGAATCATATAAAGGGTACCAGTTTCCCGCCTTTATTGAATTATATACAAAATCACCTCTGTAGACATGATACATAGTATCAGAACCAGAAGGGTATGTCCCGTTATTTCCAACCAGCCAAACAACTAATACCGCTGTAGCCATATACACCAACGGCATAAAAATAAGCAGATAATTCGCTTTGGTCTTCTTCAATTCGTACTCCAATCCGCCTTTATTCCAGCATATTACTTACCCTTGACTATCTCATCAAGCACAACATCCATAACATCCGACATTATCCTGTCGTCTGTTTTTTTATTCATCATCTCATGTTCTTCCATTTCTGATATATTGACAATATAGCTTCTGGTAGGTGTCTCACTCGCCTCAACACTTGTCAGCATACCTCCTATGTCATATATGATACGGCAGAACTCCTCTGAAAAAAAATCTGTTACATTCTCTATGGTTGGAAGAACAGCATCAAAAGGCTCTATTTCGTTGAGTATTTTGTTCTGATATCTCTCTAAGAATTCTGAAATACCATTTTCAAATGTTTTAAACTCAACAAATGAACTTCTTCCAAATTTAATATCCAGGGCAAACTCCCATGTATGGGGATGAATTTCTCCCTTAGTCCCATTGATAATAATGTAATGTCTCATATTAAGATAAAACTTCATTCTATATACGCGATATAACTTAACTGCCATACTATTCCTTTCTCCACACGCTGTCATAATGCATGTTCGCCAAATCTGTCTCTTAACACATCTGCATCAGCCTGTCCTTTTACAGTATAGGTATTTTCAACAACTATACCTTCCTCTATCAGGGTTGCAATACTCTTATCTGCCTGTTCCATACCTATCTCTACAAATATAAGGACAATATCCTGATTGAGATATCTGAAACGAATCACATTATCATCAAGAATATAGACTGCCCTGGAAATAAACCGGTCTCTTTGCTCCTCATTCATGCAATGAATATGAATAAGAGTGACAGGCGATATATTTCTCTGGACAAGCTTATCAATAAAGGGAACAATTGCCCTCTGTTCCCACACATTATTACGGGTATCATGCAAATCTCTGTCCATAAGCTTCTGATTCATCTTAGACAGTATAACATTTAACGTATCAATAGTATCTTTCTGGGAGTCAATCTTAATCTGCTGTTCTTTTACTCTGTGGGCAAAAAACATTGAGACAACTATAAACACCAGTAATATCACAACAATAAATGTTTTCATCTGAATCTTAATCTGAAGATACTGGTTATTATCAAGAAGCACATCCTTATCCGTCAGAAGACACATCCTGTATAACTCATCCTTGTATTCAAATGAAACCCCTGATGCGACATACATATTACCGCTGATTTCTATGTATCCGTGGGTAACACGGTTTACTTCCAGTCCCTTGATAAACTTCTTGGCACTATCCGAAACATAATATGATGTTGGTGCCACGCCTTTGTATTTGTTAGTTTCCAAAACATCCTTGACAAAAAGCATTGACTGGCTTTTTGAAAAAGTCCAGTATTTATTAGATGAGGAATCCATTGTTCCAAGGATATCGTTGATAATCTGTTCATCATCCCTGTTATCCTTTAAGTTAATCTGATCCAGCACTAACTGGACATAAGCATCCTGCTGCATTGCACAGACCTCCAGAATGCCATCCTCATATGTGCTTATTCTTGTATATGCGAAAATCCCAGCCACAAGCGAGAAACATATTACGCACAAAGTCGTGACTCCCAGAATGTGCTGCCGTATCTTTTTGTTAATCTGATTATGCCCGTCATTCTTTTTAGGTTTCATAGTAGGCCTCTTTTCTTCCTTCAAGCTAGTCTTTTACTTATTATTATCGTCCCCATAATTAACAGCTTCCCGGATTCGCCTTATCACTCCGAGCGGCTTTTTGAAATCTCCCCTGATAACCGCTGCAAATGCTTTGCACTCCTCTGAAAATGTTCTCGTTTTCCACGAGCTGTCTGTCTCTATGCTGTTTATAATACCTGCCATTCTTATAAAGAACACAATAAAATTAAAGAAAGGCAGAAACATCACACACCACCAGTGGCTCATGTAATACTTCCGTATGTGCTTGTTAACCTTCAGAAAATATGCCACTGTCAGAAAATACAGATATCCCGTCAATGTATACAGTGCAAAAATTATTCCGGTAGACATAAGCACCACCTTGCCTGAATATCCTGCAACAATAAGACATATAAGAGCCAGATACCATATCATCCTTGGAAATGCAAATGTATGGTCATACAGCAGAGTCTTCACACTTATATTGCTGAACAGTTTCCTTAGCTTAAAGTCCTTATCCATAAACATCTTGGAGACTTCAAGACTTCCCCGCTGCCATCTCTGTCTCTGTGTGTACAACTTATTAAGATCCTCAATAGGGTCAACAAAAAACAGTGCATCCTCACACACCTCTATCCTCTCATGCAGAAGATATCGCATCTGAAAAGTAATATGTGTATCCTCACATATAGTATCAGTATTATACATCCATGACTTTAATACTGCTGACTTTCTGAATGCAGAGAATGCTCCTGATAGTGTATAGACAGAATTAAGCTCCGATGCATAGCTTCTTCCTGCAAGAAAAGCCTGTGCATATTCCATAAATTCAAGATTTCTCAAAAGCCGTGAGAAAAAACCCTTATACTCCTTAATCTTATCAGGCCTTGTGAGAATTGCACCTGTCATGCAGTTTATATCTGTATTATTCTCAAATCTCATAACCATATTGAGCAGAGCATTTTTCTCAAGCATACCGTCACTGTCAAGGTTGATAATATATTTGCCGTCACTGTTATATAATGCCAGATTAAGCGCTCTTGACTTACCCTGTTCGGCATTCAGCCACTGCATAAGAAGTTCCGGAAACTGTTGCTGGCACTGGGCATATATTTCAAAACTATTATCCTGTCCTTTATTATTAACAAGAAAAATTCTTATTCTGTCATTAGGATATGTACTGTCGTTGATTGACTTAATACATTCATATAATGTATCAGCAGAATTATAAACCGGAATAATTAAAGATATTTCCGGAAAAACATTAATATCCTCCATCCGCGCCTTGCGCTTTATATTCCTCTTTATGAGAAGGAATACACTTCCCAGCGCCGGCACAATCTCCATAATGAAAGGGATTATAATCCATCCACCCCAGAAAAGAAAGGAATTAATAATTACCTTTATTGTTGTCATATGAGAAGTTCCCTACTTTCATCTTAATAATCTGTGACTTGGTAAACACATAGAAATACAAATAAACGGTAAGAACATAAAAGAATATTCTTCCAATAAATGTATGAACGATATAATAAGCATCCATTCCCCAAAAATGTACTGCCAGACATATCATTATTATTCTAAGCGTATTGCACAGCATTATATAACAAAAGCCCCCTATACCTATCATAAGCTTTTCACTAAAGTTATACACATTAAAAAACGCTAATAGTGATATAAATGCCATTATCTCTATTATTCCGGAACATTCAAAGTCAATAAGCAGAGTAGTTGATGTCAGCCCCGTGTGAATGAATATTATTCCGTATTTGAAATATGATGTAAATGCTCCTGTAATATCACCCACAACACCCGCCATTGCAGCAACACACCTTGCCAATGGAACTGTAAAAAGCGGCTGTATTGTATTCATCATTATTATAAATAATCCAAGGCTTCCCCATGCGAATCTCCAGGCATGAAGCCCCGCCCTCTTTAGTACAGAAAGTATATAAAGCCATATTATTATAATAAGGATTATCATAATAGGATTCATTCTTCTACTACCTGCTTATTACCTTTCTTTTTCTTATATGCAACGACACCACAGGTTGCTGTAATACAGATAAATAACCCAAGCCATGCCCCTGAAGATGCTCCTGCAATATTAATCCACTGTTGTCCAAGACGACCAAATCGTGCACTAATCTGCTTTAAATCGCTTGCATCACAGCCTAATTTCTTAGCCACCATGTCAAGGTCAAGATAATACTCACATTCGTCTTTGTTTTCTCCAACTGTAATTGTCATCTTGCCAAGACACACATCAGCTGAATTAAGGTTGTTAATATTATCAGAGGTTCCCCATGCATCACTGTTAAACATATAAAATTCATATGACCCATCCTGCAATCCTCCTGTAACAGGATTCCAATTGATATTGCCCTTGTCATCTACAGCAACAAATCTGGGATAAATCTTCTGACTATCACTGTCATTAAATCTAAACGTTACAGCCTGTGTGAATTCCCCACCTGCTTCATTCAGATGCTCCGGCATCTTGGTATACACATGACCGAGAACCGTACTTCCGTCACTGAATAATGCACCCATGGCATCAACCTTGTTATGCTGTGTTCCTGATGTTGAATACCCAATTCTTGTGTGAGGATACATATCCCAGTCGCCATACAGTCCGTCATATTTCAAATTGTATATTATTTCCTCTTCCGTGCCATCATCCTTAAGATTTGCCACATCCTTCACAATTGGTTCGGCTTCATAAAGTCCGAAAGAAATAGTCTTATTATATGCCGGAAGCATGCTCTTCGGGATAGAAATCTCCCACTGCCTGTCAAAGTGTCTACAGTCTGCACCTTCCACTCCATTGACTACTCCCCTCTGGTCTAATTGAAAAACAAGTTCATAGCCAAGGTCTGTGACAATTGAAAACTTTCCGTTACTATGCGAGCCAGCACCGGCAGCACTACCATCCGGTCCATCCTTCACATACAGATATACAAAATCCCCGTCAAAAACCATGGCTGCCTGAGATATATATGTTTTATTATATGAACCGTAAGCACTTACCACATCATATTTATTCACGGGCTTCCAATCTGAATAATCCCCATCAATAATTATTCCATTATACGAAGGCTCCTCGGGTTTCTCATCCTTCTCCACTGCGTTTCCATCGAGTATCTCAATATCTGACACATCAACCGTAGTGCCTGCAAATGTTATCTTAAAATCCCCATTTGTAAAAAAGCTAAACGGAATAGAAGCTTCAACCGCAAAACTTCCTGGTGTATTTCCCTGTGCCCTATTAGTTGTCACAGTAACAGAATCAGTAATGTCGGCGTACGATGCATTCTTTGCCTGTGCCGAATCCTTCCATCCGGCAAACCTAATCTGTGATGTTGCATCAGAAGTTCCGTCAGAATATGTAATTGCAATATTATTCTTAAAATAACTGTAATCCCACTCGCTTGAAGTAATTCCATTATAGCTAAAATACAGCTTAGAATAATCTGAAGAAACAGCTGCCTTCCATGCTGTGACTCCTGATACATCCGATGCTCTTTCTGAGACTGATTCCCAGTCATCAAGGTCAGCATCTATTGTAATATCACTACCTCTTATAATAATATTCTGATCAACTGCAATATCCCCTCTAATCTGTCCTGCATATACGGAAGCCGGTGTTGTGACAAGCAACACCGCAATACCTGCTAAAGCAGATATTCTTTTATAATTGTGCCTCATGGCATATTCCCTCCATTCTTTAGCAATTATAAATAATGGTTGCCCTCTATCAATCATTATCATCTATCAGTAACTATAGCTAGTAAAATATTATGTATATTTATATTTATTATATTTTAATATATCTAAATAGTAGTGTCAATTTATTAACATAATTTGTCATTTTTTGACATATCTTCTTATAATCTCAAGTCCTCCGACTGGTGCACAGAACTTCTGGTTATGCTTTTTACACTCATCATATACATAATCAAGCCCAAACCAGTCCACTCCGTCAAGTTCCTCCTTCTGCAATATAAGTCTGCTTATATCAACCGGCTTGGAATATGCATATACAAAAGCAATCTCACTGTCCCTGAACATATGTCCATGAAATTCTTTCTCATAGTGTACAACAAATGTGTCAACAAACTCTAAATCCTCCTGGCCGGCAATTATTCCCAATTCCTCCCGCAACTCCCTTATTGCAGATTCTTTGGGTTCAGCTCCCGCCTGAATATGTCCTGCCGATGAGGTATCATATCTTCCCGGAAAAGAATCTTTATTCATTGACCTCTTCTGCAAAAGTACTTCAGTCCCCTCATCTGTCCTCCGCACTATCCACACATGCGCAGTTCTATGTCTTATTCCCTCAGAATGTGCAACACTTCTTTCAATCTTCTGCCCTGTTGGACATCCATATTCATCTACAACATCTAATAATTCCATGCCGGTATCCTTTTCATAAATATAACAACTCTGTTCTAATTATAAACCTGTTCCATCAGGTTTACCATCTAAAAAGAGTCTGTCAATTACAGACAGACTCCATTAAAATACTATTCTTTTTTAAGTCTTGCAAGTTCTTCTTTCAGAAGTTTGATTTCCTGCTCATACGCTTTGATTTTTTCCTCTGCCTCCGCCTTTGCTTCAGCCTTTGCTTCCTCCAGTTCCGCTTTAGCCCTCTCCACTTCTTTCCTGTATTCGTCCACCATGAGATCTGCAGTATTCCTGTGTTAAATGCTGTCTTTCCCTCATGAAAATACATTCTCCCATCCACAGGACTTATCAGATTCTTATCGCTGTTCTCATAGAATACAATCGTGTACACCTTCTTAAGATTCTTATAGGACATCCCCTTATTCTCATGTCTGAGCCTTTCTGATTCCCGTCTGTACTGACGCATCACAAGGTCTGATGAATAGCATGAGATTCTCTGGGCAGGAAACATATACGGCACCTTCTGAATCTCCACATTGACAAGGCTCCCGTCAGAGACACGCACAACCATGTCCATAATGACAAATGCGCCTATAAAATCTGTACTCTGCATCGGCAGCACCTCAACAATCTCCACTCTCTGTCCAAGAATACTGCTTATAAAATCCTCAAGTCTTTCCTTGTGGATGTATGAATCAAAAAATGTTTTAAAAAATGGATCATATAACAATGGCAGGGTCTTTGTACCCAAAAGAAAGCCGCGGAATCTGTCTTCCCACTCTTCATTACTAAGAAGCATCTCATATTCCTTCGAACGCTCCTCCTTAAGATATGATATGAACTTATCATATTCATCCTGAGATAAATGCTTAAATTGTTTCTCCATCCAGTCACAACATCGATGTAAATTATTTTATTTCACATTCTATAATATATGTGGTATACTTACAATATAATATTAACTTCGTTACAACTAGATAAATATGCCAAAGGGGGCGTTTTATGAATAATAATGAGAATGCTTTCTGGTCTGAGATGAATCTATACTTTCCTGATATAGTTAAGGCAATTACATCCCTTTCTAAGAAATCATATATTTCCATAACCAATCTTAACACAGGAATTACATGGTGGTCTGAAAGAGCTGTGGATTATTTTGGCCTGGAAGATAATTATACAATTCGCGGTAAGGAAAAGCCTAACAAATCAATTCATCCTGATGACATTGAAATCTTCAGAAGAGGTTTTAGAGAACGTGTTGGGGGCAGGAATCTTGATAAACCTTGGGAATACCGCATTGGAGATGGCAATCAGTACAACCTTTTCAGTGCAATGGCCAGAATGCTATATGACAATGAAGGCAAGCCATTTATAGTAGTAATCAGATATGATAACCATGGTATTTCAGATGAAGTGGATTCTGTCACAGGCCTTTATACTGATTCAATGTTAAACCACCGCATTACTGAACTTATATCATCTCATCAGAACAACTCTGCCCTGCTAAAGATTGCTTTAGACCAGTTCAGCCATATCAATGTTATGTATGGTGTGACATTTTCTGATGTCATACTTAACAGGGTTGCTCAGATTCTGCTTCACATGTTGAAGAATGTTGGTTTGGTCTATAGACTATCCGGAGCCAAATTCGTTATAGCTTTTGATGATATTTCGCGTGAGGATCTTTCTCATATATATGACGATATTGTAAATACTCTTTCCAACACCATAGAAATAGACGGAAAGAGAATTCCTCTCAAGATATCGGCAGGAGCTTTATTTATCAAGAGCTATATGCATGAGATTAACGCAATAAGAAGCCGGCTTACTTATGCTCTTAACCATTCAAGGAATGAACATCATGGCGAGCTGGTTATTTTCAATGATGAAATAAGTGGGAACAACGAAAACCAATTCAACTTAATAAGCATTATACATCAATGTGCAACAAAGGATTTCAAGGGATTCCGCCTTTTCTACCAGCCTATTGCCGATACCAAAACAGGCAGTATCCGTGGAATGGAGGCTCTTATCCGATGGGAGATGGAGCCTTACGGATTAGTATCACCCGGTGTATTTATGGAATGGCTTGAGCAGGATCCCTGCATATTTGACCTTGGAAACTGGATTTTACGAACAGCTCTGACAGACATCAAGAGACTAAGAGATGTTGATTCTGATTTCTTTGTGAATGTCAATATAGCTGCATCACAGCTTGAGCGCCGGGAATTCCGTAATTCCGTACTTACCATCCTGCGTGAAACTGATTCCAAACCGGAAGAACTTTGTCTTGAATTAACAGAGCGATGCAGGAATCTTGATATCAATTTTCTGAAAGAAGAAGTTTCATTTTTCCGGTCACAGGGAATTAAAGTTGCTCTCGATGACTTCGGAACAGGAAACAGTTCTTTAAGTCTTGCATTGGAATTGCCTTTCGACGAGTTGAAGGTGGATATGAGCTTTATAAGAGATATTGAGAATAAGCCTCAGAATCAGGCAATGGTACAGTCAATTGTTGACTACGCAAAGCGGACTAACACTGAAACCTGTATAGAGGGTATTGAAAACGAGGAAGTTAACACCTACATTAATCAGTTCGGTGCGACATGGCATCAGGGATACTACTATTCAAAGCCCGTACCTATTGAACAGTTTGAACAGATTCTTAAGAAATAATATGCTGACAACATTAAGAGGCTGCCCTTTAATGATTAATACTCAATCATTAAATTGACAGCCTCTCATTATGTAATGTTTTCCATTACATTTCCTCTAACATTGTCTCTGGGTCAGTTGCCGCTTTTACCTTATCATTTGCTTTAATGATAATACCATTCTCATCAATTAAATATGTCGTACGGACAACTCCCATACCGACTTTTCCTGCCATCTTCTTCTCATGCCATACATCGTATGCTGTGATTGCCTTTAGTTCTGTGTCTGCAAGAATTGTTATTGTAAGCCCCTGTTTTTCCTCAAACCTTTTATGTGATGCAACAGAATCCTTACTTATCCCTATAATATGCACACCCTTTTCCTCGAATTGAGGCTTAAATGTTGAATATCCACAGGCCTGCTTTGTACATCCCGGGGTGTTATCCTTCGGATAAAAATATAATATAACCTTCTGTCCGGCATACTCTCCTAATGTATGCATAACTCCGTTCTGATCCGGCAATTCAAAGTCCGGTGCTTTCGTTCCTATTTCTAACATATATTCTCCTGTCCTTTCCTTCTGATTATGTACTAGTAAGCCATTTTATATATATCAAGTATTTCATCATATCCAAGAGTCATATCGCCAAGCAGCTTTCTTGTCTTGTTTCTTGAACAGTTAAGTGCCAGCTTTTCAAGACTGTCCTCTTTCACATCAAGACTTCTAAGATTAATTGGCATACCAATTGAGACATAGTACTCCTCCTGCATATTGATTGCCTTTTCTATAGTCTTTTCAGGATGTTCAAAATCTATATCAACATTCCATACATTTGACGCGTACTGAAGCCATCTTGGAATGTTGGCCTTGTAGACATATCTTGCCCAACTGCACCAGATTGCAGCCAGCCCCGCCCCGTGGGCAATCTTAGGATACATTCCTGAAACCTCGTGTTCAAACTGATGTACAACAAGCTGAAATTCTCTTCCACACTGTGTAAGACCATTATGGGCAAGAGATGACGCCCACATCATATTGGCTCTTGCCTCGTAATCACGCGGATTGGCAAGGCAGTCTTTTCCCGCTTTCATTACACTTTTAATTACAGCCTCTGCTATGGAATCTGTCAGATATGTATCCTTTCCCGGACAAAAATATCTCTCAATTGTATGCATTGCAATATCAACTGCACCGCAGGCTGTCTGATATGGGCTCACTGTATATGTAAGTTCCGGATTCTCTATGGCAAAATCCATTCTGTTAAAGCTGCTTCCATAGCCTCTCTTCTCTGCCGTCTCTGAATTAGTGATAACGCATGAATTAGACATTTCAGACCCCGCCGCAGACAATGTAAGAATTGCGCCTTTTCTGAGAGTTTTCTGAGGTGCAGCCTTACCCAGTGAGAAATCCCACACATCAACATCAGGGTTAGCCACGCCATTTGCGATATCCTTTGCAGAATCCATTACAGAGCCACCGCCCACAGCAAGAATAAAATCAACTCCTTCCCTCTGGCAGAGAGCAATCCCCTCACGGACAAGAGAGAGCTCCGGATTAGCCACCACTCCCCCTAACAGGACATATCTTATATTATGTTTTTCAAGGCTGCTTACAACCCTGTCTAATAACCCACTTTCCTTTGCAGACTTTCCGCCAAAATGTATCAAAACCTTTGAGGGATTATAGCCCGCAATTATCTCTCCAACCTTAAGTTCCTCATCCTTTCCGAAATACACTTTGGTTGGTGTCTCGTAAACAAAATTATTCATAGCATACCTCCGTATTTATCATATTTTCCTTTAAATGCATTTATTTTCTCTATAATTATTACAGTTAATTCTCGGCATGACTGTCACCTGTTGCATAATCTATAGAAACTCCAGGCTGCACATTAAAACAATATACATTGAACAGAATTCCCTCTCCATTATCCTCAACAGATTTTGCTTCCATCTGTACACCACTCGCTACAAGATTGTCTGCGCCAAATACCGGGGTAACTCTGTATAAAACATGGTTGTTGGTCTCTTTCACATAATCGGCTACCATATTCTCAAAGGGAAGCATACCGGTTACATTAAGGTATCTGGTTCCTGTAATCAGATTCTTATTGTTCGCATTCTCTGCTGTTAACTGATAACCTATCAGATGGCATCTGTTGTATAAATACTTTCCATCAATAAAATCATACTTCGCAGTTCTCCAGCCTGTAGGTTTAACTGAGCCAATTGAGCCTCTCTTTTCTGTTGGCATCAGGTCTTGTCCTACATTAGCAAATGCTGTCGTACATCTTCCAAGTGCATCTAAGTCTCCATATAGCTCGAAAGACACATTTGTAATATCATCCTCTGTAAATGCAGGAATATTATCATTTATAACCACATATGGTCTGCCATCGTATTGCAGCTCTGCTAAATCCACAGATTCATATGTCTGCGCTTCACTTAGGGATATATCTGTCTGGGCTGATGTTTCTGCAGAATTATTATCCGTATTCTTAGAGCCACATCCTCCAGCAAATATACTTGCTACAAACAGCAGTCCTAACAGAAGATATACTTTTATTGTCTTCAAGCTGTTCATTTCCTTATATATACCTCTTCTGTGATTTTCTCATGTGAATTCCCCTCAAAATCAGTAGTGCTCTTTAGCTTAAAGTTCTTTAACATATCTACAGGAAATGATAAATCTGATGGATAACTCCTGTTCCATTTATAAAGAATCACTGTATCAATCTTATCTTCATAGGGCTTAATATCTGAATCTTCAATAAAGCAGTAATCATTTTCTCCTGCCCGCCCTATTCCCTGACTCATCTCCAAATTATCATAACCGTTAAACAACTGTCTGCTGTACATTGATACCCAGAGCTTATTGCCTCCTATTTCATTGATAATGTGTTCATACAGAGCCTTATCACTTGACTGCCTTCTGTTATTAAACATAAGTCCATTGTCATTATCGACCGCTGCCATAATCTTCATTGTCATACTCTCCTTTACAATAACAACATTAAACATTATAAATTACTAAATCTCAATATCAACTTCGCCATTTGCATATTTCATATAGTCAAAAAGCTTAGCAGCCGTGAGAAGTGTAAGCGGATCCCTTTCGTAATCATCATCCTCAAATATCTTGACAACCTCACCGATTTCAGAATTAGAAAGAGAATTCATATACTCTCTTAATTCCATTATTGACATATTAAAAAGTTCTTCCTGACTCTTCATGATTTAACATCTCCTTAAAATATTTTCATTTCTTGTATTACGTTCTTATTCTGAACGTCCCGTATAGATTACCTTACCGGTGTTCCATAATTCTGCTGTTCTCTTTGCAGCATCCAGTCTTTCAGCATCACTTTTAAATCCAAATGTTGCTGACTGACATCCGCAATCCATACACATTACATAATAACCGCCATCTTCTTCCTCTAGTATAGAAGGCCCAAAGCATCTTGGACAATCCTCAAGCTCAATCATCTCGTAAATCTCCATGTTGCAACTCCTCTCCTATATTAACGCCAATTTAGTTGTACTCTTATTATACAACAAATATAACTTATTTCTTTATACATATTAAAGTTATTGATAATATCAAAATTATCATAATTCCTATTCTGGCGTCAACTCTCTAAAATATGCTATTTGTTCTTCTGTAAAAGTTACACATGGTTTTCTAATTATTTCCAGGAACTGCAATTATACCATAGTAGGCGCAGTCTCTTATACTCAGGGCGCTTAGAATATGTATTATAATCCAACTCATTCAATTATAATTCTCCTGATATTTTCTGTAGCAATCTTGCATTTGTAATTTCTACAAATGTATCATGCTTCTGAAAGAAAAATTTTCATATATGAATTTTAGGTTCAAATATCTCCATCTGTGTTTCCCTCCTCTTTTGACATTGTGAATATCGATTTTCCATTGTAGCAATCTGGACTTATCAGCCCCTGTCTATGACTATCTGGTTTAAAAAACTTAGTTTCGCCTACCGGAATCTCTACCCTGTTAAAGCTTATACTATAGCTTGTGTCATTCTTAATAACCGCTGTCTTAATATTGTCTGACCAACTATAGGTTTCCATTATATCTTCCCATCCCCTTGGAAAATACCTAAAATCCAAGCTACATGGATCTTCTTCGCTTGCATATTTCATATACAAGACACTATCCTGGAACATACCACTATGTAATACAGGTTTAACAACTCCCGTATAATCCCCCAAATGATAAGCAAGAAGACTACCTCCTCCAACATTAGATACTTCAATGTAAACGCAATCCTCATATTTGCATGCAATACTAATTAATCGTTCGTTCTCTTTCTGTTTCAGTTTAGCAATTTCATCCTGTCCCTGTATTTGTAATTCAATTATGTGATTCAAAAACACATCATTTGAATAATCTCCTGTTATCTTATAAACATCATCATAATAGGCAGTTCGTATTTTTGGATCTTCATACTCTTTTTTCATTTCTTGAATTGAGAGTTTAGCCGTAGCAGCAATAATCTTGTCAATTATGCTCTCTGATTTATCCGCCTGGTGTGTCAGCTCCTCTATATGTTCAAAAACCACATTCCCATACGGCCTTGTATTCATATATTTTAACGGACATACATAAATTGTATTTCTTGTTTCATATGTCAACACCTCGTCCTCAAATGTGTAATTCTCCAGCGATGAAGTTCTTGAAACATATACATTTTTCCCAAGGGATGGATGATTATCTGCTGTACCAGATAAGGAATACTGATCCCCATAAACATATAATTGCCAATTTGTCATATTTACTGTTGGTTTACTCATAAGCTACCTCCGTTAAATTGTTGCACCACTTCCATATCTTTCCTCGCTCCATAAACGTATTTTATTGGCCTTGACGGCTACTCAAAGGAATTGGATCTTCATTTTCCAATGAATATACATCAACCTCTTTAAGCGGAAGATTCCGGTCTGCAATACGCGCAGGTCTTATATTGTAGAATTTAAAGAGCTGGTTGCCACAAATTCGAAATTTTTCTCCAGTACAAGTATTTTCAGCCACAAAAATTGTTCCGTTCTCCGCATTTTTCTCGCTAAAGCTTTCATTATTCCGAACTAATTCATTAAATGAGGCAGGAGTGTAATTATTAATACATGCGGCAGCATTGAGCGTTCTTTCTCGCTCTTGCATAAATTGATATACATCGCCCACATCACCATGAATGTGACCATATATATGCCACGAACCATGTCTGGCCTTATTCCAGTCAGCAATAGGGAAATGACATAATACAATATGCTTATCTCCATCTGGTACATAAAGCATCTTATCAGCACTTTCTATATACTTTGCTGCATTTTCACACTCCAGTGTCACATTATCATGATTTCCGATAATCAAATGCTTATGCCCTTTTAGCTGACGCAAATACCAATCTGGCGTTTTCCCTGATCTATAGCAAAAATCACCCACAATAAATACATCATCGTCGTTAGATACTCGTGAATTCCACAACTCAATTAAACAATGATCCATTTCCTCAACATCTAAAAATGGTCGATGATCGAAATTAATTACATTGGCATGTCCAAAATGTAAATCGCTTATATATAAATTCATAAACTCACCTTCTTATCTTTTTCATCCCGCATCGCCCGGGATATCTGCAAATACTCTACTAATCTGTTTTTCTGATAGTGTTCTATCATCCAATAATTTTCTTTCTTCAAACATCTCCTCTTCAGTATTAAATATTTCTGCCACCTGCCATACATACGATTCAATGCTTGTTCCCTTGAAAGCCGCTGCATCATCGGAAGAATCCGGCATCCCTTCCACTTTTTTATTAATACAAAGCTGTCTTTTGATGGTCTAATGCTTATTAACCTATGAGGATTTATCCTTTCCTCAATTTTCTTAGGTTTAATAATCGGATAGCCTTTCTTTCTCATTTCTAAGATTAAGTGAATAAGCTTATCATAATTATCAACCTTATTATCAAAGCATAGATCAAGGTAGAATCTATCATTATATGCATAACATTATAAATCTACTTTCTATGGTCAAAAACGTTCTATCATATTCCCAAACATACGATTAAATATCTCATAATTAGATTCATCTCTTGGAGAGCAATACACCGCAAATTCAATCGCCTTAAAAGAATATAGGTACTTCTCGATTACATTCTTAGTCGCCTTCGCCACGACTTCAGGGTTATTCTCAAAAGCACCACATCCAAATGCTCCCAAAATGATAGCCTCATTTCCCTCGGCTAAGGCTATATCCATTATTCTTGTCAGCCTTTTCTCATGTAAGGCCTGAAGATCTTCATCTAACATTTTCACCTTTTTAATACCATCGCATGTGTTCATACTGTTACTTGGCATCTGCCTTAGATTCGGTGCTGCACATGTAATAACGTTAACTGAATACCAGTCCTCCTCTTTCATAAGAACAGGTGATGCAGTGTCAGTCTTTATTACAACTACTCCTTGTGTATATATGCAATCGTCGTTATGCACCGGATCTTGTGTCATTATATGTGGTGTATAAAAACCTGCCCACATATCTGGCGAATTCAAGTTAAAATACAAAGTTGAACATCTACACAGACATTCTTCCTGAGCTGAGCTACCTTTTACTACTCCACCACCCGGCGTAGTAGCACTGGCAAAATTATGAACGCAAGTCTTGTAATTCTTATAATGAGACGCTGCTTCATATGACCTCTTTTTAGACACAACCACTTTGGCTTTATCTGAATATTTCTCTCTTGTAGGTGCACTAAACTCATCTGCCTCTAAAATCAACCTCTGACTTGCAGAAGATTGTTTTATTGCATCTTTAAGTTTCTCATCTGTTTTGCATATTGCTTCTGTTTCATTAAAAATAATGACATTTTCTTCTCTACTCATTTTTATCCTCCAATTACGCATTTAATAAATTGCTAATATCCAATTGCGTTGGCACTTACCGCTAAACAAAGTGCCTCTATGTATTTATTATAACTTGATACCCTTGTCTTTAATCCCGAGTTATCATGCATTTCTCCTTTAGTTGGAATGCAAAAACTAAAGCACTCAAATCCATTACTGCCATAAACACATGTTTCGTCATCCTCATAATTCATTTCTAATTTCCACTTGAAATCAGATTTATTCATTACTTCCTTTACTTGTCTTGTCCACATGCCACTATTACAACTATTCTCTAATGAAAATGTGTTTTTCCCCTCATATCCTCGAAATGTTACATCAGTCACAATTACATTGGCGCAAGTTTTGCTATCACGCAAATACTTGCACAAATCCTTGGCCCCCTTCATTCCATATTCTTCATTTCCTGTAAATGCAATTACAACATTATCTGGAAGTCTGTTTTCTAACATAAGTGTTAATACAGCTGCATTTGTGATGCTATTATCATAAGTTCCACAAAGCTTCTTTTCCTCTCGTATCTCTGAAAAAGGCCTGGTAATGTGCTTATGTGTATCTATATGACTGGAAATTACAATGACAGAGCCTTCCATCTCGATAATCGGCTTCTTTGAATACAAATAACATAAACCGATTACTGTCACTTTATAATCTGTATCCTTGAGTAATTCTTCTATTAACTCAAGTTTTTGTATTTCTCCTTGAACGAATTGTCCGTTAATATCATGATTAATTTTACTTGCAACTTCATTTAAAAGATTAATTCTTTCTTTTATTTCCATATCCGTACTCCTTATTCCATTAAAATAATTATACCTTAATTATAGATTTAAAAAAACTACTATGCACTAAACCTATGGTTTAATGATTATCGCTCCTCCTGTACCAATCATCTGCCTCATTTTGCTAGAAGGAGATCCTCTATTTTCTCATTTCCGTAGAAGTAATTCCCTACACGTACAGTTCCCCCCAATTCAGTAATTTTCTCTGTAATATAATCAAGCACCTTGCTTAGGAATACCACAGCATCAACTTCTTCAATTCCAAGCTTCTCAAGGCAAAGTTCACAATAACCCCAGCAACATATTTCCCCTGAACTCTTTCTGTAGCAATGATTCGTAATTCTGTTCATCCCTAGGCGAACAATATATGGCAAATTCAATTACTTCAAAGCAATCCGCATACTTTGCCACAACTTCTTTTGAGACCCTAGCTACCACTTCTGGATTTTTATCAAAAATTCCACATCCAAATGCCCCTAAAACCACTAGTTCATTACCGCCGGCCACAGCAACATCCATAATTCTGCTAAGCCTTTTAACCTGTAATCATATAATTCTTTGTCAGATAACTTAACATTTTTCATATCATCACCCGTATTCATGGCATTACTCGGCATCATATGCAAATTTGGAGTTGCACAAGTTATAACATTAACCTGATACCAATCTGCTTCCGGCATTAACTTTGGTTCTGCAGTATCAGTTTTAAAAACGGTCACCTTTGGCGTGTATATACAATCATCATTATGAAGAGGATTCTGAGCATTTCTATGTGGCAAATAAAATCCTGCCCACATACTTTTTCCCCTTTATATGCTGATGCTGCTTCATAAGTTTTTTTCTAGAATTAAGAATGTCCGCATTTTTCTTACTCTTTTCCTCTGTACCATTTGTTATCGACATCATATCGCTTACACTCATATACTCCGGAATTGCAATCTGATGACTGCTAGAGTATTTCACAGTTTCACTCAAAATTTTATTGTTCTTTACCTGTTTTTCTGTATCCAAGAAAACCTGCAAATTTTCTTCTCTTCCCATCTTTTTACTCCTGCACTTTACGTAAAATCTCTGATTTGCAAATATGCTTATACAAACAGTTCTCTTCTTTTACTAAAATGTCATAAGAAGGTTCGAGATTTTGATCAAAAGTACCATAAGCGTCCACAATTTCTATCATTCCAGTCTTTTTATCGTTTGGTTCCCATCCCCATTTAACCATATCCCCACACTGATATTTCGGCTTGCCTAAAATCGGTATATCCAATAAATTTCCTTCTAGATTCCCATCGATTTTCGTAATTGCATAATACAAAAGAGTATGTTTATCATCTACACATCTATCCTCATGATAATGTCCAAAAAAACAATGCTTATACTGCGTCTTTTCTTCAATTTCTTGTAAATAATCTGTAAGAATATCAGCCTTCAATAAATGACCTGGTCCTTTATCAAGCATCTTCTGCACTGTAGTTGAACAGCAATGGGAAAGAATATAATCCACTTTGTAATTACATTTAGCTAGGTTATTTCTTCCTTCTTCCATTTCCTCATCACTTGGCAGTTCCTGTTCCCACCATGATTCATGTCTTATTCTAAATGGCAATCCACTCCTGATAGCCTTACGACGATCATTATCATAATCAATGTCGTCCCTATCCAGAATACCACCTTGCACATCGTGAGAAGATGCTCCACCAAATGTAAAAAAACTTTTTCCTTCTATTTCAAATACCTGACCACGTTCTAGAAGAATAACCTTGTCCCTTACAATATGGCGAACCTTTCCTCCATGCCATTCTTCAATCGGATATTCCTCTATCATGTCATAATTCTCATGATTTCCCTGAATCCAAAGAATAGAATATTTCTTCTCAGCAAAATTTTTACAATTATAATCAAATGTTCTATCCTTTGCCCAGCAAAGTCCAAAATCGCCACAAACAATCACATAATCTTTTTCGTCCAGTTCAATGCCTTGTTTTTTCATTCTCTTATTAGAGAATCTTCCATACTCTCCATGTGTATCTCCGGTAATACATATCATAATTTGTCACCTACCTTTGTTGTGCTGTTCTTTCAAAAAGTTCCTTTAAGGATCTTGGCTCATAATTCATCCACGGCTTCATACAACCCACATTTATAGCAACAACATCCTTCTCATGCGTATGTCTGCACTCATTCGAATTCATTTCAGCAAGACAATTCTGATAATACCGATCCTCCCCGCTGTCATGTGTATGTCCATATAAAAGAATAGTTCCTCTTCCCATCTTCTTCCAGCTGAAGATAGGATACTGTAATATTTATCTCAAGTAAAATAGTGTAAAAAAATATCATTTACAAGAAGAAAATAAGCCATAATCCCTAAAGTTTTTAGCTTTAAGAATTACAGCTTATTTTTTTAAGAACATATAAATAGTGCGGAAAAATAATTATATAAAAACAATTTACCTTAATTTGAGACAAAAAAATAAGGAGTAAAAACTCCTTACTAATTTTGTATATATTTGATTTGTATATATTGAATATTATCTATCCGGTATAACAGGGTTTAAATCCTCATCAAATACCTTAACTGCATATTTTTCATCAAGCCATCTATCAGTTAAAATATCTTCAATATTTACATAGTCAACCGGATAACTGTTATTATCAAATATAGGTCCGTTATACGCTATCAGCTTATGGACAAATTCGATATTCAAATCCTTTTGTATCTGATTGCAGAAATTATCATCTAATAGATAGGCAGCCTGTCTTTCTACTTTTTCAGAAGAATTCTTAACTTCAATAGCTATTGCATCTCTGGTATCTTTATTTATTAATATCAGGTCTATTTCTTTTCCTGTAGAGTCATCTCTGTATTTTGTTACTTCATAATTGGACAATTTCTTTTCCTTAACAAGATTTACATATAATATATCCTCTATCATCTGTCCTCTGATATCCTGTTTTAATTTATTTATAATTATATTCTGCTCTTTAGTTGTATAATCCATTCTGGCTAAGACCCGTCTTAAAAAAGACACCGTATCTTCCATCTGCGAATACCTTAATCCCGGCTGTGTAAAGATATAATCGTCATTATCTTTAACTAAAATATCCATCTTTATAAGATAATCAGTAAGTATCTGTACACTCTTCTTATCAAGCCCTATATTATCATCCATTATATGAAGTCTGCCTTTTAAATAAGGCTCAAGTTTATCTTTATCTAAAGGAGTTATTTCATGCTTTATTAATAAATCATTTAATGAGCCTAAATCATGTGATTCAAAGGAATTAATAATAGTCTTATATGAAAAGCTCCTATTTGATAATTCAATAATCTTCCTTAACGCAGAGCTGATTTCTTCAATTGAATATCTGGATATAAGATAATTCCGTTTATTATTCCATTTTAGAATACTGTTTGATACATTGTCTACAATTGCTGAATTTATATAAGACAAATAACCGCCATCTTCATTATAAAATAAAGAACCGTCTGTCATAGTTCCACCATAATTTAAGTATTCATTAAAGCTCTTATCAAAGATATAATTCCACTCTTTATATGGGATATATGTTGTATGTACTAATTTACATCTATCGTATAACTCATTATTAGAAGCTAAATAAAATCCTAATGAATCTGTTCCGGCTAAAATTATTTTCTTTCCTGAATATGTGAATAAATCATATAAAACACTGCTTGTATTTATAAAGTTATTAACTTTTGTCACTTCATCAATAAAAATGTACTTCTTATCATTATTCTTTATACATTCTATAATATCAGACATATCATCGTTTATATTACATATTATTCTAAGACAATCTGAATAATCATTTAATTCAGCTATACTTTGGTCAATAAGTGTAGTTTTACCTGTCCTTCTTAACCCATATAAACATAAAACATTCTTATCATCTGAATTCAGATAATTGAAACAATCACTAAAACAGTATCTCTTTTTATAAGCTGCTATTCCTGATTGTTCTATGTATTTTCTTAAGCTATCCCCATTTAATACAATCATAATGTTTCCTTTCTGTCTATAATTCTTATACATATATTATCACATTTTTTATCATATGAATACTTAAAAAGATACCTTTATAATTTACAAAAAGGCACTAAAAATCTATATTTAAGTAGTGTAGACAGGTTTATCTAAAATTAACATAAAATCTATATTATCTGTAAATTTATAAAAAAATACAACAAAAAAGGAGCTTAATGCAGCTCCTTAATCATAGTTATATCTAATATATTCATTATCAGCTTCAATAGCTTTTTCAAATTCTTTATTTAATGTAATAATTGTTGATTTATAATTAAAACTGACCCGGGATTTACGAGGAAAATTGACCCACCTATGAGTGGCAATGAGTAAGTAATCCCATTTCTGATATACACTGTACCTTGAAAATTTAACACATAGAATTGACCCACCTCTTTGTGAAATATAAAATCTTTTTCGTATCTACATTTTTAAAATCATTTTCAGTAAAATAATTAACGCCCCGATTAGGTTCATCTCCATAATATTTACCACCTTCATAGAATTTGGCAATATTCTTAAAATGCTTAAATGTTTTGTATGGCATCTTAAATCCATTAATATTTAGCTCATTTACCTTTATACATAAAGCTCTTAAAGAATGGACATGCATTTCTTTTGGCAGATATCCCATTTCTTTTTCAATCATGCTTTTAAGTCCTAATTCAATAACGCTTACCCCTACTGATAGCGTATAAGGATTTTTAATATTTCTTATCTGCTCATAAAAATCTTTAGCACTGTTATATGCGTCAGTATGAGATGTAAAATTAATTTCTGTCATATTTTTTTCCTTGTGAAAGACAAAGATGTATTAGTAATTAGAAAAAACCTCTGCACCTCTGTCTATATTTTCTTTATAAATATAATTATATGCATAGAATTCATATGCTTCTACTCTCTGGTCTTCTTCGCTGCCTATGCAGTTTATAATCTTTTCATTTAACTCACTTGTTATATCTACATTAGGTTTGATTTTTACAAACGCTTCTACATATGGTTTATCATCCATTACTTCATATGTAAAAACAATTTCATCTACTATACCCGGCAAAGCCTTTCTTATTGTCTTAGCTGAATCTGATAATAATTTCATATCTAATGTCATTTTTTTCCTTTTTTTCTCTTTTAATTTTTTTTACATTTACTCCAATATTTTTATTCTTGCTGTACTACTTTTAGCTTTATTGCTGAACTCCCAAAGCTTAGTGTATATGAAAAGGTCTTTATCTTAGACAAATACATCTTTATTGAGCTTATACTTACTTTAAAGTCATTTATATAATCCTGTAAAAATATCTTATCTGTCTTAATTTTAATAGTCCCCTTTAGACAGTCTAGCATATCTGATATATTTTTATTAAGGCTGGCTCTATCTTCGGCTTTAAATTCATATACATCATTATTAGTATGTTCTATAGCTAATCTATTAAGATTATAGGAAAATTCTTCATTTGTGTCTATATATATTTGAAAAATATAGCTCATTTTCAACGGATGTGTGTTCGGACCTCCACTACCTCTATTTCCTTTCCCCCCTTATCTACGCTTCTTACTATCTAAATAGTGTAGAATTACTGCTTAAAAATAAAGAAAAATCTCACTTTTGCTTATATTTTTTTCAGAATAGCTAATTAGTCTAAATTTAGATAGCAAATGATATATCGGTAAGTATCTTAAAGAAGGCGTCAGGTTCTTTGTTAATGATATACTTAGGAGCAACGCCTGAATTGCTTCTAATACGGATTTTCTATCAGATGTCTTATACTTAGGTATATTTTCTAAAATGTAATCAGCTATTATCCCATAAGCCGACTCATCCGTATTAAAGCCTAATACCAAATCAAGTGTAACAAAGAAAATGTTATCAATATTATCAAACAAATCTATATCTGTTCTATTTTTATATGCCCCAAACAATGATACAGCAATTATATCCCTATTACATGACCGAAGAAGAATTAAAAGCAGAATTCGGTGACAAGGGATGGAAACAGCTTCCAGATACGGTGGTTAAAAGGTATCACTTTACGCCAGCTAAGATAACAGTTGATGAGCACCATATAGGTGTATATTCTGGCAAAGAAGACGGACATATGAAGCGTGCACCACATCCAAAGGGATTACTGCCATCAAGTCCTGTAACACCATCACTTGCAGCTGCCGTCATGAATGGCAAATATGTAAATGCTGTACCTTTATACAGGCTTGAAAAAGAATTTGAGAGGTATGGTCTTGCCATAACACGCCAGAACATGGCTAACTGGATGATACGCCTTGCAGATGAATATCTTGGAGTAATGTATGATTATCTTCATACAAAGCTTTATGGTTTTCATGTAATCCAGGCAGATGAAACACCGGTGCTTGTAAACAAAGACGGCAGACCTGCCGGGTCCAAGAGCTTTATGTGGGTATACCGTTCAGGATATATGTATTCAGATGGACAGATAGTCCTGTATGAATACCAGCGGACAAGGAATGCTTCACATCCAAGGCAGTTTCTTAAAGATTATTCAGGTGTATGCGTAACTGATGGTTATCAGGTATATCATACAGTAGAAAAGGAACTTGAAGATCTTAAGATAGCCGGATGCTGGGATAATGTACCTTATTCGAGAACTGGAATAAGGTACACTGCAGGAGGAAATTTGATGAGGCATTAAAGGCTGTTCCCAAAGCTGCCCAGAAAGAAAGCCTTTCATATCTGATAATAAAACAGATACAGGCAGTCTATCGTGAAGAGGATAAGCTGAAAGAACTTAAGCCGAAAGACAGACTTAAACAGCGTCAGGTGGTAATAAAGCCACTAGTTGATGCTTTATTTGTGTACCTTAAATCAAACGAAAGAAAAGCCAGCACAGCTAAACTGAAACAGGCTGTCACTTATGCACTCAATCAGGAAAAATATCTGAGAGTATTTCTTGAAGATGGAGAAGTGCCAATGGATAACAATGCTTCGGAACATGCAATCAGGGGATTCTGCATAGGCAAGAAGAACTGGGAAATGATAGACACAATCAAAGGAGCGACATCCTCAGCAATAATATACAGCATAGCAGAGACAGCCAAAGCCAATAACTTAAAGCCATATGAGTACTTTGAATATCTGCTGACAGAGATACCGGCACATATGGATGATACAGACCGCTCATTTCTGGAAGATCTTCTTCCATGGTCACCAAAACTACCAGAATATATCAGAAAACAAATAGACCGCTAACCACGGTCTTTTAAAAGTCAAGGTACATCGGATGGTGCGTTTACGGACAAGAAGTACAATGGGATTGGACTTACAAATAAAAACTCCTGAATCGGCAGTACAATTCAGGAGTTTTGTATCATTCATAATTTAATTTTACCCAATCTTTTCTTTGCTAGTCGCCTGCCTTATTCTGCTGGAAGAAGATTTTCCATTTTTTCATTTCCATAGAAATACATTCCTACACGTACAGTTCCACCCAACCTAGAAAGTTTCTCTGCAATATAATCAAGCACCTTGCTAAGAAACACCACATCATCAACCTCTTCCTCAATTCCTAACTTTTCAAGACGAAGTTCACAGTAAGCAGAATTATAGTAAATCTGAATATAACCCGCTGGTATCTTGTTATAGGATTTACCTTCAGCCTCTTTCTCATGTTTCTGATAAATATTATAAAAGATATCCATCTTCCAGTCTTCGGCATTATTGTTAACAGCACTTCTAATTGTTTGAAGATCTTTTATCAAGCTATAATTTCGTTCTGCAAGGGTATCACATACCTCGATGAACGAATCCATTGATTCTGCCAAAAGAATAGTATAGTAGTAATCCTCGATGTTAAAAAATCCTGCATCTATTTTTTCATCAACAAATACTTTATACCCAGCAGCCTCCGTGTCATGAATGCATTTTTCTATTTTCTCAATATTTTCATCCGAGAAATCTACAATAAGTCCAGCTACATATTCCCCTTGAACTCTTTCTGCAGCGATAAGACGTAATTTATCAGGAACTCTCGCAATGCTGGCATTAAGAAAGTCTCTATAAAAGTCCTTTTCACTTTTATTTTCACCGTACTTATCAATCCAATACTTCATCATTTCTGATGCTGCAACTATAGTTGCCTCAACAGAACCCGCATATTTCACTGGCAACTGACCGAATTCTTCATCATTTCCTTCTGTACGTTCAGTAATATATATAACCGGACACTTTTTGACTTCATCTGGGATACTAGGATCGCAATCTAATATAACAAACTCATTATCAATAGCCCCCTGTGCAACTTCTTTTCTAAAGATTTCCAAATAAAACGGAATGCTCGCACCTATAAACATACGGTTCATATAATCTTCACTAGAAACTTCGGAACCAAATATTTCTGAATCTTTCCTGTGGTATATAAAAGCTCCTTTTAGTTCTTTTTCAAATTTTTCATGAATCATTTTGTCTTCAAATACAAATATCATACCTCTACCTCACATTCTAATCTCATATGTTTGTTGTGTTGTATTAAATATATACTTAATTGTCAGACACATTTTCATGATAAGTTTACACACCTAATACCCTCTTAAAAATTTTGTAATTCTCTTCATCCCTAGGGGAACAATAGATAGCGAATTCAATTACTTCAAAACAGCCCGCATACTTTGCCACTACTTCTTTTGAAGCTCTAGCCACCACTTCTGGATTATTTTCAAAAGCTCCACATCCAAACGCTCCTAATACTACCACCTCATTACCACCTGCAACTGCAACTTCCATAATTCTACTAAGTCTTTTGACATGAAGATTGTATAAATCCTTATCTGCTAGCTTAACCTGTTTCATACCATCGCCGGAATTCATTGCATTACTTGGCATTAAACGCAAATTAGGTGCTGCACACGTTATAACATTAACCTGATACCAATCTGCTTCTGGCATTAATTTGGGTTCTGCTGTATCAGTCTTAAAAACTGTCACATTAGGTGTGTATATACAATCATCATTATGAAGCGGGTCCTGCGCATTTCTATGTGGCGAATAAAATCCAGCCCACATATCAGAAGTATTTAAATTAAAATATAACGTAGAACATCTGCACAGACATTCTTCCTGTGCAGAGCTTCCTTTCGTAACACCGCCACCAGGATTGGTTGCTGATGCAAAGTTATGAACACATACTTTTCTACCTTTGTATGCCGATGCTGCTTCATATGTTCTTTTGGTCGATACTAACACATTTGCTTGCGCTATATATTGAGATACATTGTGTTCTATTTCTGGCATCATGTCCGTCACCTGCATATATTCTGGTATTAAAATTTGATTTTTCGTAGAGTATCTCACCGCATCTGCAAGAATTGCTTTCTCTTTAACCAACCTTTCCGTATCCTGAAATATTTTTATATTTTCTTCTCTTCCCATACACTACGTTATAACCTTTCCGAGCACGTCAGACTCACAAATATGTTTATATAAACAATTATCCTCTTCAACCAAAATATCGTATGATGGTTCTTCGCTTTGTTCAAAAGTCCCAAATGCATCAACAGTACAGACTTTACCTATTTTTTCAGTATCATCCCACTTTATTCTAACAACATCTTCACGATGATATCTAGGACGTCCCGGAACAGGAGTCTTATCTAAATGTCCTGGTTCCTCAAGAAGCACAAGTGCGTGGTATAGAAGACTATGTTTTTCATCAACGTCCTGATCCATGTGATAATGACCAAAATACCAATGTTTGTACTGCACTTTTTTCTCAATTTCCTGTAAATAGTCTGTAAGAATATCAGATTTAAACAAATGTCCCGGACCTTTATCAAGCATTTCTTGTATTGCTGTTGCACAACAATGCGTTAGGATATAATCTACCTTATAATTACATTTGGCAAGATTGTTTCTTCCCTCTTCCATCTCTTCGACATTTGGAAGTTCTTGTTCCCACCACGATTCATGTTTAATCCTAAATGGCAACCCACTTTTTATAGCCTTACGACGATCATATTCATAATCAATATCTTCTTTATCCAGGATTCCACCTTGAACATCATGAGAAGATGCTCCTCCAAAAGTAAAAAAGGTTTTTCCATCTAATTCAAATACCTGACCACGTTCTAGAAGAATAACCTTATCTCTTACAATGTGACGCACTTTGCCGCCATGCCACTCCTCAATTGGATATTCCTCAATCATATCATAATTTTCATGGTTTCCCTGAATCCAAAGAATAGTATATTTCTTTTCAGCAAGATTCTTGCAATTATAATCAAAAGTTCGATCTTTAACCCAACAAAGTCCAAAGTCACCACAGACAATCACATAATCATTTTCTCCAAGTTCTATGCCTTGTTTTTTCATTCTTTTATTGGAGAATCTGCCATATTCTCCGTGTGTATCTCCGGTAATATATATCATCCCACTCACCTTCCTTTACACCATTTTTTCTTAAGAATCATTTTTACATCTTTATCTGTTAATCCAGTATTGTAGTCTGTTAAATACAAGTTAATCCTCTCTGGCCAAGGAAATAACGATTCATCATCATCTAATACAATATATTCCACAATATTATGCCTACGAATATAATATTCAATTTCTTCCTGTCTTGTTTTTGATGTTATTGGCGTTGAATCTTCAATATATAGTCCATATTCTTCTAGTTTCACGCTCAGATTATTTCCACGCGCTGACATTATCCCTTTATTAGTGTATCCGGCACGCCATGTTGATGAAAGTATAATATGTGAATTATTATCACTCTCAATCAGTTTTGAAAAATTCTTCAAGCATAAACTGTTAATAGAAAAAGGAGTAATCCAATCACTCTTCTTATTTAATACTCCGTCTATATCAAGAAAATAAAACATTTTATTCTATACTGTTCCTCCCAGCAGTTCCTTTAATGACCTAGGCTCATAATTCATCCATGGCTTCATACACCCCACATTTATAGCAACAACATCCTTATCATGCGTATGTCTGCACTCATTTGAATTCATTTCAGCAAGACACTTCTGATAATACCGATCCTCCGCACTGTCATGTGTATGCCCATATAAAAGAATAGTTCCTCTTCCCATCTTCTTCCAGCTAAAGATTGGATAATGGCATAAAACCAAATAATAGTTCTGACCATCTACAACGTCATGAATTTCCTTATAATCTACAACTTCATGAAACAGTTGTTGGTATCTATAATCCGAAACATCATCATGATTACCCTTAACAAGAACTTTCTTTCCCTTCAACGTCGCAACAAGAGAAATTAAATCTTCCTTCTTACCTCTCATGCTAACATCACCAAGTATATAAACAGTATCTCCATTTGTAACCTTTCGGTTCCAATTATTAACTATTGTTTCTTGCATCTGCTCAATAGAGTCAAATGGCCTATTGTCAAATCTAAGCACATTTTCGTGTAGCAAATGCAAATCACTTATATAATAATTCACAATAAATCACTTCCTTACTATATTCCATATTCTCTTACCACTTTGTTATTCTTACCCATGTCAACTGTAGGAACAGCTTCCAATACATTATGTGTTTCATTTAATAAGTCTCTCCCTATGGCCAATAACGCTCTATCATTCTCTCCATATTGGCTCTTCCAACAGGATTTGCAGTATGAATAGCAATTGGATAAAAAGTTTCTCTTTCAGCCAGATAATCCAATACTTTAATTGCATCTCCGCCATACTGAGCATAGTCACCTAAGTCATGATCCAAATCAAGCAATTCGATTTCGCCACCCTGTGCTTCAATTTCTTCAATTAAATCAATTGTTTCATCCACAGATTTGGTTCCTTCATATCCCATTGGAGCTGGCCTAACATCATCGACCCAGATTTTCACTTTCATATTCTTATAGTTTCTCATACTAATCACCTACTGTACCCATATCAGATTCTTCTAATAATCTTTTGACTACCTTTCCAAAGACTTTATCTTCTTCAAAAGAATCAAAAATATCTTATACTGAATGCAATCAATCCTTAACCTCACCGGTTTTATTATTCATTTGCTCTATGGCTACGCCCATTTCATCCTGCACTACCTTAGGTGGCGTAGGAAACCTTGCGTGCTTTGAAAACGCATTGGTCGAAGTAGTTATATAGAGTTCTTCGGCAGACCGGTATTTCATCTTTGTGAACTGCGAAGATATGACTTAATGGTTGCCCCTTAAGGACCAGAGGAGAAATTAAATCGTTTAATTCTTGAAGTTCTTCGGGTGTCATATTGATACCTTTTCTGGAATCGGTCCATTTCTTTTCATAGGAGGCCTGGGCTTTATTGGCGACATACAAGGCTTTTGGAAGAGGGCACCATTTATACTTGTCACAGGCATTGCACACATATGGTGGCCTGCCCAGCTGACCGCAGTTCCAGGGAATAAAATCGGGACAGACATGTGTAGGATTTTTCTTATAGCAGTTACGACAACGCCATTTACACCAATCGCCGCAGATGCTTTTCCGAAAACAGTCACCATAGTTTTGACAGGCATGACATTTCCCGGTATATCCGGCATCTTCAATAATTCGTGCGCGATTTACTTCCTTAGAGATGGTGGAAGGGTCTTTGTCTATGATAGACGCAATGGAGCTGAATGTACTTCCTTGTACCAGTTCCTGTTCAATATAAATTCGTTCTGTCAGTGTTAAATGTTTTTGATTATGAATGGTATTCTTATTTTTATTCATGGTAATCCTTTCTGACAGACAGATAACCATGGATATAGTAACAGAAACTATGTGCAAGAGTAAATTCCGAATTTGATGATTTTAGGGTTAGGAAACTGGAATTTAAAAATTCACATTACGAAAATGATACAATATTTTACATAACAATATATTCTTTTCTCCGAACATTGTCAATAAATTTATGTGCAGATTCGACTGTTCTTTGCATTTTCTACGGGTGTTTTTCGTAAAAAACGACAATATGGGGAACCTTATTTTGTAAGATTCCCCACTAAAAAATCAGCTGGCCTTCTCAACCTCCTGACCATCCGGTATTCTGACGGGCTTTTTACGATGCGTTTTTTTCTTTGCTATTGTCTTATCAATCACTTTTTCTTCCTTTTTCCACACGCCTTTCCAAAACAAATAATCATCAAGTTCTAGATTTTTGCACATAAAAGGTTTCTCACCTCTTCTAAAAATCCAACTTGTACAAAGGGGCATATGTAAAACAGTCTGAGTGGTCTTATTACATCTAATTGCAATTGAGTGAGCAGTTTCTGGATCATTACCACCCATATAAATCAATGTATCGCAATCATCAATAATAGTGTGGGCACTAGCACCATAGCTTTTATCAAGCTGAGATAATGACTGTAAAATCAAAATGACCGAAATCTTTCGAGAACGGATATTTGAAATCATATTTTCAAAATTATCAATCCTACAGTTAGTTGCAAAATCATCCATAAAAAAACGTACTGGAACGGGCAATTGATTATTTTCACATTCTTCATCAGCATATGTGCAAAGCTGATTCATCGCCTGTGTAAAAAACATATTAATCAACATATCCATAGAACGATCCGAGTCAGACACCTCTACGAACACTGCAGTTTTTCTTTGACCAATTGATTTCAAATCAATCTGATCATCCTGCATCATCTGCGCCAATTCTTCTGTATCAACAGAGCAGAACTTTGCAATAGACGTGGCAACAATAGTATTAAATGTCTTTTCCGGAGACTGATTCACATTTTGAAACTGCTTATAAGCCCAGCTGTTTGGATTATTCTCTTTGAGTTCTTCCATCTTGTAGTACAATGGGCTCTTTTTACTTGAAGAATTCTCTCTACCTGCTGAACGAAGCAATTCCAAAATATTATGAAAATTATTCATTTTCTCATTCTTGGCCCCTACTTCTTTTGTGTACGCGAGTAGGCTATTAATGAGCATAAGCGAAGAATCATCCCAAAAAGGATCTGCTGAATATGAGCCACTACTTTTCACTAATGCACTTGAAAGCTGCTGTATCTGCTGTGTGGTATTTACATACTTCATAGGATTGTAATGAACAGATTTTTCAGGATGAATAAAACTCAATCTAACAACTCTATATCCATGATCCTTCATATAACCTCCCCACTGACGGTAAAGATTTCCTTTTGGGTCAGTAACCACATAACTTCCCACACATTCAAGTAGATTGGGAGTAATCACAGTTCGTGTCTTTGCAGCACCAGTAGTACCAACCACGAGAACATTATTATTTAATCGAGTTTCCATATCATTCAAGCTATAATACTTACCGTCCGGAAGAATCATCGCGCCATACTTACTTTTTCTTAATTCACTCATCTTGATACCTCCTATTATCGAATCCCCTTAACAATTTTATCGCAAAGCCCAAAGGCAATTGCCTCCTCAGCTGTCATAAAATTATCATGATCCGTTGCCTTATTTATTTCTTCAAGTGTTTTCCCTGAATGCTTTGCAAGTATTCCATTTAATAGTTCTCTTGTCTGCAAAATAGAATCTGCAGTGCTTTTAATACTTGATGCTGAACCACCAACACCATGTGGAATCAACGGCTCATGAATCATCACCTTACTATGAGGCAAAATAAATCTGTGTCCTTTTTTACCGCTTGCAAATATCAAAGCCCCCATAGATGCTGCCATTCCAATGCAGTACATATTGATAGGTGCCTTGCAAGACTGGATCAAATCATAGATTGCAAGACCCGCGTTCACTTCCCCACCAGGACTATTAACATAAATATCAATCTCCGACTGTTCATCTTCCATCAGACTCATTAACTGCATAGTGAACGCATACACCATAGCCTCGTCTATCTCTCCAAAAAGGAAGATTTTCCTATTTGTAAACAAATCGGTGATTAATGAAATCTGCTGCACTCCATTTACACTTTCTCTTTCAATTGATGGCATCATATATGTTGTACTCATTTATTACACACCTCGCTCTTTCGTATTCTCTGGTTTTAATATACTTTAGTTCTTTCATGTTCTTTTCAGGCAAACTTAACACTAATTCATCGTAACAATTGTTTATTCGAAACTTTCAACCAGCTTTACCGTATGGTTCATCGTCATATTTGATTTCCACTAAGATAGCTTCAATAGGAACCCCAAATAATCTGCTTAATGCAAATAGATTATCAACGGTTGGAAGACTTTTGCCGCTTTGCCACTTATACACCGCTTGGGCTGATTCAAAACCCATATATGAACTAACATCCTCAACACGTAGCCCATGTTGTATTCTAAGTTGCTTAATTCGTTCACCTGTCGCTTTGGTATCTAATGTTGGATATTCCATGACCACGTCCTCCATATCATTCATATTTTTTTAGATAATTTTCCATCTGTGAATTCCAGAATTCCATTATATTTTCTTCAGAAATATCATTATTCTCATCAGACATGTATTCTCTCAATTTCCATTCAGCCATTCGTAACTCATGAAACTTTTCTTCATTCTTGGGATCTCTTTTGGTAAGTTCGATTAATTGAAGAGCATATTCATAGCGCTGCATGCCTCTGACTTTTTTCCCAGCTTTTTTACATCTAATAGCTCTACTAACCTCGCTTCCGATATTTGATACTTGAGCAGCGTAACTGAGGTTGTTCCATTTTTCTTTATTCATAGTCCTCGCCTCCCTTTTGTAAAATAATATCATCAACTCTTTTTTCTTCTTTCACCTCAACTTTACACCTAGACATAATAAAAGCCCGGTAACTATACAAGTCACCAGGCTATTTATCCAAAGGGGTTCAGTTTAATAGTATTGTTCCTCTTTCAGCTTCTTCTCCTGCCTCTTTTCAATAAAAATCAAGAACCATTCTCTTACCATCCATACTACGCAAAATGCAACACCACAAATTCCCACCATATAAGGATTCCATGACAAAAACCATAACAAAGTATCTGTCCCCAGAATCTTTTCATATAGATTAATTGACGTTTCATTTGCCATATTTACGCACGACGGAATGATAATCAACATCGCATAATATAATGTAACAACAATCCAAAACATATTCTTTCCAAAATATGTTTTAATAATTTTCTCATCACGTTCGCCTAACAGTGAATGCAAAAGTAATAAAACTAACGATAACGAAACCAGTAATACTGCGATCCATCTATAATCCGAGAACATCATCACGGAAAGGCTATTCTTATGCATTATCCAGTAAGTCACATTAACCACAAGTGCGCTTCCACCAATAATTCCCGACCAGTAATGACCAAATGGCATTACAAACAATAGTAATAGTTTCCACCATGTAAATCCTGTTGAAATCATGAGGTACATTCCCACACCAAATATTGCCGTGCTCACAATACCAGCTTTTTTCTTCATTAAATGAAATATGGTCTGCCCAATACACAAAATACAAAAGATATAGCCCCAAGCATTAAATGTCGCTTGTAAATTCGGCATAAATGACAATTTCCAGACAGATGCACCTATCAATGCAAATACCGTTCCCAGAATCAAAGCAGTACTCTTATGTTCTTTCTGATATTTGATTCTGTAGCCAAACTTGAGCTTATCAAATTCATTAAGAACCTCTTCCATCGACTGATATCTATCATCCGGATCAAAGCTCAACATCCTTAGAACAATATCTACAAACTCATCCGAACCATTTAACGGTTCAGGGGGCACATATCCTTGAATATATTGAAACACCGTTGGATGATAATCTGTCGATTCGGGAAATCTCATCTCATTTAGCAAAACATACAATAGCATACCAAACGAATAGATATCAGCTGTATAGTCATATTTATCGTCAAGTGTACCAACCACTTCCGGTGCTCCATATCCTTTTGTAAAAGCAACTGTACTAGCCATTCCATCATCTGTGGTTCTGGCAATTCCAAAGTCTCCCAGCTTATACTGTTGTAGCTTGGCATCATAAAAAATATTCTCAAGTTTTATATCTCTATGAATCAGGTTATTTTTATGAGCCTTATCTATCGCTATTCCAATATCGTAAGCCAACTTCATAATTTCTTTTTCATTAAACTCTTGAAGTTTGCTTGGAATCAGTTTGTAGCTAAGCCTGTATGAAGTCAAAACAGGCATGATTTTCTCCATAAGGATGAACTGTAGATGCAAAAAACTTCCTTCTGGTTTGTCCTCCTCATATGGATCAATTTCCTCTACCTTTTCAACGTAATGTTCGCCTTTTATCCATACCCTTAATTCAATTGAATCATGAATTGTAACAACATTATTTGTTGAAGAATATCCAAGATTTGTTTGTGCATCAACAGCGTTACGAAACGCAGCCGAGTCAACATGTTTACTGCCAAAGCCTATCACCTTAATTGCAAATTCTTTTATTTTCTTCCCTTTCGAAACTGCTTCATAAACATTGGCAGATGCACCAGAACCAAGAAGGTTCATTCCTTTCCCTAGTGATGAAAACTCATACTTCTTGAACGGAAGATTTTGATTATTCAGTTGTACCATTATGGCTTCAATATCTTCATTCGTCCACGAATTCATCATTGTCTGCTAACGCTTCTCCTTCTTCAATAGCTGGCTCATCATCCAAAGCTCCATCCCGCCATGCAAAAAAACACATGGCCACAAAAGAAATAATACCTGTTCTAATAAAATGCATGCGTCCAACTATGTCAGGCACGGCAATCACATTGCATTTCTGTAGAACAAATAAAACAATTCCAACAAGAGTCATCACCAGAAACATCTTGTCATAAATGAAAACCCCTAAATACGCCCTTATATATGTGGTTTTCTCCCAGTCAATTCTCATATGAAAATATCTATTGACAACCAGTAATAATATAATGAGCAGAATCCATCCCAGATTCCACTTGCATATATAGTTCAAAAAACTTAGTTTTCCTGTATATTCTAAAAGCATCCACAAGCCTGTCGACACGCCTGATGCCAGTGTAAGCACAGGACAACCGATCAGCACACATAGTATTAATACTATGTGCGGCACCGTCAAACCTAACGAATAGATTGAAATAGCGGAGAGCACCACAATCACAGCTCCCAAAACCAAATGAAACTCTTTGATACGCTGTAATAATGCTTCCATCAACACAGCTGCAGGAAGCACAAAAAACATCCAATTGGTTATCATTGATGAGTCTTGTTGTAACCCCTTAAATAAAAGTGTCAATATAAGCGTTATTGCAAAAAAATACTTTGTGCTGTCTTCTCGATATAAAATATCAATTATCTTCTGCTCTTCTTTTCGCTCTGCTCTTGTTTTTTCTCGTTCTTTTGTTTCTTTCTCTACATCCGTATGCTCCTCTTCCCTAAATGTTTCAGTAGCAACGTCTGCAAGTTCAAACAATTCATCTGCATCCTCGATATCTTCTGAATCCAATATCATTGCTAAATCTGCAAGAACTTCATTCATAGTCTGATAACGTTCTTCCGAATAGAATGAACACATCTTTCGAATTACACGAGTCATACCTTCCGATGCATGAATAGGTGCTGGAAATACAAAATCAGGATTATACTGCACTTCAACTTTAGAATAGTATCCGTCAGAACCAGGAAATCTTAATTCATTCAAAAGCAAATACAAAGTAATGCCAAGGGAATAGATATCCGCTGTGGCATTATAACTATCGTACAATCTTCTTTCGATTTCCGGAGCGCCATAACCATCTGTATAGACGATTGTCTCTGCATTTCCATCTTCAGCCCATTTAGCTATGCCGAAATCTCCAAGTTTATATATCTGTTCGTTAGCATCCCAAAATATATTTTCAATCTTAATATCACGATGCAGACATTTATTTGTATGAGCCGTTGCCAGTGCCTGTCCTATCTCAAATGCAAACTTAATAACCTCCGAACTTGTAGCAAGTTCTTCACGGAGCAGTTTAACCTTTGCAAATCTATCTTTCTCAATCAGATCATCCAGTTTCTCCATAAGAACAAACTGCAGATGCAATGTTTTCTCTGTTTCTTCCCACACCTCTTTTGTTGCATCTTTTACTTCTGTAATAACCCCATTTTCATCGAAAACCAGAACTAGTTCCCTGGCATCCAGCATCCTCATAATATACTTGGATTCCTGACATAAAATCCACTGAATACGCCCTGTATTCCAAAATTCAGCAGAACTTATAGTATGACGCTGAAAGCCAATTACTTTTAATGCAAACGAAAGCTCCGGTCTTTCTTTATTGTACATCTCATATACAGATGAGAATCCACCTGTTCCCAGGAGCTTAAGGTCACTATTCAATTTTGTTAATGCAAATTGTGGAAATAAACATGAATGATCATCAAGGGCACAAAGTACACCTTCCACATATTCCTTATCAAACTCCTGAATCAATTCTTCTCCTTCTAGACACCCATTACAGCGATATCGCCAACTAAATAAGTAATATCACCCATATAAATTGCAATGCCATTCTCTTTCTCAACAACTGTTCCCTTCACTGGTTCATCATATACTGTTGATTGGTTACCATCTGTAAACGACAACCTACTGAGTCCCTTTGTATCTTCTACCCGCCATCTTTCGTCAAATTTTCTTTCTGAAAACATGGCCCAAATCGTTTTACTATTTATTACAGGTTCCTCGCCACCGCCAAATATTAAAATGTCTCCATCGTTCATTGTAATAGGCTTCACTCTTCCCCTGATTCCTGGTGTTACATGCTTTCCATTGTAAACAGTTCCATTTTTACCCATTCTATCCACATAAAACCAAATTCCATCCATATTCTGAAAACGCCCATGCTGTCTACTTACAGTTGCTGAATGCAATTTGATATCAGGTATATTTTCTTTTGAAGGACGCCCAACTTCCCATGTCACTCTGTCATCTAACGAATATGTTGTAAGCTGCCCATTTTCAATTACTACGAGACTATTACCTTTTTTACCACGCATCATCTACCTCCGGTAATTCTGAGATAAAATCTTCGACTTCTGGAAGGTTCAGAGAACATAGGATTTCTCTTGCGTAATTGCATAACTCGTCTGGATCATAATCCTCTGATTCTATATTTAACATATCTTTAAGACTTGCATCATCCAGAATAAACATAATAACGCTCTCAAAAATATTCTTTGCGCAAAGTGGTTCCATATGTGCCAATTCAAGCATTTCATCTATCTGTTCATGATCCATGCTCAAATGGAGCCCAAGTGATATAATCTTATTCCTTGTTGGATACCACTTGTTTTGTCTAATAGCAGAAACACATTGTCTAAGTGATGAAGACCATCCTTGAACTTCTGCCATTTCAAATACACTTCCTGCATAAGCTGGATCCATATAATTAGTCGCAATATTCATCTTCACATATGCATAAAACTTGTGATAAGCATTAGAAAACATTGCTATATTGTCTGTAATGAACTGTTCAAGCTCATCTTCTCCTTGGACCTCAGATAGCTTTGCATCAAACTTCTCTGTTGTAACATTTGCTACATCTTCAGCATTATCATCTCTTATAATGTTTTCTTTGATTTTATTCAGAATAAACTGATATTTTTCAATTGTATCTTCTCCGTAACCCTGATTGATTACGTATATGCAGACACAGTCTTCCAGACTTTTCGAATACAACGCCGGATATTGACCGTATCTTTGCAATAACTGATTTACTTTTTCAAGTGAGTATCCTGCCGCCATTCCTATTCTAAGAAATGTCTCTCGGTTTTTAGGAATGGAACCCTTACACCATTTATCAACAGACACTCTGCTTACACCACATAGTTCAGCAAATTTTGATTTTGTAAATCCTTTTTCCTTAATAATGTCGTTTACCTTGCGTGACCACTCGTCCTGCTGTGTACGAATCTTAGGGAACACAATTTCTTTAAGATCTTCTAAATCTTCACATCTTGCTATCTCTTCTTTAATAAAAACCGTCTCTAATCCACCATATTTGTTCTGTTCATCAAACATTTTTGTTCTCCTAATGTTTATTCTATGTCAGGGCAATTAATCCCCGACATTTATATATCAGTAAGGGAAATTTGCAGAACAATACAGATAAGATTAGTAAAGCCTGCTCTCCTTATATGCTTTTCTTACAGGAATGATAGGAAGTAATACAAAAGCAATAATTGAAAAAATAAAAGACAAAAAGAATGTCATGATATCATATGGAAAAGGAACAATAATCCATCCCCATTTTGCAATTCTACCTGCCATCCTAATTGCGGTCCCAAGGCCTCCAAAAATATACGAAACCAGTCCAGCCAAAATTCCAATTCCTAACAATGCTCCACCAAATCCAACATTGTTTGCCGAAAGAATGCCGCCAATAATTGATAATACTGTTGCTCCAAGTGCAATATACTGTGCAATCTTTAATCTGTTCATGATAAATTCTCCTTTGCTTTACGCTGTATTATGTATTTCAGCTCTTGCTGATGAACTTATAATACACAAGCTTTTTAGGATCCTTTTCATGCGAAGTTTACACATCCTATATATACTTCTTAATGTGGTTGTAAATATTTAATCCCTTGTTTTGTCCATATTTTGAAATAATAGTTCTGTATACTTGTTGCTTTCCATTTTTCACACCAGCATTTTTTATAACAACGGACGCAACATAATTAGAAACATCATTATCAAAATTTGCCTTACTCAGAAGTTGTTGTATCTGCGTATTCAATACACATTCACTTCAGCTAAATTACATGATGTATCAGCATATTTATTTAGAACAGGCTTAATCGCCTCATAAACAACAAAATAATTTGTATACCTTTCTCTGAGCATATTATGTACATCATTCATAAAACGCTCTTCACCGTACAAACCAGTCACAAGCTGGGCAACTGAATTTCCCATACTTGCATCAAATCCAACTTCTCTTACTGCTTTCATAATCTCTTGATTAAGTTTGGTCTTCTTATTCCCATCAACTTTTGTAATTGCTTTTTTCCTTGCATCGTTTGTTTTGCTGTAGTTGCCTTTGGTGTAGAGGATTTAATCTGTAAGGCCTTTGAAACTTTTATTTTTGTTTCTTCATTCCAAAACTTAATAACATTATCATAATCCGAATCCTTACTTATAATTACAACACTGCACTCTTTAACATTATTTTCTGTTACATGTTTCCCTGCTAAATAACCCAAATAAGAACCTATATGAATATCTGTAGATTGTTTTCCGGCCGATACTTCAATCATTTTAAGTTCTGCATCACCGTGTTTTGCAATCTCACACATATCAATTTTCTTAGCATTTTTCGTAAAAAATATATAAATGTAATCAGACTTGGTCAGCCTATCGCAGCCCGCCAAGCCACCTGCTCCAACATTCTCATAATCAATCAAATAATATGTTTGGATAATAAACACCTCCAATCAGTACTCTTTTGTTACAGAGGTCAAATCATACACTTGCAAAATGTCTTCAATGTAAATAATAACATAATTATGATTGCGATGCTATACCCTTAGGAAATAATGCTGCTGAATCTACAAATGTTGCAGGCATATAAAATTCTCCTCAAAAAACTTTCTCTTTCTCTCAATCATCTCATCAATTCTCTCGACATAGCTTCTGACATCCTTGACATTCTCGATTCTCTCAATTCTCACTGCATGGTTCTCATCCGACTCATTGTGGAACACAATCTTAGAGCTTGCCCCGGCGCCACAGGCAATTATGGTCTGTTTCTCCTCCATAATAAGAATATTGTATATACATTCTTTCCCTGCCACAGAATAACCTACATTTTCAAAGTTTCCTGCCATATTCTTCTGACGATACATATAGTAAGGTTCCATATTAAGTTCCCTCGCTGTCTGCTCTGTCATCTGGATAATGCTGTCCGTGTTCTCTATGCTAAGCTCTGCATACTGCTCTCTAAGAATATTTAGCCTTGATGCCCTCTTGATTGCGAGAGAGTGAACCGTCAGACTCTCCGGAGCTAACGCTTTAATTTCATTAAGAGTATGCTCCACTTCCAGAACCCCTTCACCCGGAAGACCGAGAATCATATCCATGTTAATATTGTTAAGTCCTGCTTCCCTGGCAAGAGAATATGCTGTTTTTATCTCTTCAACAGTATGCTTTCTTCCAATAAGATCAAGAGTTTTCTGATTCATAGTCTGTGGATTGATAGATATTCTTCCAACATTGTGATTCTTTAACACCTTAAACTTATCAAAGCTTACGCTGTCTGGTCTTCCTGCCTCCACGGTAAGTTCAAGACAGCAGCGTAAGTCAAATACATTTTCAATCTCTGTGAGAAGCCTGTCTAATTGTGATGCGCTTAATGTTGTAGGTGTCCCGCCACCTATATATACACTGTCGAGCCTCTTTCCCTTCATGGCATCTGCCACAAAATGTATCTCCTTAATTAGTGCATTAATATAACTGTCAACATAATCCTTATAAGCTCCCAGAGCATAAGAAGAGAAGGAACAATACAGGCAAACACTTGGGCAGAATGGTATACCTATATACAGGCTGTAGCCTGCCTTATAATCCATCTTAGTCAGTATGTCCAGTTCCTTCTTTGCAACAGTAAGTGCCAGCTTGGCTTTTTCCCCGCTGGCATAGTGTTTATCTGTAAAATGTTTTGTTATCTGTTCTTCTGAAATTCCCTCTTCAAGCATAGTGTATGCAATCTTACTTGGCCTTACACCCGTAAGATATCCCCAAGGCAGGTTTTTACCGGTCTTTTCGGCTAATTCCCTGTACAGCCTGTCCTTAAAAAGTTCATGGGATTCTTTCTTCTCAAGTCCTGTGACATCAGGCACATCGACTTTAAGAATCTCATCCTCACCTGTGACATAAGTATCCTGTTTTAGTGCTGCCACCTCTGTTCTTGGAAAAAACGACCTTACAAGAACTACTGCGTCATCATAGAACAGTTCATTATCTATATCTATATATATCATACTCGCTTCTCCGCTTGCGAATCTTACATAAATGGATTATTCTGTTTCTCATATCCGATAGTTGTAAACTCCCCATGACCCGGATATACATCTGTGTCATCAGGAAGAACACACAACTTATCATGAAGAGATTCCATCAAAGCAGCAGAACTTGCAGTAGGATAATCTGTTCTTCCCACAGAGCCTGCAAACAATGTATCTCCCGAAATCAGTATTCCATCTGATTCAATATAATAACAGGTTCCCCCGGCTGTATGTCCCGGAGTGTGTATGGCACAAATATTAAGCCCAGCTATATTGAGAATATCACCATCCTCATGAAGAATATCCGCTGTAACCCTTAAGTTCATCCCATAGGCATTAGAAAGATTCCTTGCAGGTGATGCAAGAAGCTTCTCCTCATCCTTAGATGCATATATTGGGATACCATATTTTTCCCGTACTGCATCTGCGGCTGTAATGTGGTCAAAATGCCCATGTGTGAGAAGTATAGCCTGCGGCGTACTCGATGAGCGAACTACCATGTCATATATTAACTCCGGCGAATCTGCCGGATCTACAATTACACTTTCATTGTTATCTGTGTTGATTATCAGATAGCAGTTAGTTTCAACCGGTCCTAAAACTCTTGATTCAATCTTAATCATACTTACACTCCCATTGTTAACCCGCTGTTCTTGTTATATCAGTAACTCCATCTATCTTTCTTAGCTTGTCGATAATCCTGTTAAGCTCTTCCTTACCGTGGATATCAAATCCCACACTTATAGTTGCCACCTGTTTCTTATTAAGACGGCAGTTCATGGATTTAACATCAATCTCTGCCTCTGTAAACATCCTTGAAATATCAACAATAAGTCCTGTTCTGTTATTGGCAAATATATTAATTTCAACCTCATATTTGTCACCCGCAGACTCTCCCTGCTCCCATTCAGCCTCAATAAGACGGGCTCGTTCATTAGCAGGAAAACTAAGTATATTAACACAGTCTGTCCTGTGGATTGATATACCCCTTCCTCTTGTGACGAATCCTACTATCTCGTCACCCGGAACCGGATTACAGCACTTAGAGAACCTTACAGCAACATCATGAATTCCCTTGACAATAATGCCACCCTTGCCCTCTTTCTTATTAGGCTTATCCTTTGACTCTGCTGCAACTATTTCTTTAAGCACATCATTATCTGTTATCTCAGCTTTCTTAGTCTTAAGATATTCCTCATTAAGTCTGTTTACAATCTGGCTTTCCTTTAATGCCCCATGGCCAACAGCGGCAAGGATTGAATCCCAATCCTTAAAACCATATTTGTTAAGACATTTCTCAACATATTCAGGCTTTGTGATGTCAGAAAGAACGATTCCCTTAGACTTACAATAATTGGAAATCATTTCTTTTCCTTTGATAATATTGTCTTCCTTTAATTCCTGCTTAAACCACTGGTTAATCTTATTCTTTGCCTGGGTACTCTTTACAATTGAAAGCCAGTCTCTGCTTGGTCCCTTGGAATTCTGTGAGGTGATAATCTCTATTCTGTCACCATTCTTAATAACATAGTCAATATTAACGAGCTTTCCATTGACTCTTGCCCCCACCATCTTATTGCCGACAGCACTGTGAATACTGTAAGCAAAATCAATAGGACATGAGCCTGCCGGAAGATTCTTGACATCTCCCGATGGTGTAAAGCAGTATACATTATCCGAAAACAGATTGAGGTCATTCTTAATTGATGACAAGAACTCTTTATTATCGGACATCTCCTTCTGCCACTCTAATATCTGTCTCAGCCAGCTAAGCTTTGCTTCCTCGCTCTGGTCATCCTTCTCTCCGGTCTTGCCTTCCTTATACTTCCAGTGTGCTGCAATACCATATTCAGCAATCTTATGCATCTCATAAGTTCTTATCTGAATTTCGAAAGGCTGTCCGTTGGATGCAATAAGTGTTGTGTGAAGAGACTGGTAATTGTTAGGCTTTGGCATTGCTATATAGTCCTTGAAACGTCCCGGTATCGGCTTATACATTTCATGGATAACACCAAGTGCCGCATAGCAGTCCTTTACAGTATCTACCTTAATCCTGACTGCAAATATATCATATATCTGGTCAAGCGTCTTGTTCTGGTTAACCATCTTTCTGTATATTGAGAAGAAATGCTTTACTCTTCCGTCAATCTCAGCCTCTATTCCGGCATTACTTATGTGCATTCCTACTTCTTTGATAATACTCTTAATAAATGCTTCTCTTCCCGGCCTGTTAAGGCTTACCTGTTCTACAAGGTCATTGTAAACATCCGGCATGAGATATTTCATGGAAAGGTCATCCAATTCTACCTTAATCTTGGAAATACCAAGCCTGTGAGCTATAGGCGCATATATCTCCATAGTCTCTCTTGACTTCTCAACCTGTTTAGCTGGTGACTGGTACTGCATAGTCCTCATATTGTGAAGTCTGTCGGCAAGTTTAATAAGAATTACACGGATATCCTTAGCCATGGCAAGAAACATTTTTCTCAAATTCTCTGCCTGAACTTCAATCTTATCATGCTGATAATTGAGCTGTGTCAGCTTTGTGACACCGTCCACCAGAAGTGCAACCTCTTCTCCGAACTCCTTTGCAACATCTTCTGTTGTCATAACAGTATCTTCCACGACATCATGAAGCAGACCTGCAATAATAGACTCCTTATCCAGCTCTAACTCTGCCAGTATAATGGCAACGCACAAAGGATGTATAATATATGGTTCTCCGGATTTCCTGAACTGCCCCTCATGTGCCTTTCTTGCAGTCTCGTATGCCTTTTCAATATCGGACAAATCTGTAGATGGATGGTATTTCTTTATCTCTGTAATAAGATCCTTATAAAGTTCCTCAGGGCTTGTGAAATCAGCCGGTGTGGTCACCGGCCTCTCAACCTGATTAGTTTTATTATGGCTTGCGCCCGGTAACTCAATTTTCTCTGGCATACGTGCCTCCATTCTCTGGTATAATCAGCCCAGTGCTATAGTAATCAATATTCAGTGATTCGCAAATTATACACTGGCATAGGTTCTTTCCATAAATTCTCTTGTTGCCACTGCATTGTCAGGTACAGTGTTCTCAAGTGTGCAGTGAACATATGGCTTATGCTCCTTTACAAGCTTTAAAAGCAGAGGATAGTTAAGTCCTCCACCGGTTACAGGATTTCCCTTTCCGGTTCCCGCTGCCACTGACTTTAATTCATCACCCTCAACAATATAATCCTTGCAGTGTACAACTGCAATCTCCCTGCCCAGCAGTTCAAATGCTTTGTTTATAATTTCATCCTGCCGGCTTAAATTCTCAACACAAAGAAGATTAACCGGGTCGAATATTATCTGAAGATTAGGAGAGTCAATTGCATCAAGCACTTTTCTCGCCCTCTCAACTGTGTACACAATATGCTTCCACACTGGCTCTATGGCCACAATAACACCAAACTGCTCCGCATACTTTACAATAGGTCTTAAATTATCAATAAAGCACTGGAGTGCCTCTTCACTATGGTTAGCAGGCTCATACTTATATTCTTCATTAACTGCACCCGTCTCTGTTCCCACAACTCCACAGCCTAAGATACTTGCAAAACGGATATGTGCCTTATATTTCTCAACTATCTCCTTATGCTTCTCAGGGTTAGGATTACACAGATTAAGGTAACATCCAAGTACTGCCACATCTACCTTATTCTCTGCGCACAACTCCTTTATATACATGGCAAGTCCCGGAGTCATAGTCTCAATTTCTGGTTTAAACTCCTTAATTGACTTGCTGAGTGCAATGTGCATACAGTGAAATCCCTGTCCATGTATATTAGGTATAAGCTGTTCAAGTGGTGCATATGCTACATCATGTGCTCTAATTCCGATTCTCATATATTAAACCTCTTTCCCGCGCATTTACAGCGCTGTTATTCTGTCGAACTTAAGTCCTTAACTCATAATTAAGACAACTTTGGATTATTATACTATATTTATCTCAAAAAAACCAGTAAATATCTAAAGGAGCTGATGTTGTACCAAACATAACATCAGCTCCCCGTCATCTTATAAATATATCTATTAATATAATCTCACTCTGTCGAGCAATCTGGCATCTCCAAGTGCCTTATAATATGTAACCAGAGGAATAAAGCTCTGGGCAAATCCTTTGGTACTATCTCCTGCCACAAGTACCGTATCATCAATAATCTGTTTAGTGCCTACTCCTGAAGACTGGGTACTGTTAATACTCCTCTCAAATGTCTTTAACCCGTACTCAAGATACCTGCTGTCCCCTGTGAGCTCATATGCAATAGAAAGAGATTCCAGAAGAAGTGTATTTCCTCCATTTCTTGAAAGTGAAGGGAGTTCCTTATAGTAAAACAGACCATTATCAAGGGTACAGTTCTCAACAATATCATCAACTGCTCTTATAAGCATCTGCTTAATATCCTCCCTTGGGAATACCCTGTAATATCTCATGACACTTCCCACTGCCACTGATATCATAAATCCAACTCTTATAAGTGTATTATCAGTGTAAGGTGCCAGCCAGTTTCCATACTCCTCTTCCCATATCTTAAAGCTGTTAATAATCCACTCGCAGCGCTCAAGCCATTTATCATCTCCGGTCTCAACATACAGTGCCATAAGCGCCCTCAAAGCCCATCCGGTTTCTCTTGCATTGGCCTCCCCCGGCTTGGCATACATAGGCGTGTCAAGAAGCCTGAGAATATTGTCTCCTATTCCGACAGCCGTCTCAAGACCTCTGTCGTCGCCTGTAAAGTGGTAATAATCAATCAGGCCTTCAACCCACTCATGAGAACATACCATAATTCCGTTTTTACAATGTCCGGCTGTATGCTCCCACTGCCCTCCAATTCTTAGCGGGTCACTGCTGTGATGACACACATCAATATCCATCTGGTGTTTAGCGCTGACTATAAGGTAATCCAAAAATCTTCTGACACCTGTTCTTGCATACATGAGTGCGCAGGAATGAGGGTAATCATATTCATTGTTGCTCCATACAGGCTTTCCGCCTCCTCTTCCCTGTCTCGTATATCCCATGTCAACCGAATCGCCCCAGTTAATAAATCCATAACCTCTTGAATGGTTATCAGCCTTGGCAATCAGTGCAATCTCCACCTCATCAATACGCTTCTCAGGAAAAACATCCATCATGACATCTGCAGCCTTAAATACATCCGGCGATATCCATGGTCTGTCTGGCATCTGATATATAGTGCTTCTGTTATCCAGTTCCCACATCGCCATTTCCGGTTCATGAAAATGCATTAAAAACCTCTGCTCCTTAGCCATTCCCGGCTGCATTACCACATTTCCTATATTCTCAGGGACAAGCATAACAGCAATTCCTCCTTTATAGGATTTGATTGCCTTAGGATAATTCTGTTGTGCCTGAAAAACTGTGATACATAATCCGTCTGCACTGTCCGTATAATCAGCCATGAATGTTCCATAGAAAACCTCAGCAAAATGCTCATTTGCTTCCTTGAGAAGCATCTGGTCGTCAATAATCTTATTGACTTCCACTCCATTTCTGCCAATATAAAAATCTGTCTTGTAGTTGGAGCTTCCAACCAATGTCCTTATATTTTCTACAGATGCTTTTTTTGCAATCATATCAAGCTCTGTTATTCCCCTGGTGTGAAATACCGGTCCCTCTTCCTGTGAATTATCTGTCAATGCATCACCACACCCCGTGGAATCATTGTCCATTCTTATATGCATATCATAAATGTCATCGCACACAGTAACACCCGGCTCAGGCTTAGCATAGAATACAAGGGACTTGATATGGAGTTCGTCATCCGTGGTATTGATTATCCTGTAAGAAACATCTACCCACGGTTTTCCTGCATATGCAGTAAGCCTTACTTCACAATCAACCTTCTTATGTGAGAGAACATTACTTCCCATAACAGACAGTACAACCTTAACCGGACCACTCTCTTTCACCTTCCACTCGCCTGTCACCATATCATACTTTCCTGCATCATCCTTGAGATATGGTCCCTCAAAATTATCTGCTGTGTACTTTTTTCTTCCATCGTCAACCGTTTCAAATATGCTTTTGGAATTATTCCTTACTGTAAATTGAAGACATCCTGTATTAACGCAGAATCCATTTTCCAACTTAAGAACAACCGCACCCGTCTCATTACATTTGGCATCCGTATCATGCTCCAGTTGAAGTACCGTTCCTTTATTTGCCGGAATATCTGCAAGAAAATCTATATACAGATATCTCACGCTTCCGTCTGCGTGACGCGAGGTAACTTTAGGCTGAATCATGCACGGCCTGTCATTCTGCATAATTGCAATTTTTCCCATGTCCTTTAGTTCACCTTCCCTGAATGGAATAGCTATCCCTGCCGGTTCACTGAGTCTGTCGTATCTGTACAGCTTATCAAAATAAATGTTCATGATATTTTCCCTCCAATATTTTCAATAAATAAATGTAATGAATATAATTTATGTAGTTGTAACCGAATAAATCTGTTATAATTGTACAACAGATTTATATTTATCGCTATAACTTTAATATAGCATTTATAATTCTGTAATTCATGAGATTATACGCAATATTATGCGTATAATACAGATTTTTTGCTACCGAGAAAGGAGCTTATATCATGCATTATGCTGAGATAAAAACCTGTGACATAGCCAATGGCCCCGGTGTCCGCACCTCACTATTTGTCAGTGGATGCACCCACAGATGTAAGGGTTGTTTTAACGAAATCGCATGGGACTTTAACTACGGCAGAGAATTTACGGAAGCTACGATTAAGGAAATCATTGATTCTCTGGCTCCGGATTATGTAACAGGACTCACACTGCTTGGCGGGGAGCCCTTTGAACACAGCAATCAGCAGGGACTTCTTCCCCTTCTCAGAGAAGTCCGAAAGACTTATCCCGATTTAAGTATCTGGTGTTTTACAGGATATCTGTTTGATAAGGATATTCTTGAGCATATGTGTAAAGAATGGGATGAGACTGAGGAAATGCTCAGCTATATCGATGTCATCGTAGATGGAGAATTTGAAGAAGACAAGAAAGACATGATGCTCAAGTTCAAGGGTTCGTGGAATCAGCGGACTATACTAGTCCGGGAATCACTGGAATCCGGAAAGATTGTACTTTTGTATGAATAATAATATTTAGGAGGAATTAATCCATGTCACAAAAAGTCAATATCAAGAAATTAAGCAGCAATGCCTGTATTCCAACATACGGGACAGAGTTTTCGGCAGGCGCTGACCTCTATTCAGGAATGCCTGACGCTGTAACCATAGCCCCTGGCACAACTGAATTCATTAAAACAGGAATAGCTATGGAGATTCCTACAGGTCTTGTGGGACTTATCTATGCAAGAAGCGGTATGGCCTGCAAGAAAGGCGTTGCTCCGGCTAACAAGGTAGGCGTAATTGACTCTGACTACAGAGGCGAAATTATTGTCGCTCTCCATAACCATTCACAGAACCCTGTGACAATTGAGCCAAAGGACCGTATTGCGCAGATAGTTCTTGCCCCATATATAACAGCAGATTTCAACGAAGTTGAAGAATTAGATGATACAGAACGCGGTGCCGGAGGTTTTGGTTCCACAGGAACTAAATAACCGGAAAGCATGCGCCGCAAGGCGCTCCTCATAAAAGGAGGCTGAAGCACAAATATGTGCTTCAGCCTCCTTTTTTATCCTATCAATCCTTTTCAGACTGCTATTTACTTGTAACTTATATTGGCATTGTCAATAACGTAATCCTGTGCTTTTTGTATAAGCATAGCCTTGACAATCTTATCCTTCCCGAATTTCTCCTCGAAAGTCGATTCATTAGAATATCCGTTATTCAGAGCAAAATCATCTAATTCAGCCTTGTAATCATATTCTCTTAAAGAAATTCCCTGCTCTTTAACAATGGCTTCTAATACCAGCTGCTGTGCTGCTGACTTCTTGACAAATTCATCAAAGGATAAGCCATACTGATTCTGGCAATATTCTTCCTTGGACATATTAGAGAAATCTGCATAGAATCCAATCGATTCATCTAATCTTGATTTAATTTCGTCTAATAATGAATCAGGATAGCCTGTAACTTTGCTCGAATCCTGTATTGATGAGAGGACCTGTGACTGAACTTCTTCTTCCACCTTGGAGTCAATATCACTCTTGAGTGTTTCCTTTATGGCCTCTCTATATTCAACTACTGTATCATATCCAAATGTTTCCTTAACATAGGCATTAGTAATCATAGGTACATTTGCCTGTGCAACTGTACGCATTGACAACTCAAATACAACTTTCTTTCCGGCATACAGTTCTGAACTATAGTCTATCGGCATATCCACAACAATAACCTTGGTTTCGCCTTCCCTCATTCCATATAAAGCTTCCTCAAGCTCATTAATTTCAAGCCCTAAAGAATCTGTACCAAGAATCATTGTAACACCATCTGTATTAGTTAATCCGCTGAGTGTTGAACCTGATGATGTTGCAGTATATGTGACGAGAATCTGGTCTGATGCTACAGCACCTCTCTCAACCTCTGTATAGGTAGTGTTATCCTCCACATCCTGCTTAATCTGATCCTCGACAATCTTATTCTCTATTGAAGTCCTGTCAACAGTTACAGAAATATCCTTAAACTGTCCAAGCTGAACATAATCGTCAACATTATAATCATAATTAACCTTAATCTTACTATTACATGCAGTTGTCATAAGCATGGCTGCTGATAATAAGACTATTGATGTTTTCTTTAAAAAAATCTTTCTCACAATAAACCTCCGCTCTTACTTTCAATAAATAAAGTAAAATTTGACTTTCATACTATACCATATAAAAGATTTTTTATCCATAATTTTAGCATTAGTTCACAAAAATATCATATATTATCTGCTTTTCCAAATATAGTATGCAAATCAGAGCTTACAAACAAAAAAGGCTGCCGCATATTACGGCAGCCTGATATAATCATAATATAATAACTATGCAAGCTTAGACTTAGCAACTTCTGCGAGTTTAGCAAATCCTTCTGCATCGTTAACAGCCATCTCAGATAATACCTTTCTGTTAAGATCGATATTAGCTAACTTAAGACCATACATGAACTTGCTGTATGAGAGACCATTGATTCTTGCAGCAGCATTGATTCTGGCAATCCATAACTGTCTGAACTGTCTCTTCTTCTGCTTTCTGCCCTTGTAGCTCTCTGTAAGAGCTCTCATAACTGACTGTTTAGCAACTCTGTACTGCTTTGATCTTGCTCCTCTATATCCTTTAGCGAGCTTTAAAACTCTGTTATGCTTCTTCTTTGCGTTTAATCCGCCTTTAATTCTTGCCATTTTATAAATTCCTCCTTAATAGTTATCTCTAATATAAATGTGTCATATACCATTAAATCTTAGAGATAAGGCATAATCTTCTTCATTGTCTTAACATTAGTTGCATCAGTCATAGCTGCATGTCTAAGATTTCTCTTTCTCTTAGTTGACTTCTTAGTAAGAATGTGGCTCTTGTATGCCTTCATTCTCTTTAACTTACCTGTTCCAGTTACTTTAAAACGCTTTGCAGCTGCTCTTTTTGTCTTTACCTTTGGCATAATAATCCTCCTAAAATATCTATTAGTTGTAAATTTATTTTAACGTTTTTCAGTTAAAAACATCATCATGCTCCTGCCTTCCATCTTAGGAGCTTTCTCAATTACGGCTACATCGCTTAACTTCTCAGCAAAATCCTCAAGAATATGCTTCGTAGTATCAACATGTGCCATCTCTCTTCCTCTGAATCTGAGTGAAACCTTAACCTTATTACCTTTCTCAATAAACTTTCTTGCCGCATTACACTTGGTATTAAGATCATTCACATCAATATTAGGTGATAAACGAACTTCCTTAACTTCTACAACTTTCTGTTTCTTCTTAGCTTCCTTCTCTCTGCGGAGCTGTTCGTACTTAAACTTACCATAATCCACAATTCTGCATACAGGCGGATTAGCTGATGGCGATACCATAACTAAATCTACTCCCGCTTCCTTCGCAAGGTTCATGGCCTCCTTAGATGTCATAACACCAAGTTGCTGTCCTTCTTCTCCAATAACGCGAACTTCCTTGCATCTTATCTGCTCGTTAATCATTAAATCGTTAATAGTGGTGCACCCCCATATATAAAAATAAAGTGAACAGCATAGCTATCCACTTTCTTTAATCAAAACACAATCCGTCCAATGTGTAATTCTTAAATATCAACCCGAGTCGCCCTGTGCGCTGAGGTGAGAGTGGATACTCTGCTTTGTTTTGCAACTTCTGTATAATATCAGCTATTTCCCAACCTGTCAACCCTTTTTTAAAAAAAATATAACACTGGAAATATCCGTCTGTTAATGATATTATATTTTAGAAAATTATTCAAGAAAGGCAAATAAATTCATGAAAGATTTTTTAATATCAACTGATACTACGGCAGATCTCCCAGAGAGCTTTGTCAAGGACAATAACATTGATATCCATACTCTTTTCTATGCATTTGGTGATGTTATCTATGGCACAGATAACATAATGCCTGAGAAAGAGTTTTTTGACCGCATGCGTAATGGTGAGATGCCAACAACTATGGCATGCAACCCTGAGGATTGCAAAACAATATTTGAAAAGCGTGTTAATGAAGGCTTTGATATATTACACATTGCTTTCTCTTCTGCCCTGTCGAGCAGTTGCAATAATGCCTGCATTGCAGCCAATGAGGTAATGGAGGAACATCCCGGTTCAAGAATTGTCGTAATTGATTCTCTCTCCGCTTCCATGGGCGAAGGTCTCATGGTATATAAAGCTATACAGATGAAGAAAAATGGCAGTTCAATGGATGAGATTATAGATTTCCTCAATTCACATATCCTTAATTTCGTACATAACTTCACAGTTGACGACCTCAACCACCTTTATCGTGGAGGACGCGTTTCTAAAGCAACTGCGATTATCGGAACACTTGCCAGCATTAAGCCTGTACTTCATGTCAACAACGAAGGAAAGCTCATTAACATAGGCAAGGTGCGCGGCCGCAAGAAATCTCTTATCGCACTTGTTGACCGCATGGAAGAGCATATCGGCTCATACCGCGACAAGAATGATGTCGTTTTCATCAGCCATGGCGACTGCATTGAGGATGCGCAGTTCGTAGCAGACCTAGTGCGTGAGCGTTTCGGCATTGAGAACATATGGATTAACTACATATGCCCAACAATCGGCTCACATTCCGGACCTGGAACTGTCGCTTTATTCTTTATGGGTGATTCAAGATAATATAATTCTAAACATTAAACTGGCAGGATGTTTTACCATCCTGCCAGTTCTGCTATCTGAGAAACCATAGTTTCAACATCCACGGGTTTTGCAATAAGCCCGTTCATTCCATTGTTCTGTGCTTCTTTTCTGTCTGATTCAAATGCGTTGGCTGTCATAGCAATTATAGGTACCTTAGCAGCATATCCTCCCTTTTCACGTATGAGCTTAGTTGCCATGAAGCCATCCATGACAGGCATGCGTACATCCATAAGTATCACATCCACATCCGCACCCTGTTCTTTATCCATAAAATCAACGGCTGATTTGCCATCATCTGATTCATAGACTATAATTGCCTCATCTTCCAGAATCTCTCTCACAAGTTCCCTGTTAAATTCATTATCATCTACAACGAGAACGCATTTTCCGGCGCATGAACGTATCTCTTCCCCCATACAGCCTCCTTATCCCAATCATAATTACAATACATTATTCTCTCTTATCTCAGAGACAAGTTTCCTCCTGTATGCCCTGCATCCATTTTCATTCCAGTATTTCCTCTTCTCAATCTTGATTACTTCAAATGTTGTGTGGAAAATATCTGTCTTATAACTTGTATATGGCTCTTTACCCGGATAGAATACTGTTATGGAATCCGAACTCTCATCCATCTTAAGTCCGTAATCCTTAGCGAATTTCTTTGATTCATATGGGCTTCTTATCATCTTAATATGAGAATAATATCCCACAAGATATGCAAAATAATTCATGTCAAACTTATCAATCCATCTTCCATCAGATGCCATAAACACAATTACAGGGAAGGTTCTGCTCTCATCTGCAATAAGAGTAGTAAGTTCGTCATAATCCCTGCTGTCTTCCACATATCTCACAGACTCCCTCATACGCTCAACATCTACTATTCCTATGTTATCTGCAATCTCACCATAGAAATTCGGGCGTGAGAATAACACATTCTCATTATCCCTGTACCTGTCTGCCGGTTCGGAATATCTGTTGGAAACAGTGAATTTCAGTCTGTCTCCTTCCTGACATATCACCGCCTCTGATATCCATACCCTTGTCGGTATCTTGGTATCCAGATGTGTTGTCCTCTCAGAAAAATACAATTCCTCTGAATTAAACTTAAGATTAACCGTATATCCCGGCTCAGCGTTAGTATAATCCTGTGCGCTTTCAGGCAAATCATTAAACACATCTTCATATCTTGACTTAACCCAGGAATATATATACCCGACAGATTTTCTGAAAGCATCCTGCATAGAAAGATTCGTAAGGTCTATGTAAGTATCTGCTTTGAACACCATGTATGAACCAAGCTTCTTAAAAGGCTCGAACCGTCTTCTCTTGCCTATACTGTCAATTTCCTGCTTCTTCTCATGTTCAATTCTCGCAAATGCGTCTTTCAGGCGTTCATCATCCGGTCCAATCTGATTGACAATCTTAACTATATTATTGACTGTTATCTCTATTCCTTTATCTCCGGTAATATCCCAGAGCTGCTTTATAAGAGGTTCCCTCTTAAACTTATAAAACTTCTTGGCAAGCTCCGTATCATTGTCAAATACTTCCTCAATATAAGGATGAAGCGGCTCACTCGTAAACTTCAGCCTGTAATGGCATCTGAGCATATAATTCCACTTTCTGTCCTTATAGTGCTGATGACCCAGATCCTCAATAAGTCCGACAACTGAATCATCACACAACTCAAGTGTTGCAAGAATACTGTTCATCTTTCTTGCCAGCGGCTCACTACCTGTGCCAAAAGCTGAGCCCTTATATCTCATATCATGCTCTATCTCATGCCATCCTTCAAAGGAGTTAGTTCTTACCTGTATCTCAAATGTGTCATCCACATATTCAGACAGCTCCGGATTAACTATTGTCTTGCTAAGATATCCCGGAAGCTTGAATATACCATTAATCTTCATTGCCCTGAATTCATAATCATTGGCCTCAGTTGTATTCCATATTCCCGGCATAGAAAAAATTGAATCCAGAAGACTCTTAACTATGTCAACATCATCTGCGTAATACAGAATAATTCTGATTCCGATAAGATCCTGCATCTTTTTATCTGCATTTTCTGTACCCGGCCTTCTGTAATCCTTCAGAATCAGCTTATTAAGCATTGAATCCGGTGCCTTAACTCTGTATGCAACCCTGTAATAAAATCCTGCCTTGCTAAGTTTCTCCTCAATAATACTGAGCAGATCATCCTTAACAATATCAGGAACAACAATCTTTTCTACATTTTCTTTAGTAAAAAGTTTATTAACCTCATCCATATCTTACCCTCTTGCTTTAATATATCACTGATTATATTTTAAACTGCATCAGATATATTTGCAACCTGTGTACCGATATCCTGCCAGAATTTTACTATGTCTTTTGACAAATTTAATGTTTAATTAATATTTATCCGGTTTGCAATAAATATATCTGCGTGTTATAATTTTCAAAAATATCGTAATTAATTGGGGGATGTGATATTATGGCAGTTATCCATGAGTCAGCAGAGAATTATCTTGAATCGATTTTAATGTTAAGTAAGAAGCTTCCTGTAGTGCGTTCTATAGACATAGCTAACGAACTAGGTTTCAAGAAGTCCAGTGTCAGCATTGCAATGAAGAATCTGAGAGAATCCGGACATATCACTGTTACCAAGGAAGGCTATATATATCTTACTGAATCCGGCAAAGAGATTGCAGAGATGATATATGAAAGGCATCAGCTCCTTACCTCATGGCTTATAAGGCTCGGAGTTGACCCTAAGATTGCAGAGGAAGACGCCTGCCGCATAGAACATGATATCAGCAGGGAATCCTTCGATGCCATTAAGAAGGCAATCTCTTAATTCATCATAATATCTTACCCGGCAAATTCCTGTGCCCAGTAATATCTGTAATTACCGTTCCCGCTATTACTATACCCTAATCCCATTTTTGTAAAATTAGCATTAAGTATATTGGCTTTATGTCCTGGTGAATTCATCCATGCGTTAACCACTTCTGCAGGTGTTACCTGTCCTGCAGCAATATTTTCTCCACAGGTCATCCATGGAACGCTGCATATTTCAAACACTTCAAAGCAACTCATATTATCATCTGAACCAGGTCTTGCATGACTGAACTTTCCGCTATAATCCATCTCAATAGCTCTCATATTAGCAGCATTGCACAGTGCCTCATCAAGAACAAGTGGGGCAACCCCAACATTTGCTCTCTCAATATTTACAAGTCTCAGCACTTCATTAGCATAATCCGAATATGTAACCGTATTTGCCTTTGCATACGCTAACAATTGACTCTGATTAGTATAATCCAGCGAACCAGCCGGCTCATCCGGGGACGGTTCCGGAGTTGGTTCCGGCGACGGCTCTGGTGCCGGTTCCGGTGATGGTGCTGGCGCTGGTGTTGGTGTCGGTTCTGGTGTCGGCGCTGGTTCCGGCGACGGTGCCGGAACAGCCCCTGTCGTTAACTCTGAACTATTGTCAGGCGACTGCTCATGCCCTGACTGTCCATTATCTGACGATGTACCGGCTTCTTTGCCTTCATCTGCATTGTTTTCTTTGCTCGCTCCCATGGAATTATCTGTTGAAGCATTATTATCCGAAGGCTTCTTATCAGCTATCTTCTTATCAGATGTCTCATAAGTCACCTTACTATTATCAGAAGATTCATAAGAACCGGATTCTGTTTTTCTTATCGGTGCACTTCCGCATCCTGCAATAAACGCACTCATCATAACAGCCACAATAACTATTGCAGCATTTCTGTATCTTTTCATAACATTTCATCTCCCTCATGATAGCTAGTAAATATAAACATCATTATTTATAATATTACCATATATGTTGCATTATTTCTATAAACATTTTCCATAAGCTGCAATTACAACATCAGCCTGTATTATTTCCAATATTTACCACCCAGCCCACTATTATTGCCTTAATAAAATGTTATTTTTTCTATAGTCCAATCATATTAATTACCCAAAAGAAAGGAATAAATTTAATGCAGGAATTCAACAACAGAATCCGCGAATTACGTGAAGAAAAACACATTACACAGGTAAGATTAAGTACAGAACTGGGGGTAGCACAGGAAACGATAAGTGCCTATGAGCAGGGCAGACATCTTCCAAGTGTAACAACCCTCATTAAGCTCAGCAACATATTAGGAGCAAGTATGGACTATATTATGATGCAGTCAGATATCCGTAATTATATTAATTCAGAATCCTTAAACAACAACGAAATCCGTCTGATAAATTATTTCAAAAAGCTCAATATTTCCTGTAAAGAAAAGGCATTATCATATATTGAAGGTCTTAGTGACGGTATAGCCTCTGACAGAAGAGCACAAGACAAATGATGACCTAAGGTGCATTAAAATACCTCCCGGCCAGATTGCATCTAACCGGGAGGTGTTGATTTACTTGTTAAGATAGCCTGTGTATTCTGCTGTTTTAAGAATCTCGTTTGCTCTTGCAATTTCTTCTTTAGTTGGAGGAATGACATCCTGCAGTGTGTACGGCACTCCCAGTTCTTCCCACTTAAATACTCCAAGGGTATGGTATGGAAGCACTTCAAATCTCTTAACAGTCTTAAGACCTGCAACGAAATCAGAGAGCTTCTCAAGATCTTCCTTAGAATCAGTAACCCCGGGTACAAGCACATGTCTTATCCACATATCTTTGCCATTATCAGATAAATACTGCGCAAGCTCTAATATATTCTTATTAGTCCATCCGGTAAGATCCTTGTGCTTCTCATCATTTATTTCTTTAATATCAAGAAGAAATAAATCTGTAACAGCCATAAGTCTGTCAAATTTCTCAAGATATGCTGCATCCATATTAAAAGGATTACCAGATGTGTCAAGTGTGGTATGCACTCCATTCTTCTTGGCAATCTCAAAAAGTTCTGTGACAAATTCCATCTGAAGAAGCGCTTCTCCGCCACTTACTGTGATTCCACCGCCATTCTTCCAGTAATTCTTATATCGGTATGCCTTGTCGAATACCTCCTGAGCTGTCTCTAATGTTCCGCCATCTTCTTTCCATGTCTCAGGATTATGGCAATATCTGCACCTCATATGACATCCCTTAAGAAATACAATGTATCTCACTCCCGGCCCGTCAACAGAACCAAAGCTCTCAACCTGATGAATTCTGCCTTTAATACTCTCGCTCATAACAATTTCCTCTTCTTATAATTCTTACTCTCTTTAATGTATTATCACAAAAATGCAATAATTTACTCCAAAAATGTCTACATTTTATTAAAACATATATTTGGTGCATTTAATATAACACATCCCCAATATGTTGTCAGTTAAAATATAATGGCATTACTTTTTAATAATAATGTAGACATACTATGCATTTTTCAGGCGGCTCCTCTCTAGCTTAATTCTGGCATAACATTTTTCACACATTCCATATCTGTGATTCCACTCCAGCCTTTTTCCACATCTTTTGCATTTATTGAAGAATTCGCCGTTAGTAAGCTCTGAGACAATGTGTTCTGACACATCCTCTTTCAGGCTTCTTATTTTCTCATCATATTCCAGAATATTCATAGCGTTGCAGTATGAGTTTAGTAAATCAAGTTTCTTGTACAACTGTTCCAGGTCATCCAGCTTCATATCATTAATATCACCGAGGTCTGTATCAAGATAATACCACATACGGGATACCGGCTCGTTATCTGCCGTCATGTCAACAAGACTGCGCCATAGAATATTGAGCTGATCGCTGTTTTCATCAAAAGGAATGTTGATGAGGCTGTATTCCAGTTCCTTTCCAATCTTCTCCCCATGCTTTTTCTCAATATATTCTGCAAGCTTTATACGATTTTTTAAATCAGCAACAGAAAAACATTTTCTGTCTATTGTCTTTAACCATATTCTGAATATCTCTGACAGACTGTAAGGCATATCCAGAACTTTCCTTGGAGGCTGAATCACACAGCTTGTTATCTGCTTATATTTGCCGGCAACTAAAGCCGCAATGTACTCTCTCCCCTCAAATGCATTGACATAGCCCTGGTCATATAAACCTTTGCGTCCGGCTCTGCCCGCAATCTGTTTTATTTCGCCCATATTTAATCTGCGCTTTATCAGTCCGTCAAACTTTTCAACCTCAGTAAATATAACTCTTCTTATAGGAAGATTAACTCCCATTCCAATGGCATCAGTACATACAACTATCCGGCTCTCTCCGCTTAAGAATCTTGCCATCTCCGCTTTTCTTACGCTGTAAGGAAGTGAACCATATATAACACTCACTGTATACCCTTTTTTCTTAAGAAGTGTTGCAAGCATCAGCACTTTTCTTCTTGAAAATGCTACAAGTGCGTCTCCATCCTGAATATCATCCGGAAAAACAAAATTATTATTCTCCACGATAAGTTTTGAGCTGCGCCTGTGTCTTATCTCGGTATAAGAATCCTGGCACATTGATATAAGTAATTTGACAATATATATGGCATTCGGAGACATACATATATGTATGACATCCGCATTTACTCCAAGAATAGCCTCTGTCCACGCCCATCCTCTGTCCTTGTCGGACAGCATCTGCGCCTCATCTATGACACACACATCAAAATGTTTTGCCATATCCATCTTCTCAACAGTGCAGGAAATATGTGTTGCTCCCTCTCTGATATCCCTTTCCTCTCCTGTCAGCAGTGAACAATTCGTACCTCTCGACAGGCTCATATCCTGCACTTCCAGCGCAAGCAGCCTCAATGGAGCGAGATAAACAGCGGTATCTGCCCGATAGAAATCCTCCAGTGCATCATGCGTTTTGCCTGTATTGGTATCACCAATGTGTAATATAAATTGCCTCTTTATCTGTCTTGCCTCAGGATACAACTGCGTTATATCCCTTGGAATGTTCTCTAAAAGTGCCGTCTTTATGTTTAACTCTTTAAGACTTGCCAAATCCCTTGGCACATATCTTTTTTTCTTTTTCCCGTAGTACATTCTCTTCATTCAGTGTTCTACCCCAAATCCCCATAATCATTATAAGGCGTGACAATTATACTGCCACGCCTTAACTGCTCTTATGCCGCTATATATTATTTCATTGCTGCAGGATTGATTTTCTTAGTGGCAATCTCATCCTTTAACATTGCAACGAATTCATCCTTTGAAACTGTTGTAGACTTCTGCTCTCCGTGTAGTCTGTAGCTTACTGTTCCATCTGCAACTTCATTCTTTCCGAGAACTATGAGGTATGGAATCTTCTTAACCTGAGCTTCTCTTACCCTATATCCAAGCTTTTCTGCTCTTTCATCAATCTCAATTCTGATTCCGCTTGCTGCCAGATAATCATATAGTTCATGGGCATATGCATTTAACTCCTCATCCTCATTCTTTACAGGAAGGATTGTTGCCTGTACAGGAGCGAGCCATAATGGAAGATTTCCCTTTGTCTCCTCAAGGATATATGCCATAAATCTGTCCAGGGAACCAAGAATTGCTCTGTGAAGAACAACCGGTGTTTTTCTCTGTCCGTCTTTATCAATGTATGACAGATTGAACTTGGCAGGAAGACAGAAATCAAGCTGGCATGTTGATAATGTATATTCATTGCCTATTGCCGGCTTAACATTGACATCAAGCTTTGGTCCATAGAATGCTGCCTCACCAATTTCCTCTGTATATTCAATACCGAGGTCATCAAGAACCTTTCTCAGTGCATTCTCTGCATTATTCCACATCTCGTCGTCGTCATGATATTTAACCTTATCCTCCGGATCCCTGAGTGAAAGCACACATCTGTAATCTGTGATATTGAAATCCTTATAAGTCTCAAATATAAGGTCTACTACCTTAGAGAACTCAGACTCAATCTGCTCAGGAGTAACAAACAGATGGGCATCATTCTGGCAGAAATGTCTTCCTCTCTCTATACCTTTAAGTGAGCCGCTCGCCTCAAATCTGAAATCATGGGCAATCTCTCCTATTCTGATTGGCAAATCCTTGTATGAATGCATCTTATTAGCATAAATCATCATATGATGAGGACAGTTCATAGGTCTTAATACAAAGGACTCTCCTTCAACCTCCATGGCTGGGAACATATTTTCCTTATAGTGATCCCAATGTCCTGATGTCTTATAAAGATTAACTGTACCTACACAAGGCGTCATTACATGGAGATATCCAAGCTTTCTTTCCTTGTCCTTAATATAATTCTCAAGCTCCTGCCATACTGTATAACCCTTTGGTAAGAACATTGGAAGTCCTCGTCCGATAAGGTCATCTGACATGAACAGCTCCATCTCCTTGCCAATCTTTCTATGGTCTCGGTCCTTTGCTTCTTCCAACAGCTTAAGATGTTCCTCAAGCTCCTCTGGTGTCGGGAAACATACTCCATATATTCTCTGCATTACATGGTTGTTAGCATCACCCTTCCAGTAAACACCTGAATACTTTACAAGCTTGAAGTTCTTGCAAAGCTTTGTATTATCTACATGTGGTCCACGGCACAGGTCTGTGAAATCTCCCTGGTCGTATACTGTGATATTGCCATCTTCAAGTCCGCCAATAAGGTCAAGCTTATAGAAATCATCCTTAAACATTTCGAGAGCCTCTGCCTTAGAAACCTCTCTTCTATAGATTTTCTTGCCCTCCTTGCATATCTTCTTCATCTCTTTCTCAATAGCTTCTACAGCTTCATCATTGATTACATCATCTCCAAGATCAATATCATAGTAGAAACCTTCTTTTACAACAGGGCCTACCCAGAACTTGGCATGTGGATAAAGATGCTTGACTGCCTGTGCCATAACATGGGCGCATGAGTGATTAAGAGTATTCAGTCTCTCGTCTTCTTTGAAATCTACCATTGTTAAATCTCCTTTTCGTTCCTAAATTCTCATTGCATTAATACTTGTGCTCGCAACTCGCACAAAAAAGCCCCTTATACAGTGGCTTCTTTCCATCTGTATAAGGGGCGAATAGTCAATCCGCGGTTCCACCCTTATTATTTCCTGCTATTGCAGAAAACATCTCATTATGATTATAACGGAATCACCGTGCCGTATTAGGGCCGCTCCGAGGTGGTCTTCCCATATCCGTATTCTAAGGCACTTCCACCATGTATGCCTCTCTCTGTAGAATCGTAACATAGTACTCTTCTCGTCAACGCTTTAGTTATGAGTATATTTCAATTTTTTCTTAATGTCAACCTGTTAATTGTTGATTTTTGGTTTTGTTAATGATATTATTACTTTTTCCATACAATTAAATATGTGAACCTGCCAGAATCGGCAGGCTTCTTCTATTTTTTGCGGTCACTTAAGTAATGTGGCAATTTTTTGCTCACCTTATATCATCCAAACCGGTATGATATAGTTATCCCTGTCAATTGCACCAAGTGCAGGCTTCATGCAAACAACTGCTCCTTTAGAGCGGGGTGTTGATGCCTTATCAAGCAATCCAAATACCTTTATCAATTCTGTTCCTGGATTTGAGGTTTTCTTAATTTCAATTGGATTTAATGTTCCATCATGTTCCAATACAATATCAATTTCTTTGGCATCCTTGTCGCGGTAATAATACATATATGGTTCCTTTCCACAGTTAAGGTAAGTTTTCCTAATTTCTGCAACCACATAATTTTCTAAAATTGCACCATTCATGGCCCCACTTTCTAATGTTTCAGCACTACTCCACTTTGTCAAATTACATACCAATCCCGTATCGTAAAAATACAACTTTGGAGTTTTTACAAGACGCTTTAACAGATTGTTGGAATACGGATGAAGGTAAAAAATAATTCCCAGAGTTTCCAAAATCCCCAGCCAATCCTTTGCCTGTGTCTGATTAATATCCGCATCCCTTGCAATTTCTGCTACATTAACCATCTGACCACATCTTGCAGCCACCGCAGTAATAAATCGTAAGAATTTAAGTGAATCAATGGCATCCGACAATTCTTTAACATCTCGCTCAATATAAGTAGACAAATAACTGCTATAGAAAATCTGGCTATTACTGTTCACACCACTTACAATCGCAGGCATGGAACCTTTATAAATACGTTCAAAAATACCTCCTGCATCAATTTCCGTTCTGCTCGCCTTTCTTGCAGCCAATGCTTCCATATCTATAATAAATGGCTCCATCTCACCACCTGCTATTTCTGCCTGTGATAAAGAAGTAAGTGAAAGCACTGCCACCCTGCCTGCCAACGACTCCTGTACTCCTCGCATCAGTTTAAATATCTGTGACCCAGTCAACCAAAAAGCCCCAGGTTCATGATTTTTATCTACATTCATTTTAATATAAGCAAATAATTCCGGTGCATACTGTACTTCATCAATTAATACAGGAGGCTTGTGTAATTGTAGGAATAATTCCGGATCAGACTTCGCAAGGGCTCTTTCATTCAAATCATCCAGTGTAACATATCCTCTTTCCGTTCCTTCCATTAACTTCTGCAACATTGTAGTCTTGCCCACCTGTCTTGGGCCTGTAACAAGAACCACTGGGTATTCCTTTGTAACCTGATTTACCACGTTCTCCAAATTTCTTTTTATATAACTCATATTCCAAACCTCTTTTCGGCTAATTTCTATTCTTATTGTATTTTAGCCGAAATGCTATTAAAAAACAAGTGCATCTCGGCTAATTTCTATTCAAATTATATTTTAGCCGAAATACACTTGCTTTATTCTATTAACCATTCATACATTACTTAATTTTCATCTACGCAAGCCTTCTTGTGTGCAATTTCATGTTGCAGGCCACTTCACGCATAATTCCCAACAGGCATTTCATCTGACATACTCAGCAGACATTTCACCTTTCCTGGGAAATCCTCGTCTCCCGTATCACTTTCCTTACCGTAAGCACCTTCCCTGCGGAAACAGAAAGCTCATCTACCCCCATCTTAAGGAAGTCTTTTGTGAGTGTAATGTCTGAACCGAGTTCACCACATATACCTGCCCATATACCTTCGGCATGGGCATTCTCTACAACCATTCTTATCATCTCAAGAACTGCTGGGTGATGTGAGTCATAAAACTCGTCAAGTTTGGTATTCTGACGGTCTATTGCCAATGTATATTGCGTGAGATCATTCGTTCCAATGCTGAAGAAATCCACCTTTTTAGCTAACTGTCGACTCATAATAACTGCAGCAGGTGTCTCTATCATTATTCCCGTCTCAGGATTCCCGAACTCTATACCCTGTTTGCTGAGTTCACTCTTAACCTCATTTTCAATAACTTTAATTCTGTCAATCTCCTGCTCACTGATTATCATAGGATACATTATAGAAATGTTACCGTAAGCACTGGCTCTGTATAGAGCTCTCAACTGCGTCTTAAATATCTCCGGTCTGGTGAGGCATATTCTTATTGCTCTGAGGCCAAGTGCAGGATTATCCTCCTTATCCAGTCCGAAATAATCACACTGTTTGTCAGCGCCAATGTCAAGAGTTCTAATAATAACCGGCTTTCCTGCCATACTCTCAGCAACTGTCCTGTATATGTTAAACTGTTCTTCCTCAGTTGGAAATGTATCCGCCTCAAGATATATGAACTCACTCCTAAACAGTCCTATTCCAGCCGCATCGTTTTTAATCACATTTGCAAGGTCCTTGATATTACCAATGTTGGAGTAGAGTTTTACCTTCTTTCCGTCTAGTGTGACATCATCCTTACCCTTCAATTGAAGGAGAAGTTCCTTCTTTTCGTTGTCCTTTTGCTGAGCATCCCGCATAGCCGCAAGAGTGGCATCATCCGGGTCAATATACACAACACCGTTAGTCCCATCAACTATCCCAAGTTTCCCATTAATGCCGTCATCAATAACAATATCCGAGCCTATAAGCGCCGGAATACCCATATTACGGGCAAGTATTGCTGTGTGAGAATTGACCGAGCCCTTTACTGTAACAAAAGATAATATCTTGCTCTTATCCATCTGTACTGTCTCTGAAGGTGCCAGATCCTCAGCAACCATAATAACAGGTTCATCGGTATCAATTCCTGCCTTAGACTTCCCGCAAAGTATTCCAAGAAGTCTTTCTGTTATATCCTTAACATCGGCGGCCCTTCCACGCATATACTCATCATCCATATCAGAAAACATCTGTGAAAAATTATCTCCCGTCTGGGCGATTGCATACTCTGCATTAACCATCTGACTTTCTATAATGTGTTCAACCGACTCTTTATAATCATCATCCTCAAGCATCATCTGGTGTATTTCGAATATCGCTGCATTGGTCTCTCCAACTTCTTTCAGCGCCTTATCATGCAGCTTTGCCAGCTCCTCAGTAGCTGTCTTTACTGCATCATAATAGCGTTTTTTCTGGGCATCTGTATCTGATATTTTAACTCGTTTTACCTGATGTTCTCCCTTCTCATAGAGAAGAATCTTTCCTATAGCTACGCCACCAAATACACTCTTTCCGGTATATTTATCCATGCGCACCTCCTGACTTCTACATATTAGCCTGCATAAAATCTAAAATCTTAGCGGCTGCTGCCTCCTCGTCGTCGCCCTCAACTGTAATTGTAACTTCGTTGCCACATTTTACTGCAAGTGCCATAATTCCAAATATTTTCTTACAGTCTCCTGATTTCCCATCCTTAGTAATTGTAATCTTACTGTTAAACTCTTTAGCTGCCTTTACAAGTTCTCCTGCCGGACGAGCATGAATTCCCTCTGTGTCTGTGATTGTGTACTTAAATTCTTTCATAGTAAAACCGCCTTTCTATCCCTTTGTTTTATTAAATTTTCTTCTTAAATAATCCTAAGCATATTGTTGAAATGATTGTGCCGGCAACAAGTGCCACAATATAATAAACTGCGTGGCCAACAACCGGGAACACGAATATTCCACCGTGTGGCGCCATAAGAGTACACTTAAAGAACATACTTATCGCACCTGCAGCTCCTGAACCTATTATGCAGGCAGGAATAACACGAAGCGGGTCTGCCGCCGCATATGGGATCGCGCCCTCTGTTATGAAAGCAAGTCCCATGATAAAGTTAGTTGGTCCTGCTTCTCTTTCTTCTTTTGTGAATTTGTTCTTGAATAATATTGTAGCCAGTGCGATGGCACAAGGTGGAACCATACCGCCAATCATTACTGCAGCCATTATATCATAATTACCAGCCGCAATGGATGCAGTTCCAAATACATATGCTGCCTTATTGAATGGGCCGCCCATATCAATAGCCATCATTGCTGCAAGGATAAATCCCAGAAGAACTCTGCTTGTGCTTCCCATTCCTGCGAGGAAATTATTAAGTCCTGTATTAATACCTCCCATAACTGGTTCAACAATAAATGTCATTCCAAGACCGATAACAAGTATTCCTACTACCGGATATATAAGAACCGGTGCTATCTTTTCCAAAGCTTCCGGAAGCTTATCGCACAACTTTCTTAAGAGAACAATGAGGTAACCTGCTACAAAACCTGCAACTAAAGCACCAAGGAATCCTGACTTTCCATTAGCTGCTATATATCCACCGACAAAACCAAGTGCAAGAGCCGGTCTGTCGCCTATTGCCATCGCAATGAATCCAGCCAGAACCGGAAGCATGAAACCAAATGCAGCTCCTCCAATAGACTTAAACAGTGCCGCAACCGGAGTGATTGTACCAAAATTACCTCTTTCAGCCTCTGACAGTGCATTCATATCCACACTGAGCCCATCTATGAGAAATGCTATGGCAATAAGTATTCCTCCGCCTACAACGAATGGAAGCATATGTGACACACCATTCATAAGCTGTGTATATATCTTGTGTCCGATTCCACCGCTCTTCTTAGTATCCGTGCTGGCTTTTGCCGTTTTATCAGATGACTTGTAAACCGGTACATCTCCTGATAAAGCACGGCTTATAAGCCTGTCAGCCTTGTTAATTCCATCTGATACCTGACACTCTATGACTTTCTTTCCATCGAATCTGTCCATTGGAACCTGTGCGTCTGCCGCAACAATTATGCATTCCGCTTCCCTGATATCTTCTTCTGTCAGAACATTCTTCGCTCCACCGGAACCCCTTGTCTCTATTTTGATTGTGCATCCGGCTTTAGCTGCTGCCTTTTCAAGTCCCTCTGCTGCCATATATGTGTGTGCAATTCCTGTAGGACATGATGTGACAGCAAGTATCTTTGCCTGTATTTTGCCGTCCTTTCCAAGTCTGTCATCAATACTCTTTGCTTCCTCATCTGCGCTGTCGATAATCTTAAGAAACTCATCCGGGTCAGCCGCACTCATAAGCTTCCCAACAAACTCTTCATCCATAAGAAGCACTGACAATTTACTTAAAACATCAAGATGTACATTGTCCTCTGTATTCGGAGCTGCTATGAGAAAAAGTATCTTAACAGGCTCTCCATCAAGTGAATCAAAATCCACGCCATCTCTTATTACCATAGCTGCAAGTCCAGGAGCATTAACCGCGTCACATTTGCCGTGTGGAATCGCAATTCCCTCACCTACACCTGTTGTACTCTCCTCCTCTCTTGCATAAACCTTACGTCTGTAGCTTTCCACATCATCAATCTTACCGCTCTTTGCCATAAGAGAAACAGCCATATCAAGAGCTTCATTCTTTGACTTTGGAGAAGCATTCAGATTGATGCTTCTCTTATCGAGTAAATCCGTAATTCTCATAAAAACCTCTTTCCTGCACTCTCATTTTGTGCATAATGTTAATTAATACATTTGATAACCACTCTTTTTAATACCTCATCAATTTCTGCCTTAGTTGCCAGATTCTCTGAAAATGCACTGGCGCTTCCTGCTGCCAGCCCCATTCTGAATGCATCTGCATAATCCTTTGTCTGCATATACCCCGCCATAAATCCGGCTACCATTGAATCTCCTGCTCCAACAGAATTCTTAAGATTCCCCTCCGGAGCATCTGCCTCGTAAACTTTTCCCTGCTCGTCCACAAGCACTGCTCCCCTGCCTCCCATGGAAACAAGCACATTGACCGCCCCCTGCTCTTTCATCTTTATCGCATAGGGAATTACATCCTCCTTTGTTTCAAGCTTTACACCAAATATTTCTCCAAGTTCATGGTGATTCGGCTTAATAAGGAAGGGGTGATACTCAAGAACATTGATAAGCAGCCCGCTTGTTGCATCAACAACTGTCCTGACCTCTCTTCCCTTGAGTCTTGCCATAATCCTTCTATATATATCATCAGATATACATGATGGAATACTTCCGGCAAGCACAAGGACATCTCCCTGTTTCAGCCCGTCAATATTTTCAAGTAGTGTATCAAGATTCTCTCCTGAAATATCAGGTCCCATACCGTTAATCTCAGTACCATCAATATTCTTTATCTTCATATTGATTCTTGAAAATCCTTTATCCACCTTTATGAAGTCAGTGTTAATCCCATATCCGTCAAGCATTGAACATATCCTGTCCCCGGTAAATCCTGCCATAAAACCAAGCGCCGTACTCTCTATTCCAAGATTATTAAGTACAATCGAAACATTAATACCTTTCCCTCCTGGAAGCATATGTTCATATGAAGTTCTATTCGTCATTCCCAGCTTGAAATCATCAACTTCCACTATATAGTCCAGCGATGGATTAAATGTTACAGTGTATATCATTACAACTCCTTTCCGGTTCACGAACCTATTTGATATAATCATAATACAATCAAACTCATTCATAATCAATCATATTCATTCACAAACTTTTTCAATTTTTTTGTGCATTATTCACAATTTTTTCTTGCCAAAATCTATTTTCATATGCACTTTACAGTTGTTCAGTCATATTCATTCATGCAAAACCTCATTAAATCTGTACACAATATGCTTAGTTTCTGCCAAATACATTAAAATATACAAAAAACCGGAGCTGATTACGCATCAGGCTCCGGTCAAAACCAACCATTATTCAATTCTGTGTTATTAATTTAATGTTTCCCTTTGAGCAGTGGTGATAAAGGCTTATATATCAGCATAGAAATTGCCACACATATAAGACCCTTCACTATAGTAAAAGGAAGATTAAAGCATATAAGGCACTGCATAATCGACTTCATCGACGGAAGTATAGCCTGATAAAGACTTAATATTACCGTCTCCGGCATCGCCAGTCTGTAATATACAGGATAAACCACAAAATAATTAGATATTACACTGAACAGCCCCATAAATACAGCTCCGCATACTCCTCCAACTAATGCTCCCGACTTAGATTTCCTTTTCTTATAAACAAGCCCGGCAATAAGCACGAACACAGAGCCTAATATAAAGTTAGATAACTCTCCAACAAGCATGCTCTGGGATGCCGCAAGATGAACCAGATTCTTAATCAGGCATATAATAACGCCTGCCACAGGTCCAAAAGCATATGCGCCGAGTAATGCCGGAAGATCCGAAAAATCAAACTTAATAAAACCCGGCATTATCGGAATTGGTATCTCCAGATACATTAGAACAACCGCTACAGCGGATAACATTCCCGTTACCGCAATTCTTCTCACATTATTCTTAGTATCAGCATTACTCATTGTTATATATCTCCCTTGTATATTATTCTATCTCTTTCTTACGCATCTTATCAGAAGCATGTTCCATCGCATTGACAAGGGCTTTCATATCCTCAAGTATCTTGGCGGTCTTCTCCTCTCCCAGCTCGGCAATAACATTTCCATAATATTCTCTGTTATTATCCTCTCTGTTCTTAAGAAAATCCCTGCCATTATCTGTAAACACAAGATATGTACCTTCAGTTCCCTTGCCATCATGCTTCCACAAAGCATATCCCATATCCTTGAGACTGCTTGCGATAGACGACGCCTGAGGAATAGAAATCCTCATAAATGTGGCAAGATCCTTAAGATATGTCTTGTCCTTTCCATCAATGCAATCCTTCTCCATAACCTTGAGTGCAATATAATCAGCAAGCTCAAGACCGTTGTAGAAATTGTTCCTTCTCTCCTTATCCATCAGAAACCTTTGGAAAATAAGCTCTGTAGATAACCCAAAAAGTTCAAACCCATTATTCATATCCCCATCTCCAATCCAATAATATAAATGCTTCTAATATAATATTATCAGAAAAAAATGATTATGTCTGTATAACAAATATGAACAATTGTAAAAAACTTATAAAATTACTCTATGGATTACAACATTCCGCCGGGGAATATCCCGCTCCAATAAGCTCATCTCTGCCTGCATTAGAGTACACTTTATTCTTAGAACCTATTTTACCTGTATTCTCGCAGTCAGGTGTATGTATCAGCATAGAATTGCTGTTTAGTATGTACCGGTAATCCCTGTAGCCCTCATCCGCTTTGACTGCTGTTTCCAGAAACTCACCTGTGTACTTTGACTCTCCTGAATAATAATCATAGCTGATTCCCGGCTGGACATTATACAAAAATACATTAAAGCATATTCCCTGTCCATTATCTTCCACAGAATAAGCTTCCATGAGAACTCCACGGCACATAAGCTCCTCACCCTTGAAAATCGGAGTAACCCTGTACATTACATGGTTATCAGTCCTCTCAATGTACCTTGCCACACGCACCTCAAATACATTCATATTAGAATTCATGTATGGACTTCCCGTAATAAGGTTCCTCTTCTCCGCATTAGAACCACTCAGGCACCATGCTATACAATGCGCCCTGTTCTGGCAGTATCCGTCGCCCTCCTGAATGCAGTCATACTTTACATTATTCCATCCGGTAGGATGAATACTGCTAATATCGCTTCTCTTCTCATCCTCATCGGGCATTGTGCCTGTTCCGAGGCAGGCCATTGCAGAGGTAACTCTTTTCAGGCTGTCAAGCGGTCCGAACTTAACATATGTCTCCTTCGTAATCTCATCACTAGTAAAATACGGTTTATTGTCATTGACAACAACATAAGGATTAGAGCCATCATAATTAGGCACTTCTTCATATGTGAACTGAATACTTCCTGAATTAACACCTGTAGCTGAAAAATTCTGAAAAAAATTATAACCGCCAAAGACTATAAGCACTAGTATTGCTAATCCAATGATTCTCTTTTTCATGTCTTATCCTTTCTCATCCCGGGAATCTGAGCCAGTATAACCGCTGCAAAAACAAGTGCACATCCGGCAAGCTCACGCGGCTTAAGTATTTCCCCAAGTATAACCCAGCCTGCAAGCGCAGCAAATACAGATTCCAGACTCATAACAATAGATGCCACAGAAGGCTGTGCATATTTCTGTCCTACCATCTGCAAAGTATACGCAATACCGCTTGACATTACACCTGCATAGAGAATAGGAATTAAAGCTGCCCTGATTCCTGCAAATGTAACATCCTCCGTAAACATCATTGCGAACGCTGATATTATACCAATAACAAGGAACTGAATACAAGACATTTTCATACTGTCTGCATTAGAAAATTTGTCAATAACCATAATATGCACTGTAAAACATACTGCCCCAAGAAATTCAAAGACATCTCCCAGATATATGCCCGCTACTCCTCCTGACATACATAGCAGATACATTCCCGCAATACATCCTGCAACCGAAACTCCAATGAGCCAGTGCTGTTTCTTTCCCATAAGCATTGAGGCCACCGACACCATAACAACATATGTTGCTGTGATAAACCCTGACCTTCCCGAAGCAGCTACTCCTTCCGGATACAGACCGATCCCATACTGCTGAAATGTCATCGCCGCAAACAGTACTATTCCACATATTATCCCTGCGCCAAGAGGCCATGTAAATGGGATACTGTCACCTGATGCCCTTATTCCTGACACAGGACTCTCATTATTCTTTCTGCTGTTCCTGCTCTTGTTGATAATAATTACCACTGCAAGGAAAGCCGCTCCCACAAAAGACCTGAACGCATTAAATGTAAACGTTCCTACAGCTTCAGCACCACTTGTCTGGGCAACAAATGCAGTTCCCCATATAAGTGCAGTGAGAAGCAGTATAAGACTGCCCTTTATATTACTCATTACTCTTTCCCTTATTAATATATTTAATGCCTGCAAGCACTCCGATAAGGATAATAAATCCGATAATCAGCGGCACAACAGGATTCTGTATAAATCCGGCAATAATGTATGTCACAAAGGATATGGCTGCCACCACTAATACATATGGAAGCTGTGTTGACACATGATTCATATGATTACACTGTGCCCCTGCTGATGCCATAATCGTTGTATCAGATATCGGAGAACAGTGGTCTCCGCAAACCGCTCCCGCCATGCAGGCAGATATAGATATAATCATCATGGTATGGTTTGTTCCTGCAAATGTATTGACAACAATAGGAATAAGAATTCCGAAAGTTCCCCATGATGTTCCTGTTGCAAAAGCAAGGAATACCGCCACAAGGAAAACCACCGCAGGAAGAATGCCAAGCCATGCACCTGAAACGCCACCTACAAGCCCGGCAACAAACTCCCTGGCTCCAAGACTGTCTGTCATAGCCTTCAGAGTCCATGCGAAAGTAAGAATAAGAATTGCCGGCACCATTGCCTTAAATCCCTCCGGAATACATGCACAGGATTCCTTAAAAGAAAGCACTCTCCTTACCGAATAGAAAATTATTGTGATTGCCAGTGCAAAAAAGCTTCCAAGCATCAGACCTGTTGAAGCATCACTTCCAGAAAATGCGTCAATAATTCCAACACCTTTGAAAAAGCCGCCTGAATATATCATTCCAATAATACAGCAGATTATAAGGGTAATAATTGGAAACAACAGGTCAAGAACCTTCCCACGACCTTTAATAACATCCTCTGTCGCATTGGCATATGGCCTGTCCGGTGTTGTATACAAATCGCCTTTTAACGCATTTGCTTCATGCTTACCCATAGAGCCAAAATCCACCTTCATAAGAACAATCACAACCATAGCAGCTATGGTAAACAGTGCATAATAGTTATACGGAATCGCTTTGATGAATATTGCAAAGCCGTCCTCTCCCTCAACAAATCCGGTAACTGCCGCTGCCCATGAAGAAATAGGCGCAATAATACATACCGGAGCTGCTGTGGCGTCAATAAGGTAGGCTAACTTTGCTCTTGAAACATTGTGTTTGTCTGTGACAGGTCTCATGACGCTGCCTACTGTAAGACAATTAAAGTAATCATCAATAAAAATGAGCACTCCCAGAAAAATTGTGGAAAGCTGTGCTCCCACTCTTGTTTTAATATGCTTTCCCGCCCACTCTCCGAAAGCCGCTGAGCCACCTGCTCTGTTCATCATGCACACCATAACACCCAGAACAACAAGAAAAACAAGAATACCGACATTATACGGTGATGACAGCACGCCAACTATTCCGTCCTCAAATATATGAAGAACCGACTTCTCCATACTAAATCCTGACTGGAAAATATTGCCGTAAAACAATCCGCCAATTACTATTCCTATAAAAAGAGAGCTGTATACCTCTTTCGTTATAAGGGCAAGTACAATAGCAACCAGCGGCGGAATAAGCGCCCAGAAGGTTGCATACATATTAGGTACATACTCTATAATTTCTTCCATCGTTTTCTCCTTTAACTAATTATTTATTCTGCTTTCACTGCATGTGAAATATATAACCTGATAATCCTTAGCTATCTCATTAAGAAGTCTCATTCCTCCCTGTATATTATTATCATCCAGATTGACAAAAGGGTCGTCGAATATAAGAAACGGCTTCTCATCCTTGTACATAGCCTGTACCAGCGCCATTCTCATACACACCCCTATGAGGTCCTGTCTTCCCGCACTTAAGCAGTCAATTTCTCTTGGAAGATTCTGCTCAACCACAGTAAGTCTGGTATCAGCATCAATCTGGTAATCATCCGGTTCATATCCTGTAAGAACTTTATAATAGTGTCTGAAACCGCTCATAACAGGTTCCATGTACTTAGAGGTAAATGTCTGTTTTGACTCCTCCATGATTTCCTTGGTTTTCTTCAGAAGCTCATACATTTTCTTTTCCTGAGTCTGGGTCTGTTCAAGTTCCTCAAGCGCTTCCCTGCTGCTTTCGCACTCATCCATCTGCTCCTGCAGGATTTCTAGATGTTTATTGCATTCATTGATATTATTGCCCAGAATCTCAATTTCTTCAGAAGTCTGATTCAGTCTGAATGCAATATCCTCAAGTGTTGAGTCAGCGCCAGTACCTGTTGCAACCCCCTCCGAAGCAGTGTCCTTAATGCCCTCATACTCTTTAACCAGTGCCATTACACTATCGCCGTTCTCTTTTTCAAAATCCGATAATCTGCCTATTGCTGCGTCATATCCGGCTTTAGCATGATGATATTCATCTATTCTCTTATCCAGAATACGCAGTCTGTCGCTGAGACTATCATCGCAGTCATTTGTGTACTCATTTATAAATGCGTTAACACCGGCAATCTTATTCTCATAATCCTGCTTTAACTTCTGCCGGTTCTCAGCTCCTTCTCTAAGTCTGTAGTAATCTGCGATATTATTATTAAGCTTTTCCATGGCCAGCTCATAGTTGTCAGCGGCTGAACCCATCTGTATATCATATCTCTCAAAGAATGCTTTCATCCTCTCGTTAAGGTTATCAAGTTCAGACTTAACGCCATCATCTTCCAGTTCAGAAGCTCTCCTGTTAAGCTCACGGTAATCCTTTATATTCTGATATACTCTTGAAATTTCCCACGCAACAGTATCCTTGTTAAACTGTATTGCGTACTCATCACAGAACTCTTTAACCAGCTTGCGGGCGCTCTCTATAAATACCCTGTCATCATTAATCTCTGACTCAAGCATTTTAATCTTTTTCTCCGCCTGAGCACCAATCTGTTCCTGTCCGGCTTGAAATTCCTTCTTTCTGGCAGCCCCGAGACCTGCTGAAACAATACACAGCACAGCTCCCGCCACTAGCGCAACAATTCCCAGACCCATAACAAAAGGAATAAGAACTGCTCCTGCAATGGCAGCAACAGCACCTATGATAATTCCCGGCATATACTGATTCTTATACGCTCTGGCATTTTCCTGTCGGCTAAGCTCCGTCTCCTTTGCAATATTAAGGGCCATTTCCTTGCCCGTAAGCCCCGTCTCTTTCTTTTCACTGCTCATCCATATATCATGAAGCTTATTGATTCTGCTGTCATCCGGAATACCTGCCGCAAACTGCTCCTCCAAGACTTTAATTCTATCCTGCTCATCCTGCGATAATTTACGGGTCTCTATCTGTTTCTTAAGTTCACCAATTCTCTTTGCAATAGAAGAATATTCGTTTATCACAGACTCATCGGGAATTCCTGTCGCAAAGACAGACTCCAGGTCTTTCAGCCTGTTCTCCTCATCAGCAGTAAAATGTGATATCTTACCGCTTATAGCTCCTGCCTGCTCCAGAATATCAATCTGTTCAACTACAGCTTCTCTCTGGGGTATCTCGTCCTTAAAGAACTTTCTGATTTCATCCAGTGCATTTTTCTTATCTTCACAGTCCTCTACAAGCATCTGATACTTTTCTTTCTCTGCCTGATAATCCTTCTTTCTGCTTAACTCGGACTGTTTTTTCTCAAGCTCTGACCTCTGTCTTTTCAGATAATCTCTCTTTTCGCAGAATTCATCACGTATCTTTATCTGTTCAGCAATTGTCTTATCAATATCAGAATAATTATTAATTTGCGACTTCAATTCAGTTATTCTGGTTTTTCTCTTGGACATTGAGCCTGTAGCCCTTGTGACTGAAAGCTTATTAAGCATCTTCTGAAATCTGTCTATCACTGTCTCAAAATTGTTAATATCATCTGTATTATCAGCAAGATTGCCAATCTTGGCGTTAATACTGTCCGTTGTCGTTGTGACACAGTCGCTCTGTGCAATAAACACTGTCCGTTCAAAGGACTGTGCATCTATCTTAAAAAGTTCCTCTCCAAGATTAGATGAATAATCATCACATGGCATATTGGTATCTTTTCTTGTGAGGACATATTCATCCTCTGCCTGTTTATGTCCGAAAACACGTCTAACAGAATAGGTTAAACCTTCTGCTTCAAATATAATCTCTCCTCCGTAAACGCCCTTCTGCCATGGCATAAACCGGTTTCTTTCCTTTTCTGAAATCTTCTTCTTATTCTCATTCTTAAAGCCATAAAACATCACTCTGATGAAGGATGCCAGAGTACTTTTACCCCAGCCATTATCTTCACATATTGTATTGCACTCTCCGGAAAAATCATAAGTCACATTACTCAGCTTTCCAAAATTCTCGATTCTGCAACTGATTAGTCTCATTAACCTATTTCCTCCCCCCTGAGTGCCTGCAGTCCAAATCTTATTATTGCCGATTTGTCCTCCTCGCTTATATTGTCCTTAGACATAACATTTCTGATAAATTCCCCCTTAAGAGACACATCATGTTCAAAAGACATATAGTCAACCATAAACGTAGTCATATCTTTAATCTTAAATACATAAAATGTATCTTCAAACTGCTTGCATATGTACTCCGTATCCTTTTCACATTCCACATCGAGCGAGCCAGTCAGTTCTATCTTAACAAGACTTTCTCTTGCATATCCGGCAGTATCCAGATACTCTTCTACGCGCTTTTTCATGTCAAATGTACTCTCACACCCTGTCACATCTACCTGGGCAACATACACATTTCTTCTTGCAAAAGGAATAAATGTTGTCTCAGTCTTTCCTGATATATCATCAATATCAAGAACTACAAATCCATGTTCTCCTGCCTCATCAAAGCCTCTTCCCTCCAGACATCCGGAATAACAGTATATTCCTCTGGTGTCAAGCTGTCCCATGGAATACTCATGAACATGTCCCAAAGCCAGGTAATCTATGCCCTTGTTCTTAAGGTCCTTAAGACTTATAACCTGGGCATTATTCTTAGAAATATGCGATGCTTCCTGACCGTGCAGTACTACAATATTATAATTCTCAACATTTAGTGATAAACTGCTGTATATGCTTCCGGCATTGTCACAATCCAGCTCAACTCCGGAGATAACAACATTTTTACCCGATGTACTGATGGTATAGCTTGTCCACTCTCTTCCAAACATCTTAAGATTATCCGGTATCTCCTCAAGAGATGACACAAAGCTGCCATTATCATGATTCCCTTGCAGATAATAGAATGTAACTTCCGGATTATTAACAATAATCTTATATACTTCCTTACGCGCCCCCGCTGAAATGTTTCTTGTATCAAATAAATCTCCGGCAATTATTATATTATTAATATTCTCCTTCAGGGCATAGCCCACCATATCCTTGAAAGATGTGAGAAGTTCCCTTTTCCTCTCTCTCGCCTTATCCCTGTCCAGATTGGATGTCATTGCTGAATCAAGATGTATATCTGCGCAATGTAAAATTCTCATACCTGCTCTATAAATCCCCCATGTTTATTATTATAACTAAAAAATTATAGCATATTTTTGGCCAAAAATATAGAACTTCTTTACATAAAATGATATACTTGGAATATAATAACATGTCATTTTATTACATTTACTCACTCAAGGAGAATATATATGGACATCTCAGTTCAGCATTGGGGATATCTTCCCGACAAAACCCCGGCTCATCTTATAACAATCTATAATAATAATATCAGACTTACTGTATCTGATTACGGAGCCATATTTCAATCTATGCTTGTGAAAGACCGCTCCGGCATTGCTCATGACATTATTTTAGGATATGACGACCTTATATCATATTATAATGACAAGCAGAATTTCGGCGGAACCATGGGAAGATATGCCAATAGAATTGCAGGCGCCAGAATAACTCTGGATGGAAGAGAATGGATGCTCACTGCTAACGAAGGCAGCAATATGCTCCACGGAGGAAGAGGTTTTAACAAATGTATGTGGGAGTACTCTGCTGATTCTGACTATCTCACTCTCTCATTGAGAAGCCCTCATCTTGACAATGGTTTTCCAGGAAACCTTACCGTTACCCAGCGGATTTCTCTGACAGACCATAATTCAATTCTTGTGGAATATGATGCATATTCAGACATGGATACCGTCTGCAGCCTTACTAATCACAGTTATTTTAACTTTTCCGGTGTTAAGAATGTCGCCGGATACACAGTAACCATCGGTGCAGATTCATATACTCCTGTTGACTCTCACTGTATTCCTACCGGAAAGATTGTTCCTGTTGATGGTACTGTCTATGATTTCAGAACGCCTAAGTGCGTGGGCTTTGATTATATCGATGTCAACTATGCCCTCTCTCCTGATAAAGAATTTGCCGCCACTGTAACTGACCCTGATGTGGATATCTCCATGAGTATCAGAACCGATTTTCCCGGACTTCAGTTATATAATGGCAATTATATCGGCGACTGTATTGGAAAATATGGCAGGAAATATAATGACCAGCACGGAATATGCTTTGAGCCGCAGAATTTCCCTGATGCAATGCATCACAATAACTTCCCATCACCGGTCCTTCATGCGGGAGAGCATATGTTAAGATACATAGAATACTGTTTTAATTAAAAAAGCATCCCTGATATCACATTAAAGTAATATCAGGGACACTTTTTTGCACAATAATATATTATCTTATGATTATAAGCTGCTCTTACTTAGCCCTTAACGCCACCAAGGGTAACGCCGCGGACAATAAACTTTGAAAGTAACATATAAACTATAATTACAGGTACAATCGCAAAGGCAATCATCATATATACCTGGCCCATATCAAACTTCAGGAAATCCGCACTACGAAGCTGCGCTATAAGCAAAGGCAGTGTCTTCTTACTCGCTTTGTTTATAAGCAGTGAAGGAACAAAGTAATTATTCCATGATGCAACAAAAGTAAATATCATCTGAACTGCTAATGCCGGCTTCATAAGCGGCAGTACTATCTGATTAAATATCCTGAATTCTCTGGCGCCGTCAATTCTAGCCGCCTCGATAAGCGCCATAGGCAACACACTATCCATATACTGCTTTATAAAGAAGAATACGGTCGGTGCCGCTATAGAAGGAACAATCAGAGGAATAAATGAATTCATAAGTCCCCAGTCTCCCATCAGCTTTACAAATCCAAGTGCTGAAACCTGTGTTGGTACCATCATTATAAGAAGAATGAATGTAAATGCAAACTTTTTCAGCTTAAAATTGTATGCATGGATTGCATATGCTGTCATGGCTGAAAAATATACAGACAAAAGTGCTGAACATGCTGAGACAAACAAACTGTTCAGCATACCGCTTATTACCGGAATGTTCTCATTAGCCAGAACATTTTTCAGGTTTGGAATAAATGACTTTCCCGGAATAAATGAGAATCCCTTCTGTATATCCGGATGAGACCTTGTTGTATTAATTATAAGCACATAGAAAGAGAATAAGCACAAAAATGTTATCAATATAAGCACTATATAACATAACACTCTCTCAATTGTAAGTACAACCTTATCCTTTGCACCTGCCTTTGCACCTTTTACTGTTGCCGCAGAGGCTTTGCTATTATTAGTTTCACCCATATCACTTTGCCTCCTTTATCTTTTTCTTCTTGGCTTTTCTGATTCCTGCGGCCTCCATATCCTTAGTAATATAATTAAATACAAAGATACTCAGTATCGCTGTTACAATAAACAAAATAACGGAAAGTGCACCAGCCAGTCCATAATTCTTACTGTACAGATGCTTATTCAGATACATGATAATGGTCATGCTGGTTCTGTCAGGATTACCATTACCATTAGTAAGAATCTGTGGCACATCAAACATCTGGATACCACCAATTAATGATGTAATAAGTGTATATGCCAGAATAGGCTTTATAAGCGGAAGCGTAATCTTGCCAAATATCTGTCCCGAACTGGCTCCATCAATTCTTGCTGCCTCAAACAGACACGGATCTACTCCCATAATAGCAGCCATAAGAATTATAGTGGTATTACCAAACCACATAAGGAAGTTCATAAGAGCGATAAGTCCTCTTGCTCCGGCAACCTCCGCCAGAAATCTATATGTAGGCAGTCCCATACTGTTAAGCATGTTGTTGATTGGTCCCTGATCTGCGAATATAGCATAAAATAACATAGCAAATGCGGACGCCATAATCAGGTTAGGCATATAGATTATTGTCTTAAAAAATCCGGTACATCTCAATCTTAATCTAAGATCAGTAAACCATGACGCCAAAATTAAAGAAATAAGAATCTGTGGAATAAATCCCATAAGCCACATTATGACTGTATTCTTCAGATAGAGCAATGTATCACCGTTAAACAGTATGGTCTTGTAATTATCTAATCCAACAAACTTAGGTCCAACCTGCATAAGTCCAACCATGTAGTTCTCAAAAAAACTGTTATAAAATGTAGATATCAACGGTATCAATGAAAATACTATATATACTGCAAAGAACGGTATAAGAAATATGTAGCCCCACTTGGCGTAACTAACAAACTTTTTCTTCTTTTTTTCCATACATATCTCCATTCCTGCCAAATAAAAAGGCACAGCCTTATAAAATATTATTATAATGACTGTGCCTTAATGACTAGCAATTAATAATTACTTTGAAAGGTTTGGATACTTCTCGACAGCTGCCTTATAGAAGTTATCAAGAGCCTTATCCTTTGTTACATTGCCATCGAAGTAATCCTTCATAGCCTTCTGGAATTCTTCGTTAAGACCCTGGTCATATGAAGAGATATTCTTCATGCTGATCTTAGGAGCTGACTTAGCAAATAACTTGATATGATTCTGTCCGCCAAGGAATGATGACTTGAAGTCACTGTTAGCAATTTCATTCATACCTGTTGTTGTATTAGTATAATCCTGAGTATCTTCTGTGATCTTCTTCATTGTAGCCTTATCACAGCAGAGTGTCTTCATAACATCCTTTACAAGGTTGGCATTATCTGTTCCTGCTGCAGCACAGATCCATGTACCACCCCAATAGTAGCTCTGTGGACCTTCACAAACCGCATAGTCACCATAGATACCGTTACCAACTTCTTCCTTACCGCCTTCCTTAACAGGAGTTGCAAGTGAGTTACCTAAAAGAGTGAAGTTAATTCCCCATGTTGAGTAGAAGAAACCAAATACCTTACCTGAAGGGCCCTGATCTGCTGCCCATGTTGAATCCCAGAGAGATGACTTATTGTTGTATCCCTTGTCTGTGTATGTCTTTGTCTGGTCAACCCACTTCATAATGTTGGCATCAATCTGAATCTTGTTGTTAGAATCAACCCAAGGAGCTGAAACGTTGTTAGAGAATACTCTGTATGAATCATCATAACCTGAGAGCATCTTATAACCCTTAGCAGCAGCCTGCTCAGCAACCTTATCGAACTTATCCCATGATGAAAGGGCTTCCTGAACCTTATCCGGATCATCTGTTCCAAGAACATCCTTAGCTATAGAACGTCTGTAAGCAAACAGTCCCGGAGTAGCCTGCCATGTTGTAGCCTTAAGCTTGCCCTTGCTGTCTGTTGCGATATCCTTTGTGTACTGATACATATCCTTAAGGTCATCATCTGTAAGACCGATATCCTTAACATCAAGTGTATAATCACTATTTACATACTTTAAAGCATAATCAGCTTCGATAAGGAACATATCAATCTTATCATCTGCTGCTGCATCTTTCTGCTTTAATAATGCTGCATCAAGAGCATTCTGATATGCATTGTTTTCGTTAGGAGTTATAACCCAGTTAACCTTTACGTCTGAAGGAACATTCTTGTAATATCCCTCAAATCTGCTCTTAAATTCCTCATTCCAGCAATAAATGTTAAGAACCTTTCCCTGCTTATCAGGATCAGTGTTAACATTGGCTGACGAACTACTCTTTGAACCACAGCCAGCTAATGTGGAAAGCACCATAATTGTACCAAGTGCCAGGCTTAATAATTTCTTTTTCATAAAAAATCCTCCATTAAATAAATGTTTAAAATACTAGTTTCCTGTTCTCTTAATTGTTTCCCCTTCGATTAGTTTTGCATCTACAACAATCCGCTTTACTATTGTTGCCCTGGGATTCTCTATCGCACTTATAAGCTCATCTGCGGCAATCCTGCCGATCTCCCTGGTATCCTGCCGAATTGTTGTAATCTTAGGATTCAACATCTGCGAAAATCTTGTTCCATCGTACCCTGCAATAGACACATCCTCAGGACAATGCAAATTCATATTATTAATTGCATTCCTTCCGCCAACCACGGACATATCATCCGGATAGAAAATACATGTCGGTGGCTCCTTCAGTTCCAGCAGCTCATATGTAAGTTCCTCTGACTTCACAGAATCAAGATATGTAGACGCTTTAACATATTCATCCGGAACCTCCGCACCTAATTCATCCATTGTCTTGTAGTAGGCTGCCAGACGCTCTTTCGTAACCTCTGATTCGCTATTGCCGTGAATATAAGCTATTCTCCTGTGTCCCATGCTGTACGCATAACGTACTAACTCACTCATCCCTTTCACGTTGTTAGAATTGACCGATGTACTTCCATTAAAAATGTAGTCGATGGTCACAACTGGTAGTCTCCCGTTAACCATTTCATAGATTTCAGGATTACTGAAATCCTCACAAGCTAATAGCACGCCGTCAAAATTCCTGTACAGACAATGTTCATAGAAAGTCATCTTCTTTGAATGGTTACTTACAAATGTTATATCATACCCCTTTTTCTCTGCCTCATTCTTAAAACTTTCAAGAACCTCTGCGAAATACTCATGGGCAAGACCATTGTTAAGAAGAACTCCTATGTTATATGATCTGTTCGTCTTAAGTGCCCTGGCTGCCGAATTGGGATAATACCCAAGTCTGTTGGCAGTCTCCTTAATTCTTCTGCGTGTCTCTTCGCTGATGTCACTATGGTCATTGAGAGCTTTGCTTACTGTAGCAATTGAAACTCCACATTCTACAGCAACATCTTTCATAGATACCATAGATTCATTCCTTTCGTGCATCACTTAATCGTTTTCGTAATTCAAATATACATCATATCAAATATAAATGCAAGCTCTTTTGCAAATTTATCCTATTTTTCTATTTTATATCCGATTTTTTGTGCATTTCTCACAATTATTGATTTTTCACTAAATAATAATTGATTTAATTTCAGGCTTAAAATATACTTTAATATATAATCAATAATATATTCATACTCCAAATGCACTTAATCGTTTTCTATAAATTATATGCGTACAGGAGGTATAATATGCAATTCGGTTACTTTGATGACTCTTCCAAAGAATATGTCATAACAACACCAGAAACTCCATTGCCATGGATTAATTACTTAGGATGCGAGGATTTCTTCAGTCTTAAGAGTAATACAGGTGGCGGATACTGCTTTTATAAAGACGCCAAGCTGCTGAGACTCACAAGATACCGCTACAACAACTCGCCCTTAGATAACAATGGCCATTACATTTATATTAAGGATGGAGATTCTGTCTGGAATCCGGGATGGCAGCCTTCACAGACACCTGTTGATAACTATACATGCAGACACGGACTCGGATATTCCATTATTTCCTCATCAAGAGACAATTTACAGGCTGAAGTGGTTTCTTTAGTTCCAATCGGTGACAACTGCGAGCTGAATAAACTCACTGTTAAGAATACCGGCAGTATTGCAAAGCATTTTTCTGTATATTCATATATAGAATTCTGTCTATGGAACGCTGTTGACGACTGCAATAACTTCCAGCGCAATTTCAGTACCGGTGAGGTGGAAGTACAGCCTGAAAAGAACATTGGCGATGTCGATATGTCTGTTATTTACCATAAGACAGAATATCGTGAAAGGCGCAATCATTATGCCGTTCACGCAGTTAACACCAAAACATCCGGCTTTGACACAAGCAGGGAAAGCTTTATCGGCACCTACGGAAGTCCGGCAGCTCCTAAGGCTGTAAAAGAAGGTACCTCCTATAATTCTATTGCAAGCGGATGGTCTCCTATAGGTTCTTTCAGAATTGACATAGACCTTGAACCCGGCGAAGAGAAAGATTTTGTATTTGTGATAGGATATGCAGAGAATCCTGAAGATAAGAAATGGGAATCCTTTGGCATAATTAATAAAGAGCCTGCCTACAGGCTTCTTGAAAAATACAACACAACAGATAAGTTTGATGCAGCATTAGCGCACTTAAAGGATTACTGGAACAGTCTGCTGTCAACTTATATTGTTGATGCAGAAGACAAAAAGCTGTGCCGTATGGTCAATATTTGGAACCAGTATCAATGCATGGTAACATTTAATATGTCCCGCTCTGCTTCTTACTATGAATCCGGAACCGGACGAGGAATGGGATTCAGGGATTCCTGCCAGGATTTATTAGGATTTGTTCATCTTATACCGGACTCTGCAAGACAGCGAATTCTTGACATTGCGGCGACACAATTTGAGGACGGCAGTGCTTATCACCAGTACCAGCCTCTTACTAAGAAGGGTAATTCTGACATAGGTTCAGGATTTAACGACGACCCGCTATGGCTTATTGCAGGTACAGCAGCATACCTTAAAGAAACCAATGATTACAGCATCCTTGATGAACAGGTTGCATTTGACTGTGATACAAGCAAGCAGCAGCCTTTAATGGAACATTTGAGACGTTCCTTCAATTACACAACAACACATTTAGGTCCACACAAGCTCCCTCTGATTGGCAGAGCTGACTGGAACGACTGTCTTAACTTAAACTGCTTCTCTTCTACTCCGGGTGAGTCATTCCAGACTACCGGACCTTCCGAGGGACCTGTTGCAGAGTCTGTATTTATCGCAGGTATGTATGTAAAATACGGCAACGAATATGCTGATATCTGCCACAGAACAGGCAATCTGGATGAAGAAGCGAAAGTACGCGAACATGTGGCTGATATGTACAACGCAGTGCTTGAAGCCGGATGGGATGGCGAATGGTTCCTCCGTGCATATGATGCAGAAAGCAATAAGGTTGGTTCTTCTGAATGTGAAGAAGGCAAGATATTTATCGAGCCTCAGGGCTTCTGCGTAATGGCAGGAATCGGTGTGAAAGAAGGTCTTGCTCAGAAAGCCATGGATTCTGTTGAAAAACTTCTCGACACACAGTATGGAATTATGATCTTACAACCGGCTTACAAATCATATCATCTTGAGCTGGGTGAAGTCTCTTCATATCCGCCAGGATACAAGGAGAATGCCGGAATATTCTGTCATAACAACCCATGGATTTCTATTGCTGAAACAGTTGTTGACGATAAGAACAGAGCCTTTGAAACCTACAAAAAAATATGCCCTGCATACCTTGAAGAAATAAGTGAAATACACAGAACAGAACCATATGTATATTCACAGATGATTGCAGGCCGGGATGCCGCAAGATTTGGAGAAGCTAAGAATAGCTGGCTGACAGGTACAGCAGCATGGACATTTACAAGTATTTCCCAGTATATACTTGGTGTAAGAGCTTCATTTGACGGTCTTACAATTGATCCTTGTCTTCCTGATTCAATTGACCACCTCACAATTTTAAGAAAGTTCCGTGGGGCTGTATACAATATAACCGTTAATAATACCAGACATGAGCGTGTAACTTCTATGATTGTTAATGGACAGGAGATTCAGGGAAATACTATTCCATTTGATGCCGGCGTAAAGGAATTCAATGTAACAGTTAATATCTAACTGATAATTGTAACCATGAAAGGATAACTAAACAATATGTTTGATAAGAACTTTATATGGGGCACAGCTTCCAGTTCCTATCAGATAGAGGGGGCCTTTGCTGAGGACGGCAAAGGTCTTTCTATCTGGGATACATTTGCCAACAGGGAAGGTAATATTGCCCACAATGAAAACGGCAATATCTCATGCGACCACTATCACAGATACCGTGAGGATATTGCCCTTATGCATAAGCTGGGAATCAAGGCATACAGATTCTCTATATCATGGCCAAGAATATTCCCCGAGGGAATAGTTAAAGATGCAAGCGGCAATATTAAGTACAATAAGGCTGGGCTTGATTTCTATGATAATATTGTGGAATGCTGTCTTGCCAATGACATTATCCCATTTATAACTCTGTATCACTGGGATCTTCCACAGAAACTGGAGGACAATGGCGGATGGCTCAACCGTGAGACTGCCTATATATTTGCAGACTATGCAGAATTCATATGCAGACATTTTTCAGACAGGGTAACCAATATCGCTACCATCAATGAACCTCAGATAATATCAGGTCTGGGATATATGCGGGGTCTTCATGCTCCTGGGAAAAAGCTTGACATTGTTTCAGTGCTGTCTGTTGTGCATCATCTTGCACTGGCACACGGTCTTGCGGTATCCAGAATGCGTGCTGTAGCTAAGCAGCCAATAAAAACAGGATTTTCAAGTACCGGAAACCTGTGCTATCCCGCCAGAGAATGTCCTGAGGACATTGACGCTGCAAGGGCTGCGTCTTTTTCTATCACAGCCGGCGATATCACATTTAACCACACGATATTCTGTGACATGACATGTCTTGGGCAATACCCGGACATAATCAATTCAGGGCTTAATAAGGAACCGGGATTAACTGATTTCCCAGATTACTGCAGTCTGCCTTTTGTACAGGATGGGGATATTAATATTATGCATCAGCCGATAGACTTTCTTGGAATTAATGTCTACAACGGACATGAGATAAGCTGCACCGGAGCAGTAAACAAGAAACCGGGCAGCCCCAGAACAGCACTTGGCTGGCCTGTGACACCCGGTGTAATGAACTACGGATTTAGATTTCTTTATGAAAGATATAATTTGCCAATATATATATTTGAGGATGGGCTTGCCTGCAACGACATTGTAAGTCTTGACGGCAAGGTACACGATCCAAACCGCATTGACTTTCTCACAAGATATCTTACCGAACTTAACAAAGCATATGAGAGCGGAGTGCCAATTCTCGGATATTTCCACTGGTCATTCACAGATAACTTTGAATGGCACAGCGGTTATGATCCAAGATTCGGACTTGTATATGTAGATTACGAGTCTCAGGAGCGTATCCCTAAAGACTCTGCCTACTGGTACTCTTCTCTCATAAAAGAGAATTCATAACTCAGGAATTTTTCCTGTTATTGAAGTACACAAACCTGTCAATGGCAGTGAATATGTCTTCAAAATTTTCCTTTGGGGCTGCATCTATGTACGCTTTAAGAATAGCATTTTCCTTGTCGCCTTTATAACGGCCATAGAAAATGTCGTACAGGTTGTGGCCCCTCACATATATCCTGATATTCTCCATATTATCAATAATATCCTGTCTGGATTCTATGGTTATTCCAAGCTTTTCAATCATTTTTCTCGTACTGCTCAGCTTATACAGGTATTCTTTGTACTTTGAATATAAAATGTCATAAAATTCGTCGACACTTTTAACTACCCCAATCTTTGTCATAACCTCCGGGTCAAGGAAATAATTCTCAAAAGAATAATATTTCAAAATAAGCACATTTCTGTCAGTTACCCGTGGCAGATTACCATAATCCTGCTTTGCTCTTTCCCTGTAATAATTCGTTAGCTGAGCCCGTAATTTCCCTGAATCCTTCCCATCTCCATCCCTGATCATAAGAAACTGGTCTTTGAGATACAGTGTGTTAATATATTTCAGATTAGCATAAGTCTTGATATTAGTACAACTGTTTGTAGCTACAATGGCAATCCTGTTAAGATTACCACTATCATCTATAACCTCAGAATAATATTTCTCAAGCAGAAGTGGAAGCCGGCTTCTGTCCTGTTTCCCCTCTACTATAAATACAAAGCTCACATTCATAAGGTCATTGGCAGCATATCCCAGATCATCAAGTATATCATCGATATCTGCTTCCGGAGCCACCACTGTATTATTGTCCCGGTTATTAATAACCTGCCTTATCTGCTTAGTTGTAAAGTTAAAAAGCATCTGAGGCGAATGGGTGCAGAATATTACCTGATTCTTTCGCGAGAGCTTATAAAGAATTTCACTTGCCACTTTCTGAAGCTGTGGATGAAGATATATCTCCGGGTCCTCAATAAGAATAATATAAGGAACCGTGCTTCCATACTCCGCATATGTCTCAAGCAGAGACAGGATATATATACTGTTAAGACCATCAGAAAGGTCACTTATCCCTCCCTGGGTATCTCGCGTCTCATTATACACAATCGTATCTACGTGCATAAGTTTTTCTGCGTCAAATGTTATCTGGTAATGAATTCTCTCTCCACCCCCGCCATTTCTTGCAAAATATTCATTGAGTCTGCTCTCAAAACCGGCGAGGTTAAAGTTAAACAGCTTATACTGCATAAGACGTGCTGTTTCAAGAAGGGAGAGCTGCTCCGGTTTCTTCCTGTTAATTATTCCTATACAGTTAAAGCACTGGTTACATTTTCTATGCCTGTCAAATATGCAGATATCGTCTTTCAGGTCTGCATACTCCGTACCGCCCTGAAGCATAATAAGGTCTTCCTGAATTGAGGACTTTCTCCTCTCATGGTCCACATAGAAAATCTTAGGAAGCACGGACTTGATATAGGAATTATTCTTCTTGAATCCATCTCTGTATTTCACCCTGCCATCCCTGCTGTATACATATTCCAGGTCAAGTCTTCCATCCCTGTATGATGGAAGCTTGCTCTGAAAATCCTTGTACCATAAGTCAAAATGTTTAAACGAACTCACAAGTCCTTTCTGAAAAAAGATATTTAAATCCCTTTCATCAATGATAATTCTGACTTTAATACTTATATTCCCCTCATTATTGTTAAAATCTCTGGGAGTAACCTCATAATCACCCGTTACAGCTCTTATCGCATCAAGTACAACACTTTTCCCGGCATTATTCCTACCCACCAGAATCAGTACATCCTCTATCCCTTTAATCTCAAGTTCTTTTATTGATTTGAAGTTCTTTATTAATAAATACTCTATCTGCATATCCTGCCCCCTGATACTCTGCCGCCATTAATCTGTGTGGTTCACAATCATTAAACGAAGAAATACCCTTTCCTGTATTTGGGTTTTTCTTAGAATAGATTACATCAGCCATGAACACTACGATGAGTGCTGTACATACTGCTCCGACAATCTTAACATTTATTTTCCTGAACAGATTATCCAGAAGCGGCGCAATTACATATACAATCGCAACTCCTCCAAGCCCGAATACAAGCAGTCCCTCCGCACATATTCGTCCATTGAGATTAAGAAAATACCCATTATAATTCCACCATCTTCTTCCGCAGCTGAGTTCCAGATATAGCGATGTGAAATACTCCACAAAACCGCACAGAACAATCGATGCAAAAAATTCTGCAATAGGTCTGTTTCTTAACTTCTTAAGACATATCAGGATAAGAATTCCCCCGGAGCCATATATTGGAAGCCATGGACCGTGAAGCACTCCCCTGTTAACAAATGTATGAGCAGTAATCAGGTGAAGCGTTACCTCCCATATCCATCCCACAAAACACAACGAAAAGAATATCAGCACCAGTGATGGAATTGAATAATTGCGCATATACACTGTGTTTTCCAGGTCAACCCTGTGCTCTTTAAGACTGAAAAGACGGGCAGGATATGCATTTCCTACTGCCTCAGATTTGTTCTTCTTCATACGAAGCATTTCCTTCTTCTTCTCTTCAAATTCCAGCTCGCCTTTGCTGTTATAGAGTATTATTCCAAATGTGTTGGCTAAAAATACTCTTAACTTTTTCAATCTTCCAATACTTGAATTATGATAATCGTCCATGTCAAGCTCCGGTTCAGGACTTGAGAGCAATGCATAGACATCTGAATATGTTTCTTTTAACTCTTCCTCTGACGCTTTCTTATACAGATACCTGTCATTCAGCAAAACCGCCGCCTCAGGATTGATTTCAAGATAAGCCTCTCTTACTCTTACATAGAATTCTGCATAGAATGAAGCCATATACGGGTTGCTGTAAAACGCTCCCGTTATTCCCAATGTAACTGCATCCAGCACTCTCCATCCCATAAAGGATAATCCGTACAGGAAAGCACGCCATTTGTATCCCTTCATCATTCTTCTGGAAAGAGTTATTGCATCATTAGGTTTCATATCGGGATTCTCAGCAATAATATACGGAACCAGCTTATATGAAAATGGCTTGATAAAAAGCCCTACCACCGTCAAAGCCCACAGAATAGTATATATATTCTGCAGTATAAGGGTAAAGGAAGCATTCATCCATCTCTTCACACGAAACAGAAACATAAACTTTCCCGGTGGGACAATATCATAAACACGGCTTTCTAACAATATTCTTCTTGAAATCACAAGATATGTCTTCTTAATGAAAAATGTGACAAAAACATATATAAACAGCGCCACAATAAGGAGTATCAGTACAACTACTCTCCTTGAACTAATAACAGAAGAAAGTGAATCTACAAATGTAAACACAATTCCTCCGGAGGTTATAGAATTCACTAAAGCTGCAAACACTCCTCTTGTTCTTCCCAGTGCTTTGGTGGCATTATCCTGCGCCTGAGAGACCTTTTCATCAGACTGTTTTCTTCCAACGGCCTCATCTCCGCTTATCACTGCTCCCATAGCCTCAACTACAGAATCAATAACCGATGTATTAGACACATTATCAACATTAGTATCAATAAATGCCGCTCCTTCAGACAGATTGCTCCCCGGCTCCGAAGACACTGAATACGGATTTCTGAAGGCCTCCATTGTCTCTGTAAACTCCGAGCCAATAAAAGCTGCAAAAAGGCAGACTGCAACAAACAGCCAGTAATGTTTCTTTAAATTCTTCCGCGCAGCCTGTGCTAATTCTTTTCTCTTAAACATAATATCCCCTATACAATTAATATTACATTCATTCTAACTTTATTATAAATATTCCATATTTCTTGTCAATGTGTTATATTAATGCAGACAGAAAGCATTCATGGAGGCTGATTATGAAGAGAGGCTTTAAAAGACTTCTAAGCTGTATATTTATAATTACTTTCTTCTTAACCGGAATGTGTCTGGATAAAGCGCAGACATATTCTCCTGAAGTGCGCTCTTTTTCTGTCAGGGAGGCTCAGATGTATGCTACACCCGAGCCGTCTGTAAATGACTCCATGCCTTGTACTGTGGAGATGCTGGGTTACTTAAAAACTTCTGTTTCTAACCCGGTCATCATCCGGAACAGTTCCCGCAGCCTGTTACGCATATTCCATCTTATTATCTGCGCGCTGTTCACATTGCTATGGGGCAGTATCTTTATTAACCGGACAGGAACCATGCAGGATAACAATACCTGCAGCAGCACTGTCATTCTGGAATTTATCCATCAAACTGACGGCAAGAAATAATATCCACACTCTTTTTCTATAATCAATAATACTATTATAAAAAGGAGTATGTGAAATGAATATCTTTACTATATTTGCAATCATCCTCGGAGGAATTATTGCATTAGCTTCCTCCGCTGGTATTGCTCTGGGTATTTTTGCCACAATATTATATAAAATATATAGAAAAATAAGATATGGAATATCTATATTTGACTAGGTTTGAAAGGATAATACTATATGTTAGGAAATATAACCGTGGGCGTTGTTGTAGTATTAGCTATTGCAGCCTGTATTTTTTGCGTGATAATCGACCATGCCAATTCCGACGAAGAGACCGGGGCTGACGCAAAAGAAGACAAGAAAGCTGAATAATACATTATAACAACCCGAATGTTTTGAGCTGTCCGTCATAGATTGTTTATGGCGGACAGTTTTTGCGTAATAACTACCATTCCCAATTCATTTAAAAAAATTTTTTATAATATTTTTGCAAATGTGTTGACAAGATATTTGTTATAGTGTACTATGCACCTAGTACACTGATACGCGTTAGATGTATACGGAAAACCAACGGTTTTTTAGAAAGGATGTTATGGAATACAAAGCTAACATACCAATATATCTTCAGGTTATCGAAGATATCAAAAGAAGAATAATCATTGGGGAAATCAAACTAGGCGAAAAGCTGCCGTCTACGAGGGAGCTTGCCGTACAGTACACAGTCAATCCTAATACTGCTGCAAGAATATACAACGAACTTGAGCAGGAGGGCCTGTGTTTTACAAAAAGAGGACTAGGCACATTTGTCTCAGAAGACAACGCGCTCATTGATTCACTAAAGAAAGAGTTATCCGAGGAAATCATTGACACATTTATTGAGAGAATGGGCAGGCTGGGTTTCTCAGTAAAAGACACCATCAGTCTTTTAAATGATTATAACAACAATTAATTTTGCTTTGGGAAGCAAGGAGGGAAACATATGCTGCAATGTAAAAATGTAACTAAGAAATATATGAAGCTGACTGCCGTTAACAACATTTCAATGGATTTTGAGCCCGGCAGAATATATGCTCTGCTCGGCTCTAACGGAAGCGGTAAGACCACACTCATGAAGATGATTGCCGGTCTGGTAAAGCCTACTTCAGGAGAAATCACTCTGTCAGGAATACCTGTTGGGATTGAAACAAAATCTCATATAGCTTATATGCCTACAGAGAGTTACTTCTACAACTATATGACCTGTAAGGATATTGGCAAATACTATAAAGATTTCTTCGAAGATTTTTCTATAGACCAATATTACAGATATCTCGAGGAGATGCATCTGACCCCTGATATGAAGGCGAGCAAAATGTCTTCAGGTATGCTGGCAAAATTAAAGCTTGCGGTAACTCTTTCAAGAAATGCCTCAGTAATCATGCTTGACGAACCTCTCAACGGTATTGATATTGTCGCAAGGGAACAGATAATCAATGCTGTTATAAGCAACGCTGCTCCCAATAAAACAATAATTATGTCAAGCCATCTTGTGGATGAACTTGAAGCTGTTATTGACTATGCCATCTTTGTTAAGGACGGAGTTATTGTTTCCCATGGAGACGCTGAAACACTCCGCACAAGCACAGGAATGTCAATAGTTGACCAGTACAAGAGTATTTATACTAACTATTAGTCAGAGGGGGAATTATAGATGTTAAAGTTAATGAAATATGAATTAAGAAAAAATGTTTTATCAATTGGTATTGTTGCAGGAATCATATGTGCTCTTCAGGCATTATTCATGGGCTTCTGCATCGCTAAAAATGCCAACTACACTGCTGTCTTCATGGTGCTTCTGGTTATTGCTGCATCTTTCAGTTACTTTGTTGTGTTTATATTTGGCGTAGTATCATATAACAAGGAATTGGGAAGCAAGAGCAGTTATCTGATATTCATGACACCAAACTCATCTCTTAGCATAATAATTTCAAAACTGCTGTACACTCTTATAATTGGCATCGGCATTGCAGCTATTTTTATTGGATTTGGGGCTCTCGATATATATATGTTCTGCGTAAACTTCGGCGAGTACGCAGATATGATTAAATTATACAAGGAAGTATTTGAGGCACTTGGCTTTAATATAAGCCAGATTATAATAAACCTTATAGGAATGATTATTTCTTTCCTTATATCATTCTTCTTCATTATAACACTCTCTTACTTCTCAATAACGCTCTCTTCAACAGCACTTCAGAATAAGAGAATCAAAGGATTTATATCAGTTGTAGTTTTCTGCCTCCTCTCATTTGTAACAATGAAGATTGCAAATTTAATTCCGGAAATATACAGCAATCCGGTAACATTCTCAGAGGAACTTATAGCATCACTTCCGTCAAACATATTCCAGCTTCTGGTTTCAGTTGGCTGTGTTTTTGGAAGCGCAGTCCTTCTCGATAAGAAAGTAAGCCTGTAATCGGGCTGCATATATGTCCGATTTATTCAAAAAGCGGCATTGTATACAGAAAAGTATACAGTGCCGCTTTTTTGAAGTTTAATATAATGTCTGATTATAATTTACATAACTTAATTACCGCCGTATCTGCGTATGTCAACGGTTCATTATGCATAAAGAACACATTTCCATCAACGGGAGCGTAAAGTGTTTCCCATATCTGCCAGTTATAGTTAAGCGTTGTTGTATCATAAGGTCTTACCTTTCTTAACACAACATAGGTAAGTCCAAATTGTCTGGCTATATCCACACTGCTGTAATCACAGTCCATCATTCTTACATGAGGGATGAAATTTCCCTTTGGCAATTCTCCCCTCTTCTTCTAATTGCTTAAACTTCTTGAAGCTCAAAGCATACATACTGCCCTTCAAGCTCATCTCCATGAATACCTGTCACAATACTAATTCTTTTCATGTTATCGTTGGGATTATCCGGCAATATACGATTTTTCTTTATTGTAAGCACTTCGTCAACAGGAAGACCTACAGAAGAAACTTCCTCTACCATATGAATATAGTCCTTTCCCTATTCTTTTATACAGACCGTTAAAGAGATATCCTGAGTCTGTGTTCCTCCGCCAAGCATTATTCCCCGATTTATGGCGCATTCTGTCGCATCTCTCCCATCGTTTAATTTGATATGGCTGTCCGTCACTATTGACATTACCCGTGTGCTCAATAAGCTTCTTCATATGTATCCCTCCCTTACAGTTGCACAATGTTAAAAAGGGCGTCCAGCAATACTGCTGAACGCCCTTTTTCATAATCATAAATATAAAATAACACTATGTTTTTCTTTGTCAAGAGAGGAATTAGCTTCTCTTTCTAAAAGAATGATAAATCTACTCTTCGTCTTTTATATTTGTTCTCTCCGTCATGTTATGTATAATTTCCTTCAAAAGCAGCGGTAAAAATGGCTTGGTAATAAAATCGTCACACCCCAGTTCTCCATATTCAGTTGACGTGTCAAGAGTCTTATCAGCCGTCATCAGAACAACCGGAGTCTGATATTTCTTACGGATAAGTCGAAGCGTTTCCAGTCCATCCATTTCAGGCATATTGACATCCAGCAAAATCAAGTCGAAAGTCTGCTGTTCAATAATTTCCAATGCCTGTTTTCCGCTACTGGCAGGGATTATTTCATACATTGGTTCTTCCTTCATGATATGCGCAATAATCCTGTTATTCATAGCCTCATCATCTACAGCCAGAATTCTCTTATGAGTGAATTCTTCCTGTTTTAGTTTATAATCCATATCTTCATCAATCATTTGAAGCATTATATCTGCAACTTCAGGGTCAAACTGTGTTCCTCTTCCCTTTACAATCTCATTCCTTACAACTTCCTGAGGCAATGCATTACGATAGCTTCGATTGCTGGTCATTGCGTCATATGCATCCGCAATTCCAAGAATTCTTGCCACCTCCGGAATCTTTTCCCCAATAAGGCCATTCGGATATCCCTTTCCATCATATCTTTCATGATGATATTTGGCTGCAATGGCAATCATCTCACTACCTGCAATTCCTCTTAAAATATGATATCCTGTTACCGGGTGTATTTTCATTATATTATATTCTTCATCTGTCAGTTTTCCAGGTTTATTAATAATCTCATTTGGGATACGAATTTTACCAACATCATGTAATAATCCGGCCCGGTAAATTAATTCCTGTTCTTCCTTGTTTTTTCCCATTCTGGCAGCAATCATGCGTGAATATTCAGCAACTCTCTTTGAATGTCCACTGGTATACCTGTCCTTCGCATCCACCGCTTCACTCAGTGCAGTAACTGTCTGTATATACAGTTCTTTTATCGTCTGCTGTTTCCGTACCAGCTCTCCCGTCTGCTCTTTTACCTTTTGTTCAAGTTCAATCTGGAGCTTTTCCAGTTCATACTTTCTTGTAATAAACAGAATCATGATTACAATGCTTATAATCGTAAACAAAAAGATTTCTGTACAAACAAGTACAAGATATGTCTTGTACCCTGTTTTTTCCCACATCTGCTTTTCTTTGCTGATGGTGTATTCTGTCTCCTGAAGAATATTTTCGCCTGAAGCGTCAAGTATCTGCAGACAGACATGATATTCTGACAAATCTGGCTTATAAAGCCTGATTGATTCCATTTCATCCCATCTGCATACCTTTGGGTTATCTTCTATTTCTTTTATGTAGAAACGCACCTTCACCTCTTCAAATGCATAATTTTTTACCGAAGCATATATTGAAAGATTTTTAGTGTTGGAAGGTACTACAAAGTTCTTACCGTCTTGCGATTTAATTTCTTTACCATCACATTCAAAGGATACAATTCCATATTTCATGTCCGCAGCAGTATTCTCAACGCGGTTATTATAGACTATTACGCCGCTATTACTGCACAGATAAAGACTTCCGTCTTCTGAAATATAATTCCATGAATTAGCAGTAAGCCCTGAGAACAGGCCTGTTCCCGCGCCATAATACCTGAGCTGCTCATAATTATCCTCGCACAGCTTTGACAACTGTACCTCATACAGTCCTGCACTACAGGTTACATATGCTGTTTCGCCATTAATAATAACATCATAATTATTGAAGTATGGAAAACTCTCAAGTCTTCTTATTGTTCCATCCATGTCAACATGGCACAATGCATTACTTGTTACAATAAAATATCCATCTCCATGAGGTACAATTCTTAAAATAATATTTGAAGACAGTCCATCCTCAACAGTGTAGTTTTTTATTAATTTACCTTCTGATATGACATAAATTCCACTGCCGTCACTTCCTGCCCAGACTGTCCCATCAATTCCTTCAACAATAGACAGAATCTGGGTATTAGCAAATCCATCCTCTGTATCAAAAGTTGCTGTAACCTTGCCATTTTTAATAAAGTTAATTCCATCTGCTGTTCCTGCTGCTATAGTTCCATCTGACAACTGAGTTATACAACGGAATCTCTCACTGGTAATGTTATGTGATTGCATCCGGAAAGAACTGATTCCATCCTGCTTATCGTAACAGAACAGTCCGCTGTATGTACATATCCATAACCTGTCTTCTAAATCTTTATAAAATGAACGAACCCTGTAACCCTTCACAGTTTCTGAAGCAATATTTGACTTTAAGGTAAGATTATCTCCATCCAGAATCTTAATTCCGTCATCCATTGCGCAGTAATAATCGCCATCAAAATATTCCACCGCATTTACATACGCCTTCTCAATGCCGGCTTTCTCAAATAAATTGACAAAAGTACTTTCTGAGAGTTTCATTACGCCATAGTGGCTTGAAGCCACCCAGATATTTCCCTGATAATCCTCATGGAAACTTACAATGGAAGAATCAAATCCATCATAATGCATCTTATGATAAGTTCCGTTTGAATCAATATACCCAAAGTCCGAATTCAGTGCTACCCATAAACGTTTTCTGCTATCCTCAAATACAGCTGAAATCTGATTACCCGGAATATCTATCTGTTCTTTAACAGAAACTGTATGTTCTGAAATATCAGCTATAAACAGTTCTCCCGTTTCAGTTCCTGCTATCAGCCCCTTAGAAGTTGATGCCAGGCAATAATAAAACTTATCTTTTGTCTTACTATTGTCTATTTCCGCCTGTGTACTGCAATTAACCGCATGAATTTCACCCTTATTATCAACTATAATAAGCATATCCTGATATACTTCCATTGCTTTTGCAAAGGTAATGTTGACGTCTAATATCTGAATGGTATCATCCGTATTAAATCTGCATATCTTATCACTTGTGCCCACATAGACATTTCCCTTTTCATCTTCTGCAAAACAGCGTACAGAATCAGAAGGGAGTCCATCATCACTGGTGAAATATGTGTATTCTCCATTCTCGTATCTTGCAATTCCCGCATCGTTTGTGCCTATCCAGAGCCTTCCACTGCTGTCTGTCATCATACCGACAACATTGACGAGTCCGCCTTCACGCACGAATTCAAAGTCTTTTCCATTATATCTGGTAAGACCTGCATAACTTCCTATCCATATATATCCGTCATTAGTTTCACATATAGCATTGGCCTCAGATGATACCATACCGTTTTTACTGTCATATATATTTTCAACAAAATTATCAACAAACAGATTATCTTCTTCTGCCTGTACATTCGCCGGATTAATTATAAATGCAGACGCTATTCCAACAACAAGAAGCGTCGCAATATTCTGTTTAATATTACATTTTTTCTTCTTGATACTGCCAAGAAGACAGATAACAAGATATGCCGCCAGCACTGTAATCTGCTTGTCTACAATTTCCACAACAGTCTCTCCTGCAAGTGCAGCTAATACATCAGGAAAATCATACCATCTCAGCATATCCACAAGAGTATCTCCCCATACATTTCCGGAATACCCATTATAAAATATAAGATTCAGAGGAGTTGAGACAACTGTACAGATTAATCCAATCCAGAAACTTGACACAACCGCTTTCAACAAATTGTTCATATAACCTTTTTTTATGAAAAAATTTAAAAGAAATGCTACTACCATACTTATCAGCATATAAACCAATGCAGTCCTATCATAAAAACTTAAAATTAGATTATTAGAAACCCCTGCAATCAAGCCGCCCCATAATCCTACATAGTAGGCTGCAAGAATAGTCCCCATCATGTCAAACCATATTGGAAGCCCAAGCCAGCTTGCTATTATCCTTCCAACAACATTTAATAAAATTCCACAAATAACAATTATGCCTTTTCTTACCGTATCTTTCAATATCCGTCACCTCAACTATCCTGTAATACCATCCCTACTCTTACGTTCTGTCAGTACTATATTTCATAATACGTTTCATTCTCACTCACCACTACTACATTTACGTATAAAAATATTATATCACATTACCTACAATATACTCAATATTGCTTTTGCTCTTTCTTTATCATTTTTGCCATTCCCGGAAGATTTTAAAAAAAATCTGGATAGCATCATCACCATCCAGACTTATCTCTTACATTTATTCAAATTTTTCTCTTTTAAGAAGGCATGAAGTTATTATAGCTACAGCCGGAACAGTAAGAATAACCCCTATGCTTCCTGCAACTCCCTGCATTATCTCTATTCCGATATTATAGGAATTAATAATCTGCCTGAAAGGAAGGTCATATGCATAATTAATAACCAATGTACTTACTGCACTTCCGACATATGCAAGAATAAGTGTATTAGACATTGTTCCCATCATATCACGGCCTACATTCATTCCACTCTTAAAAAGTTCCATCCATCCAAGATGTGGAGCTTTATCGTGTATCTCATAAATGGCTGATGATACCGACATAGCAACATCCATAACTGCTCCCAATGAAGCAATTAATATGCCCGAAAACAATAATCCACCTATTCTGATATTAGTTATCTGTCCTACATAAGACAGTGTCTCAATATTAGACACATTATATCCGTCAATATCTGCTGCCAGACCAAAGAGCCATGCGCTTAGTCCCGCCAGCAAAACTCCGGTTACTGTTCCCATTATTGCACAAAATGTCTTTATTGTTGCTCCGCTAATCAGATACATTGTCACTATAGTGGTTATAACTGCTATTATTACTGCAGCCCAGAACGGTGAAAAACCTCTGTATATCATAGGAATATATATCATAAATATAGACACAAATGTAAACACCAGCCCTATAACTGATTTCACTCCATTCTTTCCGCCAATGATACACATCAGAAGAAGAAATACAGAGACAAACAGTACAATCTGAAAAGACCTGTCTTTTGAATACACCGAAACATTCATGGTATTATTTGAGACACTCATATGTACAATAACCTTATCTCCTGCCTTACACACTGCCCCAAAAAGATTTCCCTCTGCACTTGTGGCATCCACTATCTGATCTCTGTACTCACCTGACAGAAGCTTTACTTTGAGATGTTGGTATCCCACTCTCACACCATCCTCGGTAAGATTATCCTCAACCACCTTAACAACCCTGGCTGTCTCATATGTATAACCTGTTGTTGATACTATTTCCACCTTATCTGTAACATGAAGCCGGTGTGCAGCGAAAAGAAACGCTGCAACACCGGCTATAGTTATTATAAGGCGGACAATAAATCTCTTTTTATCCGACATCAATATTACTCTGCCCTTCTCTTTCTATCTGAAATTACAATTACTGTAAATCCTGCCAGTGATAAGAAAGCAATTGAGAACCATATTACCATAGGAAGAACTGAATCTCCTGTCTGAACAGACTCTTTAGATACATTATTATCTGAACCTGCTACTTTATTATCTGTTTCTGATAAATTGTTCTTAAGACCCTTAACTGCTTCCTGTAATTCAACAACTGCGCTTGCAATATCAGTGCTTGTTGACTCTGATTCAGCAAATATATTCTTTGCCTGTGCCAGAACCTCTGATAATGCATTTATTGATTCCTCTGTTGCACTTCCATCATTCTTTGCACTCTCAAGAGCTTCTTCTGCCTTAGTAATTTCTGACTCAAGCGAAGTCTTATCTGCCTGCTTTACTATTGTATATGTTGAATCTATTCCACCGTCTGCTATAAGTTTCTCATTAGTTGCTGCATCATATGTGCTGACTGTAAGAGTTGTCTCAGTTATATCTATTACTGAGTAAGTTGGCCTCCAGCTCTGGCATCTTGCTGCAATATAATCCTGCTGTGTTCCGATAAGCTGATAGAACTTACTTCCTGTTGCAGAGTTTGCCTCAAAGTATACAGTTCCCTTAGGATCAATCACCTTCGATCTGTCCGCTGCACCTGTTGAAAGCTTATAGCAGATGTTCTGTGTAAGATAAGCTGCAAATGCCTCCTGATTGCTTGTAGAAGGAGCGCTGCTGTATGCTGTATGTTCAATTCCATCTGATGATATCTGATATGTTCTTGAATATGTGTGGTCATGTCCCTGCAATACAGCATCAATATCGTATTTATCTATAACCGGAGTGAGCTGTGTACGAAGTGCCATTCCGTCTGAATCTGAGTGGTCATAACCTGAACCATAAATATCCTGATGGAACATAAGAATTCTCCATTTTGCATCAGAATTCTTCTCTATAGCTTCCTTTATTACCGCTTCATGTGTTGCAACATTATAATTATTAGTGTCAATACTTATGAATAAGGTATTGCCATATGTGAAGTAATAATCTGTTCCAGCGGCTGTCTTACCGGTAGTATTAACATCGCTTGTCTGCTTATTAGGATAGTTAAAATGGTTAGAGTAGTTCACTGACTGTGAATCATGGTTACCTATAGTTGTTGCTATTGGAAGACTTCTTAATTCCGAAGGATAAAGAAAACCTGCATACTCTATCTGCTGTTCAAGTTTTTCTGAATCCTTAGATACTTTTGTCTGATTAATCTGGTCTCCCGCTGATAATATAAAGCTTAAGTTCGGATTAGCCTTTACTGCGTTATTAAGTGTGTGATACCAGTTGTAAGAATCATTCATTGCAAAATATTCTGTAGTAGTAGTCACTCCCTCTACTGTCTGCCCTTTTGATGCTCCAATCTGAGTGTCACCAATATACATTACTGAAAAGCTGTCTGTTGACTGTGTCTTGTAATCATAGGAATCTGACCATGCTCCATTTACATAATACTGATACTTATATGCAGTGTCCTCCTTAAGACCTGTCAGAGTCACCTTACAAGGAATCAGATTATATGTAGTACCATTATCTGTTACAGTCTCTACATCTGTCCCCTGTGTTCCTTCATATAACTTATACTCTCCTGTAGCTGTATTAGTGAGCTTTATCATAGGAGTCTCTGACTGAAGAGAATACCATGCTGCATTAAGTTTAGTTGCATTCTCTCCCGGTGTTAAAGCAATCTGACAGAAGCTTGTTCTTACTGTCTCCCACTTTGTTTTCCATGCTGTCCACTCTGCACTGTCAGCATACACATTAGACTTTACATTATGCTCTGCTGTCTCTGAGCCATCCTCAACAAAACATGCATCTTTTACAGCCATTTCCGTATCTGCTGAACCGGCTGCAGCATTACTCCATGCTGCTCTCTTTGAGCTTCTAGCCCATGCTTCTGATGTACCCATAGAAACACTTGCCACCATAATTGCAGCCATGGTTGCAGCTGCTATTTTCTTCATTCTTCTCATATTTTCCTCCCACATTGCGTGTATATTATCCGCATACATTTATCTGTCTGGCGGATTGAACCCAATATAAACCCATGTGGTAAAATCAGAATATCATGAGAGTAAATCTAATGTAAATTTTATAAGTTTTTCTCCATTATTAATTATGAAAAACCCAGACATAGCTGTTTAAGTCCATGCCTGGGTTTATAATCATGTCCGATTTTTACAATTCTATTTATTTTCTATCTTAGTAAGACATTTATCTACTGAAGATGCAAACCAGTCAATGTCACTCTCCTTAAATACCATTGGAGGTCTGAGCTTTAATATATTTCCATAGTGTCCTGCAACCGATGTGAGTATATATTCATCTCTTAACATCTCAATAAGGTCAAGCGCTTTGTCTTTATCCGGTGTTTTCTTTCCATCATCCTTGACAAGTTCAAAGCCCAGGAATAATCCGGCTCCACGGACATCTCCAACTGACTGCGGATGTCTGTCCTTCACTTCGTTCAGCGCCTTAAGCAGTTCTCCTCCGGCCTTCTTACAATGCTCCATAAGATTTTCTTCTTTTATATATGAAAGCACTGCCTGTGCTGCCGCGATAGATACCGGATTGCCTCCGAATGTATTAAAATACGGAAGTTTATCACTAAATGCCGCGAGTACATCGCTCTTTGCAGCTAATCCAGATATAGGAATACCATTTCCCATTGGCTTTCCCATTGTTATCATATCAGGAATAATTCCATGTCTTGCAAATCCCCAGAAGGCATCACCTGTTCTTGCAAATCCCGGCTGAACTTCATCCGCTATGAATACGCCGCCATTTTTATGTACAACATCTACTGCTTCCTTTAAAAATCCTACCGGATTAGGATGTACACCATCTGATGAAAAGATTGAATCTGCAAGAAAGCACGAGAATTTGTATCCTGCAGCATTCAGTTCATCTATAGTTTTCTGCATTTCAGAAACATACCACGCTGTGAATTCTTCCGCTGTCCCACCATGACGATAATAATCCGGTGTTTTAATAAGACGTACATTCGGCAGGAGCGGCTGACCTGCACCCAACGAAGGTGAGCATCCTGATGTAAGTGCGCTGGTTCCATGATATGCTTCCTCAGAGATAATAATACCTGTTCCTCCTGTATATTCCTGTGCCACACGGAGAGCCAGATCATTAGCCTCTGAGCCTGTACACATATACATAATCTTATCTATCTCATCCGGCATCATGGCAAGAAGCTCCTCACTATAATCCAGAATTCTTTCATGAAGATATCTGGTATGCGTATTTAACAGCTTCATCTGTTCAGTAACTGCATCAACTACCTTAGGATTACAGTGGCCAACACCTGCTACATTGTTATACATATCCAGATACTTATTGCCATCAGCATCCCACAGATAACCACCTTCACCTCTCACAAGATTTACCGGCTTTCTGTAAAAAAGCCTGTATGCTCCGCCCAAATACCGCTCTCTCCTGTCAATCATTTCCTTAGTCTGCGGACTTAACATAGAAGTGTATTCCTCCTTAAAACTGTTAGAGTCCATAATACTTGATTCCGTAGCCATAACCTTCCTCCATTCTGCAAAAGAAAAAGCACAGAACCTCTGAATACTCAGAAATTCTGTGCTCCTTTGCACGTATTTTACAGATTGATTCTGTTTGACTTATATAATAACAACTTTTTATTATTTGTCAATTTATTATTTTAGGTCTGTCAAAAGTATTTCTTACCAATCTTAAGTTTTATTACTAAAGCTATGAGACAGACGACAGCCGCACCTGCTATACACCACACTGACACAGGAACATTGTTGATATTGTAGCATCTCACATTAATCCACATCTGGTTGATTCTTGTTGTTTCCTCCGCATCAAAATACTGCATTACAGCACTTCTGTCCATAATTTCTTCTGAGGGGTACTGGGCTGAAAGCTGCCTGTATGTCTGTTCTCTCGGAGTATTAAGAATATATCTGTCATCATCTGAATTTCCGGAAAAGAAATAACCCAGAGGATAATCCACCGTATCAGTATCATCCTCATCTGCACCATAATTCCACTTCACATAATCATACACAACACTGCTGTCACCGCCGGAAATAACTGAAGTATAACCGATATAATACATATTTCTCACCGCATTTTCAGGTATAGACAGAAAATTGATAAAGCTCTGGGCTGCATGCTTTTTCTGGGCGTCTGAGCCCACTCCGGACTTTAACATAACCCATCCGTCAAAATATAAATTGGTACTCTCTACCGGTACTGCAAAGTCTAGTCTGAAGTCGTCATCGTCTGCCTGATCCATTGTATACACAGCATCTCCGGACCACTGATAACCTGCCACAACCTTTCCTGTTATCATGTCAGCCTTTCCACTGTCTGTCTCGAAAGAATATGCATTATCCTTTACCGACTGTAGATAAGACTGGACTTCTGATATTGTCTGTTCAGATGTATCGTTCATCTCCTCTGTAAGTCTGTCCTGGTAGTCTGCCCGGTTCTTAAAGGACTCTGATGTCAGCTTATCAGCCTTGATGGCTCCTAATGCTGCAAACATTGAATCTCTTACATTATCTTTAATAGTTATCTGTCTCCTGAACTTACTGTTACTTATAATCTTCCAGGTGGAAGCCTCCTCCTTTGTAACCTTGTCAGGATTATACACAATTCCTGTTATGCCCCACATATACCCGGCGGCATAGCGGCTCCATGGTTCCCCATTAATCTTATTCTCGTCAAATGTTTTTCTGATAAAGGGTGACACTCCCTTTGCATAATAATTCTCAGCTATGGATGTATCATAAAAATCCTCAGAAAATGGCTCTAACCAGTTCTCTGCTATCAGCTTCATAATCATATATTCTGATGGGCAGACAAGATCGTACTCGTCTCCAAGCGTAAGCATGTTGTATAACTCTTCATTAGTTCCAAGACAACTATACTCGACTTTAACCTTCTTGCCATATGTCTTGTAATACCAGTCCTCAAAGTCCGAAATCATTGAGTTGTCACCCCTGATATCACCGCTTTCAAGGTCAATCGTATCATCTTCCTCCCAGTCTCCGGTATCAATATATTCTTCCCAGCTGCATACTCGCAGCGTTATCGTGTCATCTGCCGCTCCTGCTAAGATAACATTTCCACCAGATAAATTAACCGGAACACACATTAGGCTTACCACTATACATACGGTTGTAAGTGTAAGAGCCATCGCTTTTTTAATATATCTATTCATCAGCGCCTGCCTCCTTACTTACTGCTTTCTTGGCCGGTGCCAGATTAACCGCTGCCTCAACAATAATCACAAGAACGAAAATAATTGTAGAAAGCGCCCACAAAGCCGTCTTGATATCTGTCTGGGAACCCTTGGTAGCATTTACAACATATGTGCTTATTGTATCAAATGTAGCCGGCTTCGTATATGTTGCAACAAAATAATCATCCAGGGACAATGTCACCGCCATAATAAATCCGGAGCCTATTCCTGATGCAATCTGTGGAATGATTATCTTAAACAGTGCATACGCCGGTGTCGCTCCAAGGTCTAAAGCAGCCTCGTACAGACTCGGGTCCATCTGCTTTAACTTAGGTACCACCGCGAGATATACGAAAGGAGCACTTAAGATAACATGTCCTACAACAAGAGGAATATAAGTATCCTTGCTGACTCCCAATACTACTACCAGAAGAATACATAATGAAAATCCTGTAACTACATCTGCATTTACAACAGGAACCTGATTAAGTACTGATATTCCTCTGTTAATCTTTTTCTTAGAATAAAAAGCACCAATTGCTCCTGTAGTTCCAAGAACTGTCGCAATAGCTGCACTTCCTAAAGCAAGGACAACAGAGCCAATTATCATACTAATCAACTCAGGTGTCGTGAAAAGAGTTATATAATTATGCAGTGAAAAGGCATGTATAGGGCCTATGTTTGCCGCATCTGTAAAGCTGTAAACAGCCAGAAGAAGAATTGGAATATACATAAACAGAAGAACTATACATATGATTGAATATTTTATAAATTTCTTCACTATACAAGTCCTCCTCTTCCCGCATTTTCTGACTCATTTTCTCCTGAAACCAGTGTGACTATGCATATAATCACAAGCAGAATGAGTGCTATCATTGATCCATTATGCCAGTCATAGGCGCTGAAATAGCTTCCGATAAGACTTCCCATTATATATGTGCTGTTGTATAACATATCAAGTACAACATAATTAGTCATTGCCGGGAGAAATACCATGGAAACTCCACTTACAATACCCGGGACTGACAGCGGCAGAATAATCTTAATAAATGTCTGAAAATTATCTGCCCCAAGGTCTGATGCAGCCTCAATAACGCTCCTGTCCAGCTTGGACAGTGTTGTGTAAAGCGGCAGTATCATAAATGGCAGAAAATCGTATGTCATTCCGATTATTGTGTTAATAAATGGATGATATGCAAGATTCCCCTCTATCACCGATAATATTTCCTTTAGAGCGGTAATTCTCAATGTAAAATTAATCCACATAGGCATGATAAAAAGCAACAGAATTACAGCTTTCTTCTTAATCCTGCTCTGTGCAAGTATATAAGCCACAGGATAAGCTATCAACAGACATACCACTGTAGCCGTCAATGCAAGCACAAGGCTGTAACACAGCGTTCCCAGAGTATTAGGGTCTGTGAAGAAATTCTGGAGATTAGATGCTGTGAACTGTCCCTGTCCATTAGTGAACGCATAATATATAAGTACCAGCAACGGTGCTGCCACAAAAAATATAAGAAATACCCCATAAGGAATTCCAAGACATTTGCGTGAAAAAGACATTTTTCTTAACCCCCTACTTCTTTAACTGGAATTTCATCTTATCTTCCGGCATTATTAGACCTACCTGGTCATCCATATTCCACAGATACTCATCATCAACAATCAGGTCGTGGCCATACTCGGTTCTTACAACATAACTGTAATGGTCACCTTTGTATATGAGATTAATAATCTTGCCGGACACAAGTCCTGCGTCAATCTCATCACTCATTTCAATATCATCCGGCTGTATTGATACAATAACTCTGAACTTGGATACATCCACAGCCTCTCCGTTCTCATCGACAAGAATTCCTTCTTTCATCTTTGACTTCGGAATTACACCTGTGATATCGCACCCAATCACTTTACCGTTAAAATCCAGTGTATAATCACTGTTGACTGTAGTTACAAAGCTTGTAGTGTGGTCTTCAGCAATCATTATATGAATTCCGTCAGGCTCAAGCTGCATTCCTACCCGGTCACCGGCATGATAACATCTGGTAGTCCTTATAATCATCTCGTATTTACCTGACTCCACAGTCACCTCATAGTGCATACCTTTAAATATTACCGAGGTCACTTCTCCTGCCACGGTTCCATCTTCAGGTTTAGTAATGATAACATCCTCCGGCCTGATAACCACATCAACGAGAGTTCCCTCCGGCACATCATCCATTCCGGTAAACTCCCCTCCACAGAATCTCACCTTCATATGTCCTGTCATTATTCCCTTGAAAATATTGCTCTCCCCTATGAAATCTGCTACAAATGCATTCTTGGGTTCATTATATATATCCTCCGGAGTTCCAACCTGCTGAATCCTTCCCTCAGACATAACGACAATCTTATCAGACATGGTAAGTGCTTCTTCCTGGTCATGGGTCACATATATAAATGTTATTCCTAACTGGTCATGCATATTTTTAAGTTCAAGCTGCATTTCCTTGCGCATCTTAAGGTCAAGGGCGCCGAGAGGCTCATCCAGCATAAGAATTTCAGGCTCATTAACCAATGCCCTGGCGATGGCAATTCTCTGCTGCTGTCCGCCTGAAAGTGTTGATATTCTTCTGTTCTCGAATCCTTCCAGATCCACCATATCCAGTACATGTTTTACTTTCTTTCTGATTTCTTCTTTAGGAAGTTTCTTTAGCTTAAGACCAAATGCAATATTCTCATATATATTCATGTGTGGAAACAACGCATAACGCTGAAACACAGTATTAATGGGCCTTTTATTAGCCGGAAGCTGAGAGATATCTTCCCCATTAAGAAGTATCTGACCGCTTGTGGGAAGTTCAAACCCGGCTATCATCCTCAGTGTTGTGGTCTTACCGCATCCTGATGGTCCTAAAAATGTTACGAATTCCCCACGCTTAACTTCCAGATTAAAGTCATCTACAGCTTTAAACCCGTTATCGCTGTATACCTTACTGATATGCTTAAGTTCAATTATATTCTCTGACTGCCCTGACATATCTAACCTCCAACAGTTTTATCCTCTCTCTATTTAATATCAAAAACTGGCACAAATCAAGTAATTTCTTGTTTTGTGCCAGTCCTGTATAAAATATGTATACCCCCTACTCTATGGTCTGTGGTGAAGCTCCTGATGCAATATGGATTTTACAATCTTAAGGGAATAATGTATATTAGGTACGCTATTCAATCAATTATGTGGGAGAAACAACAATGAAAAAAAGAGATTCTTTTAATAACAAATGGGGATTCATTCTGGCATGTATCGGCTCAGCTGTAGGTATGGGCAATATCTGGATGTTTCCAACACGTGTGTCAATGTATGGTGGAGGTTCATATCTTATCCCATATTTTATATTTGTTGCTCTTATCGGATTTACAGGGGTAATTGGAGAAATGAGTTTTGGACGTGCAACCAGATCCGGCCCTGTTGGCGCATTCGGATATGCATGTGGCACTAAAGGAAAGAAAAAGCTGGGCGAACTCATAGGACTTATTCCTGTTCTTGGCGCCCTTGCCATGGCTATTGGTTATACAGTTGTTATGGGATGGATTCTGAAATATATGGTCGGAACCTTTACCGGTTCAACTCTGGCTCCTTCTGCCACTGAAGATTTTGGTGCAGCATTTGGCAGTATGGCAACCACATTTGGCAATAATGTATGGCAGATTGTGGCTCTCTTAATCGGCATCGCAATTCTTATGTTCGGTGTCGGTCATGGAATTGAAAAAGCCAATAAGATTATGATGCCTCTTTTCTTCATACTCTTCGTAATTCTGGGAGTGTATATTGCATTTCAGCCGGGTGCCATAGACGGATATAAATATATTTTCAGAGTAGAGCCTAAAGCTCTGGCAGACCCATCCACATGGATATTCGCTCTGGGACAGGCTTTTTTCTCACTCTCAGTTGCTGGCAACGGAACACTTATATATGGTTCTTATCTGCCGGACAAAGAAAATATTCCTGCCGCAGCAGGACGCGTAGCCCTTTTTGACACTTTAGCGGCAATTCTTGCCGCTTTAGTAATCATCCCTGCCATGGCAACAACAGGCGCACGGCTTAATCAGGGTGGACCGGGACTTATGTTTATTTTCCTTCCTGCATTGTTTAAATCAATGCCAGGAGGTAACATAATAGCAATTATATTCTTTGTTGCAGTGTTCATGGCCGGCCTTTCATCTCTTATCAATCTGTATGAAGCACCTATCGCTACACTTGAGGAGAAGCTGGGCTTAGGAAGAAAGGCATGCTGCACCCTGATTGCTGCTATTGCCTTAGTTGTATCTTTATGTATCCAGGGTATAGTGTCTGGATGGATGGATGTGCTTTCTATCTATATCTGTCCGCTTGGTGCAGGACTTGCCGGCATTATGTACTTCTGGATATGCGGAAATAAATATGTAGAAGCCCAGATAAACACTGGCAGAGGGAAGAAATTCACTGAGAAATTCTTCCCTATATGCAAATATATATACTGCCCTGTGTGTATTCTTGTATTAATACTTGGAATTATCCTTGGCGGCATCGGATGATAGAAATTATTTCAGACAATTATTAATCCACTCCACCATATCAAGCTTACCAATACCGCAATAATGGTAGTCGGCAAGGGATAATCCGGCTTTCTTAAGCTCACTCTCTGCCTCTGATGAATTGAGTTTGTTATACTCACTGTATACTATGTCGAATTTCTTTTTGAAATTTGACATATCTTCATCACTCTTTCGCTGTTTCCAGTCTTTTATGACAAGTTCCACCTGATTCTCAACAAGAGAATTGCCTACAGCAAGAGCCATTATTCCTGTGCCTTGCTTAATAACATTAATACTTCCTGTCTTATCATTTACAGATACATTCTTATCAATTGTATCCAAAGTTACCTGAATCTCTCTGGCGGCATCAGGATGCACACCACTTAAATCAACCGCTTCTGTCGTTGTCACAGCAACCAAATTCTTTGTTGTGTCCTCTTCACCATTAACAGCATTTCCTGTTCCACAGCCAATCAGACTTACTGACATTGCACACACGCATAACCCCGCAATTATATTCTTTTTTCCCATAACCTGCCTCCTGTAATTATTATAAACCGGGGGCTGTGTCCCAGCGATTAACAACCGCTAAAACACAACCCCCCACAATCCGTACAAAAAAAGATTACCCGGATTAGAAAATCTGTCCCGGCAGTTTCAGCTTTTCCTTGTGAGGAAACTGTTCATCATATTTTTCTGCCTCTTTTTCATCTACCATGTAACCTTCCGGTGTTGCATATTCTCCGGTGATTCCATCCATTTCCATAACAAAATTTAGTTGTGGAATAAAATCTTTGTCATCCCTTAAGCAGTGCAGCACATAGTGTTCCAGACATCCCGGACGATACACATTCCAGAAGGATTCCCGTACCAGATTCTCAACTTCTCTCTGTTCTTCTTTTCTTTCATTACGAATTATATAGTCATTATTATACATTTATTTTACCCCCAATGTTTCACTCTTTTTCCGGCAATGATGTCACCAGAATGTAAATCGTTCCCAATACAGCAATAGTACATATCATTAGAATAATCGAAAATGTCCTGTGTAACAGTGTCTTTTTTCTCTGCGCAGTAAAATACATTCCCGCTATAAAGATTAGCACCATAATCAGTGCAATTTCCATTCTAATCATAAGTACCCCCAAGCTATATTTACAGTAACTGTCAGAATTCTTTTTTCTTCATTATTGCAACACTACATTTGTATGAAATTATTACTATCACTGCTGCCACCACAAAAAGAGCGGCCACAATCATTTTATCAGATAATCCCATTATTTTATTAATCAACTTATCAATATCAGCTCCTGATGCCTTGACAGTCTTGGCACCAAGAAATACTAATCCGGCGATAATTCCAAACAGCCCAAATATTGCAACCCGGCTCTTCTCTAATCCGAATTTCAACTGGATTGGCAGCATAAGAGAAATCATTATAACAAATACCGGAATAAGAACCATTTCCATGATTATTTCATCGGAAATAATATTCTGCGTTCCTTTTACCAAACCTACAACAATATAAAAAATTACAGAAAATGCCCATACAATAAGGCTTATTCCGTTACAGAACAGATATTTTTCCCGCACATACATTCTGAAATCTACCGGCATAGACATAATAAATGCATATCCATTATCCATCTCATCATATGAAGCTGTGGTTATAGATAGAATCGCAATCATAACCGTAAGATAACACATGACAGATATACCGTTGTTGGTAGCTGCCATAAAGATTGCTATAACCGGAAATATTACTAATGCCTGCTTCAGATGAAGAAGAAGTCTGATATCCTTTTCTAATAAACCTGCCATTACTCTCTACCCCCTGTCATCATTATAATCAAATCATCTATACTGCCATTTTCTATTACTATTCCGGGATAGTTTTCTGAATAATACTGCCTCTCATCAGTAAAACATACATACCCGAATTTCTCCTTTTTCTCTGAAAGAATATGGCTCTTGTCGAGTTTATTGTACATTTTCTCATCAACTTTCAGCACCGCATAATTATCAAGAATTCTGTCCGTATCTTCATGCAGAATAATTCTCCCATCATGGATAAGATAAATGTCATCACATATTCCCTCAAGATCTGTTGATATATGTGAAGTTATAATAACTGATCTCTCCTCATCCTCTGACAGATAATCCCTCAGCATATCCAGTATATTGGTACGCGCCTCCACATCCAGCCCTGCTGTCGGCTCATCCATTATGAGAAGCTTAGCTTTATGGCTTATTGCCACCAGAACACGCAGTTTTGCCTTCATACCTGTAGAGAAACTCTTTATCTGCTTGTCAAGCGGCACTCTCATCCGGCTGCACCCCTGTCTGAAATAATCCTCATCAAATTCTGAATACATTTTTCTTAAAATGCATATTACATCCTTCACATTTAAATTAGAGTTAAACCCTGAGTTGGAAAGTGCAACTCCGATATTCTGCTTATCCTGTGCCGAAATCTGTCCTGACGTCTTCCCAAACACCTCTATACTTCCGGCGTCCGGTTTAACCAGACCTAATATAAGCTTAATTGTAGTACTTTTCCCTGAACCGTTCTTCCCCACAAGACCGCTCACTCTTCCATCCGGCAGTTCCAAAGAAACATTGAGATGAAAATCTCCATAATCCTTAACAATATCATTGATTAAAACCATACTTACTCCTCCAGCATAATATCAATTATTTCTCTGATTTCCTCACTGCTAAGTCCAATTGACTTTGCCTTTTCTACTACACATGCGAAATCATCTTCCACAGATTTTCTTCTGGCTTCTTTAGACAGCTGTAAATCTGTAGCTGAAACAAATGTACCTTTTCCATGTACCGTAATAACAAATCCTTCCTCTTCCAGTTTGTCGTATGCTTTCTTTACAGTAAGCGCACTTATCTTAAGTTCTCCTGAAAGAGTCCGCACTGAAGGAAGCGGTTCGTTCTCCTTGAGGTTCCCCGCTATTATCTCGTTCTTAACCTGATCCATCAGTTGTTCGTATATTGGTATCATAGATGAGTTATTAAGTATAATATGCATATTGTTTACTCCTTTTCTCGTAAACAGTATATAACAGTATATAACTGTTGTCAACTGTTATATACTGTTTATTCAAAATAAATTCTATGTAGTAATAAACGTGCGCCGCCAGGCGCCCCAGCAAAATAGTGGGTGTCGCACTAAGTGCAACACCCACTTCTAAAGCCTCATTATATAATAATGTATGTGTTATATATGGGAGTCAACTACAATGTGCTTCCAAAATCAGTTACTAATGCCTGACCTGTAATTGCGCGTGACTCATCTGATGAGAGGAATAACAAGATATTGGCAACATCATCCGGCATACATGGCTGAACTCTAAGGTCGCTGTGCTTTCCCATCTGTCCAAACATATCAGCATCCATATTTGCAGGATTCATTCCTGCAACCATAGGAGTGACAATAGTTCCCGGACACACTGCATTACAGCGGATTCCTGTACCTGCGAATCTAAGTGCTGTGTGGCGTGTAACACCGATTACGGCAGCCTTAGAGGCAACATAAGCAGCACCTCCGCATCCCATAACTCCCGCTACTGATGCCACATTGACAATAGAACCCTTTCCTGTCTTCTCCATCTCAGAAGTTGCGGCACGCATGCAATACATAGTTCCCTTAGTATTAATATCAATTATTCTGTTGATATCTTCATCTGTACAGCGGTCAATTGGCTTTAATCCCTCTTCGAGTACACCAGCACAGTTAATCAGCACATCAACCTTACCGTATGCCTTGACAGCCTCTGCAATAAGATTATCTGCATCTCCTTCCTTAGAAATATCAGAGACAACCGGAAGAACCTCTCCTCCTGCTTCACGAATCTTTCCCGCCACTTCCTCAAGCTGTGGCTGACGGCGTGCAGAAATAACAACCTTAGCGCCCTCCTTTGCAAAAAGAATAGCTGTGGCAGCTCCTACTCCTGAGTTACCTCCTGTGATAATTGCAACCTTGTCCTGTAAACGTCCCATAATTAAAAAACCTCCTTGAATTGAATATTGAATAACTAATTAAAATAACCATCTGTTGATAGTTAAAATATTAACATAATTATACAATATATATCTTTACATGTCAAAACAAAGCAAGGGTTATTATTTTACGACAAAATCCCATTAAAAACTCTTCTTTATGTTTATATTATAAATGGGTTGAACAACTATCCAACCCATTTATTGTTTCTATATTCTTCTTTCTAATTTCAGCGTACTCATTAACGCTTCCTGCAAAATTCTTGATACGTTAACACCAGCTTGATCCGCTTCATAATTTAACCAGCTTGGCAAAGCTACATTTCTTCTAACTGTTCTGGTGTCAATTTTCTTCCTATATTCTGCTGAATCAATATCCACAAAAGAAATAAATGTATCTCCTTCATCTGCAAAAGTTCCATTATTAGCATTCAGCTCACTAATATTAGAAGGATTTGGAATATTTTCTTTTGCGTCTTCCAATGAAACACATTTTAGTTCAATCGCATCTCTTGCCATATTAATAGCATCATTCATGTCTTTTCCTTCTGTCAAAATATCTAAATCAGGAACTTCGACTAACACATTATTATTTGTTTTTGTAAAAAAAACTGGATAAACATTTTTCATTCAATCTTCCTCCATTTTAATCTATATATCTATTTGGGTTGGGAAAAGAAATAATGGTCTTATAACAACCCATTTCTCTTTAAAATTGCCTTTGCTAATCGTTCATCAATTTCTTTGTGTCTTGGAATGGTTTCTTTTATGTTTCCTTTCTCATATATATCATGGCTGCCGCCATGTCTTTCAAAAACAAATCCACCATTTTCAAGTTTCTTTATCAAATCTGTTCTTTTCACTAACCATTATACCTCCTTACGCTTCATATTATACACAATAATTGTGTAAAGTCAATGATTTTATACACAATTATTACACATTATTATCATCTTCCTCAAGGTTTTTGCAATACAGATACTTATGTGTAGCAAACAGGCCGGCAATCGCGGCAACACCAGCCAGAGCTTCAAATCCTGATACATGTCCAACTATCATCTGTCTTGATATTGCAAAAAGAAGAACCTCAATAACAGTTCCTGGAGTGTGTGTACACAACATTTTAACAAACTCTACTCCTATCGCAAGATTCATTGCCTGCTCAAGATAGTACTCCAGAGTGTTATTATCAAAACCTATTCCACATACACTCTCCACAACAAACTTAATGGCAAGAAATATAATTACAATAAGTAAAAATGCAGATAAGGCAATCTCAACATAAGACGCTATATTCTGCATAATTTTTCTTAATTTCATCTTCATATTACAAAATTATCCTTTCTCTCAACCGACAGTTTTCTATTAAGTACCAATATTATATCTTAAGCCCCCAAAATGCGCAATTACATTATATTTCCATATTAATTCAAATCCATTATTTTTCGACAGCATTATGCATAAATTAAATTGACTATCATGTCATAATTTGTTAGAATTATCCAAGTTAGTGTTTTCGCAATAGATGGTGAATGACGCCACATTTTCCATCTACTTACCACACGTAACGGACATAAAATCTAACATTGAGGAGAAAAAAATGGAAGCTTTATTAATTTTAGTCATTGTTGCAGCTTTACTTGCACTTGGCTACGCAGCATTTAACTTCATCGGCGTTAAGAAGCTTGATGAAGGAACTGATCGTATGTCAGAAATCGCAGCCGCTATCAGAGTGGGTGCTAATGCATTTATCACATACGAGTATAAGATTATTGCAGTTGTTGTTGTTATTATTGCAGTAATATTTGCAGCTATATTCTCAGTTCAGTATGGAGGATTTAGCTGGGAGCCTTCTGTATGTTTCATGATTGGAGTAATCATGAGTGCATCTGCAGGCTGGGTAGGTATGAAGATTGCTACTTACGCTAATGTAAGAGTTTCAAATACAGCCCGCAACACTAAGAACATCGGTTCAACATTAAAAGTCGCATTAAAGGGTGGTTCAGTAATGGGTCTGTGCGTTGGCGGTTTCGCACTTCTCGGTCTGTTCCTTGTCTACATCATATTTGGATTTGGTCTTAATATGCTTGACATCGAGCAGCTCCGTGGCGCTCATGTATTTACACAGTGCCTTTCATGCTATGCTTTAGGTTGTTCAATCGTTGCTATGTTTAACCGTGTAGGCGGTGGTATCTATACTAAGGCAGCCGATATGGGTGCTGACCTTGTTGGTAAGACAGAGGCTCACATCCCTGAGGATGACCCTCGTAACCCTGCTACAATCGCAGATAATGTTGGTGATAATGTAGGTGATGTTGCCGGTCTTGGTTCTGACCTTCTTGAATCTTTCGTTGGAGCCATTTCTTCAGCTATAATCCTTGCAGTAAGCCTTTACCTTTCAAATGTAGCTAATGACCTTACAGTATCTGATGTAATGCTTTCAAAGATGATGTACTTCCCACTTGTATTTGCTGCAATTGGACTTATCGCATCAATTCTTGGTATTGCATATGTTCTCTTAAAGAAGGGTTCAGATAACCCACACAGAGACCTTAATATCTCTACATGGAGTGCTGCAGGTATTACAATCGTAGGTGGTTTTGTTGCTACATATCTGTTATTCAACTGCGAAAGCGCAGATATACTTAAGACAGCAGGATTTAACATTGGTTTCATCTCACCTTGGATTGCCGCATCACTTGGAGTTATAAGCGGTGTAATCATCGGTGGTATTGCAGAATATTATACAAGTTATGATTATAAGCCAACACAGACTATTGCACAGGCATCTAAAGAAGGTGCAGCATTGACTATCACACAGGGTCTTGCTGTTGGTATGAAGTCTTGTATGTATCCACTTATTGTATTAGGTATAACAACTTATGTATCATATGCAGTAGCCGGTATGTTCGGTATTGCAATGGCAGCCGTAGGTATGCTTTCATTCGTATCTGCAACTGTTTCTGTTGATACATATGGTCCAATCTCTGATAATGCCGGCGGTATTGCTGAGATGTCAGAGCTTGAGCCTGAAGTAAGAGAAATCACAGATAAGCTTGACTCAGTTGGTAATACAACAGCCGCTATCGGTAAGGGATTTGCCATCGGTTCAGCTTCACTTGCTGCTCTTTCACTTATGGTTAGTTTCCTGTATGCATTCCAGCCAGAGGGAAGCAGCCTTGACCTTAACTTCACTAACCCGCTTATCCTTGCCGGAGCTTTAGTTGGTGCTGCTCTTCCATACCTGTTCTCAGGTATGCTTATTGAAGCTGTTGCCAACGCTGCACGTAAGATGGTAGACGAGGTAAGACGCCAGTTCAGAGATATCCCTGGTATCCTTGAAGGAAAGGCAAAGCCAGATTACAAGACATGTATTGAGATTTCTTCACAGGGCGCATTAAAGGAAATGCGTATGCCTGCTATCATCTCAATTGTATTCCCTGTAGTATCAGGATTCCTTTTCGGACCATACTTCGTCGGCGGTGTTCTTATCGGTGCTACACTCTCAGCTATCATGCTTGCTATCTTCACAGGTAATGCAGGTGGTGCTTGGGATAATGGTAAGAAGTACATTGAATCCGGAGCTATCGAAGGACAGGGCAAGGGTTCTCCTGCTCACGATGCAGCCGTAGTTGGTGATACTGTTGGTGATCCATTAAAGGATACAGTAGGACCATCTCTTGATATCCTTATCAAGATTATGTCAACTGTTTCACTTGTTGCCGCAGTAATGTTCTACAATTACAATCTGCTTTACCTTATCTTCAATATCAGATAAAATACGTCCCAAGGACGCACATATAAAATGCTGCCAGAACAGTAATGTCTGGCAGCATTTTTGCTTTTAATATTATTCTACATTAATTCTTCCCATCGCTCTCTTTCAATGCCTGAGCTTGTCACAATACACTCAGGGTCTGGTGCAATAATGTGTCTTACAACCGAAAAAACCTTCGCCGCGTCACACAAAAGGCACTTCGCATCTCCGAAAGCAACCTCTTTCACAGCTCTGCAGTCAAGCAATGCCTGATTGAGTTTAACAAAATCTTCTGATATATGAGGCTGTCCGGCATTAAAATGCTTTCTCATATAGGAATCTCTCATACTTCCGTCCGGCATTACAATCTTAAGATGCATTGGCTTATCTGATAATCTGTGCGGAACATTCAGAACTTCCTCCACACTGTGTATGTATGTATTTCTTTCATGTCCGACTCCAACAAGAAGTATCTTACCTCCACACTCTTTAAGTCTGTCGTAACATCCACCGGGCGTACATGGAGTGTTATTATTCTCCTCCCCCTTTAGATAATCCTCCGCCCCAATCCCTATTCCGGCCATACTGTGAGTTGGATGCAGCGACCTTATAACTCCAGGTCTATTAAGAAACATATTAGTCAATAACCCCACGCATGAAGGCGTACTCTTCGGATTAAAAACAGGTGCATCTGTGTTAACATTTTTCCATGTATGAGTAGGAAGCAGCAAAAGCCCCTGTGCAAAATACTCAATCCACGCATCGAGCACAGTGTCTGCTCCACCCTCTACCTGACCTATGGCTTTCATTGACGAGTGAATAAGAATCGTTTCTGTTCCGGTTAACCCCATATATGTTAATTGCTCTTTTAGTTGCTGCTTTGTGTACATAAAATCCTCTCTTATAAACGCTAATACTAAAACTAATATAAATACTAATATAAATACTAATTACTCATACACAAATTATAACACATTATATATCAGCAATGTAAACATAATTATATGCTTTGCCTATTCAAAATGTAGCTTGTCCTTGAAATATTTCTTCAATAATGTAATAATTAGTTATAAAATGAAATTGAAAGGAGCCACATAAATCATGGCCAGACATAGACATTTATCACGCAGACAGCGTATTGTAAGAAGAAACCGTATTATTCTTGCATGTACATCCACTATTCTTCTTATTGCAATAATTGTTATAATTTCAATAGCTGTTCGGGAACGTAATTCAAAATCAACTAATAATAAAGAAACTGAGAATTCAGTCACAAATACTCAGACGAACGAGTCCACTGACAATGTTACAAACACAGATAGAGAAAATATTTCTTCCACAGAAGCATCTTCCGAGGAGACAACCGCTGCTTACAAGGTTACTTCCAAGGGATTTAAGATTGAAGAAATTGACGGTATTACCTATGTGGACGGAGTACTAATCGCCAATAAGACATACTCTCTTCCAGGCACATTTGTTCCGACTGACCCTGACCAGCCAGTCACAGAGGAAAGAAGTATCAAATGTCTCGACAAAACTCTAATGAGTGCATGGAATACAATGCATAAGGATGCTTCTGCCAAAGGACTCAATCTGTATATTTCAAGCGGATACCGCTCATATAATTATCAAGTCACAGTTTATAATACTTATGTCAGAACTGACGGTGTAGCCAAAGCTGATACGTATTCTTCAAGGCCGGGGCATTCAGAGCATCAGACAGGATTATGCTTCGACCTGAACACAATAGAGGACAGTTTCCAATACACTGATGAAGGCAAATGGGTTAATGACAACTGCTACAAATACGGTTTTTGTATACGTTTTCCTAAAGGAAAAGACCAGTACACCGGATACCAGTATGAATCATGGCATTTAAGATATGTAGGCGTAGACCTCGCCACTAAGCTTTACAACAATGGTGACTGGCTGTCGCTGGAAGAATTTTTTGGAATAACTAGTGAGTACCCGAATTAAGCGGGTACTCTTTTTTTCTGTATATTTTTCTGTGGTAACAACAAATGAAAAATGCGATTAAACAATCCTTTTGTTTCATCGCCCTTCTTAAATGTTTCATTCTTTACAAGCAGAATTAATACACCACTCCAATGATATTTGGAGTGCATTCCTTCCTCATAGACTTCTCCAAAAAATTCCTCTGGTGTAAGTTTTACAATTCCAACTCTCGGATCAGCTATAATTATCTGTTTTTTTGTAATTTTATGGATAACTACATAATGTAATAACTGTTCATCTACGATAACATGAGCAATGCAGGGCAAGGGAAACTCTGAAAAGAATGATTCCTTATTCCCTTTTACTCCCTTTGCACTAAAACCCAAGTGCTCTGCTGCTTTAATTACACCATATGCATTAGTTCCCTGTTTATCTGTTCCTGCAACTTCACGAATCTGGGTAATACCTATCTTGTAACCATTCTGTTTACAAATGGTCGCAAGACATGCGACACCACAATCAGTAATGTCGTGCTGTTTTATACAATAATATCTCATCATTTCCTCTATTTTCTATTTTTATAACAACGCATCATCCTATTACTAACATTAGCAAAGCCATAAAAATACTCAACACTAAATTTACAATAACAAATATACTAGTGTATTTCTCTTGGTATCGTTTTAAATCACTAATTTTCTCTTTCTCTCGATCAGTCATTCTCCATGTTGCTGGAAATAACGCTGCAATTGAAAAAATTATAAATAATAAAATTGCAACAAAGGACAAAGTAATTACTACACCCATATCTCCATCACAAAAAAGTCCTTTATATATACTAGATGCCAGAACCAATACAAAACATACAATTTCTAAGCATTTTTGCCAAATATTAAACTTGCCTTCCATTTTTATCACCTCTTTTTTTCTAGTGTACCACATAAATATTACTAACACCATATCATTTTTATTAATAATTTAGTCTATCCTACCTATTTGAACCTTATAAAGTACAAAAATAATATAAATAATAATCTTGTATCTCTTTTTCATACTCCATTAGCCTTTCTTCTGCTTGTACCTTTTCGAAATACATCAACTTTTCCTCCTTATAGACACTACTTTTCTGCAAGTAATGTATCTTTTCCCCCACTATTACACAACTATCCACCCCTAACCAAACTTATAGGCTTAGAGAATTTCGTATGAGGAATCTGCTTTAAGAAGCATGAAGAGGAGTAATAGCTATGGGATTTAAACCCCGAATACATGAATTTAGAAAAGAAATGAACCTGCAACAATCAGATCTTGCTGAAATGGTAGGGGTCAGACAGGAAACCATTGAAAAGCTTGAAAACGGAAAATACAACCCGTCATTAAAACTTGCCATGGATATTGCAAAAGTATTTGGAAAAACTGTTGAGGAAGTATTTATATTTGATGATTCGGAAGAACAATAATTAGAAGGAAAAACATCTAATTCCTTATACATACAATAATATTATTTAATTTCTAATTTGAAAATGGGCATGGATTCTGTTCCATGCCCATTTTTTCTATGTCAATTCTTATTCATATCACATTCTTTTAAGAAAGACTCTTATTACGCAATAACTTATGATCAGTTCTAAGGGCATAAGTACTACAAACCACAATGACTCTCTTATACATTCATACATACATATCTTAATCAGCTTATCTGCATCTGCTCCGGAGTTAGAAAGTAATTGCAGTCTGTCCTTATATCCTGCCATTCTGTTCTTCACAACTATTTCACTAACTATAAGGTATATTATCACAGAAGCAATTCCGGTTAATCCAAAAAGCATCACCGCCTCAATTGTTTTCTGTCTTAACTGATTCTTCTCTTCTGAATATGAAATAAACGAAAGCCCTGCTTCTTGAAGATATGAAGTAACAATGTTATCTGTAGCATAAAATTCCGAATTAAGATTATATCTTATATTAATCTGATTAGGTTTCATCTTAAGTCTTGCATAATCCGGCAGCTCATCAAGGAAAAGATATTCCCTGTTAAGCTCATTCTGACTGTCTATCGCTTTTTCCACTAGTTTAGTTGATGCCACAAGGGTATACTGTCCGAATTCAGGTACATAATACTTGAGCTTATCCCTTACATCATCTGTAACCTTTACTACCTTCACAACATTAGTGGATGCTGCGGGGATAAGCTTAGATTTTATAGCATATCTGTAATTCCACTTATTTGAAACTTTATCTCCAAAATAATAATTATAATCAGTTAGAAACTGTTCTGTTGTTATGTCTCCTCTAATGTATGAGTCATAATCCTCTGATAAATATGATAAGGATGATGGAATACGAATATTAAATCCCTCTGTCATTTCAAGAACCTGCTCTCTTGGCATATTTCTGGCAATATATTTTTCCCAGAAATCATTATTATATGCATTCCCATCATACTCTCCGACTGTTTCATGTATCAGCTTCTCATATGCAGAAGCATACTCATTCTTATATTTAAAATGATTATTTATATAATAATAATATGAATCATCATAGTTCTGAAGATTTAGTATAATACCGTCCTTCATACTCTCATCATATATACCTTTGTAATTGCTATCAAGAAACATAACTGCCTGGGAGCCATCGCTAAAAGCCTGATAATCCAGTGCACCCTCTGCGTATTCATTAAGTATATCATATATCTCTGTATCAGGTTCAACATATTCAGCAGCATATATGTAATTCTCATTCTTTTGGGTACCTGAATAACTTTTTCCTAATCCTGCTCCTTTTCCAATGTTGTCCATATTAATACCATGCCATGTAAAACTCCTCTGTGTTTCATAATAACAATATGACATATCTTCTACTCCGGGAAGCTTATTTATACTGTCAATGATATCATCACTTATTCCATTAAATATATAACTGTCTCCATACCTGACTTCATCAAAATAGTATTCTTTTATGTTAAAATGATCATACGCCTCAGAGTTCCATGTTCCCGGCTCCATATCATCAGAAGCGATTTTCACTGTTGTTACTATTCTTCCATCCTCTAGTTCAATCTCCTCATAAAGGGGTAAGGACTGACAGAACAATACATTCTGAGTAGGAACACTGTCTGTCTTATATGCCACTATATCGGGTGAATCGCTGCACCGTTTATACTCTGAAAATGCCATCACTGTATTAATAACACATATTAACGTAATAACAGCCATAACAAGTGAAAACACCCTTATCATAATATTCTGCACAGCACCATGAGATTTCATAAATCTTCTTCCTGTGCAAACAACATAATTTTTTTTATTAAATATATTTCTACCTGTTAATCTGCGGCTAACACGATTCTTTTTCTTAACACAGCCAAATACCAACTCCACAACAGAACTGATTATAACTGCACCTATAAGCGTTATGGCAGTTCTTTTCAATGTATAACTTCCAACCTTGAAAAATGTAATACCAAGGTCTGATTCTATTACAAGACTTATGATTCTTCCAATTCCTAATGCAGCACATATACCAATAACTGTTGATATCACAAGAATCACTGTATTTTCCAATACATATATAAGAAACATCTGCATGCCTGATGCCCCAAGATTTCTTTGAACAAATCGGACATTCTTTCTTGTTTTATTATATGATATAAGCTGATATGTAACTGCCGAAATACCAATAAACATAAAAAGAACATACAGATAATTATTAACCAGCTCATTTCCCCATGGCTTATAATCATATACACTGCTGTTATATATAAAATTATATTTTAATTCTGCTGATTGCTGTATCGCGGACACTATGCTGCTATAATCCTTCTCGTCAATGTAACTTTTTAAAGGATATGCATATATGTACCTTCTTTCAGTAACAATTCTGTCTGCCTCATTATCTGTTACAATTATACCGGGAAGGGAACTGCCATCTCTCCATACATTAGTATAACTTGTTAATATTCCTGTAAGAATGTATGATTTGTCGTTAATAGTTATCGTCATTCCCGGTTCACTTCCTTGTCCAAGCATAAGAAGGGAATTCCTGTCTATCACAACCTCATCATCCTTCTGTGGCATATGTCCCTGTTCCAGTCTGATGTTACCCATTGTTATGAAATCATCTGACATTGTACCTATCATTATGTCTGATGCGCCCGATAAATCACTGACGCTCCCCACTGTCTCAGCCCTGCGAGCGCTCTCAAGATATGGATGATACTTTATTACATCTTTTTCTTCCGGCTTGTTAGCTCTATATATTACAAACCAGTCACCAAAATGCTTTTTTGCAGAAGCTGTCTGCCACCTGTTCATATTTTCCTGAAACAGAAGCATCCCGGTCACAAAGAAAAATGTCAGTATCATTACCGCCATAACTCTTAGTACCATTTTCCATCGCCTGAAAAGCCCTTTCAAAGTTAATGCAATAATCTTAACATTCAAATTCCAACACCTCCGGTCACAGTACCATCAACTATGGTAAGTATCCTGTCAGCATACTCAGCCATCTGCCTGTCGTGCGTTACCATGACAATTGTCTGCTTATATTTAGATGCAGCAAACGACAACATTTTAGCAACGGTCTCAGCACTCGCTGCATCAAGATTTCCTGTCGGTTCATCTGCAAATATAACTGCCGGATGTGCAATAAGTGCTCTTGCTATTGCGACCCTCTGCTGCTCCCCTCCTGACATTTGCTCCGGGAACTTATCCCTGCAATACTCGATTCTTAATGACTCCATCAGTTCCATAACCTCATCCACATCCGCATCTTTCCCATCAAGAACCAATGGAAGAATTATATTCTCATATGCAGTATATTCCGGAATGAGACTGTAATCCTGATACACAAATCCAATCTGTGTTCTTCTGAATTTCGCAAGTTCAGCACTCTTAAGATTCTCAATCTCCTTATCCGCAATATAGACCTTTCCTTCGTCCGGCTTATCTATAGTTCCAAGTATCCTCAAAAGCGTTGACTTTCCGGAGCCACTTTTCCCGACAATTGCAGTGAACTCTCCTTTCTCAATTTCAACGTCGCACTTTTTCAAAGCAGACACCTTGACCTGTCCTGAAATATAAGTTTTTGATATTCCTTCAGCTCTCAATATTATGTCCATATCCTCTCCTCCTATAACCTATCCACACATTTTCTCGCAACCACATAACATACCAGCATATTAACCGGCAGCAATAATACAAACCACAATGACTCTCTGATACATTCCTTAAGCACAATCCGCATAAGCACTTTCTTGTCTGCCCCTGTATCAGACAGAAGCTTCAGCCTGCTTCTGTACCTTTCCATCCTGCTCTTAACCACGATAGAACTCATAACAAGATACATACATATTGCCGCAATTCCTGAACCCCCATACAGAACAAGCGTCTCTAATGCTGAGTTTCGTATCTGGGCCTTGTCTTCTGCATAGGATGTAAAAGAAAACCCTGCTTCGTTAAGATATGAAGACACAATATTATCTGTTGCAGAATATACAGCCTTCAAGTCATATGTCACATTTATCTGGTTAGGTATAACCTTAAGAGTCAGACAATCCGGCAGCTCATCTAACAGGAAATAATTCTTTACAATCTCATTCTGTCTGTCGATTGCCTTTCTGACAAGTTCTTTAGAGGCAACAACTGTAAATTGTCCGAATTGCGGAACATAGTTTTTCAGCCTGTCTCTCACTTCATCTGTAACTCGCACAACCTTTACTACCTTAGCAGATGCGGAAGGCGAAAGATAAAAATCAAATGCATACTCCGAATGTAAAAAGCTCATTAATTTCTCAGCATATAATCCTGTTTCCAGATCATACAATTCTTCTCTTGTTATCTTTCCATCTCTATAATCAAAATAACATTTATTTACATAATAATAATTTTTCCCTGATTGTTCCGCTTCTTTTATTACCTTTTCAATATATCTGTCTATAAGTTCCATTAACTGCTCATCAGATAATCTATCAAAAAAATATTTTGCTTCTGCTTGTTGCATTAAATTAATATTATGAAAATTAGTAGAACCATAATAAATATTAGAACTCTTATTAGAGCTATAATCATAAGAATCGGTATCACAGTTCATTAATTCGATATAAAATTTGTTATATGCTTTAGAATACTCACTTTCACAGATATGTGTATCACGGCTTATAGTCCTTACACCGGTATCGAAAGGTGTATAACTCCTAAGATTCAGAGTCACGCCATCCTGCATGGCACCTGCATATACCCCCGCATTGCTGACATCCTCAAACACAACAACTTCCTCTCCAAGCTGAAACTTCTCATAATCAAGTTCCCCTTCTGCATACTCATTAAGAATGTCAAAAATCTTTTTTGATGGCTCAACATATTCTGATGCAAACAGATACTTTTTATTTCTATCATTTGCACTGTCCGATTGTCCCTGCATTATGTCTACATCAAGTTTATCCATATCCATATCAGTCCATGTAAATACTCTTCCGGACTCAAAATATCCAAATGAGATATCCTTAACCCCGTCTATACTCTTTATATTATTAATTATATCCGGGCTTATTTCCTTATATATGCAGCTATCGCCATATCTTATATCTCTATTAAAGCGGTATTCAAACAATCCGGAACTCTCATCAAAGGTTTCACGGCAATTATCATTAGGGTTATATATTTTATCATTTCTAACATATGCACCGTTATCGTTATACACCGTTTTATAATCATGCTGATAATACATGATATATGCCATCCCCTCATCTTCAGCCTTATATCCAACCAGATCATAATCCTTATTACTATTCATATAAAATATGTATACCTTCGTCACAGTTATAGTGCATATGACGGTTATTACTGCCATCATGAAAGCAAATAATCTTATGAATATATTCTGTGATAATCCATTGGAACGCATAAATCTCCGGCTCGTCTCTGATATAAATTCCTTTTCAGTGACGGGTTTTGACCTTTGGAAAGATATCCTTTTCACTCCTGTTAATGTCCGATTATTACATTCCGGTTTTCCAATATACACTAAAGAGGAAAATATTCTTATAATAACGCATATTGTTATAGATATAGCCAAAGTGAACAACGCCTTGATAAATGTATCTCTTCCGGCACTAAAAAAGCTCACACCCTTAATCTGCCCTATCACTGTACATATAAGCTTTCCCAGTCCCAGAGCAAGAAAAACACCTGATAAGAATGATATTATCAATATAAATGCGTTCTCTGACAGGCTCATAATCATTAGCTGCCTTTTTTCTGCGCCAAGATTCTTATGAATAATCCATATATTTTTTCTTGAATTGTTATATCTTAATAACTGATATGTTACCGCTACTGCTCCGATAAGCATGACAAGAATATACATATAATTATTAATAAATGTACTGCCCCAGAGTTTATTGTCATATACATTTCCATTATATGTTAACTTGAACTTTATCCCTGAATCCTCCGATATCCTATCAAAAATATGCCCATAGTCATCTTCATCAATATAATTCTTTAGAGGATAACAATATATGTATTCCTTCTCCCCCTGCATAATCCTGTCAGCTTCAGTGTCAGTGACAATAATACCCGGAAACTGGTTTCCATCCTTCCATACATTAGTATAACTGGTCATAATACCTGCAAGCTCGTATGTATTATTGTCAAGTATAATCTCTGAACCAATTGTTGTTCCCTGTCCCAGTCTGAGAAGCGTATTCCAGTCTATAGCAACCTCATCATCCCTCTGTGGCATATGCCCCTGTTCAACTGTAATGTTGCCCATTCTGATAAATCCCTCAGACATAGTACCAATATGAAGTTCTGTAATACCATCTGCATCCTCAATGCTCTTTACAATAGCTGCCCTTCTTGCTCTGTCAAGATAAGGATGATTCCTGATTTCTTCATTCTCATAATCATGAGGTGATCTGTACATCACGAACCAGTCACCAAAGTGCTTCTTAGCTAATGCAATCTGCCACTGCCCTATATTCTCCTGAAACAGCAGCATTCCCATAACAAATGTAAAGGATACCATCACTGCTACAGACACACGAAGCATCTGTTTCCACCTTCTTAGTATCCCCCTTACACAGAAAGCCAATAATTCAGTATTCATGTAATCCCCCCATCCTTTGTTGTCCCTCTCTGTACTTAAGTATACATTACATAACTTACATACGGCTTACATATATAAAAAGTTAGTATTTTGTCTTTAACTTATACATTGGCAGCGTCACAACGAATTCAGCGCCTCCATATCTTTCACTATTTCCCGCTTTAATTGTACCGTGATGTGCTTCAACTATGAGTTTAGAAAGATTCAGTCCTATTCCCGCCCTGAAGTCCTGTGCCTTTCCTTCGGTCTCGAATCTGTTGAAAATATTATTGAACACCTCATCATTTAAACCGACACCATTATCCGCAATTGTTACAATGCAATCATCCTCACACCTATCCACATCTATATATATCCTGCCATCCACAGAATCCTTAACATAACTTCCACTGTTATCAATAAGATTAATAAAGCTTTCCATTAACCATCCTTCATCTGCATACATATGCAGACTCTCTTTTCCATAATTGGTAATTACAATTTTTCTGTCCACAGAACTGCTGTTAATACTCTCCTCAATAAGAGATGCCGCTTCTATCTCATCCCTTGCAATAATAACCTTTCCTGCCTCAAATCTGCTTATATCCAGCAATTCCTTAATAAATGCTTTTATGCGGAAAGCATTGCCTGTACAATCGGAAATAAGTGCAGCCTGTGAACTATCAGCCTGCAGCATTTCAAGTTTCATGGTTATAACAGCGAGAGGTGTCTTTATCTGGTGTGCAATATTCTCAATAAAGTCATGCATCTTCTGATACTGCTGCTTATTATAATCCTGCTCATTTTCAAGCTGCTTTTTCAGCTTGTCATTTTCATCAGAAACGCTTATGATATCTGCCATGAATCCGTGCTTACCAAGCCTGTAACACCAGATAAGTGCCATTACCAGCACAATCATAATCACAGCCGCAATCCCCATAAAAATATATATTTCGCCTGAAATCCTATTTAGATACGAAAAGCCATGGCTGCCGAACCCGGCATCTACCATGGCTGATTTCCCTGCTATTATTCTGTCTCTGCTCAAATTATTATTAAACATTTCACCGACAAGCGTTCTGCTTCCGTTCCTGTCTGCAAGATAATATGCTCCAACGAGTGCCTGTTCCTTCAGCTTGTAATATACAATAATGCCCACTGTAATCAGGCTGTTTACTGCCGCATAAATAATTACAAATAATGTCTGTCTTCTTCTGAACAAAGACAGCGCTCTCCTTACCTTCTCATTCTTATCCACTTATATTCCCTCCATCATGTCCATACAGTTCTAATCAATCCACCTGTATCCGACATTCCTTATAGTCTCAATATACTGGCTATGCTCTGCCCCATAGGTTCCAAGTTTTGCCTTTATCCTGCTCATTGCAACTGTCAGCGTGTTATACTCAACGAAATTCCCATGTATATCCCATATTTGTTCAAATATAGTGTCCCTCCTTACAACCCTGCCTTTATTCTCAATAAGCATATGTACTATGGCAAACTCATTAGATGAAATGTTAAGTTCCTCGCCGCATTTGGTAATCTTATACCTGTCGAAGTCAACGCATATATCGCCTTTCCTATATATATTGCCGGCATTAAACTTACTCCGTCTTAAGTTGGCACTGATTCTCGACAGTAATTCTGCTGTATGAAAGGGCTTCGTAATATAATCATCCCCTCCGATATCAAGACCTGTAACAATAGATTCCTCATCATCACAGGATGTCAGGAATATTACCGGAACCTCACTTGTCTTTCTTATATCTCTGCATATATCAAATCCACTTCCATCCGGAAGCTTTACATCCAGAAGATACATATCAACCTGACGGTCTCCCATAATGCCTTCCGCCTGTGCACAGCTTGCCGCCGTCACAGTATCATATCCTCTGCTTTCAAGCAATGCTTTTAAACTATCCTGTAATTCCTTCTCATCCTCTACGATTGCTATCATACTCGTCCTTCTTTAACTTGATATATTTAACAATATAATATCATTTCTTAATACGGTCAACAATATTATCATACTGCTCATACATTTTCTGAACCTCATTTTCAAGAAGATAGTAATGCTTAATATATGGGATGAGCAGAATCAATATAACCAGAGCCAGCACTCCAAGAGGAAGGGCTGATGAGCTGTCAAGTGCTCCTGCAATAACAAATGCGCACACCGTCATAAGCTCCAGCACAGCAAATGTTACCGTCACTATCAGATGTATAAGTCTCTCATGCTGAAAAAATGATACCTGAGTCAGATGTTCCTGTTTAATATAATTCCAATCCTGCTCTTCATCTGATTCAAGAATAGAATCTATGTACTTCCTGTATGTTAATATACGCCTCTTCATGGTAATTTCCTTCTTTCTTTATGTGTTCATACTATTCCTCATTTCTGAGCAACTTTGTTGCGAAGAGGCGACGAGAAATCTGCGCAGGCAGTTTCTCGTCTGCCATCCGTGCTATTTGATTTGCTCAGAATCAAATAGCGGTATGAAAAATCAACTATCGAGTTGATTTTTCATGCTATTCCTTCACGGAAACTTCTTAAAATATCCACTCCATCCTCATCTATTATTCCACCACCATACTCATATGCCTCAATTATCTCCAGAACATTCCTGTATCTGTTGAAAATCTCCGGGGAAGCTATGCATCTGATTTTCCCGAAATACTCCCTCACTGTCTCTCCATTCTGGATTTTCCCGTATTTCTTTCCAAGAATTCTGAGGATATCTGCTATTATTATATCCGGATTCCTCGTATTCTTAAGCTGTTTCCTCCTCCGCAGTAACATCACAATTAATATTACTCCTATCAGAATAACTGCACCTGCAAGAAAAATTACTGCTTCATATATCTGCTTATCCTCTGATATATCTGGCTGCTGCACATCATCCTCATTCTCGGCTTCCTTATCCACAACTGTTACAGGCATACTGCCCTGTGGTGTCATATCGTCTTCTTCATCATCTTCTTCCATTATATAATCAGGGTTACTCACCGCATTCCCTGCATTTCCTGTTCTTCTTGGAAATGCCTTCACAGCATCCAGCCGTATCCATCCGAATCCTTTAATATATGCTTCTACCCATGCATGTGCGTCATTACCCTTGACCGGATAACCATCAATTCCATCTTCCTGAGAATATTCTACATTAAATCCTTCCACAAATCTTGCCGGAATCCCCTCGTTTCTTAACATCTGGGTAAGAACTGTCGCATAATGTACACAATATCCTTCTTTTGCATCAAACAGAAAATAATTTATTACATTGGCATCTTTTGGAATCCGCACGCGCTTATTATACATATATGAACTTGTGAGATTATTGAGTCTGATACATGTATCAAGTTCTGAGCCTGAACCCTGAACTGTCTTTTTCTCCAGACTTCTGGCCTCATCTGACAGACTGTCACTCACCTGCATATATTCTGCCGCAACTTTACTATATGCATCCTTCACCGCTGCTTTAAAATCATTAAAGCTGAACCCCGGTTTCACTCCGTAATGCTCTCTCATATACTTAAGCATTGTAGTCCATGTCGCCTGATCGTACTTTACCTCAGAGGCTCTTTCTATAATGTCCTGCAGCTTCTCATTAGAATAGTCCAGTTCCATATATATGTAATGATACCCGGTCTGCTTCTTCTGGATATTCTTCCAGCGAAGATTATCCCCTCTGGATAACATCTTTTTCTTCTCGTCGGAAAGTTTTATGCCTAATGTCTTAAGCGGCATAAACACCGACTTTGTGCGGATATTTTCATAATTGATATACTGTTGTTTTACCTCAATATACTCTCTTATATCCTCCGGTTCCTCATTCAGATAAAAGCAGGCATATATAGACATCCATGCATCATAATCGTAATTTATTGTGACTGTATCCTCTTCACTGACCCAATTTCTTCCATCGTATTCACTACAAATATTACCGCGCAGATAAAGGGCACCAGCAGTCCGTTCCCCGGTAACCGTGAGTTGCAGCTTAGCACTGTCATTGACCCCGCCTCCCGCTGTATCAGTTCCTTCAGAATAACCTGTATAATTAAACTTATACAAACCGTTATTGCCGTTAAATATAAGATCGAATCTGTCGGATATGTCAGCTGCCACGTTCTTTATTCCTTCCATACATTTATAAAAGAAATGCCAGTCATAGGGCTCACTCTTAACCGGAGTAATCATAAGTACAGCCGCAATGATGACATACAACCCGGCTAAAGACCTTCCTTTACATCTGTTAACTCCAAGGAATCCCAATGTCTCAGAAACTGAAATCAGAAAAAGTACTACTACACCACATATTAACAGTCTGGGGATATTATTATTGAAAAAATCCGACACGACAAGCAGTACAAGTTCTATATACCCTGACACAATTCTTACTGTTCTTTTCTTGATTGTGCCATATGCTGCCATATATATTATGAACATTGACGCAGTCAGAGCTACATTAAATACATTATGACTCACTACCCCACGGTACACGACAGCCGATGCTGCATATATTCCTACTGTAACAGTGATAAAACGGTTTCTTAATATATCTCTTGCTGTATTAACTGCAGCAAATATTACAAGCCACACACATACCCCTGCTATGCCCGACTTCACATGAAAATCCAGCATGAGCAGCCAGTACAGACTAATACACGCAATTATAGAAAGAAATGTATAGTATATTTTTTCATTCACCGCTTTATCTCTCATGCCCTTCTCCCTGTATTACCCTTTCAAGAATTCATCCGCATCCACCCAGAAAATATTATGGGACACATCATCGCCAATATTTTTTTCTTCTGATGAGACAACAATTATTGTTGTCTGCTGTTCCCACTCTCTGTCCACATTTTTAATAATAGTATTAATGTCCGAATTTTTCAAAAATGCATACTCTGAAATTCTGTCATACATTTTTCTGAATTCAATATAATCATAGACAACATGGTTCTCTAAATCATCTGTCATATAATTAACGCTGTAGCCACATTTGAACAGATAATTAATAACCGCAATTGCTGCTTCCCTGACCTTATCTGCCGCAATAACCTTCTGCGTGTAATCATCTGCCTGTATATTACCGTCGATGATAATAAGATACTGTGCTGTCTCCTCCGCAGCCATGGTTCGCACCATGAGGTTCTGGCATTTCACGGAATTGCGCCAGTGAATCAAATTCCTGTTATCACCACTTATATATGCACGCACCTGATTGTCAACCACGGACTCATCCTGCCTGAAATTACTGCTGTTTACAAATTCCTCGTTATCTGAAAGAAAGGGCAGACTGTCAACTTCGATTATTCTCGGTCTGACAACCACCTTCATTTTCTGCGGCATATCAAACTTTAATCTGAATATTCCAAAATAATCCGTTACTTCTATCTTATCAAGTCCTGCATAATACGCCCCTGAATATCTGCAGTTAAGGCTTAATGTTCTCTCTATATTTTCTTTGGGTTCAAGTCCTATATGCTCCAGCTCTTCACTGCCAGATGTCTTGGACAAATCCTCCAGAAACTTCATCCTGACACTGGAACATGAAAGCAGCCCCTCGTTTCTCATACTGAACTTAAGGTCAATACTCCTGTTCTTGTCAACCTTGTGTTCCGGAATATACTGGTTCACCCTGAGAGAATAGAACACATTTATTATATAAATATACGATACTACTATATTGAGAATAAGCAGTGCAAACATCATATATGGAACATTTCCTCCGCGGAATGTTATGAAAACGAGGGACAGTACAATAAGTACCGCATACACTGCTCTTCTAATCCAGAAACTTTTATTTTCCAACAGGCACCTTTACCTTTCCAAGAATCTCAGCAACGACCCTCTCTGCCACTTCCGCCTGATTTCCGGTAGTCTGTTTGAGAATCAGTCTGTGGCAGAGCACCTTACCCGCAAGATTCTTTAAATCATCAGGAATGCAGTAATCACGCCCTTCTATAAAGGCATAGCTCTTAGCAGCCCTGACCCAGCTAATAAGCGCTCTCGGACTTGCCCCCAGCATAACCTTATCATGCTTTCTCGTCTCTTCTATACACATGGCTGCATATCCGATAAGTTCGTCATTAATAAATACCTTATCTGCCTGATGTATAAGCTCACTCCACTGTGCGCAGTCAATAAGATTCTCCATTGTCTTGACTGTCCTGCCTTCAAGGTGATTCCTGACAATGGCTATGCTCTGATTAACCTCAGGATATCCTATTGAGAGCCTGAACATGAATCTGTCAAGCTGGGATTCCGGCAGATAATATGTACCTCTCTGGGCAATTGGATTCTGGGTCGCAATAACAATAAATGGTTCAGGCAATAAATGTTTTTTGCCATCCACTGTTACCTGCCTCTCCTCCATAGCCTCCAACATACTGGCCTGAGTTTTCGGTGATGTCCTGTTTATCTCATCTGCAAGTATAATGTTTCCCATTATGGCACCGGGAACATATTCAAATTCATGGGTTTCAAAATTATATACAGAAGAGCCGGTAACATCTCCGGGCATAGTGTCCGGCGTAAACTGTATCCTGGAAAACTTACAGTCAAAGGTTTTTGCAAATGCATTTGCAAATGTAGTCTTACCAACACCGGGAACATCCTCAATAAGAACATGTCCCTCAGCCAGCATTGCAGTAAGTATCAGTTTTGACACATCTTCTTTGCCAACAACAACTCTGTTAACATTCTCTAGAATTTTATCTATAATCACCATGTCACCCCTCCATTTATTCTTTTCTTACTATAATTTTAAATCATGTACTTGTACAAATCTATATAGTTTGCTACCATTTTAAATGCATAATCTACAATTTCATGCTATACTAAAATAAAAAAGGAGTACACTATGCCACTTCCGCTGCTTCCTGACGAAAATGTCTATATAGACCACAAGATTCTTTACAATTACTCTATGCCTGCGATGCAGTCTGCTTCTGACCATTACAACATCGGATTTATTGTATCCGGAGACAGACGATGGATTTCAAGAGATATAATAAGAACCGGTCATGCCGGTGATATAGGAATTGCCAGACCCGGAGTTTACCACAGAAACTGTTCCATGTCGGATACCCCCTATGAAAGATATGTGTTAAAGGTTCGCTCTGAGATATTTCAGCCAGTCATTGATATAATCGGTGAAGAGACGATGAACAGTCTGTGCAGCAGTTATCTTCACTACTCTCAGGAGTCACAGAATACTATCAGAGAGATGTATGAGGATATGCTTGCAGAATATAATAAAAAAACACCTGCCTCACAGCTTATACTGCAGGGCATGGTGTACAAATTCTTCTTCTATATATGTGATAACATAATTCCCGGAGAAGAAGACCGGGACATTCATCACCTTAATGCCTTTGATACCCGGATTCAGGAGGCACTCATATATGTTGAAAATAACCTGGCAGAAGGACCTTCTATTGAAGATACCTCCGCACACGTTTCGCTCTCGCCATCACATTTTTCCAGACTGTTCAAGAATGTTACCGGCACTTCATACTCTGATTATGTAAGCGAAGTCCGTCTTGAACACGCAATGATAATGCTTGAGCTCGGCGAAAAAACTATCAGTGACATCGCCGAGGCCATTGGGCTTTCCAGCGGCAACTATCTGTGCGCTCTTTTTAAGAAAAAATATGGAATAACACCCAGCGAGTTCAGGAAATCTCATTTACCTTGAGTATCTTCTTAAACTTCACCATAAATACAACCGTTGTCACTGTTGCTGCAATTATATCACTGACCGGTTCGGCCAGAAATACTGCAAACACTTTATTTTCAATAAATAATGGCAATATGAATATAAGCGGAATGAGTAATATCAGTTTTCTAAGACACGCAAGCAGCAGACTGGCCTTAGCCTGTCCCAGCGCCATGAAACTCTGCTGACAGCTTACCTGGAATCCAATGGAGAATATTCCTGCCATATATATTCTTAAAGCCCATGTTGTATACTCTGAAAGTTCCGGATTGCTGGTGAACATTCCTGCAAATATCTGTGGAACTGTCATCATTATCAGCCAGCTAATTGACGTGAATATTGCGCATACCTTAAACTGGGTAAAAAATGCTTTCTTCACACTCTCATTATTTCCGGCACCATAATTGTAACTGATAATAGGCTGTCCCCCCTGGCAGATACCCTGAAGCGGCATTGAGATAAGCTGGTTAGTACTTGTAATAATTGTCATTGCACCTACTGCCAGATCCCCTCCAAAACGCGAAAGGCTGGAAGTGAAACTAATTGACAGCAGGCTCTCTGTAGATATCATGACAAAGCTTGATACTCCCAGTCCCAGACACGGTCCTATAATCTTACCCTCCAGCTTAAGATTACATTTTCTCAGGCGGAGAATCGTCTTGTCACCTGTGAGAAAATGCATAATCCATACAGCTCCAACAGCCTGACTTAACACCGTGGCAAGAGCTGCACCCCGTACTCCCATTCCCAATCCGAAGATAAATACCGGGTCAAGAATGATATTGATAACTGCGCCTATAACTGTAGTCATCATGCTTATCTTGGCAAAGCCCTGTGTTGTTATAAACATATTCATTCCCATTACAACCAGTACAAATATGCTTCCAAGTATATAGATTCTTGAGTATGACAGCGCATAAGGAAGCGTTGCGTCACTGGCACCAAACAGTCTTAAAAGCCCCGGAGCCGCTGCATAAAATGCGATTGTAAGCACCACTGCACATATCATTATAAATGTAAAGCAATTGCCAAGGATTTTCTCCGCAGTTTTATTATCCTTCTTCCCCATGAATATTGCTGCTCTCGGCGCACCACCAGAACCTGCCAGCATTGCAAATGCATTGATAAGCATAAGTATAGGTGCAAACAGCCCTACTCCTGTAAGGGCATTAGCTCCAATTTCCGGAATATGTCCTATATATATTCTGTCTACTATGTTGTACAGCAGATTTACAACCTGTGCCACAACTGCCGGAATTGCCAGTTGTGCTAATAATTTCGGTATACTTCCCTGCCCTAAATCTCTGTTTCCTTTAGGTGTATTCTCATCTGTTACCGTATCAGACATGTGTTATACTCCTCTCTATCTTCCCAACTCTTTCTTTACCATATTGATATGTGTGATTCCCATCACTCTGTCATAAAGCATATTTCTGGTGCTGCTAAACAGACAGAGCATGAAATCTATTGCAAAATATCCCGTGACAAGAAGACATATCACACAGGCTGTCATAAACAATATGAACATCCATCCTTGTGCATCCACTGCGAGGTGATATAAATTATACGCATATATCGGTGATGGAAGGCTCACGACATACAACATAAAATATCTGCCTGCAAGTCTTAGCACCCCGCAGTGCTTTTTCTTAACGTCAGCACTTACAAGCCTTATATTTACCAGTGCTTTACCGATAGTTCTTCCCTTAGTTACACTTGTGATAATTGTCAGTACTGCCGATATGTAAAGCGCAATTCCTGCAACATATCTGACATTATAAACCGCATTTACAAATCGCGCCCTGTCAACCGCAAAAAATATTGCAACCGGAATCATTATTATAAACATGTCCAGCGCCCATGCAATTATTCTGCGGAATTCTGACACTATCTGTCCCCTGTTATAAGCCACCTCATCCATGCGCTCCCGCTTTGGCAGCATGAATACAAACAATGGTGTCATCACATACCCCAGCATTCCTCCAAGTGTGTTACATATCAAATCATCAACTTCAAAAAACCTGTAGGGATAAGGATAAATGCCGTATAATCCCGAAAGCTGTGTCAATTCAAAAAACAGACTGTATCCAAAGGAGAATATAAGAACCTGCCACCATGGTCTTTTGAAATAATATCTTAAATACACTCCAAAAGGCAGTAAAAGTAATATATTAAAAGCAATCTGCCAGAAGTCACCACATTTGAACAGATTAAGATAGGTACCCGGAGAGGACAATACCACATTGGCTGATAAGGCCACCCTTCTTACCGCATCAAAAGGCACAAGCAGCATACAGGCTGAATCCGCTGTAACTGAATCAACTGGTGGCAGCGGAAGAACTGTCATGAAATATGAAGTCAGCATATAGAATATAAATGTATACACAACTCCGGTTCTTATAACCAGAACCGAGCCATATCTGTGATATTCATAGATTATGTATGGCAGTGTGAACAGAACTGCAAGCACAGGAAACACATAGCATGCCGCAATTATCGGCTTTAAGTATACTTCCATAAATAATAATCTCCTCACAAAAATGCTATTATTTTATCTTGTAATACAATATTCTCTATCATGTATTTTTTGCCAGTATTATATTATCTTCAAAATCCATAAGTATATGTTTTCTCCCCTTTATTACAAAAAGAAATAAAAAAACCGGATACGCTATTATATCCGGAACATAAATATTTGAATACCATAATATTATAGCAATAGAAAAAATCTTTTTCAACTTTTTCTTTACCCCATCAAAAAGTATACTTGTAAATAGCACAATTCACAGAATTCTCACAAACTTTCCATCTCTTCGTTAATAGTGTCCTCTGTAGCACTCATCGCCTCAAGTGTCATTGTGAGCAGTTTGTCTAATTCCCACCCAAGCTGCTCTGCGCCGCGTTCGATTACTTCACGCGAACATCCTGCCGCAAAGCCCTTGCTCTTATACTTCTTCTTTAATGACTTGAGCTCCATATCCTTCGTGCTCTTAGATGGCCGCATAAGTGCTGCTGCCCATATAAGCCCTGTCAGCTCATCCGCTGCAAAAAGCACCTTCTCCATCTCATGTTCCGGAGCTACATCAACCGTAATACCATATCCGTGTGAGACTACTCCATGAATTATATCCTCGGAAACTCCTCCCTCGCGCAGAAGCTCCGGTGCCTTGATACAATGCTGGTCCGGATATAACTCGAAATCAATATCATGCAATAATCCGACTATTCCCCAGTATTCTGCATTATCGCCATAACCTAATTCATTGGCATACCATCTCATAACTGCCTCAACTGTGAGTGCATGCTGGATATGAAATGGGTCTTTGTTATATTTCTTCAATAATTCAAATGCTTGATTTCTTGTAATCTGTTCCATCATTATGTCCTCCAATATCGCTGTATATTATTAACTGCTAGATTTCGTAATCCATGCATGATCTGATTGCTGTGTATGGTCTTACCTTGCTGTCCGCAACTGCCACATGCTTAGGATGTACTGCATAAGCTTTAAGGCTGTCCTCATTCTCAAATGTACTGTCTAACATGACATCAACATTAGAACTTGGAAGACATTCCGTCAAAACCGTGATATCCACAAGCCCCGGAATCTGTCCTGCAAGACCTTCAAGTCCTTCCTTAATTCCTGCCTTAACCTGCTCCTTCTCTTCACCTGAAAGTTCGTCTTTTAATTTCCATAAAATAATATGCTTTACCATAACGTACGCTCCTTATCTACATATATGGTCAAAGTGTAGCACATTTATATTTTACCGTAAACAAAAATCGTTACAATGATATTTTGCCAGGCATCGCCAATATGGTTGTATCCACCTATCCCAAAATTTTCTTAAAACCTACTAAAGTCCCAATCTTAGCTATTTCGTAGGTCTTTTCACTCACTACATATCTGCCTTTCCCGCTTAAAAGCCTACTAAATCATTATCACAATTCCTTTCAGTAGGTCTTTTATTCACTTGTCACTTGCTCATGCACATTTTTTATAGCTGATAGACCTATTAAATCTATTCTTTTTTCCTGATTAGTAGGTTTTGCTATTCGTGTAACACCTGTAGATTTCCAAAAAGACCTACCAGATTTACTAATATTTAACTTTAGTAGGTTTCACCATCTTCAGGCTTTGTTCATTAACCGCACAACCGGCTTGCAATTATTTTCTTAATGCTTTGCAGCATAAGCAAAATATAAAAAAGCCACTATTCTATGTCCGAAACTTAGAATTAGTGGCTTTTCATATTATATATCAGGCCTTTCAGCCATTATATTGCCTCCAGAGCCTGTGCAATATCGGCAATCAAATCCTTCTTATCCTCAAGTCCGCAAGAAATACGGATAAGTCCTGCAGGAATTCCGGCAGCAGCAAGCTGCTCGTCATTCATCTGTCTGTGAGTTGATGTAGCTGGATTAAGACAGCATGTTCTGGCGTCTGCTACGTGAGTCTCGATTGCAGCAAGCTTTAAGTTCTTCATAAACTTTTCTGCAGCAGCTCTTCCACCCTTTAACTCAAATGAAACCACACCACATCCACCGTTAGGCATGTACTTCTTGGCAATTTCATAATATTTGTTTGATGGAAGTGACGGATAATTGACAAACTCTACCTTGTCATGCTTTTCAAGGAATTCTGCAACTGCCTGTCCATTCTCAACGTGTCTTGGCATACGCACATGAAGTGACTCGAGTCCAAGATTTAAGATAAATGCACTCTGTGGTGACTGAACGCATCCTAAATCTCTCATAAGCTGAGAAGTACATTTAGTGATAAATGCGCCTTCTTTTCCAAACTTCTCGGCATATGTAACTCCATGATATGACTCATCCGGTGTGCAGAGCCCCGGAAACTTATCAGCATGTGCCATCCAGTCAAACTTTCCACTGTCAACGATTGCCCCACCAACGGCTGCGCCATGTCCATCCATATACTTAGTTGTTGAATGTGTAACAATATCTGCTCCCCACTCAATTGGTCTCAAATTCACTGGTGTCGGGAATGTATTGTCCACTATAAGTGGAACGCCATGAGCATGAGCGGCCTTAGCAAACTTTTCAATATCTAATACAGTAAGTGCAGGGTTGGCAATAGACTCGCCAAACACTGCTCTGGTGTTATCCTTAAATGCCGCATTAAGTTCCTCCTCTGAGCAGTCAGGATCAACAAATGTTACGTCTATACCCATCTTCTTCATTGTAACAGAGATAAGATTGTATGTTCCGCCATAGATTGAAGATGACGATACAATATGGCTTCCTGCTTCGCAAATATTAAATAATGCAAAGAAATTCGCTGCCTGTCCGGAAGATGTAAGCATTCCTGCTGTTCCACCCTCCAGCTCAGCAATCTTAGCAGCCACATGATCATTAGTAGGATTCTGAAGTCTTGAATAGAAATATCCTTCAGCTTCCAGGTCAAAAAGCTTTCCCATATCCTCACTTGTGTCATACTTAAATGTTGTTGACTGAATAATCGGTATCTGACGCGGCTCACCATTGCCAGGTGTATAGCCTGCCTGTACACATTTTGTGTTAATTGAATAATTTCCCATATTTCCCTCCGGTATTATATGTTTATATCTGTTGGAATTATAACACAATACAACATGTTATACATAGAAAAATTTATTTAATTCATACCTTTATATACGCTTCATTCTTTTCCCGCCTGCCATATATTTCTTCAAGCCACATTATCACGACATCCTTGGGCTTTCCAAATGGCATCTTATGGCTTAGCATGAAATTATCTGCCTTAACGCTTTTCAAAACCTTAATCTGCTCCCGTAACAATCCGGAATTATACAGGCGGCTGCCACCTTTCTCCATTGCATACACACCATCTCCAAGAAAACAATATTTCTCATTAACCTCAAGTGCCACGCACCCTTTAGCATGACTTGATGGAAGCGGAAATAAATGCAGTGATATATCTCCATCCTGAAAGTACACATCACTCTCTATTATCACGCCAGTATTGGTATGCTTATATGTTAACCTCCCCTGATACATCTCATCATATCTGATCTTAGACAGATTTCCTATATGGTCACCATGAAAATGTGATAACACAACATTAACTTTTCTACTATCCTGATTAAGAGTTTCAAGTAATCCCGGAATATCCGGATGAGCTCCCACATCATAAATCCACTCTGACTCCCTGCCCTGAATCACAACAACATTGGCAGATAACGGATTACTTGTCGGTGCAATATACGATATATCATTGTCTACTTTTATAAGTCTGCATTCATCCATCGACTTGCTATTGTTATAGTTTATTTCTCTAACAGCCATGCAATCTCTTCCTTATATGGCGGCTCCTTCTTGTCCGTTCCCTCTACCGCCACCCATGGTGTCTCAAGAATCTTAGGAACATCCATAAATCTTTCATCATGTATAAGTCTTTTTAAAGTATTATATCCGATTGTACCCTTATCAATATTAGCATGCCTGTCCTTATGGGCTCCCAGCGGATTCATACTGTCATTAATGTGAAATACTGCAATCTGGTCAAGCCCCAATATCCTGTCGAATTCATTAAATACTTCATCATAATGATTAACAATATCATATCCGGCATCGTTTACATGACAGGTATCAAAGCAGACTCTCAACCGCTCCTTCTTGTCAACTCCGTCATATATAGCCTTAAGTTCTTCAAATGTACGTCCAATTTCGCTGCCTTTTCCAGCCATTGTCTCAAGCGCAATATAGACATTATCATCATTCTTATTAAGAACTGTATTCAGTCCCTTGATAATCTGCGCAGTTCCTGCCTCCACTCCTGCATCTACATGGCTTCCCGGATGAAGAACAAGTATCCTGCTCTTCATGGCAGCTGTACGGATAATCTCTTTTTCCAGGAATTCAACTGCAAGCTCATAGGTTTCCGGCTTTACAGTATTGGCGAGATTAATTATATATGGAGCATGAACTATTATTTCCTGTATTCCATGCTCACTGGCATATTTCCAGCCCTCCTCAATATTTAACTCCGAAATATCTTTTCTTCTTGTATTCTGCGGTGCTCCTGTATATAACATAAATACATTAGCTCCATATGAAACAGCCTCCTTAGCGGATGTAAGAAACATTTCCTTTCCTGCCATTCCAACATGACTTCCCAACTTAATATCCTGCATATAATCCTCCTGTCAGACAATCAGTATCTTGTTATCAAACAATCCCACCGGTCTCATAACAAAACCGGTGGGATATGTGTTATTTTTATTAAAGTATATAATATATGTCCTTTTGTTGCAAATCTATTTAATCCTCATTATATTCCATCTGCGCATCTTTTTTAGTTTTATGAACCGTACCGGCCGGGTGATGAGGAGGAGCATATACGGTCGATACTCTCATAGGAATCCTTCCTATGTTAACAACATTATGCCACATACCTGATGGAACAAATATAATGTCTCCCCTGCATACTCTTCTCTGATAATCCATATCATCTCTGCATTCACCCATCTGCACCATTCCAAATCCCTGTTCTATCCTTATTATCTGGTCTGTATCTTCATGAATCTCAAGACCTATATCTGAACACACCGGAATGCACATAAGTGTCATCTGTGAATAACATCCTGTCCATATTGTGTTTCTGAAATCTGCATTCTGCATCGACATTCTATCAGCATTCATCACATATTGATTATTATTATTTTCTTTTGCGGTATGATAATCTCTATCGTTCATATAAACACCTTTTTAATTGCTTCTATATCATCATACGCATTTACTTCAAGAATGTTCACAATATATTGCGAAGCTTGTTCAGAAGACTTTGATATTGTTCCATGACAGATTTATGATTATCCTTAATATAATCCATTTTCTCATCTTTACCTGCAAACTCCAATGCCTTGGCGGACTCCGATAAAGAAACTGCACCTATTGTCAATGATGTACTTTTCAATGCATGCACGGCTGTAATATAATTCTTCCAGTCCTGTGCTGCAAAAAGCTGGTCAATTGCTTCTACATTATCTGCCTTTATGTATTCATAAAGCATCTCTTGATATATTTCTTCATCCATACAGTATTTTAGTCCTGTCTGTACATCCAGTTCGGGCATTTCCTTCAGGCACTGTAAAACATTCCTGTCTTTGCCAGACTGTGAATCCACTGGATTACTATTTACCTGTGCATCAAGCTTACTATGATCTGCATCCGGCTTACTGTATAAATTCACATCAAGATACTTCTTCAGCATAGCCTGTAAAGACTCTTCCTTAACAGGCTTTGTAAGGTAATCGGTAAATCCTGCATTAATATATTCCTGTCTGGCACCTCTTGTTGCATTAGCTGTAAGCATAATGACAGGCGTACTTTTATTTAGATTATCTGACATAATCTTCATCTGCTGCAATGTCTCCAAGCCATCCATCTCAGGCATCATATGATCTAAGAATATTATGTCATAGTGATTTTTCTTTACACTTTGCAGACATTCCATACCGCTTCTTACTGTATCAATCTGGATGCGTGTCTTTTTAAGAAGGCCTTTTATTACCTTAAGATTAATCTCCACATCATCCACAACGAGAATATGTGCATCTGGTGCAACAATGGAATTTTCTTTGCTTTCTGAAATATTAACTGACTGTTGATACCTCTTCTTAAAATCTCCTACCGGCTTAGAATCAACTACCTTTTGTGGTATCTTCGCTGTGAATTCAGACCCCTTTCCATATTCACTCTGAACTCCAATTTCTCCTCCCATCAGGCAGACAAGATTCTGGGTAAGCTTTAATCCAAGACCTGTTCCCTCAATACTCCTGTTTCGCTTCTCCTCAATTCTTGTGAAAGAATTAAAAAGCTTGTCCATATCTTGCTCACGAATACCGATTCCTGTATCCTTCACTGTAATTATCAATACAATCTGGTTTCCTTCGAATCGTTCGTATCCCACCAAGAGCCTGACTTCTCCTTCTTTTGTGTATTTCACAGCATTTGAAAGTAAATTGTTTATAATCTGTCTTATGCGCACATCGTCCCCAACAAGAGTAGATGGCAGTTTTGGGTCAACATCAATCTTCAAGGAAAGAGATTTGCTCTCTGCTCTTACCTTGGCAATATTAAAACAGTCATTAATAACTGAACTCGGTTTATATTCAACCGGCATAATTTCCAGTTTTCCCGCCTCAATTTTAGATATATCCAAAATATCATTGATAATAGACAGCAATGACTGACCAGCGCTTTGTATATTCTCTGCATACTCTCTTAGGTTATCATCCTTACACTCCTCTAACAGTATTGAATCCATTCCCAGAATTCCATTAAGAGGTGTACGGATTTCATGTGACATATTTGCAAGGAACTGGCTTTTTGCTACATTTGCCGCTATGGCATCGTTCTTTGCCTTCTCAACAAATTTCACATGCTCCTTCATCATATTACGCATATAGATAATCAAGGTACATATTGCGAAAATGCATACTCCATACCTGCTGGCTTTTCCTAAATCTCCGACTTTAATTATATAGGACCTCATTACATCAATAAATACACCTATCATCATGCATATAATACCGATAAAACTTATAGCTGTCTCAAGACTCTTCTCAATATGTACATTCCTTCCCAATGCGACAACATTTACTATTATTATTAAAACAATAATCGCATGTGACACAAACGCCATCTCCATAAAATCCATTATTCCGGCAATCTGTAAAATAAGTTGAACCGCAACATTTACTGAAGAAATCAGCATTACCCCCAGCATAATATTGCCAATTTTCGGAATTGACTCATAACAATAAGCCTCCAGAAACAGAGGTGCAGTCATCAGAATAATAAATATGAGGTTGGAATACAGAGTCTGGTTTCCATAAAATACTTCAGGAATCTTTGTTTCTATCATATGGTATACACTCATAAGAAGGAGATATATACCAAGATACTGCACACCACCTATATTCTTGTTAGACATTTTCTGTATTATTGCAAGTATTATGAAAATAACAGCGGCAATCAGTATGATAACTGACAGAATAATATCCAGTGCCCTTTCCTTTATGAAATTAAGAATTGAAACATCTCTTCTGGCAACAGATATATCTGTTATGTATGTTGCATAGTCAGCATATGGTGAACACATCTCTATCTGTATCTCCCCCACCTGACATTCACTAGGTATATCTGCAAAAACAAATACACTGCCTGGCGTATTTCCAAATAATCTTTTATCATTTAATCCAAAGCTGTATATCTCTTCCCCATCTACCATAATTCTCAAAGATTTATCCGCAGACAGGAATCTTATAGTCTTTCCCCAATATTCCTTTGGGATTGTATTTTTTATGACGATTTTCTCCCCCGGCCGGCTGCTGCTGTTGTAAGGCAGTTCCTCCAGCTCGGTCTGGCTTCCATCTTCCCTTACAAGAACCCAACCTGTGTTAAATGATTGCATTTTCCCTTTTGCAAGAGTCATGTCATCCACTTTAGAAGTTGTAAGTACAACTGTAATTACGACTAATTGTATAAAAAATACTATCCATATAAATTTATCATACTTCTTCATTGTATATTATGCCTCTTTTCTCGCTATATGATGACTCCTACATACTTCCCAGACTGTTAATAATACCATGTACTGTTTCTTTTACTACAAATGGATGTAATGGCTTTGTTAAATAATCATCTATCCCCAGTTCACTTATTTTCTGAATTGTCTCAATACCCTTATCCGCCGTCACAATTACAACAGGTATATCATACTTTTCACGTATCAACTTATATAAGTCGAATCCATCAATATCCGGCATCTTTAAATCCAATAGTATCAGATGAATCTCATTCTCTTCTAATACACGGAAGGTCTCATCCTTGGTCTTTGCTCCTATCACACAGATATCCGGAACATCCTTTAGAATATGTTCTGCCATCCTTATATTCATTATCTCATCATCAACTACAAGAACATTCTTCATTGTATTATCTGTCTGTCGCATTGAATAACTGCTGTCCTCATCAATCATCTGCAGCATAATATCTGCAATATCTGCATCAAACTGTTTCCCTCGTCCCTTTACAATCTCCGAGCGGACAACCTCCTGTGGCAGTGCTTTTCTATAGCTTCGATTACTTGCCATTGCGTCATATGCATCTGCAACGCCAATAATTCTGGCAATTTCCGGAATATTTTCGCCTTCCAGCCCATTAGGATAGCCTGTACCGTCATACCTTTCATGATGGAACTTAGCTGCGTAAGCAATTCTGTCATCCTCATGAATGTCTTTTAAAATGTGGTATCCACAGACAGTATGAATTCTAATCTGGTCAAACTCTTCCTCGGTAAGCTTACCCGGCTTGTTGATTACCTCTTCCGGAACACGTATTTTCCCGACATCGTGAAGAAGACCTGCATAATATATAATCTTCTGTTCATCCTCGGATTTACCCATCCTCTTGGCAATGGCTAATGAATAGTCTGCCACTCTTTGAGAATGGCCGCTTGTATATCGGTCCTTCGCATCAATAGTGTATGCAAGTGCACGGATAATATTGGTATTCATCTGATTAAGGCGTGTTCTGCTTTCTTCATCATTGCACTGGAAATTGTTGAGCATTTTAGAAATAATATTATTCATATGTGTTATCCTTTCGTTACGGTTTCAACGAGTTCCTCATATCCCATGTCCCAGTATTATCAGTCAATTAGCAACCCGCTTTATCCGGTGATAATTGTCTTGGCAGCATCAATAGTATCCTTGTACATATTCATGACACCATCATGGTGTTCTCTGATAAATGTTATATTATCATCAACATTGTCTGATGCCTGAATCGCCTTTCCTGCATATTCCAGCTCCTTTGCTGCCTCTGAAAGACGTTCTCCTCCAATATTAAGTGAAGTTGATTTTAATCCGTGAACATAAACTGTATAATTCTTCCAATCTTCTGACTTATAGGCTTCTGTTATATTCGTTAAATGTTCTTCGTAACCGTCACAGTATAGTTGCAGCATTTCCATGTAGAATTCCATACTGCCGGCACAATATTTTATCCCTGTTTCCTTATTAATAAGTAGTTCCCTGCTTTCCGACATATCTTCACCTTTATCTTTCCTGCCATTATCCTCCTGCATAAGATTTATCTTATCTTGGGATATATATCTTGACAACATTATTTCTAGTTCTTTTCCCTCAACAGGCTTTGAGAGATAATCTGCAAATCCTGCTTTAATATATTCTTCTTTTGCCCCTGCAATCGCATTAGCCGTCAATGCAATAACAGGTGTAGCCTGACATTTATTTACGGACTGCCTCATATTGTTAAGAGTCTCTATTCCGTCCATTTCCGGCATCATATGGTCAAGCAGTATTACATCAAAATACTCTCTTTTCACAATGTTAAGACATTCAGCACCACTCATGCATGTCGTAATCTTCACATTGGTCTTCTTCAGGAGAGCCTTGACTACTGCCAGATTCATCTCATTGTCATCTACTACAAGAACCTTGGCATCTGGCGCAACAAAGCTTTCCTTGTAAGTATCTTCCTGCTCTGCCATATTTTCAAACCTTCTCTTAAAGTCTCCCATTGGCTTGCTGTCTTTTATTTCTTGTTTAAGATAAACAGTAAAAACAGACCCCTTTCCATACTCACTGGAAACATCCATGCGTCCATCCATCTGTTCAATAAGCTTATGGGTAATTGCTAATCCAAGGCCTGTTCCCTCAATGTTGCGGTTCTGTTCCAGATCCAGTCTCCTGAAATCATCAAAAAGCTTGTTAAGGTCTTCCTCTCTTATTCCGATTCCACTGTCAGACACCTGCATTTTCAGGGTAAATTCATTGTTTTCTCTTATACCTTCTACAAGAAACTTTACCATTCCATTTTTCGTGTATTTCACCGCATTATTGAGAATATTAACAATTATCTGACGGTTACGCACTTCATCTCCGCATAATGTGGATGGAAGTTCCCTGTCAATCTCAACCTGAAAATCAAGCTGTTTCTGCCTTGCCTTAATTTCCGTCATATTCACAACATCATTCAGGAATAATGCAACATCATAAGGTGCATTGACAATCTCCATCTTACCTGCTTCTATCTTAGAAAAGTCTAGTATATCATTAATCAGAGATAATAATGTCTTGCTTGCGCTCTGGATACTGACAGCATACTCACGTATATTCTTATCATTGCTCTCTCTAAGCACCATCTCATTCATTCCCATGATGGCATTAATCGGGGTACGGATTTCATGTGACATATTTGCAAGAAAATCACTCTTGGCACGGTTGGCATGCTCTGCTACTTTTTTAGCTTCTCTGAGCTCATCGCTCTCTTTTACTTTCTCTTCCGCACTGAGCAGATATATCATACCTATTACAAACAGGACTATCATTAATCCAAACACCCATAATATCAGCGTTGTAACAGTTTCAATATCTGTCATCACAACTTCCCTTGGCACAGTTCCCATAAGGGATATTCCAAGCTGTTTAACTTCCGCAACAAATAAGAAACTTCCTTCATCCCCGTCTTTATAATATACTGCTGCGGCCGTGTCTATGTTCATCTTCTCTGCCAACTGAGTCAATGCATTTTTTACAGAGGACTTTCCCATAAAATCATTTGTATCCGACTTAGAATCTGAAAAAGGAACTACAACCTGACCTGTCTTGTCAATAACAGCTACCTCTGCTTTTCCACCATAACAGGTTAAACCGAAATTATCAACCAGAATGCTCTCATCATAAAGCTTGTACAAAGTATACCGTACATTTTCTCCATCATAAATAGGTGTAGTAAAAAGGATTCCTTTTCCCTCTTTATAACACACTGATGAATTACCTCTGAAGGCATTCTGTATTCCTGAAAAATCCGAGAATTCCAGAGGATTTCCAACAATTGCTGTGCCGTCAAGACACAGTATTCCCATTGTTACATTCTCACTGTCCCGGATGACAGAATTAATAATAACTGAATCCTTGTTAACATCAGAAGTTATATTTCCTGCAATGCTTTCCAGATTATGTATCTCCAGTTCAAACTGCTCTGCCGAAAGCATAGCAAGAGTCTTTGCCTGTTGTGATACCTGCTTCTCCACATAGCTTTGAAGAAGGCTTCTAAGACGGAAGTTCATCAAGATACCAACAACACTCATTATCACAATTACAACAGCCAGAAATATGGTTACTCTGCCTTTTCTACTAAGACCTTTACTCTTCATAAAATTCTACACCCTCAACATACCAGTCAAAATGTTCCAAAAGTACCTCATCTCGAATAGTCTGATTATCTTTACAGCGAAGTCTGCCCTCGTTGTCATATATGACCCCAGAAAATACATCCTGTCCGCTTAGTATTCTCTGTGTAGCCTTACTTACCTCTTCTCTCGTCTTTTCTGTTACAAGCGGTGAAAAGTCTGTCAGTTTTACAGCATTTTCCTCCATACCAACCCAGTGCACCTTAATATCGGGTGAGTCTCCTCTGAGATACTGTCTGATAATTGCCTCGTATGTTAATTTCCAGTCACACACTACAGCAGTGAGATACTTTTCCGAACAGTTCTCCAGACCCTGATGGTATCCGATTGAAAAAATACCATATCTTTCTGCTTCTTCTGCCACATATGTCTGGTTCTGATGATATGTAATAACATCCACCCCTGTATTATTAATCAGATTATCTGTCTGTTTTCTCTCTTCTGTCTCATTATCCCATGAATTGCTCCACGCAACTGTCACAACTGCATCAGGATTAACCTGTCGTACGCCTAGTGTAAAAGCACTGATTCCCCGGTTGACCTCACTGGTAGGCATAGCAGCAACATAACCTATCTTGTTAGTCTTGGTCTGCATTCCGGCAACAATTCCTGCCAGATAACGTGCCTGGTACATCCTTGAAAAATATGAAGTCACATTATCTGCATGAAAATTAAAGGAATTCGAATAGAATGACACCTCCGGGTACTTTGCAATAATATCCGCTGCTTCTTCGGCATAGCCAAAGCTTGTAAGAATAATCATTTTGCATCCCTTTTTTACAAGCTCCTCAATTGCCGGACCGCATTCTCCCTGAAATTCTTTAACATTTTCCTTAACAATAAGTTCTGCTCCCAGCTCCTTACATGCAGCAGAAACGCCCTCATAATGTATACCATTCCAGCCCTTTTCATCCACAGAACCTGTTATGATAAACCCTATCTTCTCTCTCTCCTTATGTGACCTCCCGGCAAATAACAGTGCTGAAATTATCACAGCTGTCAGAAGTACAATTATTATTAGTAAAAATCCCCTTTTTCTCTTATTCAGAACCATCTGTGATTACTCCTTCCACATACCAGAAAAAATTATTAAGCATGGCTGCATCTGTCATGCTCTGCCCTTCTTTGACGCGCACATTTCCCTCGTTATCTGTAATTGGTCCATAAAACACATCAAAAGTTCCATCCATAAGACGGGAGCGCGCTTCTTCCACTTTTTCTGCTATTCCCGGCTTCACATTATCTGTTAACGGTGCCAAATCTACTATGTCGGTTTCAACACCTTCCCAATAATAAATACCTTCAAACCTTCCCTGAAGGCATTCAAGAATTCTAGGTTCGTAAAAACATTCCCAGTTCCATACCGGTGCAGTCAGATATGTATCCGGAAATCTATCACTGTTGTCCAGATTATATCCAATGGACCATATTCCGTACTGGTCAGCAATCTCCAACGGAGATGATGCATCTGTATGCATAGCAATAACATCTATATTATGCTCCTGTATCAATTCTGTAGTAGCCTCAGCATTCTCTTCTTCCCCAGTCCAGGAATCGCTCCATTTCACATATACCTTTGCCTCAGGATTCACTGAGCGCACACCTAAAGTAAACGCATTTATTCCTCTGTTAACCTCGGCAATAGGAAATGATGCAACATATCCAATTTCATTAGTTTCTGTCTGCATTCCGGCTACAATACCACTAAGATATCTCATCTGGTATATTCTTCCAAAATATGTGGCAAGATTGTCTAACTGTTCCACTCCTGTGGCATGAAAAAAATATATTTCCGGATGGTCCTTTGCACATTCCAGTTCCCATGTGCCATAGCCAAATGAATTGCAGATTAAAATCTTGCAGCCATCTTTTATTAACTCCTCCATAACATCTCTGGAAGAATCATCCTCAGGAACATTTTCCCGGTATATTACATTCAGATTCAATTCCTCTGCGCTTTTTTCCATGCCGATATAATGCGATTCTCCCCAACTGTTGTCATCTACTGTACCGTTAAGAATAAAGCCTACCTTTGTCTGTGTCTTTGTTATATCCGTTTCCTGCTGATTAATATGAATCCAGAATATTCCCGCAACAATAACACAGGCAAAAGTTATTATTATTATTAATATCTTCTTCATTCTATCTCCTCTGTATCTTCAAATGAATATATAATCTGTTTCATTATAACAACATTACTATACAATACATTTATCCGCAAGTGCTTCCTCAAATTCTTTCTCGAATTCTAATTCATAATCACTTCCTGGCTGTGGAATCAGGACTTTTCTGTTCTTCCATGAAGACAGATATACTGCATTAGATATATATAGACTGTTTATTGCCTCCTCACCTTCTGCAATCAATTCTCCCTTTACAAAGCCCTCAAGAACCTTATTATATGCCTTGTCAGATGGTTCCACATCTATCTGCTGCCACTCGCACACCGGCTTTGCAAATAAATCCCCATGTCCGTTTCTGTATTCTGATTCAGGCTTATCAAGTACTCCAATCTTTAATACACCTTTATCACATACGATTAACGCATCATCCAGACTTATCTCCAGCCTGTTTACACCGGGTGCCTCCCCTGTAGATGCAATAAACACCCCAGTCGCTCCACTCTTCCATTCAAGATATGCAGTCACATCATCCTCAACTTCTATAGGATGAAACCTGCCCTCTTTGCAGAAGCCCACAACGCTCTCCGGTTCCCCACATATCCATGCAAGAAGGTCAAGATTGTGTGGACACTGGTTTAGAAGGGTGCCTCCGCCATCGTATTTCCATGTTGCGCGCCAGCTCCCCGACTCATAATAGGCATTGGGACGATACCAGTCAGTAATAACCCAGTTTACCCTCTTTACAGCGCCATATTGTCCGCTCTCAACTATTTCTTTAACCTTCTTGTATGTTGGAAATGTTCTCTGATGGAATATATATCCGTACCTTATTGAAGGATGCAGCTTTTTCGCCTCATTAAACGCATTCATCATATTCCGTGCCTGTCTTGAATAAACACCTGCCGGCTTATCACACAGCACACTGATTCCCCTTTTAAATGCTTCAACTGCCAGCTCCTCATGGGAATAATGGGGAGTTACAATAATCACTGCGTCAAGACAGAGTTCCCCTCTGTCCACTGCAGCATACATATCATCCCCGGAGCTGACTCTTAGAATATCCGGTGACACATAATCCTTAATTCTGTCCCACCTTTCATCTGATACTCTTGTTACTGCCACAAGCTCCATTCCGGCAATTTCACCCTTCGCTATCAGCTCAGCATATTTACTGCCCATATTACCCATTCCAATAATTCCAGTTTTCATATGTTCCTCCATTCTGCATCAGGTTATATGCCCTTATATTAAATGTCTGTAAAAGATGCTTTTACAGGCTTAAAACCTGCTCTTCCGGCCTCTTCCATAAGTATTGATATATATGAATCATAAAGTGCTTCATCCATAGGATAAACTTCTTTTCCCGTCTCCACATATTCCTTCATTCCGAGCATAATCTCTGCTACAGCCGCTTCGCCTCCGGTAAGTCCGGATTTGGCAAATATATTATCCTTCTCCAGTTTCTTAACCGCGCCCAGATTATTCTCATCCAGATAGTACACAGTGTCATTAATAATCTCACCTCTTGTACCGCGCACATTAATATACCGGTTTCTTATAGGACTGCGATACTGTTCAGACATGAAATCATAGAAGGCTACCTTTCCATCTGCATATTCCATGACAAGGTGCTTCTCCTCTTTATCTACAATTCTGCCATCGGTCAGAGTCTCATATCTTGTCTTAGTGTTAGCCACTCTCACTGAAAATGCTTTGCCTGTAATTATCACATCACTTAACCCGGTTTTTAACACCCTTCTTATGACACTTGCAGCATGATAATCATGCATTGCAGACATTGTGACAGACACAGGTTCTCCGATAGTTCCCCTGTTAATCTCATCAATCATTGCCTTAATGCCCGGCTCCATAAAATACTGTTCTGCGACCTGAATCTTAAGCCCTTCCTTAATCTCCTGCTTCATAATACCAAGTGTATCAAGGTCAAGTGCCGCAGGAGTCTCAGAGAGAACCGGGATTCCCTTCTTTGCCCAGTATCTCACCACATCGCTCATACTCGTCTTATTAACTGCACTCACAATAAAATCCGGATTAAGACTTATAACTTCATCTTCGCTCATGGTCGTATGCAGCCCGTATTCCCTCTGCAACCGCAACATTTTCTCCTCGCTTCTGCAAAGCCATGCCACCATCTCAAACTGTTCGGGAAGAGCCTTTGCAATGCGTGCATAGAACTCACTTCTCCATCCCGAACCAACCACTGCAAATCTAATCATTTTTCTTTTCCTTATCTACTACTTTAATAAACCCCTTCTTCCACATAATCCATGATGAAAGAATTGCTATAGGAAGCATTATGATAATTATAAAGCCTACAGCACCAAATAAAGAACCGCCACTTGAAATTCTTACTAGAAGTGCGAGAAGTGCAACTATTACTATTACAGGAATCACTCCCATTATACCATTCTTAACAACCTTCTTGCCTGTGTTAGTGCTTGCGAAAAGTCCAAGTGTCAATGAACCAAACAATGCAGGAATCAGATAACCTGAAGCTGTCTTAACAGCAGGAAGCTCAAATACAGGGCTAATCCATGCACTCAGCAGTGCAGCCAGTGCTAAAACAATTATTGTCATTATTGAACAAACTGCAACAGCAACTGAAGCTATAGCCTCTCCTGCCGGTGTATTAGGCTCTTTCTTTGTTAAATTCATAGCATTTACAGCACAGGGAACTTTAAGATTCATAATATTTCCTGTTATAAATGTAAGATAAGATGCTGAACCAAGTATCGGTGTATATGTAATTGCTTCTGAGAATCCAACCGGGATATATATCAGGAGTATTCCAAATGTTGCAACATTAAATACCATACCTAATGTAGGCATGCAGCCGTATACCCCAAGTACTATGAATGGAAGTGCTATCATATATGCCAGGGCAATCACTGTGCCAACTCTTCCCCATCTGTGGCACCATGCCTGAAAAGAATCTATCTCGTTATTATTCTTCTTACTCATACTTTTCTCCTCTCTAGCCAAACAGCTTAACCCATAAAAGTGACGATGCCATACCGGCTATCATAGAGAATGCCATTATGAATTCTCCAAGCCAGCGAAGCTTTGGATTCTTTGCAAATATTCCAAGTGCCACAGCTACAACAAGTCCTGTGAGCATTACACAGGCCTGAACAGTATCTCCGATAAGAAGAACCGGAATATATACAGCAAACATGCAGAGCATAAACACACCACTAAACACATGCTTCCAGTCACTTGAGTTCTCTGTCTTAGTAACACTCATTGAAAGCTTCTTGCCGAAAGGAATAAGAATAAGGAAACCACTTAACATTCCTATACTCATAAGAATCATTACAACACCAAACTGCTGTCCCGTTGCTCCTGATAACATCTCAACTGATGAATCAAATCCAAGCGCTGTGGCAACACTTCCTGATATCAGAGTTTCATATGATAATGAACCTATTACTGAAAGTCTCCACCATGACCATACTGTTCCAAGTGCAGAAATCAACACAAATAAACCTACAACTATAGATAAACTTGGTACAATCGAGAATACGCAGCTCGATTTAATTACCTTCTTAATCTCCTCTTTGGTAATACCAAGTTCCAAACACCTTTTACATGCTTTCTTAAGATACACAAGTGAAAATCCCACTATGTACAGTAGCCCGATTACTACCAGAATAAGTAAAAGCGGGCTCTTGATAATATCACTCATCATAACTTCCATATGATTTTCCTCCTCATAAAATGTATTTTACCTATGTTCCTCAAGCCACTTAATGGCGTTAAAGGCATATACTGCGCTTCCTGCTGCTAACACTCCTTCATCAAACTTAACCTTCGGATGATGCTGAGGATAGCTGTAACCCTTTGCAGGTTCTCCCGCTGCCAATGCAAGCATTATTGATGGAACTTCATGGCTTACATAGGCAAAATCCTCTGAACCGCCTGCTTTCGAAGGCTTTCCTCCTGACATGGCAAGAAGCTGTTCTGCATTGAAGGCCTTGCCGGCACCTAATAATTCTGTTGTATATCGTGTAGCACACCCTGAAAGTTCACTGTCATTAACTAATGTCGGACATCCTCTTACAAATGCAACCTCTGCCTCGCCTCTGAATGCCTTTGCAATGCTCTCACTTATCTCAGTCATTCTGTCCTTGAGGAACTGTCTTGTCTCCTCATTGTATGTCCTTATTGTTCCTGACATCTCAACAGAATCCGGAATTACATTGTCAGCTATTCCTCCGTTAATTGAGCCTATAGTAAGCACAGCCTCATCTGAGAGATTAAGCTCCCTTGCATGAATTTCATGAAGAGCTGTGATAATATGGGCTGCAATGCTTATAGGGTCAATTCCTTTATCCGGCATAGAGCCGTGACAGCCCTTTCCCTGAACCTTTATCGTAAAACAGTCCGCCGCCGGAGCACTTACCCCACCGCTGCACACGATAACATTTCCTGCTGGCATAGGCATGGCAGCAGAAACATGTATCATAAGTGCCGCATCAACCTTTGGATTGTCCAGAAGTCCTGAAGTAATCATGTCATGGGCTCCTTCAAAAATCTCCTCAGCCGGCTGGAAATCAAGCTTTACTGTTCCGCACAATTCATCCTCATGTGCCTTTAAAAGTCTGGCTGCCCCAAGAAGCATTGATGTATGCATATCATGTCCACAGGCGTGCATTTTCCCATTAGATGATGCAAACTCAACATCAGATTCCTCCTTGATTGGAAGTGCATCCATATCTGCCCTGAGCATAAAAACCCTGCCACCCTTACCCACAGTAGCAGTAAGTCCTGACTTTCCACATTTCTCAGGTTTAAGTCCTATCTTTTCAAGTTCACTTTTCACATAATCCAATGTGCAGTTTAAGTCAAATCCCGTCTCAGGATTCTCGTGAAGATGACGTCTTATGCTTATAATGTCAGCTTCATTGTTCTTTGCCTCCTCAAGTAACTGTTGTGCGTCCATAATCTGTACCTCTTTCCCATTATTCTTAATATAAAAAATGTGCCGCTGTCAGTCACTTTGGTAGGTAATTGACTGCACTCACGACACATCTTCGTATCCGTATATTATTATTAATCCTGTTAACATAAACTATACCAAAAAAAGCCCGGATGTGCAATCTTTATATTGTTTATTTTTTGTCATATACATTCCTAAATTTAACTCGCTCATTAATAAATAAAAATAATATGTGATTTTATTATAAATATATGGTAGAATTCTTTCTTAGCCTTAATATATTAAGCACATGAAAAACATTGCATTGATTATGACAATATAGAAATGAGGTTTACCATGAATAACTTCAGACGCGGACTGGCAGCAGGAATCCCAATTGCACTTGGATATCTGTCAGTGGCATTTACATTTGGAATAATGGCGGTATCTTATGGATTGACATGGTGGCAGGCTCTGCTCATTTCCATGACAACCCTTACTTCTGCCGGACAATTTGCAGGCATTGGAATCATGATACATCCGGGACAGTATATTCAGATGCTTATTTCGCAGATTACTATCAACATCCGATATTCTTTTATGGCTATTTCTATCGGTCAGAAGGCAGACAGCCGTTTTAAAGGTATATACCGATGGCTGCTGGGATTTCTGATTACAGATGAAATATTCGCTGTGGCAACACAGGAGGAGAATATTAAACGCAGCTTTTTTGCAGGTCTTGCCACGTTGCCGTACATGGGATGGGCTTTGGGCACACTTATTGGCGCCATTATGGGAAATGTTCTTCCCGACAGGCTCATGAGTGCGCTAAGCCTTGCTATATACGGAATGTTTGTAGCTGTAGTCGTTCCCCAGATGAAACAGTCACGCCCTGTTGTATTTGTGGTAATTACAGCAGTTATTCTAAGCTGTTTATTTTATTATGTTCCGGCGCTCTCTAAAATATCAAGCGGCATAACTATTACAATAGTAGCTATTACAGCCGCCGTAATCGGCTCCATCCTCTTTCCAATACCTGATGAGCATAAGGACAGCAGCACTGATGACTAATCACCCTGTAATATGGAGGTTTTATTCTCATGAATAATAATATTTTCTTTATATATCTGCTTATATTGGCAGGTTCCACTTATCTTATCCGAGTGATACCGTTTGTAGCCATAAAAGAGAAGATAAACAACCGTTTTATCCGCTCATTTTTATATTACATACCTTACGCTGTGCTTACAACAATGACTATCCCAGCCGTTTTCTATGCTACTAACTGGTGGGTCGGTGCTGTGACAGGTCTTATCGTTGCCATTATATTCGCACTGAAAGGCAAAGGGCTTACGACTGTGGCAGTCGCCGCCTGTACCGCCGTATTCATAGCAGAACTGTTTCACTGACAGTCAATATATTAAAGTATATCTAATCAAAGATTAATCCCCTTTAATATCCAGTTAAAATATGGTAATATGTATATCAGCTAATACATGAAATCGCAAATAATTTTACGGGGGTTATTATGAAAAGATATTACCAAGAAGAAATCGAGACAGCATCGAGAGAACAGATTCGTGAATGGCAGAGCGAAAGGCTTGTTAAGCAGGTTAAGCATGTATGGGATAATGTCCCATTCTACAGAAAGAGAATGGAGGAAGCAGGCTTAACTCCTGATGATATCAAGTCAGTTGATGATTTACATAAGCTTCCATTCATCACTAAGGATGATTTAAGAGACTGCTATCCTACCGGACTTGTTGCAAAGCCATTGTCTGAGTGTGTAAGAATTCAGTCCACAAGTGGTACTACCGGCAAGAGAGTCGTTGCTTTCTATACCCAGCACGACATTGACCTTTGGGAGGACTGCTGTGCAAGAGCTATTGTAGCTGCCGGCGGAACTAACGAGGATGTATGCCAGGTAAGTTACGGTTATGGTTTATTTACCGGTGGTTCCGGTCTTAATGGCGGTTCTCACAAGGTTGGATGTTTAACACTTCCTATGTCATCAGGTAATACTGAGAGACAGATTCAGTTTATGACAGATTTAGGTTCAACTATTATATGCTGCACTCCTTCATATGCCGCATATCTTGCAGAGAGCATCAATGAAAGAGGCGTTAAAGACCAGATTAAGTTAAAAGCCGGAATATTCGGAGCTGAAGCCTGGACTGAGGAAATGAGACATGACATTGAGAATCAATTAGGAATTAAGGCATATGATATCTACGGTCTTACTGAAATTTCAGGACCTGGCGTTTCATTTGAATGTGAAGAACAGAACGGAATGCATGTTAACGAAGATCACTTTATCGCTGAAGTTATCAATCCTAAGACAGGTGAAGTTTTACCAGATGGCGAGAAGGGCGAATTAGTATTCTCCTGCATCACTAAGGAAGCTTTTCCGCTTCTCAGATACAGAACAAGAGATATCTGCATCTTAAGCCATGAGAAATGCTCATGTGGAAGAACTCATGTAAGAATGACTAAACCACTCGGCAGAAGCGATGATATGCTTATTGTTAAGGGCGTTAATGTATTCCCTTCTCAGATTGAGACAGTTCTCTTAAACAAGGGTTATCCGGCTAATTACCAGATTATCGTTGACCGTGTCAATAACAGTGATACAATTGAGGTTCAGGTTGAGATGACAGCAGAGATGTTCTCCGACAATGTTGGTACTATTTCAGCTAAGGAGAAGGACCTTGTCGATGCACTCAAGGCTATGCTTGGTATTTATGCTAAGGTTAAACTCGTTGATCCTAAGACAATCACAAGAAGTGAAGGTAAAGCTGTCAGAGTAATTGATAAGAGAAACCTTTATAAAGGATAATTATTTATTAAACAATTAAGTTAGTGCGTAATCGCACAGGAATGGGGGCTATTATGACAGTTAAACAGATTTCCGTTTTCCTGGAGAACAAACCAGGCAAATTAGCAGAGGTTACTTCTGCATTTTCTAAAAGCAACATCAATCTCAGAGCTATGTCTTTAGCTGAAGCTGAAGATTTCGGTATTGTAAGACTTATCACTAATGATTTATACAATACTTCTACCATCCTTAAGGATGCCGGATTTATTTTCTCTGTGAAAGATGTTTTAGCTATTGAAATCGACGACAAGCCGGGAAGCTTAACAAATGTGCTTAATCTCCTTGGCGAGAATTCAATCAACCTTGAGTATATGTATGCATTTACATCTCACACAACAGGAAAGGTTGATATGATTCTGAGTGTTGCGGACAACAAAAAAGCTTATGATATCGTCACTGCTAATGGAATCACGACTATGAGTCAGGACGATTTATCATAATCAATAAATATTTTATTTAAAGGAAAAGTATTATGAAACAATTAATGTTAGGAAACAAGGCATTTGCCAGAGGTCTCTATGAGGCAGGCTGCAGCGTTGTATCAAGCTACCCTGGAACACCTAGTACAGAGGTGACTGAAGAAGCTGCAAAGTACGATGAAATCTATTGCGAATGGGCGCCTAATGAAAAGGTAGCTATGGAAGTTGCATTTGGCGCTTCTCTTGCAGGAAAAAGAAGCTTCTGTGGCATGAAGCATGTTGGACTCAATGTGGCTGCTGACCCACTCTATACATGCTCTTACACAGGTGTTAACGGTGGTATGGTTATCTGCGTTGCAGACGATGCAGGAATGCATTCATCACAGAATGAGCAGGATTCAAGGCATCACGCTATTGCATCTAAAGTACCTATGCTTGAGCCGTCTGATTCAGCCGAAGCACTTGAATTTGCTAAACGCGCCTTTGAATTATCAGAGGAATATGATACACCTGTGATTATCAAGATGTGTACAAGAGTTGCCCACTCTCAGAGTGTTGTTGAAACCGCTGACAGGGTTACTCCAGAAACTAAGAAATACGAGAAAAACATCGCTAAATATGTTATGATGCCGGGTAATGCCATCAAACGTCATCCATTCGTTGAAGATCGTATGAGAAGGCTGGCTGAATATGCTAACAACTGCTATTTCAACAGAGTTGAGATGGGCGACACTAAGCTTGGTATTATCACATCTTCTACAAGCTATCAGTATGCTAAGGAAGTTTTTGGCGACAAGGCAAGCATCTTAAAGCTTGGTATGATTAATCCTCTTCCAAAGGATCTAATCCTTGATTTCGCTTCTAAGGTTGAAAAGCTTGTTATAATTGAAGAGCTTGATCCGATTATTGAAAATCACTGCAAGTCATTAGGTCTTAGTGTATCCGGAAAGGATATCTTCCCTATGGAAGGCGAATACAGCCAGAACATGATTGCTAAAGCGCTTGGAGTTGAGGTTGCCAAGTCAGTTAAGCTTGATGAACAGTTGCCGGTAAGACCACCTGTAATGTGTGCCGGATGTCCTCACAGAGGTATCTTCTACACATTATCTAAGAACAAATGCACAGTTCTTGGTGATATCGGGTGTTACACACTCGGTGCAGTAGCACCATTATCAGCTATGGATATGACTTTATGTATGGGCGGTTCAATCAGCGCTATCCATGGATTTAACAAAGCATTAGGCAAAGAAAGTGAAGGAAAAACTGTTGCCGTTATCGGTGATTCTACATTTATGCACTCAGGAATGACAGGCCTTGCCAATATTGCTTACAATCAGAGCAACTCTACCGTTATTATCTTAGATAACTCTATCACAGGTATGACAGGACATCAGCAGAATCCTACAACCGGATATAACATTAAGGGTGACCCGGCAGGTAAGATTAATCTTGAAGCATTGTGTAAAGCTATGGGGTTCGAGCGCGTTACAGTTGTTGACCCTTACAACCTTGCTGAATGTGATGCTGTCCTTAAAGAAGAATTATCATTTGAAGGGCCTTCAGTTATTATCAGCCGTCGCCCATGTGCTCTTCTTAAGTATGTTAAGCATAACAAACCGCTTACTGTTAAGTCTGACAAATGTGTTGGCTGTAAGTCCTGCATGAAGATTGGATGTCCAGCTATCAGCATGAAGAATGGAAAAGCAAGCATTGATTCCACACTTTGTGTAGGCTGCGGCGTATGTACACAGATGTGTAAATTAGGCGCATTAGATCCAGAGGAGGTATAAGAAGATGACAAAGAATATTATGATTGTTGGTGTTGGTGGACAGGGTTCACTTCTTGCCAGCAAGTTATTAGGACACCTTCTTCTTTCTGAAGGGTATGATGTCAAGGTTTCTGAAGTACACGGAATGAGCCAGAGAGGCGGAAGCGTTGTTACATATGTAAGATTTGGCGAGAAGGTATACTCTCCTATTATCGATAAAGGAGAAGCTGATGTAATCGTTTCCTTTGAAAAGCTTGAAGCTGCCAGGTATCTTGAGTACCTTAAACCGGATGGCAGAATCATCACTAACACACAGGAGATTGACCCGATGCCTGTTATCACAGGTGCCATGGAATATCCAAAAGACCTTATTGCAAAACTTGAGACAACAGGAGTTAAAGTTGATGCTATGGACTGCTTAAAGTTAGCTAACGAGGCAGGTTCCTCTAAGGCTGTCAATATTGTTCTTATGGGACGTGTATCTAAGTATTTTGATATCTCTGTAGAGAAATGGCAGAAAGCCATTGAGGAATGTGTTCCAGCCAAGTTCCTTGAATTAAACCAGAAAGCATTCTTACTTGGAAGAGGCGAATAAAAAAGACGCAGGGGCTTTTATGTCCCTGCGTCTTTTTATGTCCAATAATAATCATTCTGAATTATTTATCAGAAATAGATGCGTGAAGCTCCTGAAGTGACTTGACCTCACTATTGCCTCTTTCCTTAATTGTCTTAATACCGCTTACAGTTGCCTTTGCAGCAGCCATAGTTGTCATATAAGGTATCTTCTTCTTGATTGCAGCCTTTCTTAAATAGCTGTCATCAACAGCACTCTTATCTCCTACCGGAGAATTAATTACCAGGTCAACCTCTCCATTAAGAATTATATCAAGAATATTAGGTCTTCCCTCATTAATCTTCAGAACTTCTTTAGAATTAATTCCATTCTCAGCAAGAATCTTACATGTTCCCTTTGAAGCCAATATCTCAAACCCAATCTCTTCAAATCCTTTGGCAACCTCAACTACCTCTGACTTATCCTTGTCATTAACAGTAATAAGTACCTTTCCGGAAAGTGGAAGCTTTGACTGAATACCTTCCTGAGCCTTATAGAATGCTTCTCCCCAGAACTGGGAAAGTCCGAGAACCTCACCTGTAGAACGCATTTCCGGTCCAAGTACAGGGTCAACCTCCTGGAACATATTGAATGGGAATGCAGCTTCCTTAACACCATAGTATGGAATATCCTGCTCCTTAAGCGCCGGAACCGGTGATTCCTTACCTGTAAGCTCTGCTGTAACTATTTCAATTGCAAGAGGTACCATACGGATATTACATACCTTAGATACAAGAGGTACTGTACGGGATGCTCTTGGGTTTGCCTCTAAAACATATACCTTGCCATCTTCGATAGCATACTGCATATTCATAAGTCCCTTTACATGCATCTCTTCTGCAATCTTTCTTGTGTACTCCTTAATAGTCTTTACATTCTCCTCTGAAATATGACGAGAAGGAAGTATACATGCTGAATCTCCTGAATGAACACCTGCTAATTCAATATGCTCCATAACAGCCGGAACAAATGCATGTGTACCGTCACTGATTGCATCAGCCTCACACTCTGTAGCATGATTTAGGAATCTGTCGATAAGGATTGGTCTGTCAGGTGTAACACCTACTGCTGCGTTCATGTAGCCTACCATTGCCTCAGCATCATAAACAACTTCCATACCTCTGCCGCCAAGAACATAAGAAGGACGAACCATTACAGGATATCCAATTCTGTCTGCAATCTCTAAAGCTTCCTCAACATTTACAGCCATACCTGACTCCGGCATAGGAATTTCAAGCTTTTCCATCATAGCACGGAAAAGGTCTCTATCCTCTGCAAGGTCGATAACAGACGGAGCTGTACCAAGAATCTTAACACCGTTCTTCTCAAGATCTGCAGCAAGGTTGAGCGGAGTCTGTCCACCAAACTGGGCAATAACACCAACCGGCTGCTCCTTCTCATAAATGCTTAATACATCCTCGAGTGTTAATGGTTCAAAGTAAAGCTTATCTGATGTATCATAATCCGTTGATACTGTCTCCGGATTACAGTTAACAATAATAGTTTCAAATCCAAGCTTCTTAAGCGCTAAAGAAGCGTGTACACAACAGTAATCAAACTCAATACCCTGTCCAATTCTGTTAGGACCGCCACCAAGAATCATTACCTTAGGCTTACCTGTACTTACCGGATTCTTGTCCTCGGCATTATATGTTGAATAATAATAAGCACTGTCCTTAGTGCCACTGACATGAACACCCTCCCAGGCTTCCTTCATACCAAGAGCAAGTCTTTTATTTCTGACTTCTTCCTCTGGGATTGAAAGAATCTGTCCAAGATATTTATCAGAGAAACCGTCCTTCTTAGCCTGAATAAGAGCCTCATCTGATGGAAGACTTCCATTATTTGCCATAAGAGCATTCTCTTCTTCAACAAGCTCCTTCATCTGCTCAAGGAAGTAATGCTTAATCTTAGTAAGTTGATGGATTTCATCCGGTGTGGCACCTTTTCTTAATGCTTCATAGATAATGAAATATCTCTCACTTGTAGGATAAATAAGCTTCTTAAGTAGCTCTTCCTTAGACAGGGAATCAAAGTTCTTAGCATGACCCAGGCCGTAACGTCCTGTCTCAAGACTTCTGATAGCCTTCTGGAAAGCTTCCTTGAAGTTCTTACCTATACTCATTACTTCACCTACAGCACGCATCTGTGTGCCGAGCTTATCTTCAACACCTTTGAACTTCTCGAAAGCCCAACGGGCGAATTTAATTACCACATAATCTCCGTCCGGAACATACTTATCCAATGTGCCATACTTGCCACATGGAATGTCTGCAAGTGTAAGACCCGCTGCAAGCATCGCCGAAACAAGAGCAATCGGGAAACCAGTTGCCTTTGAAGCAAGTGCAGATGAACGGGATGTACGCGGATTAATCTCAATAATAATATCTCTGTCAGTTACCGGATCATGAGCCCACTGTACATTAGTTCCGCCGATTACCTGAATAGCCTCAACTATCTTGTATGACTTCTCCTGTAATCTCTTCTGGACATCTTCAGAAATGGTAAGCATTGGTGCTGAACAGAAAGAATCACCTGTATGAACACCCAATGGATCAATATTCTCAATGAAACATACCGTAATCATATTACCGTCTGAATCACGAACTACCTCTAACTCAAGTTCTTCCCATCCAAGGATAGATTCCTCAACAAGAACCTGACCTACCAGACTGGCCTGAAGACCTCTGGCACATACTGTCTTTAATTCCTCTTCGTTATAAACAAGACCTCCGCCTGCTCCACCCATAGTGTAGGCTGGTCTTAAGACAACCGGATAATGAAGTCTTGAAGCTATCTCTAAAGCTTCATCTACTGAGTAAGCAACCTCTGATCTTGCCATCTCAATGCCAAGCTTTTCCATTGTATGCTTAAACTCAATTCTGTCTTCGCCTCTCTGAATGGCATCAATCTGAACACCAATAACCTGAACATTATATTTGTCGAGAATACCTTTTTCAGCAAGCTCTGAACAAAGATTAAGACCTGACTGCCCTCCAAGGTTAGGAAGAACTGCATCCGGACGCTCCTTCGCAATAATCTGTTCCAATCTGTCTACATTAAGTGGCTCGATGTAGGTGACATCAGCAATTTCAGGATCTGTCATGATTGTAGCCGGATTAGAATTAACCAATACAATCTCATAACCAAGGCTGCGAAGTGCCTTACATGCCTGTGTTCCTGAATAGTCAAACTCACACGCCTGACCGATAATAATTGGACCTGAACCAATTATCAGAACCTTATGAATATCTTCCCTTTTACCCATTAAATTGTACCCCTTTGTATTTATGTTTTAATATGCATAAACGCACCATTTGTAATTATACATTTTTTTACACAGTACTGCAATTATAATACTGATTATTTTCACGCATCCCTATATGTCCAGCAGTCTGGCTGCGTTTGCACCAAGTATTTTCTCAGCCTCCTCATCTGTTAATCCCGAATTCTTTATTAGTTCCACATACTGCCCCTGATCTGTCCACGGACTATCACTTCCAAATAGAATTCTATCTGCAGAATGCTTGCGTACAAGATTAACAAATTGTTCATTAGTCAACTGGACATCATTATATTTTGACAATCCGGTTCCATCCTTCTTCTCAATTGGATTAATTGTAAATGCAGTATCAAGATAAACCTCTTTTCCTGCAATCAGCTCACAAACATCCTCATAACAGTTCCAGCCGCCCATGTGTGCCAGAACCAGCTTTTCCGGTTCGACATCTTTTATTACATTAATAATTCTTTGCGGAACAGCCTGATTCCACCCGGGAAATCCAATATCATATCCCGCATGAACAAGCGTAATCAACCCTAAGCTGCTGGCTTCATACACTATTCTCTTCATCCTGATATCGTCAAAGTTTACATTTTGATAGACCGGATGAAGCTTAATTCCTTTGACGCCATTATTCTTTAATGAACTAAGAATATCCTTATAATTATCATTATCAGGATGGATTCCTCCAAAAGATAAAATCCCCGTCTCATCTGTATGCTCATTAGTCTCTATCGCAACCCTGTTGATAGTTTCATACTGTGAGGGACTTGTTGCAACTGGCAGCACCACCGCCATATCTATTCCTGATTTCTTAATTGAATCCTGCAGCCCATCTATCATTCCATTAGAATATGGTCTCGAACCCGAATTATCAGATAACTTGTCCAAAGCTGCGGCCGCAATCTTTGGTGGAAATGTATGTGTATGAAAATCTATAATCATTGAAATTTACTCCTTCCCTTTCCTTGCTGATTCCGTGCTAATCCTGTTACTCTTCCGATAACACCACTCATAATATTATACACCACATTATAAGTTCAGTATAGCTTTACATCTTTCTCAATCAGCTTATCCCCCTGATATCTTAACTTAATTGAAAAAAAACTGTCATTTTCCCCAAGCAAAAGCTCCAGAAATACCCGGTCCCCCTCCCATGTCGGAAGTTCAAGAACCTTATCCTTGTCTATCCAGCTAAGTTCCCCCTCATCGCACTCAATAAGATTTCCTTCGAATCCATCTGCCGTAAACAGACACATAAGCTCCGGCTCACATCCATCACTTATAAATGTAACTAATCCTCGAAACTTATACGAAGTAAGCGTAAGTCCAGTCTCTTCCTTAACCTCACGGATAAGACACTCCTCCGGCGTCTCTGCGCCTTCCACATGTCCGCCGACACCAATCCACTTACCCTCATTAATATCGTTATGCTTCTTAACTCTGTGAAGCATAAGATACTTACCATCATTTTCTATATAACACAAAGTTGTAATTACCATATTTGCTGCCTTTCTATTCTAAATATCAACTTATCTTCCGAAAAGTCTTTTTATTATGTATTACTATATCTGTACATTAATAACCGGTTCAGATACACTGCCAGCCATTCCGATAGCGGATGAAACAGCCTGGGTTGTTGCATTTGCATTGCCGGATACCGTTCCTTCTTCCTTCATTTGCTCCAGATGTTCAAACACTGCTTTCAAATATTCTGCATCTGCCTTCACAATGTCTTTCATTTCCTTATTGCGGTGCTTTATCTTCATAGCTTTAATATCTGCCGGGTCCATGTCACCTTTTCCTGAAACAGGCGAATCTAACAATTCATCAAGCCCAATCTCTTCAAGCATATCATTAACATCTTCGAGCATCCCCTTAATCTCTTCAGAGAAATCCACCATGTCCGGAATGTCGTCTAAAGTCTCCTCGGAGAATTGCTCCATATCCGGAATATCGTCTAAAGTCTCCTCATCGCACAAGAAATCTTCTGACAATTCATACTCTTTATCAGTTATTCTTACGCTTTCTTCTTCGTTTACCATATTACCCGCACATGGTCCTCCAGAAGCTTCTGCCATCTCCTCTTCTTCAAGATGTTTCGCCTTTTTCTTGGCAACGCGTTCCATAGCTTTTGCATGTATTATCGCTGCCTCTATTTCTTTGCTGTCGTATTTCTCATTCTTCTTTTCGCGTTTGAGCCTAAGCACCTCTCTTCTTGCCTGGCTTGCCACTTGTCTTGCAGTCACAGAAGTTTTACTACTCAGTATTTTTGAAGAAATATTCTTAAAATGGTATTTAAGTTTTTTTAATTTGAGAGCAGTAGCATTTGATTGCTGTTTCTGCATTCTTAATGTATCACTGTAACTTTGGATACTACCTAGAATTGAATTAATGCCTGTCGTCTTCGTTGAAGGATTCTTAGTATTTTGATTAACATCCGAAAGCATTCTCCTCTTCTGCCGTACTTCAACATTTGTTGAAAATGCTTTGCTGTTTTGATAGACACTTTGATTAGTGTAAGCAAAATATCTGCTCACACCATTAGAAACACTTCTCATATTCATTCCTCCCTGAATGCTGTTTGTATACCGAAATCCGTTTCGGTTGTATATATTGAATACCTACAAATAACCTTATCATTTTAATCGGCATTTTATCAAAAAATATAACCATTAATCTGAAAAATCTGAAAAAAGAAGAATATGGAAGGTCATACTTTGTTTATTATTTGATGCCATACTGAACATAATAATATCGAGGTGACATCATGAATAAAAAAGAACAAGAAAATATAAACGAACAAAAGAATTTAGATAAGTTCAATAGTATAACTCACAAAAGTAAGCCGGAAAATCAAAATCAAAAACACAATGCCAGAAAAGAGGGACTTCAACCCATTAATCAAAAGAGGTGAAAAAAGGGCGCAGATTCAATATCTGTGCCCTTAAATTCTTCCTCATTCTAGATTATAGTAGCAACACGACTATCATTTCTTTTCCACATTTAGGACATATCATACGCCAAACATCTCTCTGCATATTTTCTTCCCGGATTCTGTTTTAAAAATTTTATTATAAGCTGATTCTATGGCATCCGCTGATAAACAATCTTCATGCATATTCACTAGGAAATCAGCCTCAACAAGTATCTGATAATCTATGCTGTCAATGTCAGTATATGTATGATGGTGAGCTATCAGATACTGAACTCTGTCTGAAACAGCATTTTCAAAGCCAAGCTCAGAAAGCATCTTTTGGGCAATATCCGGTCCTTCTTTTTCTTGAAGTTTCCCATAGCAGCAGCCATACTTTTCTTCGCATACATGAATTCCAATATCATGTGTTAATGCCGCAACTTCAATAGTAAACAGCGTATCTGCATCAACATTCTCCATCTCTCCGATTAGCTTTGCATAACTATGCACTTTGCAAAAATGCTGGATTCTTTTCGAATCCCCCCTATACAGAGTTATCATAGTCATATGTAGTTTATTAATCATCAGAAAATTATCAGCTGTATCCATAGACATTCTTCCTCCAATATTGCAATTTCTTAATGAATAATATCATATATGCAATCAGTTCCACAACAAATATAAATCTGAAAATTATCATTTCATTCTAAAGTTTAACCACTATTCCGCTGGTACCCTTACTATGCAATTCCCGTACGAAGTTTAACAGCCACTCCTATATGTGTGGTGAATTTTGGTCTTGTCACAAGTGACAGTAATTATTCATTTGTATTTGCTTCTCTCCTGGTTTTTGCTATATTCAGTGGTGCAATGAATATGAGCACTTTCGAAATTGTCAGCTTTGGTGCCAAGGGTGTTTTCACCGCATTCTTTTCTGCAATCATGACATCTTTAATGTATAATTGTGTTTACAGATTCTACAGGAAGCATAAAAAATACATCCACGGTGCAGAAAGCATGGACGCATCTATACATCAGGCTATTTTTTCCCTTCCTGTGCTAATAGCTGTTGTACTATTCTATGGGGTAGTTTCTTTCATATTTTTTTACATTACGGAAGTAGATAACTTCCAGGAGTTTATCATTTAAATACCTTCAGTATAATGTGTTTGATGTTATTAAATTAGATGGCTCCATTACCAGAGAAATCACCAACAACGACATAAGCCGTGATATTATCACCTCCATCTCATCTATGGCCCATAATTTCAATATCAACATACTTGCTGAATTTGTCGAGAATGAACAGCAAAGAAAAATGCTTGGATATGCAGGAGTTCCAACTTCAATCAGGTTTCCGTCAAGCTCATAAAAACGAACTATCTTCTGCCTTATTGCTAATTCAACCATAAAGGATTAAAATAAATAAAGTTTAAAGTTTAAAAAAATTACAGGAGGTCTAGTGTGAGCCAATATACAGATAAAATTTCAGTGGAGATTTTTCCACCAAAGAAAGATGTAGATTTTAGCGGGATTTTTTCAGTGATTGATGAGCTTAGTTTGCTAAACCCAGAATTTATATCAGTAACCTACGGGGCTGGTGGAAGCCAGGCCGGAAAAACTCTGGAGACCGCTTCATACATTCAGAACGAGAGGCATTTGCCTGCCATCGCACACCTTACCTGTGTAGGCAATACCAAGGCTGATATAGACAAGGTTTTAGTTGACTTAGAGGAGGCTGGAATTAATAGAATCTTAGCTCTTCGCGGCGACAGACCTGCCACTATGACAGACGAACAATTTAACTCAATGGAATTTGCTCACGCAAACGAGCTTGTAAGTCACATTAAAAATCATAATTCTAATTTCAAAGTTTATGGAGCCTGCTATCCGGAGAAGCACTTTGAATCAGCAACATTTGAAGAGGATTTATTGAATCTCAGACAAAAGATTTATGCGGGCTGCGATGAACTAATCAGTCAGCTTTTTATGGATAACAGCGTATTCTATAGATTTCTTGATAGAGCGCCACTTGCCGGAATTAACGTTCCTGTTCATGCCGGCGTTATGCCAGTAACTTCTGCAAAGCAGATTGGAACAATTATCTCTCTTTCAGGAACCTCGATTCCAAAGAATTTCTCTGACATAGTCGCAAGGTATTCTGATAACCCAGAAGACCTTAAGAAAGCCGGAATTGACTTTGCAATTAAGCAGGTAAGAGATCTTCTTGATAATGGTGTGGACGGCGTCCATCTATATTCAATGAACAAACCGGAAGTAACTAAGGCAATTGTTGAAGCCTGCCTATAAAACAAGACGGAAGCACTGCGATTTGTTAGCATGACAATATTCCGCACTATGTAAAGCAATATCCTTTCTTTTTCTTCATCCGTAAAATATCCTGTTTTTGTGACATTTTTTCCGTTTTCGACTCTATTATTGTTAAAGAGACCTCTTTACATAGATAAACTGAAAGTTTTTCGTGTTTGCTCTCAACTTTCCTTTATTTTCGGGCAA